>JACDFR010000067.1 GCA_013815685.1 Ramlibacter sp.
CCCCGGCACCGCGCCGGCTGCCCCTGGGGCGGCTGCCGTGGTCCCGGCGCCCGCGGCGTCCGGCGCCGGCCAGATCCCCACGAAGTAGATGAGCCCCCACGCTTGCGGCCGAGCCGCTGCGCCGCCCCCTAAGGTGGCCTTCGCGCCTTGGGGTGGCCCGGCGGCGCTCGATCAGATAAGCGCTGCTTTACGGGAGAAGCGGCACTGTTTCAGGGTAAACTCCTAGGCTGTCTGGAGAGCCAATAATTACAAGAAACCTCAAGCCTGTCCGGGCAAGTTAAGAACCGCCGTCGTGGTGAAATTGGTAGACACGCTATCTTGAGGGGGTAGTGGCGAAAGCTGTGCGAGTTCGAGTCTCGCCGACGGCACCATATAAAAAGAAAGCCAGCGGCAGCGCCCGCTGGCTTGCAGCGGTGATCAGAGCCCCAAGATGAACCTTGACCAGTACCTACCAGTCCTTCTGTTCATCCTGGTTGGCGTCGCAGTCGGCGTGATCCCCCAGGCGTTGGGCTGGCTGTTGAGCGGCGCGATCGGCGCGCGCAAGCCCGATGCGGCAAAAAACTCCCCCTACGAGTGCGGCTTCGAGGCCTTCGAGGACGCACGCATGAAGTTCGATGTGCGCTACTACCTGGTGGCCATCCTCTTCATCCTGTTCGACCTGGAAATCGCGTTTCTCTTTCCCTGGGCGGTGGCGTTGCGGGAAATCGGCCCGGTGGGCTTCTGGGCGATGATGGTTTTCCTCGCCATCCTGGTGGTGGGGTTCGTCTACGAATGGAAGAAGGGCGCGCTCGACTGGGAGTAAGGTTGAAAGCGACCAGGAAAACTACTGCTATGGCTAATGAAGGCATTCTGGACAAGGGGATGGTGACCACCACGGTGGACTCCGTCATCAACTGGGCCAAGACGGGCTCGCTGTGGCCGATGACGTTCGGCCTGGCCTGCTGCGCCGTGGAAATGATGCATGCGGGCGCAGCGCGCTACGACATCGACCGCTTCGGCATGCTGTTTCGCCCGAGCCCGAGGCAAAGCGACCTGATGATCGTCGCCGGTACGCTGTGCAACAAGATGGCGCCGGCCCTGCGCAAGGTGTACGACCAGATGCCCGAGCCGCGCTGGGTGCTGTCGATGGGTTCCTGCGCCAACGGCGGCGGCTACTACCACTACAGCTACTCGGTGGTGCGCGGCTGCGACCGAATCGTGCCGGTGGACGTGTATGTTCCCGGCTGCCCGCCGACGGCGGAGGCGCTGCTGTACGGAATCATCCAGCTGCAACAGAAGATCCGGCGCACCCAGACCATCGCGCGGGCGTAGCAAGACATGACGACGATTCCATTCGCCATCGATCCGGTGGCGCTCAAAGAAACGCTGGTGGCTGCCCTGGGCGGCCTGGCCAGGCGCATCGACCTCGAGCTCGGCGAGGTCACCATGGTGGTCTCCTCCACCGACTACCTGGCGGCGGCATCCATCCTGCGAGATGCGCCGGGCTGCAAATTCGAGCAGCTGCTCGACGTTTGCGGCGTCGACTACTCCGATTACCGCGATGGCGGCTGGGACGGCCAGCGTTACTGCGTGGTTTCCCATTTGCTGTCCATCAGCCTGAACCAGCGCGTGCGCCTGAAGGTATTCGCGCCCGACGACGACCTGCCGGTGGTGGATTCGCTGACCGGGCTGTGGAGTTCCGCGAACTGGTTCGAACGCGAGGCGTTCGACCTGTACGGCATCGTGTTCGAAGGCCACTCAGACCTGCGCCGCATCCTCACCGACTACGGCTTCATCGGCTATCCGTTCCGAAAAGACTTCCCGGTGTCGGGCCATGCCGAGATGCGCTACGACCCCGAGCGCCAGCGCGTGATCTACCAGCCGGTGACCATCGAGCCGCGCGAGATCACGCCGCGGATCATCCGGGAAGACAACTACGGCGAAACTCAGGGCGGGACCCGGTAATGGCCGAGATCAAGAACTACACACTCAACTTCGGCCCGCAGCATCCGGCGGCGCACGGCGTGCTACGCCTGGTGCTGGAGCTCGACGGCGAAGTGATCCAGCGCGCCGACCCGCATATCGGCCTCTTGCATCGCGCCACCGAGAAGCTGGCGGAGACCAAGACCTACATCCAGTCGCTGCCCTACATGGACCGGCTGGACTACGTTTCGATGATGTGCAACGAGCACGCCTACTGCCTGGCCATCGAAAAGATGATGGGCCTGGAAGTGCCCATTCGCGCGCAGTACATCCGTGTGATGTTCTCGGAGATCACGCGACTGCTGAATCACCTGCTGTGGCTGGGCGCGCACGGGCTCGATTGCGGCGCGATGAATGTGCTGATCTATGCTTTTCGCGAGCGGGAAGACCTGTTCGACATGTACGAAGCTGTGTCGGGCGCCCGCATGCACGCGGCCTATTTCCGGCCGGGCGGCGTCTACCGCGACCTGCCGGACACCATGCCGCAGTACAGGGTCAACAAGATCCGCAACGAACGCGCGATCAAGCGGCTCAACGAGAACCGCACGGGCTCGCTGCTGGACTTCATCGACGACTTCGTGTCGCGGTTCCCGCACTACGTCGACGAGTACGAAACGCTCTTGACCGACAACCGCATCTGGAAGCAGCGCACCGTGGGCGTGGGGGTCGTCTCCCCCGAACGGGCGCTGAACCTCGGCTTCACCGGCCCGATGCTGCGCGGCTCGGGCTTCGCCTGGGACCTGCGCAAGAAGCAGCCCTACGAGGTCTACGACAAGATGGACTTCGACATCCCTATCGGCAAGACCGGCGACTGCTACGACCGCTATCTTGTGCGGGTGCAGGAGATGCGCGAGTCCAACCGCATCATCAAGCAGTGCGTCGACTGGCTGCGCGTGAACCCGGGCCCCGTGATCACCGACAACCACAAGGTGGCGCCGCCCGACCGCGAATCGATGAAGGCCAACATGGAGGAGCTGATCCACCACTTCAAGCTCTTCTCCGAAGGTTTCCGGGTGCCCGAAGGCGAAGCCTACGCCGCCGTCGAGCATCCCAAGGGCGAGTTCGGCATCTATATCGTGAGCGACGGCGCCAACAAGCCGTACCGCCTGAAGATACGGCCGCCGGGGTTCGCCCACCTGGCGGCCATGGACGAGATGTCGCGTGGCCACATGATCGCCGATGCCGTGGCCGTGATCGGCACCATGGACATCGTGTTCGGAGAGATTGACCGATGAACATGACTCCCCCGAAGCGCCTTCGGCGCCTCCCCCTCAAGGGGGCCGAGACCTGCGGCTCCAAACCGACCGGCGTCGGTTTGGACAGGTCGAGGAATGGCCGCGTCTGGCGGCCATGCGGCCTGCAAGGCCAACCGGCGGCCCGGCAAAGCCGGTTCCGCGGTTGCCCTGGAACAAGCCCTGGAGAAAAGAATTGACTGACGCTTCCCAAAGCCGCATCCCCGATGTCACACGCGCGCGCTTCGACAAGGAAGTGGCCAAGTACCCCGCTGACCAGAAGCAGTCGGCCGTGATGGCCTGCCTGGCCATCGTCCAGCGGGAGCAGGGCTTCGTCAGCCGCGAGAGCGAGGATATCGTGGCCGACTACCTCGGCATGCCGCCCATCGCAGTGCACGAGGTCACGACGTTCTACAACATGTACAACCAGCGCCCGGTGGGCAAGTACAAATTCAACGTCTGCACCAACCTGCCATGCCAGTTGCAGGGCGGCGCCAAGGCCCTGCGCCACCTGGAGCACCGGCTCGGCATCAGGATGGGCGAGACCACGGCGGACGGCATGTTCACGCTGCAGCAAAGCGAGTGCCTCGGCGCTTGCGGCGACTCGCCCGTGATGCTGGTGAACGACCGGACGATGTGCAGCTTCATGAGCTCCGACAAGCTCGACCAGATGATCGACGGGCTGAAAGGTGCGACCTCATGAACGCGCAGCAAGTGCTTTCCCAGTTCCAGGCCACCGGCGTCCAGACCTGCTTCCACGGCCGCCATATCAACCCTCAGATCTACGCGGGGCTCGATGGCACCAACTGGCGGCTGAAGGACTACGAGGCGCGCGACGGCTACAAGGCCTTGCGCAAAATCATCGATGAGGGCCTGACCCAGGATCAGGTGATCGCCACGGTCAAGGAATCGGCGCTGCGCGGCCGCGGCGGCGCGGGCTTTCCCACCGGCCTGAAGTGGAGCTTCATGCCCCGCCAGTTTCCGGGGCAAAAGTACCTGGTCTGCAATTCGGACGAGGGCGAACCCGGCACCTTCAAGGACCGCGACCTGCTGCAGTTCAACCCGCACCAGGTCATCGAAGGCATGATCATCGCCGCTTACGCGATGGGCATCACCGTCGGCTACAACTACATCCACGGCGAAATCTTCCAGACCTACGAGCGCTTCGAGGAAGCGCTGGAAGAGGCGAGGGCCGCGGGCTTGCTGGGCAACGACATCCTCGGGAGCACCTTCAGTTTCCAGCTGCACGCGGCGCATGGATTCGGAGCGTACATCTGTGGCGAAGAGACGGCGCTGCTTGAATCGCTGGAGGGCAAGAAGGGCCAGCCGCGCTTCAAGCCGCCGTTCCCCGCGAGCTTCGGCTTGTACGGCAAGCCGACCACGATCAACAACACCGAGACATTCGCGGCCGTGCCCTGGATCATCCGCAACGGCGGCCAGGCCTACCTCGAGTGCGGCAAGCCGAACAACGGCGGCACCAAGATCTATTCGGTGTCCGGCGACGTGGAGCTGCCGGGCAACTACGAGATCCCGCTCGGCACGCCCTTTAGCAAGCTGCTCGAACTGGCGGGCGGTGTCCGCGAAGGCCGCACGCTCAAGGCTGTGATCCCGGGCGGCTCGTCCGCGCCGGTGCTGCCCGCGAACATCATGATGCAGTGCACGATGGACTACGACTCCATCGCCAAAGCCGGCTCCATGCTGGGCTCGGGCGCTGTGATCGTCATGGACGACTCGCGCTGCATGGTCGAATCGCTCAAGCGCCTGTCGTATTTCTACATGCACGAATCCTGCGGCCAGTGCACACCCTGCCGCGAAGGCACGGGCTGGCTCTGGCGGGTGGTCGACCGCATCCACAACGGCCACGGCAAGCCCAGTGACATGGATTTGCTCAACTCGGTGGCCGATAACATCCAGGGCCGCACCATCTGCGCGCTGGGCGACGCGGCGGCGATGCCGGTGCGCGCCATGATCAAGCACTTCAGGCACGAGTTCGAGGCCATGATCAAGCGGCCGAACCTTCCGGCTTCGGATGGGGAGCAGCCGATGCCCGCGGGCGCCCGCGGCTGATCCGGAAAGAACATATGGTTGAAATCGAACTTGACGGACAGAAGGTGGGAGTCCCCGAAGGCAGCATGATCATGCATGCGGCCGACAAGGCGGGCACCTACATCCCGCACTTCTGCTATCACAAGAAACTCAGCATCGCGGCCAATTGCCGGATGTGCCTGGTCGATGTGGAAAAAGCGCCCAAGCCGATGCCGGCCTGCGCCACGCCCGTCACCAACGGCATGATCGTGCGCACCAAAAGCGACAAGGCCCTCAAGGCGCAGCAGTCGGTGATGGAGTTCCTGCTGATCAACCATCCGCTGGACTGCCCCATCTGCGACCAGGGCGGGGAATGCCAGCTGCAGGACCTGGCGGTGGGCTACGGCGGCTCGTCGTCGCGCTACGAGGAAGAAAAGCGCGTGGTGCTGCACAAGGACGTTGGCCCTCTCATTTCGATGGAAGAGATGAGCCGCTGCATCCACTGCACCCGCTGCGTGCGCTTCGGCCAGGAAGTGGCCGGCGTGATGGAGCTGGGCATGATCCACCGCGGCGAGCATTCGGAGATCACCACCGTGCTCAACGACACGGTCGACTCGGAAGTCTCCGGCAACATGATCGACCTGTGCCCGGTCGGCGCGCTCACCAGCAAGCCGTTCCGCTACCAGGCCCGCAACTGGGAGCTGTCACGGCGCAAGTCGGTCAGCCCCCACGATTCCACCGGCGCCAACCTGATCGTCCAGGTCAAGAACAACAAGGTCATGCGCGTGCTCCCGCTCGAGAACGAGCAGGTCAACGAATGCTGGCTGGCCGACCGCGACCGTTTCTCCTACGAGGCGCTCAACGAAGACGAGCGCCTCACGGCACCCATGCTCAAGCAGGGTGGCGAGTGGAAGACCGTGGACTGGCAAACCGCCTTGGAGTATGTGGCCAACGGCCTGAAGCAGGTCAAGGCCGACCATGGCGCACAAAGCATCGGTGCGCTGGTCAGCCCGCACAGTACGGTGGAAGAGCTGTACCTGGCCGGGGCGCTGGTGCGCGGTCTAGGCAGCGAGAACATCGATTACCGCCTGCGCAACGCCCAGTTTCCCAAGGCGGAAAGTGTGCGGTGGCTCGGCACCTCGATCGCATCGCTGTCGAACCTGCAGCGTGTACTGGTGGTCGGCTCCAACCTTCGCAAGGACCAGCCGCTGTTCTCGCTGCGCGTTCGCGCGGCGGTGCGAAAGGGTGCACGGGTGTCGGTGATCCACGATGCCGCCAGCGACTGGGCCATGTCCATCGCCACGTCGGTGATCACGCCCGCGTCGGGCTGGGCGCAGGCGTTGGCGGACGTCGCCACCGCCATCGCGGCGGAAAAGGGTGGGGCATCGCCCGCCCAGGGCAATGCGACGGATTCGGCCAAGGCCATCGCCATGTCGTTGCTGGGCGGCGAGCGCAAGGCCATCCTGCTGGGCAACGCCGCTGCGCATCACGCCAATGCGTCCGGCCTGCTGGCCCTGGCCAACTGGATCGGCCAACAGACCGGTGCGACCGTGGGCTACCTGACCGAGGCGGCCAACACCGTCGGCGCGCAGCTCGTGGGCGCGATGCCGGGCGCGAACGGCTTGAACGCGGGCCAGATGCTGGGCGGCGGTTTGAAGGCGGCGATCCTGCTGAACAACGAACCCGAGTTCGATTCGGCGGCCGGCGCCAGGTCCGCAGCAGCCCTGGCGCAAGCCCAAATGGTCGTGTCGCTCAGCCCGTTCAAGGCCAACCTGGCATTCAGCGATGTGCTGTTGCCGATCGCGCCGTTCACAGAAACGCCGGGCACCTTCGTCAACGCCGAGGGCAGGGTGCAGAGTTTCCATGCCGTGGTCAAGCCCCTGGGAGAGACCCGCCCCGCATGGAAAGTCCTTCGCGTCCTGGGCAACCTGCTGGGCCTGCCCGGCTTCGAGTTCGAGTCGGCCCAGGATGTTCTGCTGGCCGCACGTGGGGCCGCCGACGCCAAAGCCACCCATGTGCAGGGCGACAAGCTGGGCAACGCGACCTCTGCCGCGATCGACCTTGCGGTTGTTGCGGGCCGGCCGGTAACGGCCGCCATCTACCAGCTGGACAGCATCGTGCGCCGGGCGCCGTCGCTGCAATTCACTGCCGATGCCCGTGCGGTTCGGACTGCTGAGGGAGCGCCGGCATGATCGACCAGATCTACGGCTTCGGCAATGGCCTGGTCGCGGCGGGCTGGTGGACGGGCGTTGCCTGGCCGCTGGCCTGGACGCTGCTCAAGATCATTGCGGTAGTGCTGCCCCTGATGGGCGCCGTGGCCTACCTGACGCTCTGGGAGCGCAAGGCCATCGGCTTCACCCAGATCCGGGTCGGCCCCAACCGCGTCGGCCCGCTCGGCCTGCTGCAGCCCATCGCCGATGCCGTCAAGCTGCTGACCAAGGAAATCATCCTGCCGACGGCAGCCAACAAGGGCCTCTTCTTGCTGGGGCCGATCATGACCATCATGCCGGCGCTGGCCGCCTGGGCCGTGATTCCCTTCGGCCCCGACGTGGCGCTGGCCAACATCAACGCCGGCCTGCTGTTCCTGATGGCGATCACCTCGCTGGAGGTCTATGGCGTGATCATCGCCGGCTGGGCCTCCAACTCCAAGTACGCTTTCCTGGGCGCGCTGCGGGCTTCGGCGCAGATGGTGAGCTACGAAATCGCCATGGGTTTCTGCCTGGTGGTGGTGCTCATGGTTGCCGGCAGCATGAACATGACGGACATCGTGATGAGCCAGGCCAAGGGCCACGGCGCCGACATGGGCCTCAACCTGTTCTCCTGGAACTGGCTGCCCCTGCTGCCGATTTTCTTCGTCTACTTCATCTCCGGGCTGGCGGAAACCAACCGCCACCCGTTCGACGTGGTGGAAGGCGAATCCGAGATCGTCGCGGGCCACATGATCGAGTACTCGGGCATGAGCTTCGCCATGTTCTTCCTGGCCGAGTACGCCAACATGTGGCTGGTCTCCATCCTGGCCGTCATCATGTTCCTGGGCGGCTGGCTGCCCCCGTTCGAATTTCTCGGCTTCATTCCCGGCTGGATCTGGCTGGGCATCAAGACCTTCATGGTCGTCACCATGTTCCTGTGGGTGCGTTCCACGTTCCCGCGCTACCGCTACGACCAGATCATGCGCCTGGGCTGGAAGATCTTCATCCCGGTCACGCTGGTCTGGCTGGTACTGGTGGGCGGCGTAATGCAGCTCGACGCCCCCTACAACATCTGGAAATGACATGAGCCCCCACGCTTCTCACTTCATGTATTCGCTGCCCCCCATGGGGGCGCACGCCGCCGTCGGGCGGCCGGGCGGCGCCTCGGTTGCCGCCGGAAGGATTTGCTCATGACCACCCAAGCCCTGGCGTCGCGCCCGGCTTTCTCCCTCAAGGACTTCCTGTCCAGCTTCCTGCTGTTCGAGTTGTTCAAGGGCCTCGCCATCACCGGCAAGTACGCCTTCAGCCGCAAGATCACGGTGCAGTTCCCCGAGGAAAAGACGCCGCTGTCGCCGCGCTTTCGCGGCCTGCACGCGCTGCGCCGCTATGAGAACGGCGAGGAACGCTGCATCGCCTGCAAGCTCTGCGAGGCCGTGTGCCCTGCGCTCGCGATCACGATCGAGTCGGACCAGCGCGCGGACGGCACCCGCCGCACGACCCGCTACGATATCGACCTGACGAAGTGCATCTTCTGCGGCTTCTGCGAAGAAAGCTGCCCCGTCGATTCCATCGTCGAGACCCACATCCTGGAATACCACGGCGAAAAGCGCGGCGACCTGTACTTCACCAAGGACATGCTGCTGGCCGTGGGCGACCGCTACGAAGCCGAAATCGCCGCGCGCCGGGCCGCCGACGCCAAATACCGCTGAATGATGAAGCCCCCACGCTCGTCACTTCGTGTAGTGCCGGCTCGCGCAACGCCCGTGCGCGCAGCTGTACAGTGGAGCGGGCCCAGGTCTTCCCGGGGCGGCCCGGCGAAGACCTGATCCAGAAAAAGAATACCCATGGATATCCGAACCGGCTTCTTCTACCTGTTTTCCGCGGTGTTGCTCTTCGCGTCGTTTCGCGTCATCACGGCGCGCAACCCCGTCTATGCGGCGCTCTACCTGGTGCTGGCCTTTTTCCAGGCGGCCGCGGTCTGGATACTGCTGAAGGCGGAATTTCTGGCCATCTCGCTGGTGCTGGTCTATGTGGGGGCGGTGATGGTGCTGTTCCTGTTTGTCGTGATGATGCTCGACATCAACGTGGACGCAATGAGGGCGGGCTTCTGGAAGCATTTCCCGCTCGCTGCCAGCGTCGGGGCCCTGATCGCCCTGGAGATGGCGGCTGTGCTGATGGGTGGCTTTCGCCTGGGCGAAGAGCCGCGGGCACTGCCGGCTGCGGGGCAAGGTGCCGCGCAGGTGTCCAATACCAAGGAACTGGGCAAGCTGTTGTACACCCAATACCTGTACCCACTGGAGATCGCGGCCGTAATACTGCTGGTCGCCATCATCGCGGCCATCGCGCTCACCTTGCGCCGGCGCAAGGACAGCAGGCACATGGATCCGTCCGACCAGGTGCGGGTCAAGGCCCGCGATCGCATGCAGGTCATCAAGATGGGGCCCACGATGGCAGCCCCTGAACCCGAGCCCGCGCCACCCGGCGCCGGGGAGGCCAAGGCATGACGCTCACTCTCGGCCACTTTCTTTCGCTCGGCGCGATGCTTTTCGCGCTGTCGGTGATCGGCATCTTCCTGAATCGCCGCAACCTCATCGTGCTGCTGATGGCCATCGAACTGATGCTGCTGGCGGTCAACATGAACTTTGTGGCCTTCTCCTACTACCTGGGCGACATGCACGGCCAGGTGTTCGTCTTCTTCATCCTTACCGTGGCCGCGGCGGAGTCGGCCATCGGGCTGGCGATCCTGGTGCTGCTGTTCCGGAACAAATCGAGCATCAACGTCGACGAACTCAACACGCTCAAAGGCTAAACGCGAGCCCCCGCGCTCCTTGACAAGAACATGAGCCAGACCCTCAACGCTTCCACCCTGCTCGCCGTTCCGCTGGCCCCCTTGGCCGGCGCCCTGGCCGCGGGCATTCTTGGCACCAGTTTCGGCGGCAACCGCATCGGCCGGCGCCTGTCGCACACGCTGTGCATCCTGGGTGTGTTCGTGGCATTCGTCATCTCGGCCATGACACTCAAGAGCGTCGCCTTCGACGGCGCCCGGTTCAACGCCACCCTCTACGAGTGGATGGTGATCGGCGGGCTGAAAATGGAAGTCGGCTTCCTCGTCGACGGCCTGACGGCAATGATGATGTGCGTGGTGACCTTCGTTTCGCTGATGGTCCACATCTACACCATCGGCTACATGCAGGAGGACGACGGCTACAACCGCTTCTTCGCCTACATCTCGCTGTTCACCTTCTCGATGCTGATGCTCGTGATGAGCAACAACTTCCTGCAGCTGTTCTTCGGCTGGGAGGCGGTGGGCCTGGTGTCTTACCTGCTGATCGGTTTCTGGTTCAACAAGCCCACGGCGATCTTCGCCAACATGAAGGCCTTCCTGGTCAACCGTGTGGGCGACTTCGGCTTCATCCTGGGCATCGGCCTGATCGTCGCGTTCACCGGGACCTTGAGCTACGCCGAGACCTTCGCCAAGGCCGGTGAGCTGGCCAAGCTGGGCTTCCCCGGCACCGCCTGGCAGCTGATCACGGTCATCTGCATCTGCCTCTTCATCGGCGCGATGGGCAAGAGCGCCCAGTTCCCTCTGCATGTCTGGCTGCCGGACTCGATGGAAGGCCCCACGCCCATCTCGGCGCTGATTCACGCCGCGACGATGGTGACCGCGGGCATCTTCATGGTGGCGCGCATGTCGCCGCTGTTCGAACTCAGCGACACGGCCCTGTCGTTCATCATCGTCATCGGGGCCATCACGGCCTTGTTCATGGGGTTCCTGGGCATCATCCAGAACGACATCAAGCGGGTGGTGGCGTACTCCACCTTGTCCCAGCTGGGCTACATGACGGTGGCGCTGGGTGCCTCGGCATACTCCGTGGCCGTCTTCCACCTCATGACGCATGCCTTCTTCAAGGCCTTGCTGTTCCTCGCGGCGGGTTCCGTGATCATCGGCATGCACCATAACCAGGACATCCGCTGGATGGGCGGTGTGCGCAAGTACATGCCGATCACCTGGATCACGTCGCTGCTTGGCTCGCTGGCCCTGATCGGCACGCCTCTTTTCGCCGGGTTCTACTCCAAGGACAGCATCATCGAGGCGGTGCATTTCAGCCGCGTGCCCGGCGCCGGTTTCGCCTACTTCGCCGTACTGGCCGGCGTGTTCGTGACGGCCTTCTACTCGTTTCGCATGTACTTCCTGGTTTTCCATGGCAAGGAGCGCTTCGGGCAGAACCCGGATGCGCACCATGGCAGCCATTCGGACGAAGAGCCCGATGTGCAGCATCACAAGGACGATCATGGCGATCATGCCAACCAGCCGCACGAATCGCCCTGGGTCGTGACCGTGCCCCTGGTGTTGCTGGCGATCCCCTCGGTGATCATCGGTTTCCTCACCATCGAGCCCATGCTGTTCGGCGACCTGCTCAAGGACGCTATCGTGGTGGACAACGACAAGCACCCGGCGATGGCCAATCTGGCGCGTATCTTCCATGGGCCGTGGCAAATGGCCGTGCATGGCCTCATGACCGCGCCGTTCTGGCTGGCCCTGGCCGGCGTGGTGAGCGCATGGTTTTTGTACATGTACCGGCCGGGGCTGCCCGGCGCGATCAAGGCGCGCGTGCAGCCGCTCTATACGCTGCTGGACAACAAGTACTACATGGACTGGTTCAACGAAAACGTGCTCGCGCGCGGCGCGCGCTTGCTGGGCGTGGGCCTGTGGAAGGGTGGCGATCAGGCCGTGATCGATGGCGCCTTGGTCAACGGCAGCGCCCGCGGCGTGGCGTGGGCTGCGGGGATGGTGCGCTGGTTGCAGACCGGCTACATCTACCACTACGCCTTCGCGATGATCATCGGCGTTTTCGCGCTGATGACGTGGTTCGTGTGGTTGAACAAATAACCTTGCGGGCCAGGCCTTTAACCCTGTCCCCAACTTGCTAGAACATGCTGGAAGAATAAAAAAATGGGTTTGCTAAGCCTCGCCATCTGGACGCCGATCTTCTTCGGCGTCGTGCTGCTGGCCCTGGGACGGGACGACCAGGCGCGCGCCGTGCGCTGGCTCGCCCTCATCGGCGCCGTGATCAGCCTGCTGGTCACGCTCCCGCTCTACGCGGGGTTCGACGCCGGCACGTCGGCCATGCAATTCGTCGAGAAGGTGCGCTGGATCGACCGGTTCAACGTCAATTACCACGTCGGCATCGACGGCATTTCGTTCTGGTTCGTCCTGCTCACCGCCTTCATCACCCTGGTGGTGGTGATTTCGGCATGGGAAGCCATCACCGATCGCGTCAACCAGTACATGGGGGCCTTCCTGATCCTGTCGGGCCTGATGATCGGTGTGTTCTGCGCGCTCGACGGCATCCTGTTCTACACCTTCTTCGAAGCCACGCTGATCCCGATGTACCTGATCATCGGGGTCTGGGGCGGGCCCAACAAGATCTATGCGGCGTTCAAGTTCTTCCTCTACACGCTGCTCGGATCGCTGCTGATGCTGGTCGCCCTGGTTTACCTGTACACCAAGTCCGGCGGCAGTTTCGATATCGCCACCTGGCACAAGCTGCCGCTCGGCCTGTCGGTGCAGACGCTGATTTTCTTCTCGTTCTTCGCGGCGTTCGCGGTGAAGGTGCCGATGTGGCCTGTCCATACCTGGCTGCCCGACGTGCACGTGGAAGCGCCGACGGGCGGCTCGGCTGTGCTGGCGGCGATCATGCTGAAGCTGGGCGCCTACGGCTTCCTTCGCTTTTCCATGCCGATTGCGCCGGATGCCTCGCGCGAGTGGGCGTGGCTGATGATCGCGCTGTCGCTCATTGCCGTCATTTACGTGGGGCTGGTGGCCATGGTCCAGCAGGACATGAAGAAGCTGGTGGCCTATTCATCCGTGGCGCACATGGGCTTCGTGACACTGGGCTTCTTCATCTTCAACGACCTGGGCGTGGCCGGCGGCATCATCCAGATGATCGCCCATGGCTTCGTGTCGGGCGCGATGTTCCTGTGCATCGGTGTGCTCTACGACCGCGTGCATTCGCGCCAGATCGCCAGCTATGGTGGTGTCGTCAACACGATGCCGAACTTCACCGCGTTCGCGCTCCTGTTCGCCATGGCCAACTGCGGCCTGCCCGCCACAGCGGGCTTCGTCGGCGAGTGGATGGTGATCCTGGGGGCCGTGAAGGCCAACTTCTGGCTGGGGCTGGCGGCCGCTTCGGCGCTGATTTTCGGTGCGGCCTATACCTTGTGGATGTTCAAGCGGGTCTACCTGGGGCCGGTCGCCAATGACGAGGTGCGCGGGCTCACCGACATCAACAGCCGCGAATTCCTGATGCTGGGACTGCTGGCCGTCGCGGTGCTCTACATGGGCATCTATCCCAAACCGTTCACCGACGTGATGAACGTCTCGGTGGCGGATTTCCTCAAACATGTGGCCGCGTCCAAGCTCTGAGACAAGAATATGTTGGACAAATCAAGCCTGATCATCGTCGCCCCGGAAATCGTCCTGCTCGTGATGGCCTGCGTCATCGCCATGGTGGACCTGGGCGTGAAGTCGCGCCTGCGCAACCTGACATACTGGCTGACCATGGGGACGCTGGCGGTGGTGGCCTACTTCAGCGCCGAGCTCGCGATCGAGAACCAGACGCTCTACGCTTTCGGCGGCATGGTGGTGAGCGACCCCATGGGCAACTGGCTCAAATGCTTCGCCACGCTGGCGATGATGGTGTGCCTGGTCTACGGGCGGCCGTATGCCGCGGACCGCGACATGCTGCGAGGCGGCGAAATGTTCACGCTGGCGATGTTCTCGCTGCTGGGCATCTTCATCATGATGTCGGGCAGCAACTTCCTCGTGATCTACCTGGGCCTGGAGCTTCTGACACTGTGCAGCTATGCCCTGGTCGCGCTTCGCCGTGACAACGCGACAGCGACGGAAGCGGCGATGAAGTATTTCGTGCTTGGCGCCATGGCCAGCGGCTTTCTTCTCTACGGCTTGTCCATGCTCTACGGCGCGACCGGCTCGCTGGACATCGCCACCGTCTTCAAGACCGTCAACTCGGGCCAGGTCAAGCACCAGGTGCTGGTGTTCGGGCTCGTCTTCATCGTGGCCGGACTGGCATTCAAGCTGGGCGCCGCGCCGTTCCACATGTGGATTCCGGACGTGTACCAGGGTGCGCCGACCTCGGTCACGATCATGATCGGAACGGCGCCCGAGCTCGCGGCCTTCGCGATTTCCATCCGCCTGCTGGTGGAAGGCCTGCTGCCGCTGGCCCTGGACTGGCAGCAGATGCTGATGGTCATGGCGATCGGCTCGCTCCTGGTGGGCAACCTGGCGGCCATCGCCCAGACCAACCTCAAGCGCATGCTGGCTTATTCGACGATCGGGCAGATGGGTTTCGTGCTGCTGGGCCTGCTGTCGGGCGTCGTGAACAACAACACGCTGTCGGCTGCCAATGCGTACAGCTCGGCGATGTTTTACATCGTGACCTACGTCCTCACGACGCTGGCGAGCTTCGGCATCATCCTCCTGCTGGCGCGCGAAGGGTTCGAGAGCGAAGAGATTTCCGACCTGGCGGGTTTGAACCGGCGCAGCCCTCTTTATGCCGGTGTGATGGCCGTGTGCCTGTTCTCGCTGGCGGGTGTGCCGCCACTGGTGGGCTTCTATGCAAAGCTGGCCGTGCTGCAGGCGCTGGTGGCTTCGGGCCAGGCGCTGTACATCTGGCTCGCGGTCTTCGCCGTCCTGATGTCCCTGATCGGCTCGTTCTATTACCTTCGCGTGATCAAGGTGATGTACTTCGACGCACCGATCACCGCCACCACTGTTTCCGCGCCCGCCGACGTCCGTATCGTGCTCATACTCAACGGCGCGCTGATCCTGATCCTGGGGGTCCTGCCCGGCGGCCTGATGACGCTGTGCGCGCAGGCCATCATCAAGACGCTGGGCAGCTGATGGCCCCCACGTTTGCGGCTGCGCCGCTGCTCTACCCCCCGAGGGGGCGCAGCCCTTCCTGGGGCGGCCCGGCGAAGGCCTGGCCCGGCTGATCTGGCATGTCGCAGACCGCTTCCATCTGGCTGGTGATCCTGCTGGCATTCGCCGCGGCCAACCTTCCGTTCATGAACCAGCGGCTGCTGGCGGTGATTCCGCTCACGCGCCCGAAGCCGCTCGCCTTGCGGCTGGCCGAACTGGTGTTCATGTACTTCGCCGTGGGCACCGTCGGCCTGCTGGTCGAAAAACGCGCCGGGCAGATCGCACCCCAGGGCTGGGAGTTCTACGCCATCACCGGCGCGCTTTTCATCACCTTGGCCTTCCCGGGCTTCATCTGGCGCTACCTCCTGCGCCGCCATCCGCATTGACCGCCATGACCGATGACAGCCACCTGATAGAACGCAAGACGGGCAGCCAGGAGCTGTTCAAGGGCCATTTGCTGCATGCCTTCCGCGACACCGTGGCGTTGCCGGACGGAAAGCAGGCGACGCGGGAATACGTCGTTCATTCCGGCGCGGTGATGATCATCCCGCTGCTGGACGATGGCCGCGTGGTGCTGGAGCGCCAGTTTCGCTACCCGGTCGGGCGGGTGATGGTCGAATTCCCCGCCGGCAAGCTCGAACCCGGCGAAGACCCCCTGTACTGCGCCCGCCGCGAACTGCTGGAAGAGACCGGCTACAGCGCCGGCGAATGGGCCCGCGCGGGCGTGCTCCATCCGGTGATTTCCTATTCCACCGAATTCATCGACATCTGGTTCGCCCGGGGCTTGGTCGCAGGCGAGCGCCGGCTCGACGAGGGCGAGTTTCTCGAGGTGATCACCGCCACGCCGGCCGAACTTGCCGCCTGGTGCTTCGACGGCCGCGTGACCGACGCCAAAACGCTGGCGGGCGCTCTTTGGCTGCAGAACGTGACGTCGGGAGCTTGGAACCTGGAATGGCGCCCATAATCCATTCCATGAAGGTCCTCAACCTCCAGTGTTCGCACAGCCACAGTTTTGAAGGCTGGTTCGCCTCCGAAGACGACTTCCGGGGGCAGCTGGGGCGCGGGCTGGTGGAATGCCCGCTGTGCGAGGACACGGCTGTCAGCAAGATGCCCAGCGCGCCACGCCTGAACCTGGGCGCCGGCCAGGCCGCCCCGCGCCGGGAAGTCATGGCCACCCCCGACGCCGCCATGCAGGCGCAATGGCTCAAGATGGTGCGGCATGTGATGGCCAACACCGACGACGTAGGCGAGCGCTTCGCCGAAGAGGCGCGGCGTATCCACTACGGAGAAACCCCGGAGCGCGGCATCCGCGGCCAGGCCTCGTCACGAGAGACCCAAGCGCTGGCGGAGGAGGGCATCGCGGTGCTGCCGCTGCCCCTCCCCAAGGCCCTGAAGGAGCCGCTGCAGTAATCGCTCGGAGCTTGTTCCTGATGTAGCGGTATTCCTGGGTCTGCCCGCCATAACCGTATGCCTGTTCCCTGACGTCCTGGACGTAGATGTAGCTCTCCTCGTGCAGCGGTCCGATCTTCCTGCAGCTCGGTCAAAACCCTATTCCATGAACTGCAAGGCGGCCAGCCTTGCATACACGC
>JACDFR010000023.1 GCA_013815685.1 Ramlibacter sp.
CGCCAGGACGCGCCGGCCGGCCAGGCCGACGAACAGGCCGCGGCGCTGGCGAGCGCCGGCGGCTCCGTGGGGGCGGTGATCGACATGGGCGATCAGCAGATGCCCGCGGCCGATGCCGTGCTGGAATCGCATACGCACCGGGACGGGCAGCGCAGCGAGCCCGAAGGCGACGAGCGCCGCGAGCCCCGTTCACGGGACCGTTATGGCCGCGACCGGCGTGAACGCCAGCCTCGGGATGACGTCCCGGCGGCCTCCAGCGAGCCTCAAGGCACCGTGGCCAATGAGGCGGTTGCCCCGCCGGACCAACAGCGTGAAGACCGCGCGGACAGGCCGCGCTACCCGACAGGCTTCGTGACGGAAGAAGTGCAAGGCGCATCGCAAGCACCTGAGCTGCCGCAGCAGGCTGCGATCCAGCCATCTCACCCTGCTCCCGGCCAGGGAGGAAAAGGCAACGGCCAGGCGCGTCCGGCAAAAGGCCTTCCGGCGGTGCAACCCTTCGACCTGCCCGTGACCGAGCTCGCAAGCATCGCCGAAGGGTCCGGCTTGCAGTGGGTCAATTCGGATGCGGGCAAGATCGCGGCCGTTCAGGCTGCGATTGCGGCGGAGCCCCGTGCCCCCCGCGTGCCTCGCGAACGTCCGGCGTCCGTGCGCATCGACGATGGTCCGCTGGTGCTGGTCGAAACCA
Source organism: Ramlibacter sp. (assembly GCA_013815685.1). GTDB lineage: Bacteria > Pseudomonadota > Gammaproteobacteria > Burkholderiales > Burkholderiaceae_C > Ramlibacter. Next base: position 686 of record JACDFR010000023.1, read on the forward strand.
GGCGCGACTTGCAGGGCCTGAAGCTGCCGTTTGAACAGGGCCCCCAGCCGCTGCAATAAGCGCAGCGGCGGCGGCGGCGTCAGTCGCCGCCCGCGCGTTTCCAGGATTGCGCGGCGGCTTCCTCGTCGCCGCGTTCTTCCGCCAGCACGGCCAGCGAACGCCATGCGTTCCGGTGCAGCTTCTCGTCGCCGAGGCCCATGGCCGCCTGGCTCATCAGCTGCTGGGCTTTTCCCCACAGCTGCCGCTTCATGCAGGCCATACCGGCGAGGTACTGCAGCGTCGCATCGCGGGGATTCGCCTTCTGCGCGGCTTCGATGCGCGCCAGCCACGCCCCGTCCAGGCTGCCCAGCCCGTCTTCCAGGGCACGCACCAGTTTCACCTTCAGGGCATCGCCCAGCTGGCCCTGTTGCTCCCACACCGGCAAGAGCCAGTCGCGCGCCAGATGCGCATCGCCGCCGAGGCCGGTGAGCCGCTGGGCCGCATGGACAGCCAGCTCCGGCATCAGGCGCTCGGCCGGCTCCAGTGAGTTCCAGGCGCGCTGCAGCTGCGCGGCATCGTGCGCGCCATTGAGCAGATCCACCGCCAGGCCACGCACGATGCTCTGCGCCGCGCTGGCGGAAAAGGCCCGGTGCTTGGACAGGAGCCGTGCCGTCTCGAGCGCTTCAGCCGTCCGGTGGGTGAGCCGCGCCGCCTTGAGCTTCATGCGAAGCGCCAGAGTGCGGCGGGCCGCACCCTGCGGCAGGCCTTTAAGCCACGCCATCGCGGCTTCCGGCTCGCGGTCGTCCAGCGACCAGCGCGCGGCTCGCATCAACGCGCCCTCATACGTTTCCTGGGGCTCGCGCGATGTCGTCTGGTCCAGCGCCTGCTTCAGGTGCTCGTCCCTACCCGCCTTGTCCTGCAAGGCCTGCGCGCTTTCCGCCGCCAACAGATGGGCCAGCGTACGCACTTGCGCCGCATTCGGCGGGTGCATGCCGCCGCTGCTCAGCGACCGCTCCTGCCCCAGCGCGGTTTCCGCCGACTTGCGGGCCCGGATGAAACGGCCCGCGAGAAGGTGCGACAAGCCATCGAGCAGGGACCCGTGCATGGCGCGCTCTTTCTGCTGCAGCCGCCAGCGCAAGGCTTGGCGCGGCAGATCGAAAAGCGCGGCCAGCGCACCGAGCGCGGCGTGCAGGAAGGCGAAGGCGGCGAACAGCAGCAGCAACACCAGGTTGAGAGAGATATCCACCCGGTGCGGCGGCCAGAACACGGTCACCGTTCCCTGGTTGTTGCCCGCGAACAGGGCGATGGCGACTGCCACGCCGAACAATGCCAATAACCAGAGCGCGGCGCGCACTGCGTTATTTCCTCGCCGCGGTGGTCGCCAGCACCGCGAGGGTCTCGTCGATGCGCGGCAATTCGACTGTCCGTAGCTGGGCTTGCACCTGCTGCAATTGGGCGGCCGCCGCCTGGGTCTTGCGCGCGGCCGGGTCGAAGTACTTGCGCAGCGCCGCAGCCGCGGCCGCGACGTCGGCCCGCGCGGAATCGGTTTGGCGCGACAGCAGGGCCAGGCGCGCGTTGAGCAGCCTGAGCTTGAGATTTTCGCGCAGGAAGAAGGCCTGGTCGGGGGCCAGCAGCACGGCCTCGGGCTGATCGATGCGGCTCGCGCGCAGCAGTCCGCGCGCTTCGTCGCGGATATCGTCGAGCACGCGTTCCCACCAGGGCAGCGGCGCGGCGGGCGCCTGCCTCGCAGCCCCTGCCAGGACGCCCGTCGCTGGCACGGCGTTGGCCAGCGGCAGCTCGTCCACCTGCCGGGCCAGGTCGTCCAGCCTGACCAAAAGGCCCGGCACGTCGGTCGTGCTGGTGGACTTGATGCGGTCGGTGTCGCGCATCACCGCGGCACGAACCCGCGAAAGCCGAGGCTGCCCGGAGCGCTCCAGGCGCTGGTCGGCGCTGCGCAGGGATGCCAGCAGCGGCTCGACGCTGCCCGTGGCTTGTGCTTGCTGCTGCGCCAGGCGCAAGGCAGCCTCGATGTCCACCAGCATGTTCTCGTCACGTGAGCGCGACATGCTTTGCACGAGCTCCTCGATCTGCGCACGCTGCAGCGCCACTTCACTCAGCCGTGTATCGGTCAAGGCTTGGCGGGCCGCCGTTTCCCGGGCAAGCTCCTGCGCCTGCCTTGCCAAGGTGCGTGCCTCGATCGCATTGGCGCCGGCGTCCGCGCTTTGCCGCGCGAGCTGCTCCTGGATATTCGAAAGCCGTTGCCACAGCATGCTGCTCACCACGAGGGACAACGCGCCGAGCGCCAGGAAAACATACATGACGCCCCGGCCCGCGCCGTCCGCCGGGCCCTGGGGGCGCTGCGCGGTGGGTTCGGCGATTTCCGGCAAAGGAACCTCGCTGGGTGTCGTGGATGCGCTGGCGGGCTCGGAACTCATCGAAACGATTCTAGGGCTGCGGCGACGGACTCCAGGGTCGGTCGTGACTCGCAAACAACACCGAAACCGGCGAGGTGCGCGACGTCCGCGATGCGTGAGTGGGTGACCACCGCCCGAGCCCGCGTCCACTGGTGCGTCGGCAGCAACTGCTGCAGGTTGGCGATCGCCTGAGAGCTGCTGAACAGCCATACGCCTTGCGTCACTCCCAGCATGGCGTGCGCGCGCTGCGCCTCGTCCAACACGGGCGTCGCTCGCACATAGGCGGCGACGGCCTGCACCCGCGCGCCCGCCGCGCCCAGCTGTGCGGCCAGCCAATCGCGCGGCGCGCCGTGCGCCCGGGCGTCGTCGCCGCGAACGATCAGCACCCGATCGCCCGCCCTCACCTGGCCCGCAACCTGGGGCCACAGGACCTGGGAATCGAACTGCGTTGCATTGGGGCCGGGCGCATCCAGCAGGTCGGCGCCGACACCGGCCCCGATCAGCGCTTCCCCCGTCCCGTTTCCCGGCGCCCAGGCGCGGGTCCCGCGGGGCCAGCAAGCCCCATTGGGCCGGTGAGCGAAGAAATGCCGCACGGCGTTGCCGCTGACGAACATCACGGCGCGGAAACGACCCAGTTCCTGCCAGGCACGATGCAGCGCCTGCGGCCGCGGCGCCGGGGCGATCTCGATGAGGGGGAGTGCGACTGCGTCGAAGCCGCGCCCGCACAGCTGCTCAGTCCAGCGCGAGGCCTGCTGTTCGGGCCGGGTCACCAGCACCCGCATGGCCGTCAAGGCTCAGTGGGCGCCGGCGGCGCGCAGCTGCGCCGCGACGCCGTTGCCCAGTTCGACGGCCTGTGCCAAATCGGCGGCCGGACCTGCCGAATCGGCTCGCACCAACGCCTCGGGGTCATCCGGATCGCCCCAGGCCGCGCGCAGCTGCAGCTTCGCGCCCGAAACCGTGGCAAAGGCCGCCAAAGGCATCGAACAGCTTCCGCCCATGGCCCGGCTCACCGCCCGTTCGGCAGAGACGGCCAGCCACGACGCCGGGTGAGCCAGCGGCGCCAGGAGCTGGAGCAGTCCGTCGCGATCGGCGCGCACCTCGATGGCCAGGGCGCCCTGGCCCGCTGCCGGGAGCATCTGCTGGGGCGTGAAAATCTGGCGGATACGCTGGCCCAGGCCCAGCCGCTTGAGCCCGGCCGCCGCCAGGACGATCGCGTCGTAATGGCCGTCGTCCAGCTTGCGCAGACGCGTGTCCAGGTTGCCGCGCAGCGCCTCTATCTTCAGGTCGGGCCTCAGCGACCGAAGCAGCACCATGCGGCGCAAGCTCGAAGTGCCTACTACCGCGCCGGGCGGTAGTTCTTCGAGGCTGGAGAAGCGGCCCGATACCAGCGCGTCACGCGGATCTTCGCGCTCCATCACGCATGCGAGCGCGAATCCGTCGGGCAAGTCCATCGGCACATCCTTGAGCGAATGCACGGCGATGTCGGCGCGGCCTTCGGTGAGCGCCACTTCCAGCTCCTTGACGAACAGGCCCTTGCCCCCGACCTTGCTGAGCGAGCGGTCCAGGATCTGGTCGCCCCGCGTGGTCATGCCCAGGAGCGACACCTGATGGCCACGCTTTTCGAGCAGGGTCTTCACATGTTCGGCCTGCCACAGCGCAAGGCGGCTTTCGCGGGTAGCGATGACTAGCTGGGTCAAACTCGTAACCTGTTTGTAATGCTTGCGGGTTCGTCGATGCTAGCATGCATGCTGCCGAAAAATTAAGCAATCCATGGGCGGGAGCGCTGCGCGCCTCCCCCCACCGACTACGAGGCCATACCCATGTCGACCGCCCCGGAATCGCCCTCACGGCGAGCCAAGGACAACGAGCGCCCGCTGGTCGAGGACATCCGCCTGCTAGGCCGCATCCTGGGGGACGTGATCCGCGAACAGGAAGGCCTGGAGGTCTTCGAGCTCGTCGAGCGCGTTCGCAAGCTTTCCGTGACTTTCCGGCGTGACGCGGATCACGAAGCCGACCGGGCGTTGAAAAGCCTGTTGAAGTCGCTGTCCAGCGAGCAGACGGTCAGGGTGATCCGCGCCTTCACCTATTTCAGCCACCTGGCCAACCTCGCCGAGGACCGGCATCACATTCGCCGCCGCGCCATTCATGAACGCGCCGGCGACACCCAGGAAGGCAGCATCGAAGTGGCGCTGGCCCGGTTGAGGTGGGCGGGCATCTCGGCCAAAACCGTCTCGCAGACCCTGTCCCGGAGCTATCTCTCGCCGGTGCTCACCGCCCATCCGACCGAGGTGCAACGCAAGAGCATCCTGGATGCGGAACGCGACATCGCCAACCTGCTCGCGGCACGCGACGAGATCAAGGCGCGTTCGCAGCCCAAGGATGCGCTTGCGCCGCGTGAACTCGTCGCCAACGAGGCGCAGATCCGGGCCCGCGTCATGCAGCTGTGGCAAACGCGGCTGCTGCGCTTCACCAAGCTGACGGTGGCCGACGAGATCGAGAACGCCCTGAGCTACTACGAGGCAACCTTCCTGCGCGAGATTCCCAAGATCTACGCCGACCTCGAACGCGAACTGGGACAGCACCCGGTCGCAAGCTTCCTTCGCATGGGCCAGTGGATCGGGGGCGACCGGGACGGCAACCCCAACGTGAGCGCGCAAACGCTCGAATACGCATTGCGGCGGCAATGCGAGGTGGCGCTGCGGCACTATCTCACCGAAGTCCACTACCTGGGCGGCGAACTGTCGCTGTCCGCAATGCTTGTCGGGCTCTCGCCGCGGATGCGGGCACTGGCCGACAGCTCGCCCGATGCCAGCGAGCACCGGCTCGATGAGCCTTACCGGCGCGCGCTGGCGGGAATGTATTCGCGGCTGGCGGCCACGCTGAAGGAATTCACCGGCGGCGACGCCGCGCGCCATGCGATCCCGCCGCAAAATCCGTATCTGCTGGCCGAGGAATTCCTGGACGACCTGCGCATCATCGAAGCCTCGCTGCTGGCGCACCACGGCTACGCGCTGGTCCAGCAGCGGCTGCACCCGCTCATCCGCGCAGTGGAGGTCTTCGGCTTTCACCTGGCGACGGTCGACCTGCGGCAAAGCTCGGACCAGCATGAGGCCGTGATCGCCGAACTGCTGGCCGTCGCAAGGATCGAGCCCCGCTACGCCAAGCTGCCGGAGGCCGGGCGCCGAGCGCTGCTGATGCGGCTGTTGTCCGAAGCGCGGCCGCTGCGGGTCATGGGCGCGCATTATTCCGAGCACAGCCGCGGCGAAATCGCCATCTTCGAGTGTGCCAAGCGCATGCGCGAGCGCTTCGGCGCCCAGGCGATCCGCCACTACATCATCAGCCATACCGAAACCGCCAGCGATTTGCTGGAAGTGCTACTGCTGCAAAAGGAAGTCGGCCTGCTGCGGGGCACGCTCGACGACAAGGCAACGTCCGACCTGATCGCGGTGCCGCTGTTCGAGACCATCGAAGATCTTCGCAGCGCAGCGCCCATCATGCGGGACTTCTATTCGTTGCCCGGCATTGCCAAGCTGGTGCAGCGGTCCGGTGCCGAACAAGACATCATGCTGGGCTACAGCGACAGCAACAAGGACGGCGGCATCTTCACCAGCAATTGGGAGCTGTACCGCGCCGGGATCGCCCTGGTCGGACTGTTCGACGAGATCGCCGGCCAGGGACTGGCCGCTGCGGGCGTCGCCGCCACGCCGATCCAGTTGCGCATGTTCCATGGCCGCGGCGGCACCGTGGGACGCGGCGGCGGCCCCAGCTACCAGGCCATCCTCGCGCAGCCGCCGGGCACGGTGCGCGGCCAGATCCGGTTGACCGAACAGGGCGAGGTGATCGGCTCCAAATACGCCAATCCCGAAATCGGGCGGCGCAACCTCGAAACCCTGGTAGCCGCCACGCTGGAGGCCACTTTGCTCCAGCCCACCAAGACGGCGCCCAAAGCTTTCCTGACCGCGGCGCAGACCCTGTCGCAATCCAGCATGGCGGCGTATCGCGCGCTGGTGTACGAGACACCGGGGTTCACGGAGTATTTTTACGGCGCGACGCCGATTCGCGAAATCGCGGAACTGAACATCGGGTCACGGCCCGCGTCGCGCAAGTCATCGCAGCGCATCGAGGATCTTCGGGCCATCCCCTGGAGCTTCAGTTGGGGCCAGTGCCGCCTGACCTTGCCCGGCTGGTACGGCTTCGGCGCTGCGGTTCAGGAATTCGTCTCCGCCGATTCGGAGCAGGGCCGGCGCGAAGGACTTGCCTTGCTGCAGAAGATGTACCGGCAGTGGCCTTTTTTCCGCGCGCTGCTGTCGAACATGGACATGGTGCTGGCCAAGAGCGATTTGGCATTGGCCTCCCGGTATGCCGAGCTGGTCGCCGATGCGCGGCTGCGAAAGCGGATTTTTTCCATGATCGAAGCGGAGTGGCAACGCACGGTGGAAGCCCTGCAGATGGTCACCGGCGAAAAACAGCGCCTGGCGACAAACCCCGCTCTGCAGCGCTCGATTCGCCACCGGTTTCCCTACATCGATCCGCTGCATCATCTGCAGGTCGAACTGGTGCGGCGTTACCGCGAAGGAAAACTGGACGACCGGACCCGGCGCGGCATCCACATCTCGATCAACGGGATCGCGGCGGGGCTGCGCAATACCGGTTAGCGTCGTGTCCGGCCCCAGGCCGGCCCATTCGCAGGCACCCGCCTGTTGTGAATGCCCGCGAATTTACAGGACCACACCAGGTGGTGTATCTCAGACAGGACTGCTGCAAGGGGGTTCCGTTGCCCGTCTTCTGCGATTAAAAAAATTGACCAACAAAACTACATTACTAGCTTTTTAGTGATACACTGCGCCGCCACTGATCGATTTTTTCTGGTTGAAGCGTCTTCCAAGGAGAACCGTATGGAGGTCAACTCAACCGCTAACCCAGCGGCCCCCGCGTGCTGCGCGCGGCGGTCTGTGCGCCCGTCGACGTGCGCATTCGCGCTGTATTTCATCTTGGCGGCGGCAGGAACGAAAACTGGGATATCGCCCACCATCTAAACGAGACCTCCAGCGGTTGAGCCGGGGCTGAACCCATTGTTCGACACCCGGCGACGGGGTCGCTTCTTCATTTCATTAAATCCAGAGGCCCTTCTCAATGAGCGCGCAAATACTCAATCCACCGCAGCCCCAGGCTCAGGAACGAGACCCGAACACTCTTTCGATAGGTATTTTTGGTCAAATCGACCCATCAGTGGTCGATTACCTTGCCGGGCATCACCTAGCGCGCCAGGAGGCGCCTGCAGGATTCGACCTCAAATCCGTCATCTCCGAGCTAGACGGAATAGTGATTCGCAGCCCCTTCAGGCTGGACGACGAGTGCGCTCTGGTCGCGAGTCGGCTGAAAGGGCTTGTGGAAAAAAAAGTCCTTCATCGGCGGGGAACTGCGCGGGAAAACGTCGCGTGCCTTCCCGGGTCGCACCAAACCCGGCATCTACTTAACAGAGAGCGGTTGTCGCAGCTTCGCCGCGGAGCATTCCTGGTCAATGTGGGCAGAGGGTCTCTCATTGAGCTTTCAGCGCTGGAGAGTGCACTTGATTCCGGGCATCTGGCAGGTGTCGCGCTGGATGCCTACGAAGTCGAGCCACCGGGGCACATGGCAATTTTCGACAGGGATAACGTCCTGTGTACCCCGCACCTGGGAGCTCAAACGCAGGAGGCTCAAAAAGCAGTCGGGGCCGGCGTCATAGCCCACCTGCGAGGCCTGCTGACTCAATAGATCCGGGCCGCCGTGCGGCCCACGTCATCGCCGACAACCTCTTGGCCCCCAAGACCAAGCAGGTCTACTTCCGATTCAATCGTTACGGTCCACTAGTCCAGTGAAACAGGGAAATGGCACCCCCCGTGAGCGTCAGAAAGGCCGCAGGCTAGGCGCAAACCGCAGTCAGGTTGGACACCTGGCGAGGATTTGCAACAACGCCTGCGGCCTTTCTGGCGCTCACCCGAAGGGCCGGGGCGAGAAGGGCGCAGGAGGGCGTTGCGCTCCTGGCCAGGCGGGCCAGCCTGGGCTGCGGACCGCGCCTACTCCTGCACCCCTTCTCGCCCCGGCGGGGGTGCCATTTTCCTGTTTCACTGGACTAGGTACCCAGCAGTTCCCCAACAGGCTTCAGGTCATCGACCCGGTCGCAGACTGCCTTGACCACCATGAGGATGGGGATGCCTAGCAAAAGGCCCCAGACACCCCACAGCCAGCCCCAGCCCAGCACGCCTATGAAAACCGCAACCGGGTTCATTCGGCTGGCTCTGCTGGTCAGCAGGGGGACCAGCAAGTTGCCCTCGATTGTGTTGATCAGCAGGGACATGCCGGCCACGGCGAGTGCCATGTTCAGTTCGCCGAACTGCATAAACGCGAACAGCGCCGCCGCCGCCGTGATCAGGATGGACCCGATGTAGGGCACCAGGTTCAGGATCCCGGCGGCAATGCCCCAGACCACGGCGTGCTTCAACCCCATGGCCCAGAAAGCGACGCCTGTGGTGATGCCCACCAGCACACTGGCCATGATCTGGACGAGAAGATAGCGCTGGATTTGCGTCGTTATCTCGTCCAGTGCCTGCACGGTGATTTTCTTGCTGGACAGGCTGGGGCCCGTGATCTTCACCAGCTTGCGCCGGAACGTGTCTCCCGAGAGCAGCAGGAAATACGTGAGGAACGTGACCACCACGATCTGCCCGATCAGGCTGGCCAGCCCGATCGTTCCGTTCCACAGATGATCACGGATGTCGAAACGCGGCTTCTCGACCATGACACGCTGGACGCCGCGCGTGGCGGGGGCGGAGGGGCTGGCCTCGTTGGCAGCCTCTTCGAGCTGAGCTGCGGCTTTCTGCACTGTTCCCAGCGTGTCCTTGCGGTCGCCGCGCACCCGCACGGAATCCCGCAGTTTTTTGGCCGCCGCCGGCAACGACTCGAGCAGCTGGTTGGCATCGTCGCTGAATGCGTAGACCGAACCAGCCGTTCCGCCGAGCATTCCCAGAATGAGCACTGCCGCACTGAGGGCGCGCGGCACCCGCCAGCGCTGGAACATATCGACGATGGGCGACAAGGCATAGCTGAACATCAAGCCCAGCATCAGCGGAATAAAGAACGCACTGGCCCACTTCAATGCGGCCAGCACCGCCAGGACCGTGAGCACCACCAGCGTCATGCTGCGCACGTGCATGGGGACGTGCAGCAGCGCGTGGGACGGATCGTCCGGGTCTGCCGCCAGCGGCGCCGCGGCCGGCCGGCTTTCGTTCTGTGCTTCTTCCATGGTGCCCTTCATGTTTACTTCAGGCGGCGACAGCTTCGCGCACGGCGGCGAGCTGGCGCCGGGAAACCGCGAGCAGCTCGTCGATGCCGTTTAGCCTTACCGCCCAGCCCTCGCCCTCTTCGGGGTCATAGTGCTTTTCGAGCGCTCGCACCGCGCGCCGAGCCACGAGCGCGTTTCGGTGGACACGCAGGAACTGTGCGGCGTACCGCTCTTCGAGTTCGCCGAGCGACGCGTCCAGAATATAGCTCCTGGACGCCGTGCGCACGGTGACGTATTTGAGTTCGGCCTTGAAATACAACACTTCCCCGAGGGGCACCCGTTCGGCACGTCCGCGATCCTGGATCAGGAGCACCTCGGGCGCCGCATCGTGCGCGCCGCCTTGCACCTGCAAGAGCCGCTCCACCTTCTGCAGCGCCACCTGCAGGCGCTCGAGCCGAACCGGCTTGGTGAGGTAGTCGACCGCTTCCAGCTCGAACGCCGAGACCGCGTGTTCTGCGTGGGCCGTGACGAATACGATAGCGGGCGGCCGCTGCAGCGAGCGCAGGGCCTGGGCGAGGGCCAGACCGCTCGCGCCGGGCATCCGGATGTCGAGCAGTACCGCGTCGAATTGCAGCCGCCGCAGCAGATCCATCGCCTGCACGGCATTGCCGGCTTCGCCTCCCACCGTGGCGGACGGCGCGTTGCAGTCTCCCAGCAGCGTGCGAAGGCGCGAGCGCGCCAACGCCTCGTCGTCGACAACCAGCACTTGCAGACTCATTGATTTTTCATCCTATCACGCGGGCACCTCCATCCTCACCTGATAGATACCGTCCTTGAGCACGGCCTGGAACTGGCCCTGGACGTCGTGCAGGAGGCGCAGCCGGTCGCGCACGTTGTCTTGGGCGACGCCATGGCCGGGCAGACCCTGGCCGCCCGGCACGGTATTCGTGACCTTGACGACGACAGTTCCACTGCGGCGCTGGGTGCTGATTTTGACCTGGGCCCCGGCGGCGCTGGGCTCCACCCCATGTTTGACTGCATTTTCCACGAGTGGCTGCAACACCAGCGGCGGCACACGCGCACTTCCGGCCGCGGGGTCCAGCGCCCACTCGACCCTCAAGCGGTTACCGAACCGCACCTGCTCGATGTCCAGGTAGCGCCGCGCCAGCGCGACCTCCTCGGCCAGGGTCACCGATTCGCCAGGCTCCACCAGGGCATGGCGAAACAGGTCACTCAGGTCCTCGAGGATCGTTTCCGCCCGCGCCGGATCCTCGCGCACCAGCGCAATGGCGCTGTTGAGAGTGTTGAAGAGGAAGTGGGGGCGAATACGCGTCTGGAGCTCCGACAGGCGTGCCGCCGTGTCCGCCGGCATGCGGCCCTTTGCCCGCAGCACCAGCGCGGCTACCAGGGCCGCGGACAACAGGGCACCCGCGAAGGCCGAGGCCACCCAAGGCGCGGGCCCGGTGAATTCGACCAGGGCCAGCAAGGCGCAGCCATACAGGCCCGCCACCGCCCCCAGCAACACGCCCGCCACCTGCTGCGCCCAGGGCGCCAGCCGTGCCAGCACCTTCTTGAGGCTGCAGGCGACGATCAACCACGCCAGGGTCGCCGGCAAGGCGGCCGCGCTCAGCACCGACACCCGCAGCAGCCAGCCGGTCATGTCCGCGGCCCCGAACATGGCCCCCACCGACATCACGGTCTCGACGAACAGCACGGCCCGCAGGATCACTCCCACATGGCAGGCGTCGAACAGCAGCACCCGCCGCCTTGGCGCGGGCGCAGGGGCGTTCTCCGGGAAGGCCGATAATATTTGGGAATCTTTCATCGGAATCGGGCTTGCCACCCGATTATTGGTGATCCTTGCCGCAACCACCCCCGGGGCGAACCAGTACGGATACCGCCCCCACTTGCCATGAACCAACTCGATAAGAAATCCCAGGCCTGGTCGGCCCTGTTCTCGGAACCCATGAGCGAATTGGTCAAGCGCTACACGGCCAGCGTGTTTTTCGACAAGCGGCTGTGGCAAGCCGACATACAAGGCTCCCTCGCGCACGCCGGCATGCTCGCGGCGCAGGGGATCATCGCACCGGAGGACCTGACCGCCATCGAGAAAGGCATGGCCCAGATCGCCCAGGAAATCAGCTCGGGCCGGTTCGAGTGGAAGCTCGATCTGGAGGACGTGCACCTGAACATCGAGGCACGCCTGACGCAGCTGGCCGGCGATGCGGGCAAGCGCCTGCACACCGGCCGAAGCCGAAATGACCAGGTCGCTACCGACATCCGCCTGTGGCTGCGCGACGAAATTGACCTGGTTTCCGCGCTGCTGGACGACTTGCAGAAAGCACTGCTGGAAATGGCCGACAGGAATGTGGAGGTCATCCTGCCCGGCTTCACCCACTTGCAGGTCGCGCAGCCCGTGAGTTTCGGACATCACATGCTGGCCTATGTGGAGATGTTCAGCCGGGACGCCGAGCGGATGGCGGACGTGCGCCGGCGCGTCAACCTGCTGCCCTTGGGCGCGGCCGCATTGGCCGGCACCAGCTATCCCCTGGACCGCGAGATGGTCGCACGCTCGCTCGGTATGGATGGCGTGTGCCAGAACTCGCTGGACGCCGTCAGTGACCGCGACTTCGCGATCGAATTCGCCGCTGCGGCTTCCCTGGCCATGGTGCACCTCAGCCGCTTGTCCGAGGAACTGATTCTCTGGATGAGCCAGAACTTCGGCTTCATCGAAATCGCCGACCGCTTCACCACCGGCTCGTCGATCATGCCGCAGAAGAAGAATCCGGACGTGCCCGAGCTCGCGCGCGGCAAGACCGGGCGGGTCGTCGGCCACCTGATGGGGCTTATCACTCTGATGAAAGGCCAGCCCCTGGCCTACAACAAGGACAATCAGGAAGACAAGGAACCGCTGTTCGACACCGTCGATACCTTGAAGGACACCTTGCGCATCTTCACGGAAATGGTGGGCGGCATCACCGTCAAGCCCGAGGCCATGGAAAAGGCCGCGCTGAAGGGCTATGCCACGGCGACCGACCTGGCAGACTACCTCGTAAAGAAAGGCCTGCCTTTCCGTGACGCGCACGAAACGGTGGCCCGCGCCGTGAAGGCGGCGATGTCCCAGCAGGTCGGTCTGGCCGAACTGCCGCTGGCGGTGCTCAAGCAGTTCAATGTGGCGATCGAGAACGACGTATACAACGTGCTGTCCTTGCGCGGCTCGATGAACGCGCGCAGCACGCTCGGCGGCACCGCCCCGGGCCAAGTGCGGGCCCAGGTCGCGCGGCACCGGGCGCGGCTGGCCCAACGACCCTGATCCCGGCTGCCGGCGGCTCGGGCTTGAGCTATTTTCCGGGCCGGCCCAAAATTCTTCAACCGGCCGCGCGGCCGAACCGCTAGCATTCCGGGCACAGAGGAGACAAGCGTGCCCGTGATCACCAACATCGAAGATCTGCGCGTGCTGGCGCAAAAGCGCGTGCCGCGCATGTTCTACGACTACGCCGACTCGGGATCGTGGACAGAGAGCACCTACCGCGCCAACGAGTCCGATTTCGATCATCTCCTGCTGCGCCAGCGCGTCGCGGTGAACATGGACAACCGCAGCACCCGCACCCGCATGATCGGCCAGGAAGTGGCCATGCCGGTGGCGATCGCGCCCACGGGCCTGACCGGCATGCAGCATGCCGATGGCGAGATCCTGGCGGCGCGCGCGGCCAGGAAATTCGGCATCCCCTTTACCCTCTCGACGATGAGCATCTGCTCGATCGAGGACGTGGCCGCGGGCACCGGCAACCACCCGTTCTGGTTCCAGCTGTACGTGATGCGCGATCGCGGTTTCATCGAGCGCCTGATCGACCGCGCCAAGGCGGCCAATTGCTCGGCCCTGGTGCTCACCCTGGACCTGCAGATCCTGGGACAGCGCCACAAGGACCTCAAGAACGGCTTGTCCGCGCCGCCCCGGCTCACCGCCGCCAACATCCTGAACCTGATGACCAAGCCGCGCTGGTGCCTGGGCATGCTGGGCACCCGGCGCCGGCAGTTCGGCAACATCGTCGGCCATGTCAAAGGCGTCGAGAACATGGGGTCGCTGTCCGAGTGGACCGCCAAGCAGTTCGACCCGGCGCTGTCATGGAACGACGTGGCCTGGATCAAGAAGCGCTGGGGCGGCAAGCTGATCCTCAAGGGCATCCAGGACGCCGAAGACGCGCAGCTCGCGGTGGACAGCGGCGCCGATGCCGTCATCGTGTCCAACCACGGCGGCAGACAGCTGGACGGCGCGCCCTCTTCCATATCGGCGCTGCCAGAGATCGTCGACGCCGTGGGCAGCCGGATCGAGGTCCACATGGACGGCGGCATCCGCTCGGGTCAGCACGTGCTCAAGGCCATCGCCCTGGGTGCCAAGGGCACCTACATCGGCCGGGCCATGCTGTACGGACTGGGCGCCATGGGGGAGGAAGGGGTGGACTACGCCTTGAAGATCATCCACAAGGAACTGGACCTGTCGATGGCGTTTTGCGGCCGTACTGACATTGGACAGGTCGACAAGGGCATCCTGCTGCCGGGCCGGTACTGACCCGGACCGGCCGGCCTGTTGTCCTGCCCTCTGAATTCGGCATCTCCCGCCGCTTTTCCGCCCGACACTTGAGGCCTGTGCTTGGGGTACCCGTCCAGGGACGCTGCAAAATCGAGGGGTGACCGCCCAGCGCCGCATTGCCCACCTCGACATGGACGCCTTTTTCGCGTCTGTGGAACTGCTGCGCTATCCGCAGCTGCTGGGCCTTCCTGTCGTGATCGGCGGAGGCCGTCGCCAGGTGGACGAAATCCTGCGGCAGCGCCATGCCGGCCTCGCGCTGTCGGAAATACCGCCAGCGGACTTTCCGCTGCTGCGCGATTACGTGGGGCGGGGAGTCATCACCACCGCCACCTACCCGGCCCGGCGATTCGGCGTCGGCTCGGCCATGGGCATGATGAAGGCTGCCAAGCTGTGTCCCCAGGCCATCGTCCTGCCGGTGGATTTCGACGAGGTCCGCAGGTATTCGCGCCTGTTCAAGAGCACCATCGCAGAGATTGCGCCGCTGGTCGAGGATCGCGGGGTCGACGAGGTCTACGTCGATTTCACCGAGGTACCCGGCGGGCAGCGCCAGGGCGGCCGGGCCTTGGCGCGGCTGATCCAGCGAGCGATATTCGACAAGACCGGCCTGACCTGCTCCATCGGCGTGGCGCCGAACAAGCTCATCGCCAAGATGGCCAGCGAATTCAACAAGCCCAACGGAATCTCGATCTTCCATCAAGAGGATGTGCAAAGCCTGATCTGGCCATTGCCCGTGCGCAAGATCAACGGCATCGGACCCAAGGCCGAGGTCAAGCTGGCCAAGCTGCACCTGCATACCATCGGCGACATTGCGGCACAGCAGCGCGACTGGCTGATCGACAACTTCGGAAAATCCTATGGCGCCTGGATGCACGACGCCGCCTGGGGCCGGGACGAGCGGCCGGTGGTGACCGAAAGCGAGCCGGTGTCGATGAGCCGCGAAACCACTTTCGACCGCGATCTCCATGCTGTGCGGGACAAGGAAGAACTGGGCGCCATCTTCACGCAGCTGTGCATGAAAGTGGCGGGCGACCTTCAGCGCAAAGGCTATGTCGGCAAGACCATCGGCATCAAGCTGCGCTATGACGATTTCCGTATCGCGACGCGCGACCAGACGATCGATCACTTCACCGCCGACGGCAAGACGATCCGCCAGACCGCGGGCCAGTGCCTCAAGCGCGTCGATCTCGGTCGCCGGCTGCGCCTGCTGGGTGTGCGTGTGGGCAATCTCGCCAAGGCGGATGCGCCCGAAACGCGGCCAGTGCCGCGCGCCAAGCCATCCGGTTCAGCTGCCGATGCCGATGCCGATGCTGCCGGGCATGATGACCCGCAGCCCGCGCCGCTGTCGGGAACGCTGAACCTGTTCTGAGACCGGCCCGGGGAGCATTCCCGCAGGGCCACCTGGCGCGCGACGCGTCCTACCCCCGCATCCCGCCTTCACCTACAGGGCCGCACTTGCCGTGTCCCTACGGTTTCAAATGAGTTCACTTTTCAGGGTACGGATATGAAAGCACAGCTACGCAACCAGATAGCGTCCTTCTTCCTGTTGACACCTGCCGCCGTAGCCTTGACGGCGCTGCCCGCTGCGGCGTTGGCGAAGCCTGCCACGCCGCAGGTGCGCTCCCTCGAGGTCACCAGCGAGAACGGACTGAATCCGGGGTCGCGCCTTCGGTTCAGGCTGGAAGGCTCTCCCCGCGCCCAGGCCAGCGTTCGCATCCGGGGGGTGCAATCCAACATCCAGCTGAAGGAAGTAGAGCGAGGCATTTACGTGGGTCGCTACACCGTCGCGCGCAGTGACCGAGTGGAAGAAGGCGCCCCTGTTCGCGCCGTTTTGCGCCACGGCAATCGCACAACCTCGGCCAGCTACAACGTGCCGGCCGGCCTGGGCAACGTGGCGGCCACTGCCCCGCCGCCGCAGTTGCGAATCGAGCGTTTCCAGGTCGCGGGATTCGAGCGCGTCGAGCCAGGCACGGAACTCAGGTTCATGATCGAGGGCATGGCTGGTGCGGCGGCAACCGTCGATCTGCCCGGCGTTGCGAACAACATCCAACTGAGGGAGGTGCGACCCGGCCGGTACGAAGGCGCCTACACCATGAGGCACGGCGACAGGCTGAACGTTTCAGCGCCCGTGGTCGCCGCCTTGCGCGCCGGCGACCGGGTCGCGACCGCGAACCTGGCGCCCCCGCCCGGCGGCGGCGACACCCGGCCTCCGGTCATCGCCAACCTGTTGCCCCGCGAGGGCGACACTGTCAACGCGGCTGCCGCCACGGTTGTCTCCGGCAACTTCGAGGACCGCGGCGGCAGCGGGGTCGACCCCGCCAGCGTTCGCATAACGCTGTCGGGCCGCAACGTGACGCCGGACTCCCAAGTGACGCCCGAGTCGTTTGTCTATCGCGGTGCGCTGGCGCCGGGCCGGCACACGGTGGACGTTACGGCGCGAGACCGTGCCGGTAATGCAGTACGCAGGAGCTGGAGCTTCGATGTCGCATCCGGCCCGGCGGGCATGCCGCTTCAGATCCTGAGCCATTCCAATAACGGGCAGGTCGACGGCAGCTCGGCCCATGTGCGCGGCCGCACCGCGCCGTTTGCGTCGGTCAGCATCAAGGTGCTTGCGGTTCCGCCCATCGTCGGCCAGTTCGGCGTGGCCCAGCAGGTGTTTTCACAGTCCTTGCAAGCCGACGCCAGCGGGCATTTCGACTTCAACTTCACGTCTGCCTTCCCGATCCCGGGCACCCGCTATGACGTGTCGGTGATGGCGAGCAAGGCCGAGATGACCAACGAGGCCCGGCTGGTGCTGTACCAGCGCCAGGGGTGAGACGAAGGCAGGTGGAGGCCGACATGACGCTGAACGAACTGCAACGCATCAAGCAATGGCATGTCGCGCACCGCGCCGACCATCCCGTCGAGTACCACTTGTGGGATGGAATGCTCACCTTGTGGGTCATGGGATGGGTCGGTTTCCTTCCCGCCTATGCGTTCGGCCAGCTCTGGACAATGCCGCTGTGCGGCTTGGCCGTTGCCGCGCCTTCCCTGTACGTGGCATGGCGCGTCAAGGCCGCCCGCGAACAGAAACTGCGCTGCGACTGGCTGCGCTTGTAGCATTGCCCCACACTCGCATCCAAGGCTCGCCATGCAATGCTTCACGCTGACCCAACAGGACCATGTCGCGCACCTCGTTCTCAATCGCCCGGAGGCGATGAACACCATGAGCCCCCGGTTCTGGCGCGAACTGGACGAAACGCTGACCGGCCTGCACCGCGATGGGCGGGCGAGGGCCCTGGTGATCTCCTCGAGCGGCAAGCATTTCAGCGCGGGCATGGCCCTGGACACCTTTGGCGGCGCCATTGCCATGGACGACACATCGCCGGAAGGCCGTGCCGCGATATTCGACCTGCTGACGGACATGCAGTCCACCTTCACCAAGCTGGAGACGCTGCGCATCCCGGTCATTGCGGCTATCCACGGCGGCTGCATCGGCGGCGCCGTGGACATGGTCACGGCCTGCTGTATACGTTACGCAACCACAGATGCGTTCTTCACCATCCAGGAAATCAATATCGGCATGGTGGCCGACGTCGGAACGCTCCAGCGCCTGCCGAAGCTGATCCCGCTGGGCGTGGTCAAGGAACTCGCCTTACACGGGCCGCCGCCTTCCTGCCCAGCGGGCGCTGGGATACGGCCTGGTGAACGAGGTATTCGATACGCAGCAGGCCATGGTCGCGGCCGCCCTGCAGTGCGCGGGCGAGATCGCCGCCAAGCCGCCCGTCGCCGTCTGGGGCACCAAGCAGGTGATCCACTACGCGCGCGACCATTCCGTGGACGACGCCCTGCGGCAGATGGGCTGGGTGCAGGGCGCGATCTGGAGCAATGCTCACGTGCGCGAAGCCGTCACGGCCATGAAGGACAAACGCGCCGGCGAATTTGCCGGCCTGCCCCCGTTGAAGCCGTTTCGCGACGTTCCCTAGGTCATTGCCTGGCCGTCCTGAGGTTGGGCGGCGGCGACATGGGGTGGCTGGTGCGGAACGGGTTGATGTCGAGCCCACCGCGCCGGGTGTAGCGCGCATAGACCGACAGCTTGGCCGGTTTGCAGCGCTTCCAGATGTCCATGAAGATGCGCTCGACGCATTGCTCGTGGAACTCGTTGTGGTTGCGAAAACTCACCAGGTAGCGCAGCAGGCCGCCCTGATCGATCTGGGGGCCGCTGTAGCCGATCTGCACGCTGCCCCAGTCGGGCTGGCCCGTCACCAGGCAATTGCTTTTCAGGAGGTTGCTGGTCAACACCTCTTGCACCGGCTTTTCAGCCAACGCGGCCGTGAGCAGTTCCGGAGCCGGCGTGTACCGGTCGCAGTCGATATCCAGCCGGTCGAGGGTCAAGCCGCCCAGTTCACCTACCGTCTCGCGGCCGAATTCGTCCGGCAACAGGATGCGCACACCCACCGATGACTGGCTGGGCGCGCCGCGCCACGCCGCCTCGCTCACGTCGGCGCGGATGCGGGCTCGCACTTCATCGGGGGAAGCGAAGCGCGTATTGGTGAAACTATTGAGGTAGAGCTTGAATGACTTGCTCTCCACGATATTGGGCGTCTCGCAGGGAACAGTGACATGCGCGATGGCCACCTGAGGCCTGCCGCGGGGCGTGAGCCAGCTGAGCTCAAAGGCAGTCCAAAGATCCGCGCCGAAGAACGGTATGGTTCCGTGCAGGCCCAGTTCGGCGCGCTTGGAAACGCGGGCAATGGGAAAAAGCAGGGACGCGTCGTATTGGTCCGCATAAGCTGCGGGTTTGCCCAGCTGCGACTCTTCGGGCGTGCTCATGGGGACCGGGACATCACTCGAAGCGCCGCTCGCGCAGCCATTTGGTCGCGATCCATTTCTCGCCCAGGATGACGGGCGTGCCGCCATGCAGTGTCCTGGTCGAGGGATGCGCCCGTTCGTAGCTGAAAAAGACGGCGTTTCCCCGTTTTGGCGCCACCTCCAGATGCACATCGGGGAAATTGGTGGCGCCGCCCTTTTCGGGCTCGCCCAGGTACATGATCAGCGTGCCGACGCGCTGCCCGCCACGCTTGAGGATGGTCGGCGTTCCCGGTTCATTGGGATCGAAATAGTCGTAGTGCGGCTTGTATTCCGTACCGGGTCGGTAATGCAGAACCTGCAGGCCCTCGCCGTTCTCCTCCGGCCAGTTGAGCAGACGGGCGATGCGCGCCTCGATGCGGCGCACCAGGTCATTTTCGGCGCGCTGGAAGAACATGCCATTGCTGGTGCGGTCGGCATTGACTTCCTCGCCGCCTGTCTTGGTGGCGACGGTGAGGGAGCGCACCATGCGCGGCTTGGCCAGCTCGACCAGCGCCTCGCATTCCTCGTTTGCGAGCAGGCCGCCGAAGACGACGACGCGCGGGTTGTACATGGCCTGGAGCACGCATACCCGCCGATCGCCGGCATCCAGGTAAAGCGGTGCCTCGTCCAGCTCCGGGTCGGGTACGGCCACCGCTGCCGGCAAGCCCTCTTGCCGGGCCTTTTGCTCCAGGTGCCCCTTGAGCGTCGTTTCCATGGCCTCGATCGCCACGTCCTCGTTCCAGCCGGACGCCAGCATGGACTTGAGGACCGCCTCAGCGGCGTGGCCCGCTTGCGCCTGCTCGACGATCCATTGCCGCAACTGGGGCGTGATCTGCTGTGTCTGTGTCGTGCTCATTGTTCCATCCTGCGTCTGAACACCAGCCGGTCGGGCTGCGAAGCCCCTGCGTCGTACGCGTACCCGTCCAGGCTGAAACCTTGCAGTTTACGGGGCGTGACTACCCGGCGGGCGATCGCGTAACGCGCCATCAGCCCCCTGGCCTTCTTGGCCGGGAAGCTGATGATCTTGTAAGCGGCGCCCCGCCATTCCTCGAACACGCAGTCGATCACCCGGGCCTTGAGCACGCGGCGATCCACCACCTTCGAATACTCCTGCGAGGCGAGGTTCACAACGACCGGCGTCTTGTCGGCAGCCAGGCGCTCGTTGAGGTATTGCACGATCTGCGAACCCCAGAATTGATAAAGATTCCTGGTCCTGCCCAGGGCGAGCGCGGTCCCCATCTCCAGCCGGTACGGCTGCATCCGGTCCAGCGGGCGCAAGACGCCATAGAGGCCACTCAGGATACACAGGTGCCGCTGGGCCCAATCAAGGTCCGCGGGCTTCAACGTCTTTGCCGCCAGCCCGTCATAGACATCGCCATCGAACGCCAGCACCGCCTGCTTTGAATTGCCGGCCGTGAAACGGGGCGACCAGGCCTGGTAGCGCGCGACGTTCAGCCCGGCCAGCGTATCGCTCAGGTCCATCAGCTCGGCTATCTGTTGGGGCGACTTCTTCTTCAGTTCGGCGATCAACTTCTTCGATTGCGCGGCGAAAACCGGCTGGGTGTGGGGCACGCCGACCGCGCAACTCTCGTAGTTGAGGGTCTTGGCGGGTGAGAGAAGAAAAAGCATCCGGCGGATTATGCTTTCCAGGCCGCGCCGCACAGCCACTGGCACGTCGCGACGGCCACCACCAGCGCGGCATAGGTGGCCATCTTGCCGTCGACGCCGAAATACCACAGCCCGGCCCCGAGAACGATCACGCCGGCCATGAAATTAATAGCGATGCACACCCACCAGGAAATCGAATCCGGCCGGCGCGGCACCAAAAGCCGGGCGGCGAGCACGACCAGAACCGCCACCGCCAGGGCGGGCGCCGCAAAGCTCAGCAGGTGAATCAATGTGTCCAGCAGGCCCATGTTTCGAGGGTGATTGACGAGCGGTAATGATCGAGGTACGGCAAATTTTATAATCCTGTCATGGCAGTCTGGGCATTGGGCATCAATCACACGACCGCGCCGCTCGATCTGCGCGGCCGCTTCGCCTATGCCATCGACCAAGTCGAGCCCTCGCTGCGATCGCTGCGGGAGGCGCTTTCGAGGCGGCTCGAGGCCGCGATCCTGTCGACTTGCAACCGCACCGAGATCTACTGTGCGGGCGATCACAGCGATGCCGAGCGCACGCTCGACTGGCTGGCCCATTCGGGCGGCGTGTCGCCTGCGCTGCTGCGCTCCCATGCGTACACGCTGCACGACGGGCTGGCCGCGCGCCATGCATTTCGCGTCGCCAGCGGCCTGGACTCGATGGTCCTGGGTGAACCCCAGATCCTGGGCCAGATGAAGGACGCAATGCGTATGGCCGATCAGGCCGGGGCGCTGGGCATCACGCTCAACCAGCTGTTCCAGAGATGCTTTGCGGTCGCCAAGGAGGTGCGCACTTCCACTGAAATCGGCGCCCACTCCATCAGCATGGCGGCGGCGGCGGTACGCCTGGCAAGCCAGCTTTTCGAAGACCTGGGCAAGTGCCGCGTGCTGTTTGTCGGCGCGGGCGAGATGATCGAATTGGCAGCAACCCATTTTGCCGCCCGCAATCCCCAAGCCATCGCGATCGCCAACCGTACGCTGGAGCGCGGCGAGCGGCTGGCCACGCGTTTCGGCGGCGAGGTCATGAAGCTCGCCGACCTTCCAGCCCGCCTGCATGAGTTCGACGCCGTCATCAGCTGCACGGCGAGCACCCTTCCGATCATCGGCCTCGGCGCGGTGGAACGCGCGCTCAAGGCGCGCCGGCACCGGCCGATGTTCATGGTCGATCTGGCCGTGCCCCGCGACATCGAACCCGAAGTCAAGGGGCTGGAAGACGTCTACCTCTATACCGTCGACGACCTGGCCGCCGTGGTCCAGACCGGCCATTCCAACCGGCAGGCCGCCGTCGCGCAGGCAGAGGCCATCATCGATGCCGGCGTCCAGAGCTTCCTGCAATGGATCGACCTGCGTGGCGCCGTGCCCCTGATCCAGCAGCTGAACGCCCAAGCGGACGAATGGCGGGCGCTGGAGCTGGTCCGTGCGCGCCGGATGCTCGCCAGGGGCGAGAATGTCGATGCCGTCCTGGAAGCGCTGTCCAAGGGCCTGACCCAGAAGATGCTTCACGGCGCCATGGCCGAGTTGCATGCCGGCGATGCGAATTCGCGCGAACGCGCGAGTTTGGCGATCCAGCATTTCTTCCTGCGCAAAGAGCGTTAGCTGGGCTGCCTACCCCCTTTGCCCGGCTCTTCCTGAAAAGCGCCGGGCCGCCCCAGGCTTTTTGGCTTTTCAGCGAACCTCATGAAACCCTTTCTCCGCCAGCAACTCGAGCGTTACCCGGTGCGCCTGCAGGAGCTCGACTTCTTCCTGCAACAGCCCGAGGTGGTACACGACATGGAGCGCTATCGGGCGCTGACCCGCGAGCACGCCGAAGTGAGCGAAGTGGCCGGGCTGTTCGAGCGGTTCAGGCACTGCGAAAGCGGGCTGGCCCAGGCGCGCGAGATGCTGGAAGACGCCGAGATGGCGGAAATGGCGCGAGACGAGATGGCCGCCATCGAAGCCGAGCTTCCGGGCCTGGAGGACGAATTGCAGCGCATGCTTTTGCCCAAGGACCCCGACGATGCGAGAAACACCTTTCTGGAAATCCGTGCCGGTACCGGCGGTGACGAGTCGGCCCTGTTCGCGGGCGACCTGCTGCGGATGTACGCGCGTTATGCCGAGCGCCAGGGCTGGCGCTGCGAAATCGTGAGCGAAAGCCAGGGCGAAGTCGGCGGCTACAAGGAAATCGTGATCCGCCTGGTGGGCGACGGTGTGTACGGGAAGCTCAAGTTCGAGTCCGGCGGACACCGGGTCCAGCGGGTCCCGGCCACCGAGACGCAGGGGCGAATCCACACCAGCGCCTGCACGGTGGCTGCTTTGCCGGAACCCGACGAGGCACAGGCCGTCAAGATCAACCCGGCCGACCTGCGCATCGATACATACCGCGCCAGCGGCGCCGGTGGGCAACATATCAACAAGACCGACTCCGCCGTGCGGGTCACCCACATCCCGACCGGCATCGTCGCGGAATGCCAGGACGACCGCTCCCAGCACCGCAACAAGGCCAAGGCCATGCAGGTGCTGGCGGCACGGATCCAGGAAAAGGAACGCAGCGAGCGTGCCGCGAAGGAAGCCGCCACGCGCAAGGGCCTGGTCGGCAGCGGCGATCGCAGCGACCGCATCCGCACCTACAACTTCCCGCAGGGCCGCCTCACGGACCATCGCATCAACCTCACGCTGTACAAGCTGCAGTTCGCGATGGAGGGCGAGCTCGACGAAGTGATCGAGGCGCTGCTGCTGGCTCGCAAGGCCGAGCAGCTGGAGGAGCTCGAATTCAGCCAGGGGGCACCACGGTGACGCCGGCGCAGGCGCTGGCGGCGGCGATGTCGCTGGGGCTGGCGCGCATCGACGGCCAGTTGCTGCTGCTGGAGGCCATGGGCCGCGATCAAGGCGACAGGGCATGGCTGCTTTCGCACGACACCGATGCCTTGCCGGCGCCGCAACATGCGCGGTTTCTGCTGCTGTGCGCACGCCGGGCCGGCGGCGAGCCCCTGGCCTACATCGTCGGCCGCAAGGAATTCTTCGGCCTCGATCTTCTGGTCGACCGGCGCGTGCTGGTGCCGCGCCCCGATACGGAGACCCTGGTGGAATGGGCGCTGAATGTGGTCGGGCCGACCGGCAGGCCCCGCGTGGTCGACTTGGGCTGCGGTAGCGGGGCGATCGCGCTGGCCATCAAGAAATGCCTGCCCGCCGCCGACATGGACGCGACCGACGCCAGCGCCCCCGCGCTCGATGTCGCCCGCGAAAACGCCCGGCGCCTGTCCCTGGCGGTTCAATTCCGGCACGGCTCCTGGCTGGACGCTGCCCACGGACGCTACGACCTGATCGTCAGCAACCCGCCCTACATCGCCGCCGATGATTCGCACCTGGCCGCGCTGGCCCACGAACCCCTCGGTGCGCTGGCGTCGGGCCCCGATGGCCTGGCCGACATCCGCGCCATCGTCGGCCAAGCCCCCCGCCACCTGCGTCATGCAGGCTGGTTGTTGCTGGAACACGGCCACGACCAGGCCCAGACTGTGCGCGGCTTGCTGGCAGCCGCCGGCTTCCGGAACGTCGCCAGCCGCCCGGACCTGGCGGGTATCGAAAGGTGTTCCGGCGGCCAGTGGCTTGAACTGGGATAATCGGCCCCAAGTCTTGTCAGTCCCGCCCCCAATGGAGATTTCCCATGAGTGACGCTCAACAACGCATCGACCAACTGGTCAAGAGCAGCGACGTGCTGCTGTTCATGAAGGGCAACGCCAGTTTCCCCATGTGCGGGTTCTCCGGCCGCGCCATCCAGATCCTCAAGGCGTGCGGCGTGGATCCGAAGGCCGTGACGACGGTCAACGTCCTGGACGACGTCGGAATCCGCCAGGGCATCAAGGAATACAGCAACTGGCCGACCATCCCCCAGCTCTACGTCAAGGGTGAATTCATTGGCGGCTCGGACATCATGATGGAGATGTACCAAAGCGGGGAGTTGCAGCAGGTGCTGGGCGCGACGCAGGCTTAAGTTAAGTCTCCAGTCCCGGCGACTGCCCCAGCTGTCGGCAATTGCTGACATTCGCTTGCGCTTGTGTTCCCACCCGATTGAACTCTGGCACGGCTTATGCTGGAATCATCAGGTAGGCCCTGCCTAGGAGTGCTCGATGGAAACACGGAGTCCAGTTCCTCATCAGTCTTCTTCCTTCAAGCTGCCGATCGCCAATCTGCGCAGCGTGTTTCGCCCGCCCGACGTGGAACGCAAGCTCGCCAAACTTCCCGGCAGGGACCACGACAACCTGCGCACGACCTACGAGCGGATGCTCGAACGTGGTCCCGAGCGCTTTCAGGTCAAGCCCAGCGGCATCCCCGACATGGCCTCGCTGTACGAGCAACTGCCCAACTTCACGCAGGCCCTGGATGACGTCAGGCGCCATGTCGCGCTCTCGCAGGACTGCCGCGACGGGCTGGACGTGACGCCGATGTTGCTGTTGGGCCCGCCCGGCATCGGAAAAACCCATTTCGCCCGCAAGCTGGCCGATCTGCTGGGGACCGGCATGAGCCTGGTTCCCATGAGTTCGATGACGGCCGGCTGGCTGCTGTCGGGCGCGTCCTCGCAGTGGAAAGGTGCCAAGCCCGGGAAGGTATTCGAGGCGCTGGTCGAGGGCCAATACGCCAATCCGGTGATCGTCGTGGACGAGATCGACAAGGCCAGCGCCGATGCGCAATACGACCCGCTGGGCGCCATGTACAGCCTGCTGGAGCACGACACCGCGGGGGCTTTCATCGACGAGTTCGCCGAAGTCGCCATCGACGCCAGCCAGGTCATCTGGATCATGACGGCCAACGACGAACGCAGCATCCCGGAGCCGATACTCAATCGCATGAACGTGTTCGAGATCGAGCCCCCGTCGCCGGAAGCCGCACGCCGGATCGCCCGCAACCTGTATGTCGCCATCCGGGCCGAACACGGCTGGGGCGAGCGCTTTGGGGCCGAGCCGCTGGACGATGTGGTGGACCAGCTCGCAGAGCTCGCTCCGCGCGACATGCGCCGCGCCCTGATGACGGGCTTCGGCAACGCCCGGCTGGCCGGGCGCAGCAACATCTCTGCTGACGATTTGCCCAAGGCTGGCGCCTCCAAGGGCAAGCTGGGTTTCCTGCAATAGGTCAGCTCGGCCCGCTAGACGTCCTGTCAGGGGACTTTGTCGGATCGGGCGAGGATTCCGCGGGAGGGGGCTCGCGAAAATCCCAAGTCCTGCTGGCGCCGAATACCGCGTTCGGGTACTGCGGCCTGCCGCGGCTGCCGTTGTAGCGGCCCAAAGCCATGAACAGGTCGCCGCGCTCGCGGTCGATGTAATGGCGCAGGATCACGCAGCCGAATCGCAGGTTGGTCTGCATGTGAAAGAGCTTGCCGGCGTCGCCGTCACCGATCACCCGCGTCCAGAACGGCATCACCTGCATGTAGCCCCGCGCGCCCACCGGGCTCAGCGCGAACTTTCGAAATGCGCTTTCGACCTGGATCAGTCCGAGCACGAGGCCGGTGTCCAGGCCGGCCCGCCGGCTCTCGTACCAGACCGTTTGAAGGAACTCCTTGCGCTCCTGCCAATCGGCCGTGCGCTTTTGCAGGCGTTGGCTCATGACGCCGAGCCAGCGCAGGTAAGCCAGGCGGGCCTGCGTATCGCGGAACTCGGGAACAGGCGGGGCCGAATTGGAGATCGCGGAACTGAGCACATTGCGCACCGAGTCGCCCAGCGGCTCCTCGATCTGGCCACCGGCTCCCGCGGGACCCCAGGCCCAGGCCAGGCCCAGGCCGGCAGGTACCGCTCTCAGGCAGTCTCGGCGGCTGATCACGCGGCGAGCCGCTCCTTGATGAAGCCCAGCACGTCCCCTGCCGGCACCCTGGTGGCCGCCGCGTCCCTGCGATGCTGGTACTCCAGTTGTCCTTCCTTGAGGCCACGGTCGGAAATCACCACCCGGTGCGGCACGCCGATCAGTTCCCAGTCGGCGAACATGGCACCGGGCCGCTCGCCCCGGTCGTCGAGCAGCACATCGACGCCGGCGGCTTGCAGATCGTCGTGCAGCTTGTGAGCCGCCGCCTTCACTTCAGCACTGCGATCCATCCCGATGGGACACAAGACCACCGCAAATGGCGCGATGGCGTCCGGCCAGATGATGCCGCGCTCGTCGTGGTTCTGCTCGATGGCGGCCGCGGGCAGGCGGGTGATCCCGATGCCGTAGCAGCCCATCTGAACCAGCTGGGGTTTGCCGGTTTCATCCAGGAAGGTCGCATTCATCGGCGCGCTGTATTTGGTGCCCAGGACGAAGATGTGCCCGATCTCGATGCCCCGCTCGATCGCCAGCGTGCCCTTCCCATCGGGTGAGGGATCGCCATCGACGACGTTGCGCAGGTCGGCGACGGCCACTGGTTCAGGCAGGTCGCGGCCCCAGTTCACGCCGGTGAAGTGAAAGCCCTCCTCGTTCGCGCCGCAGATCCAGTCGGCCATGGCCGCGACTTCGCGGTCGGCGACGACATTGACCGGCTTTTTCAGCCCGATCGGGCCCAGGTAACCCGGCTTGGTGCCGAAATGATCGACGATCTCGGCCACCGTGGCGAATCGAAAACCCGTCTTCAGGCCCGGCAACTTGCCGACCTTGATCTCGTTCATGTCATGGTCGCCGCGCACCAGCAGCAGCCAGAGCTGGGTCTTGGCCACCCCACCCCGCCCGTCAAGCTGGTCCGTCGCGAGAACCAGCGACTTCACCGTGCTCGACAGCGGGACTTCAAGCAATGCCGCCACTTCGCAGCAGGTGCTCCGATCCGGAGTCGGCCTCCTGGTCAAGGGGCGCAGGCCCTGCTTGCGCGGCGATTGCGGCGCCAGGGATTCGGCCTTCTCCATGTTGGCCGCGTAATCGCTGGCGGGGCAATACACGATCGCGTCTTCCCCGGTCGCGGCAATCACCTGGAACTCTTCGCTCAGGTCGCCGCCGATGGCGCCGCTGTCGGCAGCCACCGCGCGGTAGCGCAGGCCAAAGCGGTCGAATATCCTGCGGTACGCCTGACGCATGATTGCGTAGCTGGCGGTGGCGCCGGCGAGGTCGCGGTCGAAGCTGTAGGCATCCTTCATGATGAATTCGCGGCTTCGCATGACGCCGAAGCGCGGCCTGCGCTCGTCGCGGAATTTGGTCTGGATGTGATAGAGGTTCCGCGGCAACTGCTTGTAGCTGCGCAGCTCCTGCCTCGCGATATCCGTCACCACCTCTTCGCTGGTCGGCTGCACGACGAAGTCGCGGTCGTGCCGGTCCTTGAGCCGCAGGAGCTCCGGCCCGTACGCCTGGAAGCGGCCGCTCTCCTGCCACAGTTCGGCCGGCTGCACCACCGGCATCAGCAGCTCCACCGCTCCGGCGCGATTCATCTCCTCGCGCACAATCGCTTCCACCTTGCGGACAACCCGCAAGCCCATGGGCATGTAGTTGTAGATCCCGGCGCCGAGCTTCTTGATCAGGCCGGCCCGCATCATCAGCTGGTGACTTATCACTTCCGCGTCGGCGGGCGCTTCCTTCTGGGTGGATATGAGGAACTGGGAGGCTTTCATCAGGTGGATGCGGCGTTTGCCACCGAGCCTTTGCCTGTGCGCGTGGCGCCGTGCATAATGAACTCAGTTTAAAAATTTGGGGTTTGATTATGCTTGACCGGGACGGCTTTCGGCCCAACGTCGGCATCATCCTGCTCAACCAGAAGAACCAGGTGTTCTGGGGCAAGCGCATACGCACCCACAGCTGGCAGTTCCCCCAGGGGGGCATCGACCGGGGAGAGACCCCCGAGCAGGCGATGTACCGCGAACTGCACGAAGAAGTGGGCCTCAAGCCCGAGCATGTGCGCATCCTCGCCCGTACCCGCGACTGGTTGCGCTATGAGGTGCCGGACCGGTACATCCGCCGGGATGCGCGCGGCCACTACAAGGGCCAGAAACAGATCTGGTACCTGCTGCAGCTCATGGGCCAGGACTGGAACCTGAACCTGCGTGCCACCAACCATCCGGAATTCGACGCGTGGCGCTGGAACGACTACTGGGTGCCGCTCGACGTGGTGGTCGAATTCAAGCGCGGCGTCTATGAAATGGCCCTGACCGAACTGGCCAGGTTCCTGCCCCGCCACGACCATCGCAACCGCTACCTGCGCAGTGGCATGCGCGGGCGCGACCACGACAGCCCCGATGGCATGGAGCCCGCAGTGGGTGCAGGATTCGAGCTGCCCCCGGGCGGCACGTTCGAACCCGATCCTCAATCCGGCTCGGCCCCGCCTCAGGAAGACAAATATGCGCGCTGAATCGATCGCCCTTGCCCTGGCCCTGGCGGCCTGTGCAGCCCAGGCCCAATCCACGCCGGGCGGTCCCGACTGGACGGAGGCGCAAGTCCCGCCACCGCCCACGCTCCAGCTAGATGGCCTGATCCCGCTGGACATGCCCGGCTCCAACTTGCGTTTCGGCGTGGCGCCGGGCTCCGTCAACGTAGGCGCCGATGGCATCGTGCGCTACGTGGTGGTGGCAAGCAGTACGACCGGCACGGTCAACGCCATGTATGAAGGCATTCGCTGCGGGACCGGCGAATACAAGGTGTACGCTCGCCACAATCCGGACAGCGGGTGGACGCCCGCCCGCGACACGCCCTGGCGATCGCTGCACGAGCAGCCGATGTCGCGCCACAGCCTGCTGATCGCGCGGACAGGCGCCTGCGTGGGGCACGGCGCCAACGGGTCCGCGGCCCGGATCGTCAACGATCTTCGCTCGCCGGTCGACAGCCGTTTCAGCAACGAGACGCGCCGTTAACGCGTGATGGCCAGATTGGTCCGGTGGATCATCTCGGGCTCGGCGACGTAGCCCAGCAGCTTCTCGATCTCGCTCGACGGCTTGCGGCACAGCAGGCGCGCCTCCGCGCTGGGGTAATTGGCCAGCCCTCGCGCGATCTCGATTCCTGAAGGATCGCGCACCGCGATCACATCGCCGCGCGAGAACTCCCCCATCACCGCGGTCATGCCGATCGGCAGCAAGCTCTTGCCCTCCGCACGGACCTTGAGCGCAGCTCCCTCGTCGACCGCGACCGCCCCACGCAGCTGGAGGTGATCTGCGATCCAGCGCTTGCGCGCCTGGCTTTTCTGGGTAGGCGCCACCAGCAGCGTCCCGATGGATTCGCCCCGGGCCAACCGCAACAGGCAATCGGGCTCGCGGCCCCAGGCGATCACCGTTGACGCACCGGAGCCGGCGGCGCGTTTGGCCGCCAGTATCTTGGTGATCATGCCCCCCCTGCCGAGGCTGGATCCTGCGCCGCCGGCCATGGCTTCTAGCGTGGGATCGCCCGCGCGGCCTTCGTGCACGAAAGCGGCCACCGGGTCCTTGCGCGGGTCAGCGGTGTACAGGCCCTTCTGATCGGTGAGGATGATCAGCGCGTCGGCCTCGACCAGGTTTGCGACCAGAGCGCCAAGGGTGTCGTTGTCGCCGAACTTGATCTCGTCGTTGACCACCGTGTCGTTCTCGTTGATCACCGGCACGACATCGTGCCGCAATAGAGTCAGCAGCGTCGACCGGGCGTTGAGGTAACGCTCGCGGTCGGCGAGATCGGCATGCGTCAGCAACACCTGGGCCGAACCCATGCCGTTCTGCCGCAGCTTCGTTTCGTACATCTGGGCCAGGCCCATCTGGCCCACCGCGGCCGCGGCCTGCAGCTCGTTGATCTCGTGCGGCCGGGTAGACCAGCCCAGGCGCTTCATGCCCTCGGCGATGGCGCCGCTGGACACCATGATCACTTCACGACCTTCTCGCGCCAGCGCCGCCAGTTGCCGGCACCACTCGCCGATGGCGCCTTCGTCCAGGCCCCGGCCCTCATTGGTCACCAGGCTGGATCCCACCTTGACCACGATGCGGCGGGCATCGCCCAATACGCCGACACCGGTTTTCATTCCGCCGGATCTCCTGCGAAACGCGGATCCACATAGACCGCCGGCTGCTCCGCCACCTGTTGCGACTTGATGTGGCGATACACGGCCTTCACCAGCGCGTCGCAGCCTTCGTGCGTCAGCGCCGAGATCTCGAAAACGGGCCCCTTGTGCTTGAATCGCTTGACGAAATCCTTCACCTTGGTTCCGCGTTCGGCGTCGTCCACCATGTCCAGCTTGTTCAAGACCAGCCATCGGGGCTTGTCATACAGCAAGGCATCGTACTTCTTCAACTCAGCGACAATGGCCTTGGCCTGCGCCACCGGGTCGGCACCGTCGAAGGGCGCCAGGTCCACCACATGCAGCAATAGCCGGGTGCGCTGCAGGTGGCGCAGGAACTGATGCCCCAGGCCGGCGCCTTCGGACGCGCCTTCGATCAGCCCCGGCAGGTCCGCCACCACGAAGCTCTGCTCCGGGCCCACTCGCACCACACCCAGATTGGGGTGCAGCGTGGTAAAGGGATAGTCGGCGATGCGAGGGCGTGCGTTGGAGATGGCGGAGATCAGCGTGGACTTGCCCGCATTGGGCATGCCCAGAAGGCCCACGTCGGCCAACACTTTCAATTCGAGCTTGAGATTCTTCTTCTCGCCGGGCCAGCCCGGCGTTTTTTGCCGGGGCGCGCGGTTGATCGCGCTCTTGAAACGCATGTTGCCGAAGCCGCCATCTCCGCCCTTGGCGATGGTGATGACCTCACCGGGCTTGAGCAGCTCAAACAGCACTTCGCCCGTCTCGGCATCGCTGATGATGGTGCCCACCGGCATCTTGAGCGTGATGTCCGCCCCGGCCGCACCGAACATGTCGGAGCCCATGCCGTGCTCGCCTTTTCTGGCGTCGTGGCGCCTGGAAAAGCGGTAGTCGACCAGGGTGTTGAGGTTGGGATCCGCCACCGCGAACACATGGCCGCCGCGGCCCCCATCGCCACCGTTCGGACCGCCGAATTCCTTGTACTTCTCGTGCCGGAACGAGACGCAGCCGTTGCCGCCGTCGCCCGCGGCGATGTCGATAAAGGCTTCGTCAACGAATTTCATAATGAGTAACGGACAAAAACAAAGCCCCGAGCAAGTCGGGGCTTTGGACTTCCATGTTCGGAATATCTCAAGCCGGGAGCACGCTCACGGTCGACTTGTTCATCGATCCCTTGACCGCAAACGACACATGACCGTCTACCAGGGCAAACAGGGTGTGGTCTTTGCCCACGCCGACGTTGGTGCCGGGGTGGAACTTGGTACCGCGCTGGCGCACGATGATGGAACCGGCGCTGATGAGTTCACCGCCGAAAGCCTTCACGCCGAGCATCTTGGGCTGGGAATCCCGCCCGTTTCGCGTAGAGCCGCCGCCTTTTTTCTGTGCCATTTCAACTGCTCCTGCTTAGCCTGCAATCGCGCCGATTTGCAGTTCGGTGAACTGCTGGCGATGGCCCTGGCGCTTTTGATAGTGCTTGCGCCGGCGCATCTTGAAGATGCGAACCTTGTCGTGCTTGCCGTGAGCCACCACGGTGGCAACCACAGTTGCGCCGGACACCAGGGGTGAACCGATCTTGATCTCGCTGCCGTTTCCAACAGCCAGAACCTGGTCGATCACGACTTCCTGGCCTACGTCCGCAGCAATCTGTTCTACTTTAATTTTTTCGCCGGAAGCAACGCGATACTGCTTGCCACCGGTTTTTATGACCGCGTACATGTTGACCTCTTAATTCGAGACGCTAGCGTCTCCTAAAAGAAAGCTCCCCGGACGGATTTCCGCAGAGCCCAAAACTATAGCATAGTTTGCGGTTACTCACAATGCTCGCCGGGTCGCCGGTCGGCGGGAAGCGCCTGCTTTCTATAATCGAAACAATTCCTCCGGGCGCACCTTGACCGCTTCCTCATCCAGTACCGCCTCCGTGCTCGCACTCGTCGCCGACGACATGCGCGAGGTCGACGCCGTGATTGCCCACCGGCTCGATTCGAGCGTTCCGCTGGTCGGCCAGGTTTCGCGTTACATCATCTCAGCCGGGGGCAAGCGGCTGCGGCCGGCGCTTTTGCTGCTGATGTGCGGTGCGCTCGATTACCGCGGCGCCCAGCGTTTCAATCTGGCTGCCGTCGTGGAATTCATCCACACCGCGACGCTGTTGCATGACGATGTGGTGGACGAATCCACACTGCGCCGCGGCCGTGCGACAGCGAATGAAAGTTTTGGCAATCCCGCCAGCGTTCTGGTGGGCGACTTCCTGTACTCCCGCGCTTTCCAGATGATGCTGGACACCGGGCAGATGCGTGTCATGGAGATCCTGGCCGATGCCACTAACGTGATTGCCGAGGGCGAGGTGCTCCAGTTGATGAACATGCACGATGCTTCGCTCGACGAGGCGTCCTACCTGCGCGTGATCCGCTCGAAGACCGCGAAGCTGTTCGAGGCCAGCGCCCGGCTCGGCGCCGTGCTTGCCCATGCGCCGCCCGAACTGGAGCAAGCCTGCGCCCAGTTCGGCCAGGCGCTGGGCACCGCATTCCAGGTCATCGACGATGTACTGGACTACGACGGCGATGCGGGCGAGATGGGCAAGAACCTCGGTGATGACCTGCGCGAGGGCAAAGCCACGTTGCCGCTGATTGCCGCCATGCAGCGAGGCACCCCGCAGCAGTGTCAGATCATTCGCAACGCGGTCGAGACCGGAGGCGTGGACGAGTTGGACCGGATCGTGGCGATCGTCAAGGAAACGGGGGCTCTGCAGGTGACAAGGGACGCCGCGGCCGGGGAGGCCCGGCGCGCAGTCGATGCGGCAAGTCAACTTCCGCACAATGGCTACAGCCAGGGTTTGCTACAATTGGCCGCTCAACTGCTGGTGCGCCGCAACTGACAATCAGGACTGCGGCACACATCGAGCACGGGGTGTAGCTTAGCCTGGTAGAGCGCTACGTTCGGGACGTAGAGGCCGGAGGTTCGAATCCTCTCACCCCGACCAGTATTTTCCCTCGTGACTTCGTACCAACTGCGGCGCGACGTTACGACTGGGATGATTTACAGCAGCTGAACAATAAGCGATGATCGGTGGACCCTCTTTACAAAGAAGCGGGAGTCCGTTTCCACCGAGTACAAATTCGCCCATGGCCGCCGTCGATCCCGCTGTTGTAGAAGCTCCATCCATGGCTTTGCCGGGGCTCGCGCGCGCCTTGATTTCAGCAGGCAAGCTCGGTCAGAAACTGGCGGAGGATATTTCTCGCAAGGCCCACGCTAACCGCACCAGCTTCATCGCCGAACTCACCGGTTCCGGGGCGGTTTCGGCGTCCGACCTTGCGCACACGATGTCGAGCGCGTTCGGTGCGCCGCTGCTCGACCTGGAAGCCATCGACATCCAGCGTCTGCCCAAGAGCCTGCTCGACCCGAAAATCTGCCAGGCGTTCCGCGTGGTTGTGCTGAGCAAGCGCAACAACCGTCTGATCGTCGCCACAGCCGATCCATCCGATCAGCAAGCCGGAGAAAAGATCAAGTTCGCAACGCAGATGGGCGTGGACTGGATCATCGCCGAGTACGACAAGCTCACCAAGATGGTTGAGGCTGGAAGCGCCAGCGCGTCCGATGCGATGGACAGCATCATCGGCGACGATTTCGAGTTCGACGAATCCACGATGGAAGCGTCCGCTGCGGACGACAACGACGCCCCCACGTCGGAAGTCGAAGATGCGCCGGTCGTCAAATTTCTGCACAAGATGCTGCTGGATGCCTTCGGCATGCGGGCTTCGGACCTGCATTTCGAGCCCTACGAAAACACCTATCGCGTGCGGTTTCGGGTAGACGGCGAGCTACGCGAAATCGCCTCGCCTCCGGTCGCGATCAAGGACAAGCTGGCGTCGCGTATCAAGGTGATTTCGCGCATGGACATCTCGGAAAAGCGCGTGCCGCAAGACGGCAAGATGAAGCTCAAGATCGGCCCCGACCGGGTAATCGATTTTCGGGTATCCACCCTGCCCACGCTATTTGGCGAAAAGATCGTGATCCGTATCCTGGATCCGAGCAGCGCCCGGCTCGGCGTGGACGCGCTGGGTTATGAGCCCGAGGAGAAGCAGCGACTGCTCGACGCCGTGAGCAGGCCCTACGGGATGGTGCTGGTGACCGGCCCCACGGGCTCGGGAAAGACGGTATCGCTCTACACCTGCCTGAACATATTGAACAAGCCCGGCGTGAACATCTCCACGGCCGAAGACCCCTCGGAAATCAACATGCCGGGCATCAACCAGGTCAACGTCAACGACAAGGCGGGGCTGACCTTCGCCGCGGCGCTCAAGTCGTTCCTGCGCCAGGACCCCGATGTGATCATGGTGGGTGAAATCCGCGACCTGGAAACCGCAGACATCGCGATCAAGGCCGCGCAGACAGGCCACCTGGTGCTCTCCACGCTGCACACCAACGACGCGCCTACCACCCTCACCCGCATGCGCAACATGGGCATCGCGCCCTTCAATATCGCCTCCAGCGTCATCCTGATCACCGCGCAGCGCCTGGCTCGGCGTTTGTGCCCGAACTGCAAGGCACCGGCCGACATCCCCCACGAAACGCTTCTCGATGCGGGTTACAAGGAAGAGGACGTGGACGGGTCCTGGACGCCTTTCCGGCCAGTCGGCTGTACGGCGTGCAACAACGGCTACAAGGGCCGGGTCGGCATCTATCAGGTGATGCCCATCACCGAGGACATCCAGCGCATCATCCTGGCCGACGGCAGCGCATTGGAAATCGCCAAGCAGGCCGAGGCCGACGGCGTCAGGAGCCTGCGCCAGTCCGGCTTGCACAAGGTCAGGCTGGGAGTGACCTCGCTGGAAGAGGTCCTGGGCTGCACCAATTTATAAGTTCTAGAGGAGTACGCGCATGGCCACGGCTGCAATCAAAGTCACGGAATTTGTCTTCGAATGGGAGGGGCGCGACCGCAACGGCAAACAGGTACGCGGCGAAACGCGCGCCGCCGGCGAAAACCAGGTCCAGGCGGCACTGCGACGGCAGGGGGTCTCGCCGACCAAGGTCAAGAAGCGCCGCATGCGCTCCGGCGCCAAGATCAGGCCCAAGGACATCGCCATCTTCACGCGCCAGCTTGCCACCATGATGAAAGCGGGCGTGCCGCTGCTGCAGGCTTTCGACATCGTGGGGCGCGGCAACGCCAATGCGAGCGTGACCAAACTGCTCAACGACGTGCGCAGCGACGTGGAAACCGGCACGTCGCTGTCGGCGGCGTTCCGCAAGTACCCTCTGTACTTCGACAGCCTTTACTGCAACCTGGTCGAGGCCGGCGAGGCGGCCGGTATCCTGGAAGCGCTGCTGGACCGGCTGGCGATCTACATGGAGAAGACCGAAGCGATCAAGTCGAAGATCAAGTCGGCACTGATGTATCCCATCTCGGTGGTCATTGTCGCGTTCGTCGTGACCGCCGTGATCATGATCTTCGTGATTCCCGCCTTCAAGGAAGTCTTCAGCTCCTTCGGCGCGGACCTGCCGGCGCCCACGCTGTTCGTTATCGCGTTGAGCGAAATCTTCGTCAAGTACTGGTGGCTGATCTTCGGCAGCATCGGGGGCGGGTTCTACTTTTTCATGCAGGCGTGGAAGCGCAGCGAAAAGGTCCAGATGTTCATGGACCGGCTGATGCTCAAGGTGCCCGTCTTCGGCCAGCTCGTGTACAAGTCCGTCATCGCCCGCTGGACGCGCACCCTGTCGACCATGTTTGCCGCCGGCGTGCCTCTCGTCGAAGCTCTCGACTCCGTGGGCGGGGCCTCCGGCAACTCGCTATACGCAATGGCTACCGAGAAAATTCAAACCGAGGTCTCTACGGGCACGAGCCTCACAATGGCCATGACGAACGCCAACGTGTTCCCCACCATGGTGCTGCAGATGTGCGCCATCGGCGAGGAGTCGGGCGCCCTGGACCACATGCTGGGCAAGGCGGCCGACTTCTACGAAGCGGAAGTCGACGACATGGTCGCCGGCTTGTCCAGCCTGATGGAGCCCATCATCATCGTGTTCCTCGGGGGCCTGATCGGGGGTATCGTGATCTCGATGTACCTTCCCATCTTCAAGCTGGGCCAAGTCGTCTGATGCAGCTGTTGTCGCCGTTGATGGAGGCGATCCTGGCCGGCGTTCTCGGGCTGCTCGCAGGCAGCTTTCTCAACGTCGTGATCTACCGGCTGCCCCAGATGCTCGAGCGCCAGTGGGCCGCCGAGTGCGCCGAGCACGCGGGTGCCGAGCCGGCGCAGGGCGAAGCCTTCAACCTGATGCGGCCGCGTTCGCGTTGCCGCCAATGCGGCCACGTGATCCGCTGGTACGAAAACGTCCCCGTTCTGAGCTACCTGGCCCTGCGCGGCAAATGCTCCGCCTGCGGCACGTCCATCGGCGCGCGCTACCCGCTGGTGGAGCTTGCAACGGGTGCGCTGTTCTTCTTCTGTATCCAGCGCTGGGGCGCGACGCCCGAGGGAGCGGCCTGGTGCGTCTTTTCTGCGGCGCTCGTCACGCTGGCGCTGATCGACTGGGACACCACGCTCCTGCCCGACGACATCACCCTGCCCCTGCTGTGGGCCGGGCTGATCGTTTCCGCGCTGCGCTGGACGGAGCTTCCTCTCACGCACGCGTTATGGGGGGCCATCGCCGGCTACCTGTCGCTCTGGTCGATTTACAAGGCCTTCAAGCTCCTTACGGGCAAGGAAGGCATGGGCTACGGCGACTTCAAGCTGTTCGCCGCGCTGGGCGCGTGGTTCGGATGGCAGGCCCTGGTACCCATGATCCTGATGGCCTCGGTGATCGGCGCCGTCGTCGGCATCGCCCTCAAGTTCTCCAGTGGCTTGCGCGAAGGCGGCTATGTGCCTTTCGGGCCTTTCCTCGCGGGGGCCGGCCTGACTGCCATGTTCTTCGGGCCCGCCTCTATCCTGCGGGCCGTCGGCCTCTAGCATGCCAGCGCGTCGGGTCGGCCTGACAGGGGGCATCGGCAGCGGCAAGACCACCGTCGTGCAGATGCTTGAGCAATTCGGCGCGGCCGTGATCGATGCCGACGCCATCTCGCGCGGCACTACCGCGGCCGGCGGCACAGCCATCGGCGCGATCGCCGCGCGGTTCGGGGCCGGCTTCATTACGCCCGAAGGGGCGCTGGATCGCACCCGGATGCGCGCCCAGGCCTATGCCGACCCGCAGGCACGCAAACACCTGGAAGACATCATCCATCCGCTGGTGGGCCGGGAAGCCGCACGCCAGGCCGAGGCAGCCCTCGCGGCGGGGGCGGCCTGCATCGTCTTCGATATTCCCCTGCTGGTGGAATCAGGCCGCTGGCGCGCACAGGTCGACCGCGTGCTGGTCGTGGACTGTTCCGCGCAGACCCAGGTGGACCGGGTTGTGGCTCGCAGCGGCCTGCAACCCTCAGAGGTCCTGGCCATCATGGCGGCGCAGGCCAGCCGCGCCCAGAGACTGGCCGCCGCGGATATCGTCATTTGCAATGAAGGCCTGACCTTGGGGCAGCTGCGTGACAAGGTGGTACAGGTGGCGCGCCGCTTAGGGCTATGATTGGGCGCTTTGCGCAACAGCCCACCCAGCGTGATCCTGTACGAATACCCTTTCAACGAACGCATTCGCACCTACCTGCGCCTGGAGCACCTGTTCCGCCGCCTCGGTGAACTGGTTCCGCGCTCCCATCCCATCGACCACCACTACGCACTCGCGACGATCTTCGAGGTGATGGACGTGGGGGCCCGCGCCGACCTGAAATCCGACGTGATGAAGGACCTGGAAAAGCAGAAACAGGCGCTCAACAGCTACCGCGGCAATCCCGCCATCGCCGAAGGTGTGCTGGACGATATCGTCGGCAAACTGGACCGCTACTTCACCACGCTCAACAACTTGCCCGGCAAGGCCGGCCAGTCGTTGACGGAAAACGATTGGCTCATGAGCATCCGCAGCCGCGTCGGCATACCCGGCGGGACCTGCGAGTTCGATCTCCCCGGCTACTATGCCTGGCAACACCGCAGTGCCGCATCGCGCCAGGCCGATCTCGAGCGTTGGGCATCGACGCTCGCCCCCTTGGCCGAGTCGATCCATATGCTGCTCAAACTCTTGCGCGACTCCGGCACGCCGCAGAAGGTCATCGCCAGCCACGGGCAGCTCCAGCAGGCGCTGCCCCAGGGCCGCACTTTCCAGCTGCTGCGCTTGCGCCTGGACCCCGCGCTGGGCCTGGTCCCCGAAATCAGCGGCAATCGTCTGATGGTCTCGGTGCGGCTGATGCGCCAGGAAGCGCCCGACCGCCTCCAGGCAAGCAACGACAGCGCGCAGTTCGAGCTGACCCTCTGTTCCTGAGGTTTCGATGGCCCAGCAGCAAGCGCGTGCCGTCAAATCACGCGTGGTGCGCTGCCCGGCCTGCGGCGGCGACAGCATCTATGCGCCCAGCAATCCGTTTCGCCCATTTTGCGGCGAGCGCTGCAAAAACATGGACTTGGGGGCCTGGGCCAGCGAAGGCTTCCGAGTCCCGGCCGAGGAGCCGCCCCAGGAAGACTAGCGGCAGGGTATTTCAGCGAGGTGGGTGGCACCTACGAAGCCTTGTTCATTGGCAAACCAGTCCAGAACCGGCACGGCGCCCGGAAGCACCGGCCGCACCTGCACCGGCAGCGCCTGCCAGGAAAAGCGCTGGCCTTCGTGCATGTGAAGCTCGCCACGCCACGTGAAGACCTTGCAGAAATTCAGCCGGACCAATGCGTGCGGGTAGTCCACCCGCTCCACCCGCCAGGGATGGACCTGGCCGATGGTGATCCCGATTTCCTCCTGCAACTCGCGCCGCAGCGCCTGCTCCACCGTTTCTCCGGACTCGACCTTGCCGCCTGGAAATTCCCAGTAGCCCTGGTACACCTTTCCGGCTGGCCGCGAGGTGATCAGAAACGCCCCGTCCTCGCGGATAAGCACGCCGACGGCCACTTCCACAGCCTTGCGGTCGGGGCCGCCTTCACGGGGGCGGTCGCCGTGCGCGACCAGGACCCGGCTGTTCATGCCGAATGCCGGCCCGTGTAATCGCGGGCGAACTGGTAGGCGACGCGGCCACTGCGCGACCCCCGCTCGAGCGCCCATACCAGCGCTTCGGGCCTGGCCGCTTCTATCGCCTCCGCCGCCACGCCGAACCATGACAGCCACTGGGCAGTGATGGCCAGGTACTCTTCCTGGCTGAACGGATAAAAGCTCACCCACAAGCCGAACCGCTCGGACAGCGAGATTTTCTCCTCCACGACCTCGCCCGGATGAACCTCGCCATCGGCGGTGTGCTTGTAGCTCAGGTTTTCCTGCATGTATTCGGGCAAGAGGTGCCGGCGATTGCTGGTGGCGTAGATGAGGACGTTGGCGCCAGCGGCCGAGACCGAGCCGTCCAGAATCGACTTCAACGCCTTGTAACCGGGCTCGCCTTCCTCGAAGCTGAGGTCGTCGCAGTAGACGATGAACTTCTCGGGCCGGGCGGCCACCACGTCGACCAGGTCGGGCAGGTCTACCAGGTCGGTCTTGTCCACTTCAAGCAACCGAAGCCCTTGTCCGGCGTATTCGTTGAGGCAGGCCTTGATCAGCGAAGACTTGCCGGTGCCGCGCGCCCCTGTGAGCAGCACGTTGTTGGCCGGCTGGCCCTGGACGAATTGCAGGGTGTTGCGGCGGATCTTGTCTTTTTGCGGCTCGATCTCCTTGAGGTCGGCCAGCCGGATAGCCGCCACCTGGCGCACCGGCTCCAGAACACCATGCCCTGACGAGCGCTTGCGGTAGCGCCATGCCACACCGCCACCCCAATCGGGGGCCGTCAATGGCTGGGGCAAGATGGCTTCGATGCGCGCGATCAGTTGCGCGGCGCGTTCGATCAGGTCCTCGAATTTTTCATTCATGAGCGGTAGTCGGCGTTGATGCTCACATAGTCGTGGCTGAAATCGCAGGTCCAGACCGTGTCTGCCGCATCTCCGCGGCCCAGAACGACACGCACGGTGATCTCGCTTTGCTTCATCACCCGCTGGCCGTCCTGCTCGCGGTAGCCGGGATGGCGGCCTCCCTTCACCGCCACATGAACGTCGTCCAGGTACAGGTCGATCCCGGACTGATCCAGATCGTCGATGCCGGCGTAACCCACGGCCGCCAGGATGCGGCCCAGGTTGGGGTCGCTGGCGAAGAAAGCCGTCTTGACCAGCGGCGAGTGCGCGATCGCATACGCCACCTTGCGGCATTCCCCACCGGTCTTGCCGCCTTCCACGCGCACGGTGATGAACTTCGTGGCGCCCTCGCCGTCACGCACGATGGCCTGGGCCAGTTGGCGGGCAACCTCGAGCATCGCGGCCTTCACGGCCCGGCCCGCGGGGCTGTCCAGCGAGGTGATGGGGGCGTGCGCGGCCTGGTTGGTTGCGATAACCACGAACGAGTCATTGGTCGAGGTGTCACCATCCACGGTCACGCGGTTGAAGGAGCCTTCGGCGAGCTCGACGGCCAGCTGGCGCATGAGCGACGGGGCAATCCTTGCGTCCGTCGCCATGAAGCCCAACATCGTCGCCATGTTGGGCCGGATCATTCCGGCCCCCTTGCTGATGCCCGTGATGGCCACATCGACCCCGTCGACCCGGGCCTTCCGGCTGAACGCCTTGGGCACCGTGTCGGTGGTCATGATGCCCTCGGCGGCACGCAGCCAGTTGTCCACCTTGGCGTCCGCCAACGCCGCGGGCAGCCCTGCTTCGATCCGCTCCACAGGGAGCGGCTCCATGATCACACCGGTAGAGAATGGAAGAACCTGACGCGGCGCCAGCTCCAGCTTGCGCGCCAGGGCGGCGCAGGTGGCACGGGCCCGCTTCAGACCATCTTCGCCGGTTCCCGCATTGGCATTGCCCGTATTGATGACCATGGCACGAATATCGCCGTGCTCCAGGTGTTCACGGCAGACCTGCACCGGCGCTGCGCAAAAGCGGTTCTGGGTGAACACGCCGGCCACCGACGCGCCCGGGTCGATCAGAACCACGGTGAGGTCCCGCCGATGGGCCTTGCGGATGCCGGCCTCGGCCACGCCAATGCGGATACCGGGAATGGAGTGGAGATCCCCGGACAGGGGCGTAGGCAGATTCACAGGCATTGTCTTGCTCTTGTTTTCTTCAGGTGTGATGTCGACGATTCACGTGCCGGTACAAACCCGGCCCACTGCACGGCGGGCACGCTTCAGCCTTGGCGCCACGGCAGGCCGCGATTTCGCCAGCCGCCGCGCTTCCCACGCTGCCCGGCTTCGTCGAGGTCACCCTCGAAACCTTCCAGGATGTTGTAGGCTTCGATGCCCAGCTCGCAGGCCCGTTTTGCAGCCGAGATCGAGCGCACGCCGCTGCGGCATAGCAAGAGAGCTTTCTTGCCCGGCGGCACGGCGGCTTTGAGTCCCTCGTCGAAAGAGGGGTTCAGTGACATGCCCGGCCATTGCTTCCAGGCAAGGGAAACCGCCCCCGGGACGAAACCGACCCATTCACGCTCGGCATCGGTGCGCACGTCAACCAGAACGGCGTCTCCGTTCTGCCACCACTCGAACGCGAGCTGCGGCGGCAGATCGCCCGCGTAGCCCTCGGCTGGTGCCGGCGAACTGGGCGGGACTGTAGCTTGACGGTTGGGGTCGGGCAGATTCATGGGATTCGCAATGGACTTGAATTCTGCCAGCCTTCGGCGCGATCGGCTGCGGCCACCCCATGGAGAAGGACTTCAGGGCTGCAAATGCCCCGACTTGCGAGCGAATCAGCCGTCGACGAGATGAGGCTGACCCGCAGCACGAAGAGGCGACCAAAGTCATCCTGGTGCTGCCGCAGGGGAAGAATTTCGTCGCGGCCTTTTTCTGACGGAAGGCTGAATGCTCGGTGAAAACCCTGTTTCACATCCACCCGCCCGAGCCAAAGATGCTTGCTAACGCGCATCGACCCCAACCTCAGGAGCTAGAACATGAACGAACCCAAGACACCGCGCCGCCGCAGCCTGCTCAAAGGCGCAGCCGTCGCCGCCGGCGCGATGTCCGCGCCCATGGTGGCAGTGGCCCAGACAACGGCCCTGCGCTTCCAGAGCACCTGGCCCGCCAAGGACATCTTCCACGAGTACGCCAACGACTTCGCCAAGAAGGTGAACGACATGGCGGGCGGGCGGCTGAAGATCGAGGTCTTGCCGTCTGGGGCGGTGGTGCCGGCGTTCCAGCTGCTGGACGCGGTGAACAAGGGCACGCTGGACGGCGGCCACGGCGTCGTGGCCTACCACTACGGCAAGCAGTCGGCGCTGGCCCTGTGGGGCTCCGGCCCTGCCTTCGGCATGGACCCCAACATGGTGCTGTCCTGGCACAACTACGGTGGCGGCAAGGCGCTGCTGGACGAGATCTACAAGTCCATCAACATGGACGTGGTCTCCTACCTCTACGGCCCGATGCCCACCCAGCCGCTGGGCTGGTTCAAGAAGCCGGTGTCGAATGTCTCGCAGATGAAAGGCCTGAAGTTCCGTACGGTGGGCCTGGCGGTGGACATCTTCACCGAACTGGGCGCAGCCGTCAATCCACTGCCCGGCGGCGAGATCGTGCCTGCGCTGGACCGCGGCCTCATCGACGCGGCCGAGTTCAACAATGCATCGTCCGACCGCGTCCTGGGCTTCCCGGACGTGGCCAAGAATTGCATGCTGCAAAGCTTCCACCAGAGCGGCGAGCAATTCGAGATCCTGTTCAACAAGGGCAAGTACAACGCCCTGCCCCAGGAACTGCGGTCCATCATCGACTACGCCGTGCAGGCGTCCAGCGCCGACATGAGCTGGAAGGCGATCGACCGCAATTCCAAGGACTACATCGAGCTCAAGACCAAGGACAAGGTCAACTTCTACAAGACGCCCGACTC
Organism: Ramlibacter sp.; assembly: GCA_013815685.1. GTDB lineage: Bacteria > Pseudomonadota > Gammaproteobacteria > Burkholderiales > Burkholderiaceae_C > Ramlibacter. The sequence continues at coordinate 44,156 of JACDFR010000023.1, forward strand.
CATCCTCAAGGCGCAGCTGGATGCGTGGGACAAGGTCATCGCCAAGAAGGCCGGCGAGAACCCGCTGTTCCAGAAGGTATTGGACTCGCAGCGAGCCTTCGCGGAGCGCGCCGGCCAGTGGCAGAACGACTACCTGGTCGACTTCAAAATGGCGTACAACCGCTATTTCAGCAAGGGCAAGAAGACCTGACCCCCTGGGGTTCGGCATCGAGGGCGGCTGCCGATCAGCCGCCCTTTTTTTGGGCCTTGGCCCACGGCAGATAGAACGGGCACAACATGCAAAAAATACTTCTGGCGGTCGACAGGCTTTCGACCTGGCTCGGGCAGCTGTTCGCATGGGCGATCGTGCTGCTCACGTTATCCATCTCCTGGGAAGTCTTCTCGCGCTACGTCCTCGGCAAGCCGCATTCGTGGATGCTGGACGTGCAGATCATGCTGTACGGCGTGCTGTTCATGATGGCGGGCGCCTACACCCTGTCCAAGAACGGCCACGTGCGCGGCGACGTGCTCTACGGATTCTTCCGCCCGCGCACCCAGGCCACGCTGGACCTGATCCTGTACTTTCTTTTCTTCCTGCCGGGCGTCGTTGCGATGACCTGGGCCGGCTGGTATTTCTTCTCGGAGTCGTTCGCGATCCGCGAGCACACCTTCAACGCCGACCCCATACCGATCTACCCGTTCAAGTTCTTCATTCCGCTTGCCGGCGGCATCCTGCTGCTCCAGGGCCTGGTGGAGATCGCCCGCTGCATCATCTGCATACGTGAGGGTGCCTGGCCGTCACGCGAACAGGACGTGGAGGAAGTGGACATCGACAAGCTCAAGGCCATGGTCCACGTGAAAGACGAGGACATTGCGGCCCTCGACAAGTACGTCGCCCCCAAAGAAGGCGCCAGACCATGACCATTCGCCGTGAACTCTGGTTCGGCTTTGCGCTGATGGCGCTGATCGGCATCGCAGCCTTGTACATGCTGCTCAGCGTGCCCAAGATCGAGAGCGGTCACGTCGGCCTGCTGATGCTCTCGCTGGTGGTCGTCGCGATCATGCTGGGCTTTCCCACCGCGTTCACGCTGATGGGCATGGGCATGATCTTCACCTGGCTCGCGTACGACCGCAACACCACCAAGACGCTCGACCTGATGGTGCAATCGGCCTTCAAGGTGATGGGCAACGACGTATTGATCTCGATCCCGTTGTTCGTGTTCATGGGATATCTCGTCGAGCGCGCCAACCTGATCGAAAAGCTGTTCCGCAGCCTGCACCTGGCGCTGGTGCGCCTGCCCGGCGCACTGGCCGTGGCAACCCTGGTGACCTGCGCGGTCTTCGCTACGGCGACAGGCATCGTCGGTGCGGTTGTCACGCTGATGGGCCTCCTGGCACTTCCGGCGATGCTGCGGGCCGGCTATAGCGTGCAATTGTCCGCGGGGGCGATCACAGCGGGTGGCTGCCTGGGCATCCTCATCCCGCCATCGGTGCTGCTCATCGTCTACGGCGCGACAGCGGGCGTTTCCGTCGTGCAGCTCTACGCGGGTGCGTTTTTCCCGGGACTGATGCTGGCCGGGCTGTACATCCTCTACGTGATCATCGTCGCCAAGATCAAGCCTTCAATGGCGCCACCGCTGTCGATGGCCGATCGCTTTGTGCCGCTGCCGCCCCTGAGCGAGAAGATCGCGCCCTCGCACGCGTCGCGGGCCCTGCCTACGCTGCTAGGCGCGCTCAAGGGACGGCGCAACCGGGATGTACCCACGGGCTACATCCTCAAGCAGCTCTTCATCGTATTGCTGCCGGCGCTGTTGTTCCTTGTCGTTGCACTCTGGAGCTACCGGAGCATCACCCATCCTGTGGCGGAGGAAGTGTCGACGATGACGCGCATCGGCGATACGGCGGCCCCAGCGGCACGACAGGAAGGCGGGTTGGCCGAGCCGCCGGGGGAGGGGACCGGCTTGGCCGAGCCGCCTTCAGAGGGCCTGAAGGAGCCGACCGCTGCCGAAGGCGTGAAGGAGCCGCCCGGGGTCGAAGGGGTCAGGGAACCGCCGGGCGCCGCGCCAGCGGCAGCCGTGCCGGGGACCGCAGCCGCTGATGGAACAGTCGCCGCACCGCGCAGCTACTGGATCAGTCTGGGCGTGGGCGCCGCCGTATTGGCCGCCTTTTACGCGCTGCTGAGTTTCACCCGCCTCGAAGTCTTCAAGATGCTGTTGACCAGCTTCTTCCCGCTGCTCATCCTGATCCTCGCCGTGCTCGGGTCCATCGTGATGGGCCTGGCGACGCCCACAGAGGCAGCGGCCGTGGGCGCGTTGGGCGGTTTTCTGTTGGCGGTCGCTTATCGGCGGTTGACTTTCAACGTAGTCAAGGAGAGCGTCTTCCTGACGGCCAAGACTTCGGCGATGGTTTGCTGGCTGTTCGTTGGCTCGGCCATCTTTTCGGCGGCTTTCGCACTGCTGGGGGGGCAGGAGCTGGTCGAGCGCTGGGTGCTGTCGATGAACCTGTCCAAGACCCAGTTCCTGCTGCTGTCGCAGGCGATCATCTTCGTGCTGGGCTGGCCGCTGGAGTGGACCGAGATCATCGTGATCTTCATGCCGATTTTCATTCCCCTGCTGGACAATTTCGGCGTGGATCCGCTGTTCTTCGGGCTGCTGGTGGCTCTGAACCTGCAGACTGCGTTCCTGTCACCGCCGGTGGCGATGGCGGCTTTCTACCTGAAGGGAGTGAGCCCGCCACACGTGTCGCTGAACCAGATCTTCCTGGGCATGCTGCCGTTCATGGCGATCCAGGTGGTCGCGATCTTCCTGCTTTACATGTTCCCGGGAATCGGACTGTGGCTGCCGCAGCTGCTCTACAGCCGCGGTTGAGGTCGTCGAGGGCTTGTTGACGTTTACGTAAACGTCAAGTAATCTAGATGGCATCTGGAGATGCCCTCATGACCGACCTGTCCGCCGAATTCAAGGCGCTCGCGAACTATCGTCCCACCCACAAGGTCCGCTTCGTCACCGCTGCGAGCCTGTTCGACGGCCACGACGCCGCGATCAACATCATGCGGCGCATCCTGCAGGGCATGGGAGCCGAAGTCATTCACCTGGGGCACAACCGCAGCGTCGACGACGTGGTGACGGCGGCGCTGCAGGAAGACGTGCAGGGCATCGCCATCAGCTCTTACCAGGGCGGCCACGTCGAATATTTCAAGTACATGGTCGACCTGCTCAAGGCGCGGGGCGGCGAGCACATCCAGGTGTTCGGCGGCGGCGGCGGCGTGATCGTGCCGCCGGAGATCCGCGAATTGCAGTCCTATGGCGTCACGCGCATCTACAGCCCCGAGGACGGGCAGCGCATGGGCCTGGCCGGCATGATCGGCGAGATGGTGATGCGCTGCGACAAGGACATCACGGCCTATGCGCCCCGGGACCCCAAGGCGATCCAGGGTCATGGCGAGATGAACTGGCGCGCGCTCGCCCAGCTCATCACCGCGCTCGAGAACGGCAGCGCCGACGCGGGCCTCATGGCCGCGGTCAAGGCGGACGCGGCGACGCGCAAGATCCCCGTGCTCGGCATCACCGGCACGGGCGGGGCCGGCAAATCCTCGCTCACCGACGAGTTGATCCGCAGGCTGAGGCTGGACCAGGGTGACCGGCTGCGGATCGCCGTCATTTCGATCGACCCCTCCCGGCGCAAGAGCGGCGGCGCCCTGTTGGGGGACCGCATCCGCATGAACGCGATCGGCCCCTGGGGATCAACGAGTGCCCCCACGCTCGCGGCTGAAGCCGCTGCGCTGCCCCCCGAGGGGGCTGTCCCGGTCTTGGGGCGGCCCGGCGACGGGGGCCCACGCGTCTTCATGCGCTCACTGGCGACGCGAGATTTCGGCAGCGAGATCTCCGCCGCCCTGCCCGACGTGATTTCCGCGTGCAAGGCCGCCGGCTTCGACCTGATCGTGGTGGAAACGTCGGGTATCGGCCAGGGCGACGCGGCGATCGTGCCGCTGGTCGACGTCCCGATGTACGTCATGACCCCGGAGTTCGGCGCCGCCAGCCAGCTCGAGAAGATCGACATGCTCGATTTCGCCGAGTTCGTGGCGATCAACAAGTTCGACCGCAAGGGCTCGCTCGATGCGCTGCGCGACGTGGCCAAGCAGGTCCAGCGCAACAAGGAGGCGTGGGGCAAGAAGCCCGACGAAATGCCGGTATTCGGCACAATGGCCGCCCGCTTCAACGACGACGGCGTAACGGCCCTGTTCCAGGCATTGAAGCCCCGCCTGGCCGAGTTGGGCCTCGGCCTGGGCGACGCGGCTTTGCCGGTGGTTTCCGTTCGCCACAGCACCAACCAGACGCCCATCGTTCCGGCCGCGCGCACCCGCTACCTCGCGGAAATCAGCGATACCGTGCGCGGGTACAAGAAGAAAGCCCGCGAGCAGGCCCGGCTCGCCCGCGAGATCCAGCAGCTCAGGGCGGCAGCCGGGATGCTGCGCGTGGACAAGCCCGACAAGGCGCCGGCGGCCGAGGCGGCCGACGACCTGGCCGTTCAGCGCGAACAGGCGCAGGAGGCTGGCGCCCGCAAGCTGCTGGCCCAATGGCCGCAGATGCAGAAAGCCTACTCGGGCGATGAGTACGTGGTAAAGATCCGCGACAAGGAAATCCGCACCGCGCTGACCACCAAGTCCCTGTCGGGCACGACCATCCGCAAGGTCAGCCTGCCGCAATATGAAGACCACGGCGAAATCCTCAAATGGCTGATGCTGGACAACGTGCCGGGCAGTTATCCCTACACGGCCGGTACTTTCGCGTTCAAGCGTGAAGGTGAGGACCCCACCCGCATGTTCGCCGGCGAGGGCGATCCTTTCCGCACCAACAAGCGCTTCAAGCTGCTGTCGCAAGGCATGCCGGCCAAGCGCTTGTCCACGGCTTTCGACTCCGTCACGCTCTACGGGAACGATCCCGACCTCCGCCCCGACATCTACGGCAAGGTGGGCAACTCCGGCGTATCGATCGCCACGCTGGACGACATGAAGGTGCTCTACGACGGCTTCGACTTGTGCAGCCCCGCCACGTCCGTTTCGATGACCATCAACGGCCCGGCGCCGAGCATCCTGGCGATGTTCATGAACACGGCCATCGACCAGAACCTGGAGAAGTTCAAGGCCGACAACGGCCGCGAGCCGACCGACACCGAAAGCCAGAAAATCCGCGAGTGGGTGCTGGCGAACGTCCGCGGGACGGTACAGGCCGACATTCTGAAGGAAGACCAGGGCCAGAACACCTGCATTTTCTCGACGGAATTCAGCCTCAAGGTGATGGGCGACATCGCCCAGTACTTCGTGCATCACAACGTGCGCAATTTCTACTCGGTCTCGATATCGGGCTATCACATCGCCGAAGCCGGCGCCAACCCGATCAGCCAGCTGGCGTTCACCCTGTCCAACGGCTTCACCTTCGTGGAGGCTTACCTGTCGCGCGGCATGCATGTCGACGACTTCGCCCCCAACCTGTCGTTCTTCTTCTCGAACGGCATGGACCCGGAATACACCGTGATGGGCCGCGTGGCCCGGCGCATCTGGGCCGTCGCGATGAAGGAGAAGTACGGCGCCAATGAGCGCAGCCAGAAGCTCAAGTACCACATCCAGACGTCCGGGCGCAGCCTGCACGCCCAGGAGATCCAGTTCAACGACATCCGCACCACGCTGCAGGCGCTGATCGCCATTTACGACAACTGCAATTCGCTGCACACCAACGCGTTCGACGAGGCCATCACCACGCCCACCGAAGAATCCGTGCGCCGCGCGATGGCGATCCAGCTCATCATCAATCGCGAGTGGGGCCTGGCCAAGAACGAGAACCCCAGCCAGGGCGCTTTCATCATCGAAGAGCTCACCGAGCTTGTCGAGGAGGCGGTGCTCACCGAGTTCGAGCGTATCGCCGAGCGCGGCGGCGTGCTCGGCGCCATGGAGACCGGCTACCAGCGCGGCCGCATCCAGGACGAAAGCATGCACTACGAAATGCTCAAGCACACCGGCGAATTGCCGATCGTGGGCGTCAACACCTTCCGCAACCCTCATGGCGACGCGGTGCAGGACAAACTGGAGCTGGCGCGCTCGACCGAGGAAGAAAAGCAGAACCAGCTCAAGCGCCTGCGGGGGTTCCAGGCCCGCAACGCCGGGCAGGCGCCCGCGATGCTCAAACGGCTGCAGCAGGCCGTCATCGACGACGGCAACGTGTTCGAGGTGCTGATGGACGCCGTGCGGGTGTGCTCCCTGGGCCAGATCACCAATGCCCTGTTCGAGGTGGGGGGCCAGTACCGCCGCAATATGTGACGCGGCGCGCGCCCCGAGGCGGCAACACCCGGGCCGGTTTTGGAACAAACCGGCGTCCGGGCGCGCCCCCACGCAAAACTGCTTAGGGTCTTACCCTCTACCGCACAGCAACACGCCTACTTAGCATCGCCATCTTCATGCCGGGCACGGTCCGGCATCATCCAGGAGCGCGATTTGCCAGGTGAGTTCATTCTCGAGACGAAAGATCTAACCAAGGAGTTCAAGGGCTTCGTTGCCGTCAACAACGTGGACCTGAAGGTCCGCCGAGGCCACATTCACGCCCTGATTGGCCCCAACGGCGCCGGCAAGACCACTTTCTTCAACCTGCTCACCAAGTTCCTCCCACCCACCCGGGGCACCATCTCCTACGATGGCATCGACATCACCCACGAAAAACCGGCCCAGATCGCCCGCCGCGGCATCGTCCGGTCATTCCAGATCTCGGCGGTTTTTCCTCACATGACGGTACTGGAAAACGTGCGCGGCGCCCTGCAGCGCGAATTGGGAACTTCCTTCCATTTCTGGAAGCCGGAAAAATCGCTGTTCGACCTGCACGATCGCGCAAGGCAGCTGCTGGCCACCGTGGACCTCCAGGATTTCGCCGACGAACTGACCGTGAACCTGCCCTACGGCCGCAAGCGCGCACTCGAACTCGCCACCACGATGGCCCTGGAGCCCGATCTCATGCTGCTGGACGAACCTACCCAGGGCATGGGCCACGAGGACGTGCACCGGGTGACCGAGCTGATCAAGAAGGTCTCCGCCGGCCGGACCATCCTGATGGTGGAGCACAACATGAACGTGGTGTCGTCCATCGCCGACCGCATCACGGTGCTGCAGCGGGGCGCCATCATCGCCGACGGCCCGTATGCCGAGGTTGCCGCCAACCCGCTGGTGATCGAAGCCTACATGGGCACCAGCGATGCCGCGCTGCAAGGAGCACACTGAATGGCTCCCACGCTTTTCACTGCGTGTAATGCGCTGCCCCCCGAGGGGGCTCAGGCCTGCCTAGGGGCGGCCCGTCGGAGGCCTGCATGACCAAAGAGCTCCTGCGCATCGAAGGGCTGAACGCCTGGTACGGCGAGTCCCACGTCCTCCACGGCGTCGACCTGGCCGTCCAGGAGGGCGAGGTCGTTTGCCTGCTGGGCCGCAACGGCGCGGGCCGCACCACCACCATGCGCGCCATCGTGGGACTGACTGGCGCCCGCAAGGGGTCGATCAGGATCAACGGCGAGGAAGCCATCAAGCTGCCGCCGCACAAGGTCGCCCGGCTGGGCGTGGGTTATTGCCCGGAAGAGCGTGGCATTTTTGCCAGCCTGTCGGCCGAGGAAAACCTGATGCTGCCGCCCGCGATCGCTTCGGGCGGCATGAGCATCGACGAGATCTATGAGATGTTTCCCAACCTGAAGGAGCGCGCCGGCAGCCCGGGCACCCGCCTGTCCGGCGGGGAACAGCAGATGCTGGCCGTCGCACGCATCCTGCGCACCGGCGCCCGCCTGCTGCTGCTGGACGAAATTTCCGAGGGATTGGCACCCGTCATCGTGCAAAAGCTTGCGGAGATGATCCGCACGCTCAAGGCCAAGGGCTACACGGTCGTGCTGGTCGAGCAGAACTTCCGCTTCGCCGCGCCCCTCGCCGACCGCTTCTATGTGATGGAGCACGGCCGCATCGTCAAGCAGTTCGCCCAGCGCGAACTCAACGACAACAAGGCCATGCTGCAGGAATTCCTAGGCGTCTAGCCCTTCGCTTTCCCCTCCACGTTTTATCCCCAGGAGACTTCCATGAAACTCAAGACCCTCGTTACAGCTATGGCCATCGGCCTCGGCACGTTCAGCGCCTTCGCGCAGAGCAACTCCGGCCCGATCAAGATCGGCTTCATCACCGACATGTCGAGCCTCTATGCCGACATCGATGGTCCCGCCGGCGCTGAAATGATCCGCTGGGCCGTGCAAGACTTCGGCGGCAAGGTGCTGGACCGCCCGGTGGAAGTGCTTTCGGCCGACCACCAGAACAAGGCGGATATCGCGAGTTCCAAGGCCCGCGAATGGATGGACAAGGAAAACCTGGCCGTGCTGGTGAGTGGCACCAACTCGGGCGCGGCGCTGGCCATGTCCAAACTAGCTGCCGAGAAAAAGCGTCCCTTTCTCGTGGTCGGCGCCGGCTCGGCCCGCCTGACCAACGAGGACTGCACGCCCTACACGGTGCATTACGCGTACGACACGGTGGCGCTGGCCAAGGTGGCAGGCTCGGCACTGGTGAAGGCCGGCAACAAGAGCTGGTTCTTCCTCACGGCCGACTATGCTTTCGGCCATTCGCTCGAAAACGACGCCGCGACAGTGGTGAAGGCCAACGGCGGCAGCGTGGTCGGTGCGGTTCGCCATCCGCTGAACGCCTCCGACTTCTCCTCGTTCCTGCTCCAGGCCCAAGGCTCCAAGGCCCAGATCCTTGCACTCGCCAACGCCGCCGGCGACTTCACCAACACAGTGAAGGCCGCGAAGGAGTTCGGCATCAACAAGACCATGAAGGTCGCTGGTTTGCTGGTGTTCATCAACGACGTGCACAGCCTGGGCCTGGCCAATACCGAAGGCCTGCAGCTGGCCGACAGCTGGTACTGGAACCAGGACGACGCCTCGCGCAAGTTCGCCCGCCGCTTCTTCGACAAGTACAAGCGCATGCCGTCGAGCATACAAGCCGCCGACTATTCCGCCACGACGAGCTACCTCAACGCCGTGAAAGCCGCCGGCACGACCGATTCCGACAAGGTGATGGCCCAGCTCAAGAGCACAACCTTCAACGACTTCTACACCAAGGGGAAGATCCGCGCCGATGGCCGGATGATCCACGAGATCTCCCTGTTCCAGGTGAAGAACGCCAAGGAGTCGACCTCGCCATGGGACTACTACAAGCTCGTGGCGAAGGTGCCGGGCGACCAGGCGTTCACAACGCCGGCCGACTCGAAGTGTCCCCTCGTCAAGAAATAAAAACAAAGCCAACCTGAAGGAGCCGGGCCGCAAGGGGCCGGCTTATCGTGCTCGCCCATGGAAATATTCGGAATCCCCCATCAGGCCTTCCTCGGCCAGCTCATGCTCGGTCTGGTCAACGGCGCTTTCTACGCCATGCTCAGCCTGGGCCTGGCGGTGATCTTCGGCCTGTTGGACATCGTGAACTTCGCCCATGGCGCGCTCTACATGCTTGGCGCGTTCGCCGCATGGATCATGCTCGACAAATGGGGTGTCAATTTCTGGTTCGCCCTGGTTCTCGCTCCGCTCGTGGTCGGCGTCCTGGGCGTCGCGATCGAGCGCCTTTTTCTCAAGCACCTGTACGGGCTCGACCCGTTGTACGGGTTGCTGCTGACCTTCGGCCTGTCCTTGATTTTCGAGGGCATGTTCCGGGCGCAATACGGTGTGTCCGGACAGAACTATCCGGTCCCCGAACTCCTCTCCGGTGCCACCAACCTGGGCTTCATGGTGCTGCCCAATTACCGCGCGTTCGTGGTCCTGGCCTCCCTGGTGGTCTGCCTGGGAACGTGGTTCCTGATCGAACGCACCCGGCTAGGTGCCTATCTGCGCGCCGGCACGGAGAACGCCAAGCTGGTGCAGGCTTTCGGCGTCAATGTGCCTCTGATGGTGATGCTGACCTACGGCGCCGGGGCCGCGCTCGCGGCGCTGGCCGGCGTACTGGCCGCGCCCATCATCCAGGTCAATCCGCTGATGGGGTCCAACCTGATCATCGTGGTCTTCGCGGTCGTCGTGATCGGCGGCATGGGATCGATCCTCGGCTCCGTCATCACCGGCCTGGGCCTGGGCGTCGTCGAAGGCATGACGCGTGTCTTCTATCCGGAGGCTTCCAGCGTCGTGGTATTCGTCGTCATGGTCATCGTGCTGATCCTTCGTCCGGCGGGCCTGTTCGGCAAAGAGGCCTGAGCGCGTGAGCCCCATGAAAAACTCCAACACACTCATCCGCGCCACGTACGGCGCCATCCTGGGCCTGCTGCTGATCGCCCCGCTGATCGGGCTGTACCCGGTCTTCGTGATGAAGCTGCTGTGCTTCGCATTGTTTGCCTGCGCTTTCAACCTGCTGCTCGGCTTCACCGGCCTGCTCTCGTTCGGCCATGCGGCATTTTTCGGAAGCGCGGCCTACGTCAGCGGCTGGTTCATCAAGTCGCAGGGCTGGCCTCCGGAACTCGCGATTCTCGCCGGCGTCGTCGCTTCCGCATTTCTGGGCCTGGTATTCGGGCTTGTCGCGATCCGCCGCCAGGGCATCTATTTCGCCATGATCACGCTGGCGCTGGCGCAGATGGTTTTCTTCATCTGCCTGCAGGCCCCCTTCACAGGCGGCGAGGACGGCCTGCAGGGCGTGCCGCGCGGAACCCTCTTCGGCATGTTCTCGCTGGCTTCCGACACCGCCATGTACTACGTCGTGGTGGTGGTCTTCGTGGCTTCCTTCCTGGGCATAGGCCGCATCGTCACCTCGCCTTACGGGCAGGTACTCAAGATGATCCGGGAGAACGAGCCGCGCGCCGTGTCGCTGGGATACCGGGTCGACCGCTACAAGCTGCTCGCCTTCGTGCTGTCGGCTGCGCTGGCCGGGTTGGCCGGCGCGCTCAAGACGCTGGTGATGGGTTTCGCCACGCTGTCGGACGTGCACTGGTCGATGTCGGGCGAGGTGATCCTGATGAGCCTGCTGGGCGGCGTCGGGACCTTCTTCGGGCCGGTGGTCGGCGCCGGCATCGTGATCTCGCTGCAGAACCTGCTGGCCGACAAGGTGGGTGAGTGGGTCACCGTCATCATCGGCGCCATCTTCGTGGTCTGCGTGCTGGCCTTCCGCAAGGGCGTGGTCGGCGAATTGCGCGCCTACCTCGACCGCCGCCGGGCCCGCGCCTGAGCGGTTTCAGGCACCCTGTCATCAAAGTGATTGGCGGCCCGCGGGCTTGGCGCTAATCTGCGCCATTCGCACGAGGAGTCCGACATGAAGGATCTGTTCACACTCGACGGCCGCACGGCGCTGGTGACCGGCGGCTCGCGCGGCATCGGCCGCATGATCGCCGCCGGCTTCCTTGCCCAGGGCGCGAGGGTCTACATATCGTCCCGCAAGGCTGACGCCTGCGAGAACACCGCCCGCGAGCTCTCGGCGCTGGGGACATGTATCCCGCTGCCAGCCGACGTATCCACGGTCGAGGGAGCGCGACGTCTGGCTGCCGCCTATATGGCAAAGGAAGAGTCGCTGGACATCCTGGTCAACAACGCCGGCGCGGCCTGGGGCGAATCTTTCGACACCTTCCCCGAGAAGGGCTGGAACAAGGTCGTCGATCTCAACCTGAAGTCGCCCTTCTTCCTCACCCAGGCCCTGCACGAGCCGCTGCGCAAGGCAGCCCAGGCACGGCCGGCCAAGGTCATCAATATCGCGTCCATCGACGGTGTTTCGATCAATCCGGCGGAAACGTACTCCTACGCGGCCAGCAAGGCCGGCCTGATTCATCTGATCAAGCGCCTGTCGCTGCGCCTGGTGAAAGACAACATCGTCGTCAGCGGCATCGCGCCCGGTGCATTCGCCTCGGACATGAATCGCGCTGCGCGCGACCATGGCGACGAAGTGGCCGAGCGCATCCCCGCGGGCCGCATCGGCACCGTCGAAGACATGGCCGGCGTGGCCATTTACCTCGCCTCGCGTGCGGGCGACTACGTCGTCGGCGAAACGATCGTGGTGGATGGCGGGGTGTCGCTGGTGCGCGGCTAGGACAAGCAGGCGATACGTGGCCCAAAGCGCGCTAGCCCTTCGCCGGGGTGGCTTGAAGAAAGCGAGAGCGGAGCCCGCGACGAACCCGCACGGTTCAAATCAAGCGCTGATCAGGGCATACCGCCATTCAGCCCGTCCAGCGTGTAGTTCTGCGGTCCCCGGCTGGCGATCTTGATCGCGCCGACACGGTTGCCCAGCTCCGCGCAGCGGGCCAACGACCAGCCCTGCTCCAGGCCGTGAAGCAGCGCCCCGC
>JACDFR010000068.1 GCA_013815685.1 Ramlibacter sp.
GCCCGCAGTTGATGTGGTATTCGCTGTTGACCTGCCAGTGCACGTCGAACACCACGATGGTGTCGACGCCGAGGGCGCGGCAACGCCGGTCGATCTCCTTGTGGCCGTCGATCGCGGCTTCGCGGCAACCGAAGTTCGGGCCGGGAAACTCCGACAGGTACATCGAGGGCACGTGCGTGATCTTCGCCGCGAGGGCCAGCTTACCCATGGCCGGTTCCCGGGAAGCCATCCGGGTCCAGGCTCACGGACTGCTGGGGCGCCGTGTTGACCTTGAGCGAAAACACGTCCGGCCGGGCATAGTGGCCCACCGGATCGAAATCCATCTGGGCCATGGGGATGAGCGACATATCGAGTTCGGCCGTGAGCAGGGCATCCTCGTTGAACACCGGTCCTGCCAGTACCTTGCCCAGCGGGTCGACGATGAGGCTGCCGCCGCGTATCAGTACCGTGCCCGGTGCGTCGGACAGGCGATTATTCATCTTGCCGGCCGGAAACTGTTCGCGGCGCAGATGCTGGCAGGCCGACAGGACGAAGCAGCGGCCCTCCAGCGCGATGTGCTGCATCGTCGATGCCCAGCTGTCGCGGTCGTCCACCGTCGGCGCGCAGTACAGGGCGACGCGCTGCTGGTACATCGCCATGCGCAAGGCCGGCATGTAGTTTTCCCAGCAGATCACCGCGCCGAGCTTGCCGAAGGGCGTGTCCACGGCCTTGAGCGTGGAGCCGTCGCCGAACCCCCAGACCAGGCGTTCCAGCGCGGTGGGCATGAGCTTGCGGTGCTTGCCCAGGATGCCTTCGGGCCCCAGGTAAACGGCGGTGCAATACAAGGTGCCGCCGTCGCGCTCGATGATGCCGACCACGGCATACATCCTGTGCCCGGCGGCGGCCTTGGCCAGCTTGGCGATCGCGGGGCCGTCGACGGTTACGGCGGCGTCGAAGTAGCGCTTGAACTCGGTGCGGCCCTGCGGGGTGCGCGCGCCCAGGTAGATATGGAAGTCCGCGCCTTTGGGATAGCCGCCGATGAAGGCTTCCGGAAACACCAGCAGCTGCACGCCGCGACCGGCCGCCTCGGCCATCAGCGCGAGCGCGCGATCCACGGTGGCGGGCGTGTCCAGCAGCACGGATGCAGTCTGCGCGACCGCTGCGACAAGTTTGTTGCTCATTCGGTTCCCCAATGCGGGATGTGGTGGCTTCCGAGGGAAACCGCGATGTTTTTGGGTTCGAGAAAGACCTCGTAGCTCCAGGTCCCGCCCTCGCGGCCGGTCCCGGAAGCCTTGGTGCCGCCGAAAGGCTGGCGCAGGTCGCGCACGTTCTGGCTGTTGACGAAGCACATGCCGGCCTCCACGGCGGCCGCGACGCGGGGTTCGTGCGGCGCCATGTACGGCGGCTCGCTCATCGTGGGCGCCCCGGCATCGACTTCGCCGCGAAAATCGAGCAAGGTCGCGTAAACGGTCCCGGTGGGCATGAAGCTCATGGCTGCTCCAGTTCGATCACCGCATCGAGCAGCTCGTAGAGCTCGGCCAACTTGCGCTTGCCCAACGACTTTTCCATCCACTGGTAGTGCGCCTCGATCGTGCGGGAGAGCTTTTCCACCAGCTTGAGGCCCTTGGGCGCGGCCTCGACCACGGTGCGGCGCTGGTCCATGGGATCGCGTTCGCGCCGTATCAACCCGTCGCGCTCCATGCGCGCCAGCACGCCGGTGAGGCTGGGCCCGAGGAGGTAGGCCTCCCGCGCGACCCGGCCTGTCTCCACCGTGCCGTGTTCGCCCAGCACCCGCAGCACCCGCCACTGCTGGTCGGACAGCCCATGCTCGCGCAGGCTGGGGCGGGCATGGGCCATGACTGATTCGCGGGCTTGCAGCAGCAGGCGCGGCAGATTGCGGTGGGCGAACGTCGTGCTCATGGGCGAATTAATTAACATGTTAAGTGAATTGCGGCTCCGCCGCAAACCGCGTGGCGCTGCCCGGCTATAGTCACGCGGCGATGGCCAAGGAAAAGACCAGCTACACCTGTACCGAATGCGGCGGCGCCAGCCCGCGCTGGCTGGGCAAATGCCCTCACTGCGAGGCCTGGAATACCCTCATCGAAACCGTGCCGGAGTCGAACGCGCCCGGCCGCAACCGCTTTGCTTCGCTCGCCAAAACCGCCGAGGTGGCGGCGCTCGCCGACATCGAGGCCAGCGAGACCCCGCGCACGCCCACCGGCATCGGCGAGCTCGACAGGGTGCTGGGCGGGGGCATCGTGGAAGGCGGTGTGGTGCTGATCGGCGGCGACCCCGGCATCGGCAAGTCGACCTTGCTGCTGCAAGCGCTGGACGGCCTGCAGCGCACTCAGGTCCCCACGCTCTATGTCACGGGTGAGGAAAGCGGCGCCCAGGTGGCGCTGCGCTCGCGCCGCCTCGGCCTGGACAACTCTCAGGTGAAGGTGCTGGCCGAGATCCAGCTGGAAAAAATCCTCGCCACGATCGCGGCCACGCAGCCGGCGGTGGCCGTGATCGACTCGATCCAGACCGTCTATTCGGACCAGCTCACTTCGGCGCCGGGCTCGGTGGCGCAGGTGCGCGAGTGCGCCGCCCACCTCACCCGCGCCGCCAAATCCGGCGGCACCTGCATCGTGCTGGTGGGGCACGTCACCAAGGAGGGCGCCCTGGCCGGGCCGCGTGTCCTGGAGCACATGGTGGACACGGTGCTGTATTTCGAAGGCGATACCCATTCGAGTTTTCGGCTGGTGCGCGCTATCAAGAACCGGTTCGGCGCCGTCAACGAGATCGGCGTATTCGCGATGACCGAAAAGGGGTTGAAGGGAGTTGCCAATCCCAGCGCGATCTTCCTGTCGCAGCACAGCGAGCCGGTGCCGGGCAGCTGCGTGCTGGTGACGCTGGAGGGCACGCGCCCCATGCTGGTCGAGATCCAGGCGCTGGTGGACAGCGGCGGGCCGAGCCCGCGCCGGCTGTCGGTGGGCCTGGACCGCGATCGCCTGGCGATGCTGCTGGCCGTGCTGCACCGGCACGCAGGCATCGCCTGCATGGACCAGGATGTCTTCGTGAATGCGGTCGGCGGAGTGCGCATCAGCGAGCCGGCGGCCGACCTGGCCGTGATGCTGGCCATCACCTCCAGCCTGCGCGGCAAGCCCTTGCCCAAAGGCTTCATTGCCTTCGGCGAAGTCGGGCTGGCCGGTGAAGTGCGGCCCGCGCCGCGCGGGCAGGAGCGCCTGCGCGAGGCAGCCAAGCTCGGATTTTCCGTCGCCGTGGTCCCCAAGGCCAACGCGCCGAAGAAGGGCAGCCGCGAGATCGAAGGGCTGGCCATCCATCCGGTCGAACGCATCGAGGAAGCCATGGAAGTCGTGAGGGGCCTCGCATGACGATGGGGGCCCCACGCTTTGCCGCTTCGTGTGCTGCGCCGCCCCTTGAGGGAGCCTCAACCGCCTTGGGGCAGCCCGGCGGGCCGCTGCAGCCGGCCGAGACCGCGGAGCTGCTGAGGTCGCGCGGCTTGCTCGGCGCATGAACCTGCAGAAGATCCTCATGCCCCTGCTGGGCGTGGTCCTTGTCATCGCCGCATGGCGTGCTTACGGCTGGGCCGGCCTGGTCCTGGCGGCGAGCGCCATCTTGATGTGGGTGTTGCTGCACTTCACCCGGCTGATGCATGTGCTCAAGCAGGCCGCGCAACGGCCCAAGGGCTATGTGGGCAGCGCCGTCATGCTCAACGCCCGGCTCAAGGCGGGCGTGACGCTGCTGCACGTGATCGCCATGACCCGGTCGCTGGGCGAACAGGTGTCGCCCAAGGACGAGCAGCCCGAAATCTACCGCTGGACCGATGGTTCGCATTCGCATGTGACCTGCGAGTTCGCCGGCGGCAAGCTCAAGAAGTGGGCCTTGCACCGCCCGGCCGAGCCCCTCGAAGACGGCGGTTCCGCGCCCGCGCCTTAAAAGCTGTGCTTTCAGCGCAGGCTAACAAATGCGCCCGAAGGGTGCTTGTTACGCCGTAGCTAAAATCGCGGGATCGAAGCGAATCCCACTTCAAAGGACTGAAGATGAGCGCACTGGCGTCAATGGCCGACCGCGACGGCAAGATATGGATGGATGGCGAGATGGTGGAGTGGCGCGACGCCAAGATCCACGTGCTCACCCATACCCTGCACTATGGCTGCGGCGCGTTCGAGGGCGTTCGGGCCTACGACACGGTCAACGGCACAGCCATCTTCCGGCTGCAGGAGCACACCGAGCGCCTCTTCAACAGCGCCAAGATCCTGCGCATGCGGATCCCGTTTTCCAAGGAGCAGGTCAGCGAGGCCCAGCGCGACGTGATCCGCGCCAACAAGCTGGAGAGCTGCTACATGCGCCCGCTCACCTGGATCGGCTCGCAAAAGATGGGGGTCAGCCCCAAGGGCAACCAGATCCACATGATGGTGGCTGCCTGGGCCTGGGGCGCCTACCTGGGCGAAGAGGGCCTCAAGCGCGGCATCCGGGTCAAGACTTCGAGCTACACACGCCACCACGTCAACATCACCATGACGCAGGCCAAGGCCGTGAGCAACTACACCAATTCGATCCTGGCCAACATGGAAGCGGTGGACGACGGCTATGACGAGGCGCTGCTGCTGGACAGCTCGGGCTTCGTGTCCGAAGGCGCGGGCGAGAACATCTTCGTCGTCAAGGGCGGCGTGATCTACACGCCCGACCTGTCGGCCGGCGCGCTCAACGGCATCACCCGCAACACGGTGTTCCATATCTGCAAGGACCTCGGCATCGAGATCGTGCAAAAGCGCATCACCCGCGACGAGGTCTACATCGCCGACGAGGCCTTCTTCACCGGCACGGCCGCCGAAGTCACGCCCATCCGCGAACTCGACCGCATCGAAATCGGAACCGGTTCGCGCGGCCCCATCACCGAAAAGGTGCAGAGCGCGTTCTTCGACATCGTCAACGGCCGCAATCCCAAATACGCGCACTGGCTCACCAAGGTCTGAAGATGGCCGAGACGAGCCCCCCCCTGAGAAAAGAAACCGTCATCGAGCTGTTGGCGAAGGATCTCAACGCCAACGGCCAGGTGTTCTGTCCCAGCCCCAGCGCGGGCATGAAGCTGTGGAACAACCATCCGCGCATCTACCTGGACGTAGCCGGCACGGGCGAAGCCAAATGCGCCTACTGCGGCACGGTGTACCGGCTCAAGGCGGGCGAGCATTTTGGCGGGGGCCACTGAGGCTTTGCCCGATTCCCTCGTCATCGCGCCGCAGTGGATCGGCGATGCGGTGATGACCGAGCCGCTGCTGCGGCGCCTGCATGCCCGGGGAGAACGCCTCGCCGTTGGGGCGGTGCCGTGGGTGGCACCGGTGTACCGCGCCATGCCGCAGGTCGATGAAGTGATCGAGCTTCCCTTCCAGCATGGGGGCTTGCAGTTCAAGGCGCGGCGTTCCCTGGCCAAGCAGGTCGCCGGCCGTTTCGACACCGCTTACGTGCTGCCCAACTCGCTCAAGAGCGCGTTGCTGCCGTTCCTGGCCAGCATTCCCCGGCGTGTGGGCTACCTGGGCGAAGCGCGCGTCGGCCTCCTCACGCACAGGCTGAAAAATCCGGGCAACAAGCCGCCGATGGTGGCCTTTTACTCGGCGCTCAGCGGCGACAAGGGCGGGCTGGAGAACGACCGGCCCCAGCTTCGCTTACCCCAGGCGCAGGCCGCCGGCGCCCTGGCGGCGCTCGGCCTGCTCCCGGGCGGCTACTACGTCCTCGCCCCGGGTGCGGAGTTCGGCCCGGCCAAGCGCTGGCCCACCCTCCACTTCGCCGGCCTGGCCCGGCTGCTGGATCGCCCCGCAGTGCTGCTGGGCTCCGCCAAGGAGGCGGCGCTGTGCGACGAGATCGTCGGCGCCGCCGGGCCCGGGCGCTGCATCGCCCTGGCGGGCAGGACGTCGCTGGAAGATGCCTTCGCGCTCATCGCGGCGGCCCGGGCCGTGGTCAGCAACGACTCTGGACTGATGCACGTGGCCGCGGCTTTTGGCGTGCCGCAGGTGGCGGTGTTCGGCTCGTCCAGCCCGCGCCACACGCCCCCCTTGAACGGCCGGGCCCGGGTGCTCTGGCTCAAGGACGACCCCTCGTACCAGCCGCCGCTGGACTGCTCCCCATGCTTCCAGCGCGAATGCCCACTGGGCCACACCCGGTGCCTGTACGACATCACGCCCGGGCAGGTGCTGGCGCTGCTCAGCGCTCCAGGATTTGCGCCGCCTGCGAACTGATGCGGGCGATGAGGTCGGCCGCGCCGGGCAGGTCGCAGATCAATCCCGTGGCTTCGCCCACGGTGGCGTGCGCGCGGGAAAAGTCGCCCGCCTTCACGCCGGCGTCGTAGTCGGCCCGGCCCTGCCCGGGCGCGGCGCGAAGTTCCGCGAGGCGGCCTTCCCACTGCCGGTGCAGGGTGTTGCGGATGGCCCGGAAGTCGTAGGGCTGCGGCCAGTTCTTGCGGCGCAGGATGTCGAACACGCTGCTGCGCGCCGTGGCGTCACCGTCCACCTCGACAGCCTGCGCTTTTGCGCCGGACGGGGCCAGGCTTTCGCGCGTGGCCCACAAGCGCGAGCCCATCACCGCGCCGTCGGCGCCGAGCACCCGCGCGGCCGCCAGCGTCCGCCCATCGGCGATGCCGCCCGCCGCCAGCAGCAGCGTGTCGGGAGAATGCTGGGCCAGCCGGTCCGCCAGCTCGGGCACGAACGCCATGGTCGCCCGCCCGTTGAGCGCATTCATGCCGTGGCCGCCCGCCTCGCTGCCCTGCGCGATGAGGACCGAGGCCCCGGCTTCCAGGGCCATCGGCACCTGCTCCATCCGCTGCACCTGGACCATGAGCTCTGCACCGGCCGCCGCGATGCGGCGGGCGTAGGGGCGCGGATCGCCGAACGAAAGAAATACCGCGCGCGGCCGCCGCTCCAGCACCCAGTCGAGCGCCGAGGCGTCTTCATCCAGCTTCCAGACAATGAAGCCGCAGCCGATGCGGCCGGTGTGGCCGGCGTCCTTCTCGGCCAGTGCGTATTCCCTTTGGGTCCAGTCCAGCTCGCCGTAGCCGCCGCCGACGAGGCCCAGCGCGCCCGCCTGGGCGCAGACGGCGGCCAGTGCGCCGCCGGAGGCCTGGGCCATGGGCGCCAGCGCAATGGGGGTGGAAAGGCCGAAGCGGCGGCTGAAGCGGGAAGCCAGGGTCAGGTTCATGCCCCCATTGTGCGAAACGGGCGGCCGCGCGTCAAAAAAAACAGCCACCTCGCGGTGGCTGTGTCAAAGTCCTCGAAAGGACGTCGTTGGGAAACCTGGATTCGGGCTTGCGGTGCCGGCGTGACAGCGTTGCCAGGACTTTAATCGCCGCCTTGGGGCTTGCCATCCTCCGATTGGAGGAGGAATCGCGGGCTAAACCTGGCGGCACGGGACGCGCAGCACGAAGCAGGCGCCCGTTCCTTCCTGCCCTTCGCAGTGAACCGAACCGAAGTGCCGCTGCGTGATCGAACGCACCAGCGCCAGGCCCAGGCCGACGCCACCGAAGCGCTCGCTGGCACCGGCGAGCCGGTAAAAAGGTTCGAAGATCCGCTCGCGCTCGGCGGGCGGCACACCCGGCCCCTGGTCGCGCACCCGCACCACGGCCTGCTCGCCTTCACGCTCCAGCTCGACCGTCACCGACCCGCTGCTGTAGCGCCGCGCGTTCTCCAGGAGATTGCGCACGGCGCGGCGCAGCAGCCTGGCGACCCCCTGGACCACCAGCGGCCGGCCGTCGTCGGTGGGCACCAGTTCGGCGCCCGCGCGCGCGCATTCCTCGGCGGCCAGGCCGGTCAGGTCCACCGGCTCCACCGTGCCGATGTCCGACTCCTTCGCGTCGAGCCGGCTGGCCAGAAGAATTTCGTCGACCAGCTGATCGAGCTCGGCGATATTGCGCTGAATCTCTTCCTTGAATGCGGGCGAGGTCTGGGGGTCCATCAATTCCAGGCCCATGCGAATGCGCGCCAGGGGCGAGCGCAGCTCGTGCGATGCATTGGCGAGCAGCGACTTGTGCGACTCGAGCAGCGTTTCCACACGTTCGGCCGCGTGGTTGAAGCGTTGGGCCACGAACGCCAGCTCGTCCGAGCCCGACTCCTTGATCCGCACCGAGAGGTCGCCTTCGCCCCAACGCTCCACGCCCGAGCGCAGGTCGTCCAGGCGCTGGGTGAGCCTGCGGATGATGGGATAAGTGCCGATGGCCACCGCGACCGCCGCGATCCCCAGGATCCAGAGCAGGCCGCCGGGCCCGCGGCCCCACCAGGGCCGGCCTGAAGGACCCTCGCCAAACCGGCGCACCCGGGGGGGGAACTGCACCACCAGCGTGCCGCCGTCCTTCATGGCGACTTCGAATTCCCTGCCCTGGCCGGGCTCGCGGCTGGGGCGGGTCATGGACTGGCCGAGGATGTCGCCGGCGGCGTTTCGGAGGATGATTTCGCGGGCCGGCGACTGATCCGCGTTCATGCGCCACAGCCAGCCGAACGAAACCGTCAGCACGCCGACCGCCACCACCACGGCCAGCCAGATGCGAAGGTAGAGGGGAACGCGAAAGCGGGCGTGCCAGGGCACCATGGGCGGCTCCTTGTGGCGTCAGTCTTGCTGCTTGGCGAAGACGTAGCCGACGCCGCGCACCGTGAGGATGCGCTTGGGGTTCTTGGCATCGACCTCGATCGCCGCGCGGATGCGGCCCATGTGCACGTCGATCGAGCGATCGAAGGCCTCGAGCTCGCGGCCCCGCACCGCTTCCATGATCTGGTCGCGGGTGAGCACGCGCCCGGCGCGCTCGGCCAGGGTGATCAGCAGGTCGAACTGGTAGGACGTGAGGTCGCAGGGCCGGCCGCCGACGGTGACGGTGCGGGCATCGCGGTCGATCTCCAGCGAGCCGAAGCGCATCAGCTTGGCCGCAGGCGGCGAGCCTTCGCTGCGCCGGCGCAAGATCGCGCGGATGCGTGCCAGCAGTTCGCGCGGCTCAAAGGGCTTGGGCAGGTAATCATCCGCGCCCAGTTCCAGACCGACGATGCGGTCCATCGGGTCGCCCTTGGCGGTGAGCATCAGCACCGGCACCTGGCCCATGTCGCCGGGCAGGGCCCGTACCCGCCGGCATACTTCGAGGCCGTCCATGTCGGGAAGCATCAGGTCCAGGATGAGGAGGTCGGGATTCGCGCCCACCGGCGGATCCTGCAGGAGCGCCAGGCCCGCCTTGGCGTCGATGGCATGGGTCACGCCAAAGCCCGAGCGCTCCAGGTATTCGCCCACCATCTGCGCCAGGCGGGCGTCGTCTTCGATCATCAGAAGTTGCTGCATCTGCGCATGGTAATGACTTCGTGGCTCGGCCGGGCGGCGACCATCCTCAGCCGCGGCGGTGGCGCTCCAGGCGCTGTTTCAGGCGCTCGGCCACCTTGATCCGCTGCTCCGGCGCCAGCACGTCGGCCGCATCAGCCATGGCCTGCAGCATGCGGCGGCTCCGGGCGTCGGCTATCTGCATCTGGGCCACGCGCAGCTGTTCCAGGCCGATCCGGTCGACGGACGGCGCGGCCAGCAGATCGAGGCCGCGCCGTCGCGAGGCGCGGGCCTGCTCGCGCAGCGGTTTCAGATCGGCCATGGCCGCCGTGGCGATCGCCACCAGCCGGTCTTTCTGCTGGGTCGTTCCGCCGGCCTCCTTCACCAGCCGGCCGATGCGCCAGTCGAGCCGGCGCGCCGTCTCTTCCGGGTCGAGCTTCTCGCGGCGGTCCCAGCCATAAGCCTGGGCCTGGGTGCCCAGCAAGCCCAGGCCACCCAGTGCGGCAAGCCCGGCGAACCAGCGGCGGCGGGAGCTGGGAAGCGGGGGCGCGGGCTTCATGTCGTTCTCCGTTTCGATCAATGTCGAGATGGTGGCCACACGCCATCTCGCCAGCTTGAAGCAGGGGTAAAGTTAGGTAAATGGCTGTGCCGTCCCTCCCTTGGCTTCTCGTGGATGTCCTGGCGGCCCAAGCGGTTCAGCGGCCCGATGCCGTGGCACTGAGCTTCGAAGGCGCCGATCTGTCGTATGGAGAACTCGCCCGCCGCTGCGAGCGGCTGGCTGCGCAGTTGTGGAACGGGTGGGGAGTTCGGCCTGGCGATCGGGTGGCCTGGCTGGGGGCCAACCATCCGGGCCAGCTGCTCTTGCTGTTCGCGCTGGCGCGCATCGGCGCGATCCTGCTGCCGCTGAACGTCCGGCTCGCGCCGGCCGAGTGGGACGCGCTCATGGCCGATTGCGGGCCCGCTTATCTGATGCACGACGACGGCTGGGCGCAGCCGGCGCGAGAACTGGCGGCGCGCCACTGCATCACCGTGCATTCGGCACATACCTTGGGCCGGGAAGACAGCGAAGCAATCCCACCTGGTGCCGCCGCCCAAGCCTCCTCACCCGTCTTGCTGGTCTACACCTCGGGCACGGGAAGCCGGGCCAAGGCGGCGGTCCACACGCAGGCCAACCTGCTGGCGAACATGTCCATCGCTTGCGCCGTGCAAGGGATCAACGCCACGGACGTGATCGCGACCATGCTGCCGATGTTCCATGTCGGCGGCCTGTGCATCCAGACCCTGCCGGCCTGGTATGCGGGCGCCAGGGTCATCCTGCACCGGCGATTCGACGCGGACGCGGCGTTCGACTGCTTCGAGCGCCAGCGCCCGACCTTGACGCTGCAGGTCCCGGCGACGATGAAAGCGCTGGCCGAGCATCCACGCTGGGCCGGCGCCGACCTGTCCAGCTTGCGCGCGGTCTGGGCCGGATCGAGCCCGCTGCCACCCGGCTTGCTCGACGTCTTTCACCGGCGCGGATTGGCGCTCTGCAATGTCTATGGAGCGACCGAAACCGGGCCGTTCTCGATCGCGCTGCCGCCGGCGCAGGCCCACCGCCACGCGGGCTCGTGCGGCTGGCCGGCGCCCGGGGTGGAGGTACGACTGGCCGGTGAACACCAGGGGGTCGGGGAACTGCTGATCCGGGCGCCCAACGTGATCGTTCATTACTGGCCGCAGCAGCCTGCGTGCGACGGCGAGGGCTGGTTCCACACGGGCGATCTGGCGGCGCGATCGCCGGATGGGGCCTACACGGTCGTGGGACGCGCCCTGGACCTGATCATCTCGGGCGGCGAGAACATCCATCCGGCCGAGATCGAAAGCCTGCTGGCCGAGCACCCGGCGGTCGCCGAATGCGCAGCCTTCGGCCTGCCCGACCCGCAGTGGGGGGAAGTGGTCGCCGCGGCGGTGGTCGTGCGTCCAGGACAGCGCGTGTGCCAGCAGGACCTGCAAACTCATCTGGCGGCCGGGCTGGCCCGCTACAAGCTGCCCAGGCGCTGGTTCTGGCCGGACGCCCTGCCCAGGACCGCGCTGGGAAAAGTGCAGAGGCAGGCCCTGCCCCGGCTGGCTGCCGGTTAGCGGGACCGCTCAATCGTCGGCGTTTTGCGCCGCCGGCATCCGCGCCGCCAGCCACACCAGCAGCAACACCGGCGCGCCCAGGCACGCCGTCGCGGTGAAGAAATTGCCGTAGCCGAACGCGTCGACGTACTTGCCCGAGTAGCCGGCCAGGAACTTCGGCAGCAACAGCATCATCGAGCTGAACAGCGCGTACTGGGTGGCCGAATAGTTGACATTGGTCAAGCTCGACAGGTAGGCGATGAACGCCGCCGAGGCAATGCCACTGGACAGGTTGTCGGCCGAGATCACGAACACCAGCGCCTGCACGTCGTGCCCGCGCGAACCCAGCCAGGCGAACAGCAGGTTGCTCCCGGCGCTCAGCACGGCGCCCAGCATCAGCACGCGCATCACCCCGAACCGGATGGCCAGCACGCCGCCCAGAAAGGCGCCCGCCAGCGTCATGATGACGCCGTAGACCTTGGTGACCGCGGCCACCTCGTCCTTGGTATAGCCCATGTCCACATAGAACGGATTGGCCATGATGCCCATCACGATATCGCTGATCCGGTACACGGCAATGAGCCCCAGGATCAGCGCCGCCTGCCAGCGATAGCGGCGGATGAAATCGGCGAACGGCTCCACCAGCACCTCCCGCAGCCAGGCGGCGGCGTTCCTCGAAGGCGGTAGAAGCTTGCGCAGCGGCTCGGGCGACAGCAGGACCGTCAGCACACCCACGGCCATGGACGCCGCCATCACGAAGTAGGCGCTCTGCCACGCGGCATGCTGGTAGGTGGCGGCGCCTGCGACCTCGGCACGGGCGGCGACCCACAGCACGCCGGCGCCGGCCCAGATCATCGCCAGCCGGTAGCCCGTCTGGTAGGCCGCCGCCAGCGCCGCCTGGCGCCTGGTGTCGGCCGATTCGATGCGGAACGCGTCCAGCGCGATGTCCTGGGTGGCCGAGCCGAAGGCCACCAGCAAGGCGCACCAGACCACGGTTTCGAGCGACTGCTTGGGATCGCTCAGCGCCATTCCCACCAAGCCCGCGACCACCAGCGCCTGGGCCAGCAGCAGCCAGGCCCGGCGGCGGCCGAGCAGCCGCGACAGGATGGGGATGGGCAAGCGGTCCACCAACGGGGCCCAGGCCCACTTGAAGGCGTAGGCCAGGCCCACCCACGACAGGTAGCCGATGGTGGTGCGGTCGATGCCGGCCTCGCGCAGCCAGAAGCTCAGCGTTCCCAGCACCAGCAGCAACGGCAGGCCGGCCGAAAAGCCCAGGAAGAGCATGCGCCAGGTGGCGGGCTCCAGATACACCCGCAGCGTGTCGCCCCAGCTGGGGGGCTCGGTCCGAGGCGCGGTGGTGGTCTTGTCTGACATGGGCGAGGTGAACCGTCATTATGATCGGTGGCATGTGCCAGCACTGCTATGCCAAGTCGTCCGCCTGGATGCCGCGCCGGGGCTTCCTCCTCGCCGCGGGTGCGGCCGCCGTCGCGCCGGCCTTCGGGCAGGTCGACGTGGGCGGCTCATCCCGCTTGCGCGGGCTGGTTCC
Organism: Ramlibacter sp.; assembly: GCA_013815685.1. Classification (GTDB taxonomy): domain Bacteria; phylum Pseudomonadota; class Gammaproteobacteria; order Burkholderiales; family Burkholderiaceae_C; genus Ramlibacter. Next base: position 12,905 of record JACDFR010000068.1, read on the forward strand.
GGCCGCCGAGATCGAGGCCGCCTCGACCCAGCAATACAACCAGATGCTGGAAAAGGCGCGGGCGCAGAACGCGCTGGCACCCGATAGCCATCCGCAGCTGCAGCGTTTGCGGGCGATTTCGGCGCGCCTCATCGCCCACACGGCCAAGTGGAACGAGCGCGCGAAGCAGTGGCGCTGGGAAGTCAACCTGATCGGCAGCAAGCAGATCAACGCGTTCTGCATGCCCGGCGGCAAGATCGCCCTGTTCACCGGCATCCTGGACCAGCTGCAGCTGACGGAAGACGAAACGGCCATGGTGGTTGGCCATGAAATGGCCCATGCGCTGCGCGAACACGCGCGCGAGCGCATCGCCAAGAGCCAGGGCACGGGCACCTTGCTGTCGATCGGGGCGCAGCTGCTGGGGCTGGGCGGGCTGGGCGACGTCGCCGCCAACGTCGGCACGCAGCTGCTGTCCTTGAAATTCGGCCGCGACGACGAGATCGAAGCCGACCTGGTGGGGCTGGAGCTGGCCGCACGTGCGGGCTTCAACCCGGAAGCGTCGGTCAAACTGTGGGAAAAGATGGGGCAGGCCAAGGGCGGCGCCGGCGGCGGGCCGGGCTTCTTGTCCACCCATCCCACCGGGCCTGACCGCATCAACCGCCTGCGCGAGAACATTCCCAAGGTGCGTGGCCTTTATCAGCAAGCCGTGGCCCGGCGCTGAAGTGGCCAGCGGGGCAGAGCGCCTCGCATCAGCCAGTTGGAGGCGATGACAGCACCGACAGGACCAAAAGCAGGAAGAGCAGGAAAACAGGTGGCTTGCGCGGTGCCCGGGATTGCATCGAGGCTTGGAGCGCGCGGGTCCTATGGAGTTTCCCTGGCCGGCCACAGTACCGATGCGATCGCGGCCACCATCAGAGCCACGGCCGCCCAGTCCTGCCAGTGCAGCACCTCGCCCAGCCACAGCGCGCCGCTGAAGACCCCGAGCACCGGAATGAACATGACGCTCAGCGTCGAGGCGACCGGCGGAAGCGATCGGGCCAGGTAGAACCATGCCGCGTTCGCATAGCCGAAGATCAGCACCGCGTTGTACGCGAGGGCCCAGCCCGACGCCGCGCTCGGCAGCTGCCAGCGCGCCCGCTCGAACAGCGCCGCCAGCAAACCCAGCACCACCCCCGTAATCACCGTCATCCAGAACGACAGTGTGAGCGTGGGCAGCTCGATCCGGCTGCGCCGCAACAGCTGCGTGCCCAGCGCCCACACGGCCGCCGCGAACAGGGCCAGCGCCACGCTGCCGGGGCGGCCCGCCAGCCCGGTGAACTCATGCCACAGCAGCAGGCCCACACCCACCGCCGCCGCGCCCACGCCCAGCCAGGCGCGCCGGCTCATCACCGCCGAAAACACCAGCGCACCGATCAGCGCCGAGAAGATCGGCATGGTGTAGCCCAGGATCGCCGCCCGGCCGCTGGAGAGCGCCTCGACGGCCAGGATGATGCACACGTGCCACACCACCATGTTGGTCACGGTGAGCAAGCCCAGCTCCGGCCAAAAGCGCCGTGGCACGCGAAACGGCACCTTCATCAGCACCAGGGCAAGCCCCAGCACCGGAAGCCCCAGCGCGATCGACACCGCGCGAAAGCTCAGGGGCGGGAAGCCGCTCACGCCCAGTTTCATCACTGGCCAGTTCAAGCCCCACACCCCGGTCAGCAGGATCAGGACAGCGAGTTGCCGGGGGGTCAGCCGTTGCATAAGCGGCGCATTGTGGGCCAATCCGGAAAAGCCCGCTAACTACAATGCGCCGATGACATTTATCGAGATGCTGCGGGACGCGCAGCGACGCAACGGTTCCATGCTGTGTGTGGGCCTGGACCCGGAGCCCTCGCGTTTTCCGGCCGGGCTCCAGGGCGACGCCGGCAAGATCTACGACTTCTGCGCGCGCATCGTCGACGCCACGGCCGACCTGGTCATCGCCTTCAAGCCGCAGATCGCCTATTTCGCCGCGCACCGCGCCGAAGGCCAGCTCGAGCGGTTGATGGAACACCTGCGCCGCAATGCACCGCAGGTTCCCGTGATCCTGGACGCCAAGCGCGGCGACATCGGCTCGACCGCGGAGCAATACGCCAAGGAAGCCTTCGAGCGTTACGGCGCCGACGCCGTGACCTTGTCGCCCTTCATGGGCTTCGATTCGGTGCAGCCCTACCTTCGGTTCCAGGGCAAGGGCGCCTTCCTGCTGTGCCGCACTTCCAACCCCGGCGGCGATGACCTGCAGAACCAGCGTCTGTCGTCCATCGAAGGCTCGCCATTGCTGTATGAGCACGTCGCGCGCCTGGCCCAAGGGCCCTGGAATCTCAACGGCCAGCTCGGTCTGGTGGTCGGGGCGACCTATCCCGCGGAGATCGAGCGCGTCAGGCAGGTCGCACCCACGTTGCCGCTGCTGATCCCCGGCGTCGGCGCGCAGGGCGGCGATGCGGTGGCGACGGTCAAAGCGGGTTGGCGGGCCGATGCCCCGATCGTGGTGAACTCTTCCCGCGCGATCTTGTACGCATCACCCGGGGAGGGCTTTGCCGAAGCGGCCCGGCGCGAGGCACGGCGCACGCGCGACCTGCTGGAAGCCGCGAAGCAGTGATCAACGCGCGCTCAAGTCCCAAACAGGTCTGGGAATACTCCTCATAGCCATTGGGCGGCAGCGTCGTTGGAGTTGACCTCCAGCCACCACCACCCCACCCCACCCTCCAGTTGGTCGTGGCGCAAATCTAGGCGGTCATGGCGAGTTTTTTCAACACAATAGGCCAGAAGCAGTCGTGGTGCAGGATCGGACCTCGGGCTGGACCGAATCTGTGAGAGGGTCCGCCCAGCGCCTGGGCTAAGGCACCCCCTTGCGACTGCACGAGGTGCGCAATCGAAGCCAATATGAGAACTGCCGCGATTCAGCGCGAGCTACAGATTCTGTGTTTCGACGGGTGGGTTCGACTCCAACGTGATGGTGACGGCCACGGGGAGTGGCTCGTTCCAGTCAACATGCAGGATGTATTCGACTCCACCCGCATGCGGTGAAATGTTGGACACCCAGACATTCGCGTCGCCGAGGTGGTAGACGAATTGTTGCCCGGTACCAAAGATAGGGCCAGGCACACTGGAGATTTGCGCGGCCGAGATGTGAACCACGGACGTAGGGTTGATCCCCGGTGCATTCCAGTTGTGGCGGCTCCGCCCTTTTGCGAGTACGGCCCGACGCCAAGATGTAGACATGGTTAGGCTCCTTCCTTGATAGCGTGTGCGACGGCACTTGCTTCCAAGAAATACTAGTGAGCGCGATAGCCATTTCAAGGCGATGGCAAATTAATCACAAGAATAGGACGCGAAGCGGCGCTTCCCCGCCTTCGGCGTTCGGCTGGAACTAAAGAGCCCGGTGCAAGCGACATCTTGTGGTCGCAGTACGCTTCTGCTCAGATCAATGTGAGGATCTCCGCCAATTGGACGACCAACCGATCCCCCCAGAGCAGGGATACGCGAGGCGAGTTCGCGCAATCCGAAGAGCTACAGCTGTTTTTTCTAAGTCTTCTTTGGCGCGCAGCAGCCTCGACGCGGCCTGAGTTTGCTGACGTTAAGCTTCCCGCAGCGACCCTCGAGGACTTGCGACTGCGCGTCTTATCAATCCCCCGGCGTATTCGAAGACTACCCGGTTCAGCTGTTCCAGTTAACCACCCGAGGAGTCCAACACAATCGCACGCCTCTCATTGAACGCAAGCGCATGCCGCTGGCCACAGGTACAGGCTGGCGCACCAGTCAGCTTCGCTGCGCGGCCAGCTCCGCCAGCAC
>JACDFR010000069.1 GCA_013815685.1 Ramlibacter sp.
GGCGGTGGGGCTGCGTCCCCCTGCAACGCCGCGATGGGCCGGCTGGCGAACACCTGGTAGTAGCGGGTGCGCCAGAGCTCATCGTCCGAGTCGGGCGCGGGCGCTTCGGCGCGCGGCAGGCCCGGCGCGAAGTGCAGCTGCCGGCCATCGCATTCGGCGCAGCGGTCGGGCGTGAGGATCGCCCAGCGCATCAGCGGGAAGCGCTTGGCGAACCAGGGGGCCGCCGCCTCCACGATGTGGTGGGCGGGCTCGAACCAGGCGATCTGCAGCGGCTCGGGCCGCCCATCGGGCAACGGCCGGAAACGCAGGAACGCCTTCATCTTGTGAAGGTCGCGCCGCACCGCTTGGCCCATCTGGTGGGCGTGCAGCATGTCCGGATCGATCGGGTCGTTGCGCAGGCCCGGCTCATGCACCAGGCGCCACAGCAGCCGGTACAGAAGCGCGAACCGGCCGGGGTCGTTGTGCAGCACGACCACCTCGCACAGGCGCAGGAATGAGGCTGGCACGATCGACGAGGCGGCCTTGGGGATGCCGCGTCCCCGGTTGTCCGCAGGCGGCACCGGGTCGGCGAACAGGTCGCTGTTCTGGGCCTGCACGGTCTGCCAGTGCACGGCTTCGGGCGGCACCTGGTGGGCCAGCAGCGACCGGGCTTCGGCACGGAAGCCGGCGAGATCGGTTTCGCTGGCCAGGCGCGCTTCCATCAGGAAACTCCTTCACGCGCCGGGCCGCCTTGCTTGCGGGCGTGGACTTCCATCACCAGGTAGAGCAAGGCCGCCACCAGCATCGGCACGATGTAGTAGATCGCCCGGTAGCCCAGCAGCGCGGCCAGCAGCCGCCCTTCGGAGACCTGGTGCGACAGCAGGGCGACGAACACGAACTCGAAAACGCCCAGGCCCGCCGGCACATGGGCGATGACGCCGGCGACGGCCCCGATCAGCAGCACGGTGACCACGTCGCTGTAGGGCACCCGCTGCTGCAGCAGCATGTACACCGCGCCGGCCATCAGGCTCCAGTTCAGGCACGACATGGCCAGTTGCAAGCCCGCCATGCGTGCGGAGGGCAGGTAGAGGTCGTGTCCGCGAATGGTCCAGACACGGTCGCCCGAGCGCAGGCAGGCCATCACGTAGGCCAGCGCCACCAGCACCAGCGCGCCGCCCAGCCATTGCAGGCCGTGGTTGCCCATCTTCCAGGTCGGCGGCAACTGCAGCGGGTGCACGAGGAACATGAAGCCGCCCAGCAGCATGTAGCCCAGCCAGTTGGTGAGCATGCTCATCGACAGGATGCGCGTGATCTGGCCATTGGCCAGGCCCAGGCGCGAGTACAGCCGGTATCGAAAGGCGATGCCGCCGATCAGCGAGCCCAGGTTCAGGTTAAAGGCATAGCTGACGAAGTTGACGGCCATCACCTTGCGCGTCGCCAGCTTGTGCCCGGTGTAGCGCCGCCCGATCAGGTCGAAGCAGCTGTACAGGAGGTGGCTGGCCGCGGCAAAGCCGACGGCGGCCAGCAGCGCCGGGCGCGGCGTGTCGCGCAGCGAACCGAGCACGTCATCCCAGTCGACATTGCGCGCATAACGCGCCAGCAGCGTCACCACCGCGGCGAAAAACAGCACGGTGAGCAGGCGCCGCGTCCAGGGCCACCACGGCCGCGCAGGCTTGCGGCCGGTGTCGCCGGCCATGGCGTTGCGGGGCAGGGCGCGCGATTCCACCACTTCAGTCCTTGCCGTAGACCGGCCGCAATCGGTCGGTGAGGGCCGGCAGCAGCCGGGGCACATGCCGCGGCAGCCAGGATGCCCACGACGGGTAGCGCCGGGTGAAATGGTAGGCCAGGAAGCTGCGCACCAGCTGCAGGCCGTGCAGCCGGCCCAGGTCTTCGCGCTCGATCTGCTTGCAGCTGTGGCGCATCAAGTGCTCCAGCCGCTCGTTCAGGTGTTGGTTAAAGCGGCGGTCGCGAATGACGACGTTGGCCTCGAGGTTGAGCGACAGGCTCAGCGGGTCGAGATTGCTCGAACCCACCGTGGCCCAGTCGTCGTCCATCAGGGCGACCTTGCCGTGCAGCGGGCGCTCGCAGTATTCGTAGATGCGCACCCCCGCGCCCAGCAGGTGCTGGTAGAGCATGGTGGCTGCGGTCTTGACGATGGGCATGTCGGGCTCGCCCTGCAGGATCAGCCGCACATCGACCCCACGGCGCGCGGCGCGGCGAAGTTCGCGCATGAACCGGTAGCCGGGAAAGAAATAGGCATTGGCGATGACGACGCGCTTGCGGGCGGCGCGGATGGCGATGCGGTACTGGCGTTCGATGTCGCCCTGGTGGTCACCGTTGTCGCGCACCACCAGCACGGCCGCGGCGGTGCCGACCCGCGGCTGCACGTGCGCGCTGCTTCGCAGCCGGCTGCGGCTGCGCCACCACTGGCGGTGCCGCTGGTAGCGGTGGCCCTGGGCCAGCGCGGCGTGGGTGAAGCGGTGAATCTCGGCCACCAGCGGGCCGCGGATCTCGACCGAGTAGTCCTGCTTGGCTTCGGGGCCGAAGTCGGCCAGGTGGTCGGACGAATAGTTGATGCCGCCGACGAAAGCAACCTCGCCGTCGACGACGACGATCTTGCGATGCATGCGCCGCAGCACGTTGACGCGCCAGCCCAGCAGGCGCCGGCCCGGGTCGAACACGTGGATGCGCACGCCCACTTCCGTCAGCGAACGCAGGAACCAGTCCGACAGATCGGGCGAGCCGAAACCGTCGATGGTCATGTCGACCTGCACGCCGCGCCGCGCCGCCGCGACCAGGGCCTGGTGCAACTGCAGCCCGACCTTGTCCTCGAACAGGATGAAGGTCTCCAGCACGACCTCCGTTTTCGCGTTGGCGATGCAGCCGAAGACGCGCGGAAAGAACTCCTCGCCGTTTTCGAGAAGGCCGATGTCGTTGCCCTCGATCCATCGCGAATGCATGGCGGCGTCCTAAAGGTGGATTTCGGCAGCGAGCGGAGCGTGGTCCGACAGGTGGGACCAGGGCTTGCGCGGCAGCACGACCGGGAGGTGCACCGAGGCGTTGCGCACGTAGATGCGATCCAGCGACAGCAGCGGAAAGCGTGCCGGGAAAGTCTTGGCCGATTCGCCGTAGGCCGTGACGAAGACTTCGCGCAGGCCGATCTCGCGCTCGAGCACGCCGTTGGCGCGCCGGCGCCAGTCGTTGAAGTCGCCCGCCACCACCAGCGGAGCGCCGTCGGGCACCTCGCCACGCACCATCTGGCAGAGCAGCTCGAGCTGCTGCAGTCGATGCGACTCGGCCAGGCCCAGGTGCACGCAGATGGCGTGCACGTCCTCGGGTTGTCCCGGCACCCGCAGCACGCAATGCAGCAAGCCGCGCTTTTCGGGCCCGGGCACCGACACGTCGTGGTTCTGGTAGTGGACGATGGGGAACTTGGACATCACGGCATTGCCATGGTGTCCCTTGGGATAGATCATGTTGCGGCCATAAGCGAACTGCGGCCAGATGCTGTCGGCGAGGAATTCGTAGTGCGGCGCCTCCGGCCAGCCGTTGACTTTCTTGCCGTGTTCCTCGTGCGTGCCCTGGACCTCCTGCAGGAACACGACATCGGCGCCGACCTTGCGCACCGCGTCGCGCAGCTCAGGCAGGATGAACTTGCGGTTGAAGGAAGTGAATCCCTTGTGGATGTTTACCGTCATCACGGTCAACGGCTGGGCGGTGGCCACGGTGTCGGACATTCTGGAGGGGTCTCGCGATAGAGAAGCTTTTTGTACCGCCGGGCTGGTTGGCAAAGTGTAGGACGGCAGGCAGTCATCATGTCGCCCCCTTGAAGCATCTGGACCGTTACGCGCCGCGCGCTGCATTCATGTCGATGTTGCGGGCGGTGCCGATCAGCGTGGCGCACAAGGTCTCGGCACCGGCTTCGCTCACGGCAAAGACGTCGGTCGCGCAGACAGTGAGCAGTGTGCCCGCATCGATGACCCGGCCCCGCGCCGCAGCATGCGGCCGCGCGCCGGCCCCACGAGCTTGATGGTGGCATCGATGGTGGCGTTGGCCCAGCCCGGTGGCAGCAGCGGCCCCGCCGCCGAGACGGCCGCGAAGTCCGCGGCAGCGAACACCGGGGTGGCCTGCAACTGCCCGGGCCGGAACGTGAACGGCTGGGCGACCGGGATCTCCAGTTCCACCTGCCCCGGCTCGATCCGGGTGAAACGCAGGCCCAGGGTCTGCGCCATAGGCATGGCCAGCACCAGTTGCTGATGGCGGGCCAGTGAATTGGGCGGGTGCGATGCGGTCATGGGATGTCTTGGAGGGGCGGGATGGTTTGGATGAGGCGTGCGTGCGCTTTTGATTTCGCAGCCACCGAACGTGGTCGACTACCGGCAGCCGCTGTGCTTGCAGGGCGGCCACCTCGCGGTCGATCTGGGCGATGCGCTCGCCCATGGCCGAGACCATGTCCTCAATGCGCAGGCGCCCGCTGCGGTAGGCCGGCAAGTGTCCCGCGATGACCTTGAGGGACCGGTCGATCTTGCGCGACATGGCGATGAAGATCACTTCGCGCAGCGCGGATTCCGGCTAGTCGCGGTAACGCCCGGCGGTGCGGCCCGGGCGCAGCAGCCCCAGCTTTTCATAGTGGCGCAGGGCGTTGGGCGAGACGCCGGTGCGGTGAGCCAGTTCGGAAATGCGCATCGCACGAGCTTAAGAAGGTCATGCCGTGCGCAGGTGCCGATGCGACGGGCGGTTGACGCCCAGGTGACTGTGTAGGACAACGCGCCGCGGGCCTGTCGGTGGCGCCTGACCTGCCCTGACAGTACTTTTCCATTTGTTGGCGCGATGGCCCCAACAGCGGGCCGCTTGGCCACACTCGGGTCATGAACAACACCCGGTTTCTGGCGCTGATCTGCGCCGCCTCCCTGCCCGTTGGCGCGCAGGCGCTTGACCTCGCCCCGCGCGGTGCATTCCTGGAGGGAGGGATTGCCGAGCATGGCGCCTATAGCGCCACCGTCGGCGTGTCGTGGCCGTGGGCATGGCGGGGCGCGATGTTCGGAGGCGAACTCACTGCCGCGACCGAGGCTTTCGCCAGCCACTGGAGCTGCCGCTGCACGGGCGCGCCCGTCACGTTCACGCAGGTGGGGCTGGTGCCGCTGCTGCGCTATCGGTTCAGCGCAGGAAGGTCAGACTGGTTCATGGAGGCAGGCATCGGCATCTCTTTGACGGACCGGACTTACCGCACCGACGAAAAGCAGTTCAGCACCCGGTTCAACTTCGTCGACGTGGCGGGCGTGGGGCGCAGTTTCGGCGCACAGCGCCGGCAGGAGATCAGCCTGCGCATTGCCCACATTTCCAACGCCAGCATCAAGAAGCCGAATCCGGGCGAGAACTTCCTGCAACTGCGGTACGCCGCCCTGTTCTGACGTCCCAGGTGGGCATCGCGCGCCGCACATGTCCTACAGTCGCCGTCGCGGCTGTCCGATAAGTGCCCGGATGCTCTCCATCTAAGGTTGCCCCCACGTCCCCGCTACCGGGGCCCTGGAACGACATTCAAAGGACTCAACATGAATAAATCCAATCTGCATCTCTCCGTCTTGCTGGCCGGCCTGCTGGCCGTTGCGGGCGCCCACGCGCAGAGCGCACCTGCCGGCGGCAGTTCCGATGCGCCGACGCGGGCGGGCGAAGCCAGCACCATGACCAACGGCGTGCCGAACGCCATGACGACCAATTCGCCTGCAACCGAGGCACCGGTCGCTGGCAAGGACGCCGTGCGGCAAGGCGCCAACGGGCTGAGCGGCGCCACGGCCACCACGCCGGTGCCGGTGCGCGCCGGCGAAGCCAGCACGATGGTGCAAGGCCGCCCCAACGCCAACCCCAATGATCCGATGGTGGGCAAGAGCCGCGCCGAAGTGAAGGGCGAGATGGGCATGCACCGGGCCCAGGTGGACGCCGAGCGCAACACCCAGATGATGGGCAACACGGCCTACGGCCGGACGATGGGGACACCGGCCACGGTGCCGGCCGGAACGCCCTCGGTGTTCCAGGGCGGCACGCCGCAGTAACCCGCGGTAGCCGTTTGCGGCTGAACGAAAAGGCCTGCACCGAGAACCGGCGCAGGCCTTTTGTCTTGTGGTGGGTGCGATCAGCCCTTGTGGTGGCGCCCGCCGTGGCCGAGATGGGCACGCGGTGCGGTCTCGTCGTCGAACACCTTCTTCTGGTCGGTCGACAGCGCTGCGTAGAAAGTCTTGGTGGCCTGTCCGCGCCTGTCCATGTCGGCCATGCGCTCAGTTCGCAGTGCGCGCATGCGGTCGATCCGCTCCGGTGTGGCGAGCCTGGCAAGTTCGGCGCGGTCGGGCCGCGGGCCGCGCATGGGCTTGAGCGCAGCCGCGTAAGTGCTCCAGGCGCTTTCCTGACCGCTCGCGAGCTGCAGTTTCTGCTTGAGCGTGTCCAGGCGCTTGGCGATGCGCTCCTGCTTCATGGCGGGGTCGTGCCGTCCGTGGCCTTCGCCCGCGGCGGCGGTGGGGGCGCCGGTGGTGGCCGGCGCCGGTGACTGTGCGCCGGCAACGGCGACCAGCGCCGTCAGCATCGCGCCGACGAGCCAGTGCTTGTGTGCGAATTTCATCGATGTCCTTTCGTTTCGTCGCCTGCACAGTCGCAGGTTGAGAGGGAGTGTGAGAGGCTCCTGTATCCCGGCCATGGCGCCGCGGTAGCTGATGTGTAAAGCCGCGCGCGCAACCGTGGGAAGCTTCCTACGGAAGGTGGCCCCGATGGGCGACAGGCGACGGCCGGGCAGCTGCGCATCATAGATCCAGATCCTGTGAAGGAGCGGCCATGAAGTACCCCACACTGATGCGAATCGCCGCGCTCTCGGCGGTGCTGGGGGCGGGCAACCTGCTCGCCCAGACGAGCACGCCCGTGCAGACCGACGTCGGTCCGCCGCCTGCGGAAGATCGCGCCAGCGCCGGTGCCATCGTCCTGGAAAACTCACTGGTGCGCGCGCAACGCGACAACGCCTTCCAGCGCGCCGGAACGCAAACCGGCGTCAGCACCGTCGGGCGCGGTGTCCTGCGGGCCACGCAAAATGCAAAAGCCCAAGCCGACCTGGCCCGGATGCGCGAAATCGATGCGGTGAACCTGCGTGGCCGCGGCGCGGCCAGCCTGAACGGGAATTGACCTCGGCCTGGTGCAGGCCTGCGTCAACACGCGGGTGAGCTTGACGCCTTCCCCGTCGGTGCCCGGCTGGCCGATGACCAGGCGCTCGACGTCGTGGTGCCGGGCGGCGCCGGCGGCTCGGCCCAGTGGGCGGCCAATCGCGATGGCCGCCGGCCGCTGTGCTTTGCCTAGAACGACTGCTTCAATCCCACGCTGACCAGGGTCTGGCGGTCGCTGCGGCCCAGGGTGCCGTCGATCTGCAATCCGTTGGCCACTTCGATGCGCGCGCCCACCTGGAAGGTCGGCTTGGACAGGCGCTGGCCGTACGCCTCGACATGGGCGGTGACGGCGCCGAACTCGCGTTCGTGCGCGATGCCCCAGGTGCCGAGCGTCGGTCCCCCTGGCCCACGCACGGCGCCCAGGTTGATGTGGCTAGATCCCCAGCCGCTGTTGCAGGTGAGCAAGCCGACGAGGTAAGGCGTGTTGCCGCTACCGCCGCGGGTATGAGCCACGCCCAGCACGGCGCCGGTGTTGCAGCCCGATTCCTGCGAGGGTGTGATGCGCCACTTGGCCTGCACGGCGGCGCTGGCGTTGGCCGTGGTATCGCGCGACAGCTGGCCGCCGATCTCGAGGCCTTCGACAGGTGCGTAGGCGGGGGCCACGGTCCAGGTGTGGGTGCGGCCGGGCTGGCGGGCATACCAGGCCTCGACGTGGCCTTCGCCGGGATCGTTGACCCCGGCATCGTCCACGGTGAGCGGACGTCCGGCGTGGGCGGGGGCGCTCAGCCACAAGGCGAGCAGGGACGAAAGCAGGGTGCGGGCCAGGGTCATGGCCCCGAGCGTACCGCCACGCTACAGCGGCCTTGCGGCCAGCGTGGGATAGTCGGTGTAGCCCTGCGCACCGCCACCGTAGAACGTGGCCTTGTCGGGCGCATTGAGCGGCGCATTGCGTTGCAGCCGCTCAACCAGGTCGGGGTTGGCCAGGTAGTGCCTGCCGAAGGCCACCAAGTCGGCGCCTCGGCGCAATGCGTCTTCGGCCAGTGCCTTGTCGTAGCTGTTGTTCACCATCCAGGCGCCCTTGGCGCCGGCCGCGCGCCAGGCCTGAAGCGCGGCCGCATAGTCGAACGGCCGGTCTTCGATTTCGCGCGGGCCGCCGGTCGCGCCTTCGACCACGTGGATGTAGGCCAGCCCCAGCGGCGCAAGCTCGCGCACCAGGTATTCGAACAGGGCCTGCGGCTGTTCGTCCGACACGTCGTTGGCGGGCGACACGGGCGAGATGCGAAGGCCGGTGCGCCCGCCGCCTACCTCGCCTACCACGGCGCGCGCCACCTCGAGCAGCAGCCGCGCGCGGTTTTCGATGCTGCCGCCGTAGGCGTCGCTGCGCTTGTTGGCACCGTTCTTGAGGAACTGGTCGAGCAGGTAGCCATTGGCGCCGTGGATTTCGACACCATCGAAGCCAGCGGTGCTGATGGCGTGCCGCGCCGCATGGCGGAAGTCCTGGACGATGCCCGGGATTTCCGATGCATCGAGCGCCCGCGGTTCCGACGTCGGGGCGAACGAGCCCACGCCGTCCTTGATGAGGTAGGTCTTGGTCTTGGCGGCGATGGCCGAGGGGGCCACCGGTTTTTGCCCGTTCGGCTGCAGGTCGACGTGCGAAACGCGGCCCACATGCCACAGCTGCACCACGATGCGGCCGCGCTTGGCGTGCACGGCATCGGTGACACGCCTCCAGCCGTCCAGCTGGTCGGCGCCGTACAGGCCGGGGACATCGGCGTAGCCTTGTGCCTGGGCACTGATGGCGGTGGCCTCGGTGATCACCAGGCCGGCGTTGGCGCGCTGCGCGTAGTACTCGGCCATCAATGGGGTCGGTACGGCGCGGGGCGCGCGATTGCGCGTCAGCGGTGCCATGACGATGCGGTTGGGCAAGTGCATCTCACCGGCACGCACGGGGTCGAACAAACTTGGCATGGAAGGCTCCCATTTTCCATGGCAGCGTAATGCTAAAGAAAAGCCTTATAAATCGCAGGGGCTGGGCTGTCGCCCTGGCGCACGCCCTTTGGCTGGACAATGGCGTATGCAAATCCCCGCCAATGCGCCGCAGCCATTGCTGGGCCTGGTCTTGGTGATCTCGCTCGGCGCCGCTGCGCTATGGCTGGGCCCGATGCCGGCCTGGCGCCAGGGCGCACTGACTGACTACTACTTGCCGGCCAATTCCTCGACACGCAGCGCTTCCTGTACCGCCGGCCGCTCGGCCACGCGCTGGTGGTGAGCCTGAAGGTTCGAAAGGGCCGACAGATCCAGGTTCATGAATTTGGCCCAGCGGGTAATCGCGAACAGGTAACAGTCGGCCACGCTGAATTGGTCCCCCGCCAGGTATTGCTTGCCGGCCAGCTGGCCGTCCAGCCAGCCGTAGCGCTTTGCCAGGCGGTCGCGGTAGATGGCTTTGCCTTCCTCGGGCATGGCCGAGGCGAACAGCGGCCCGAAATTCTTGTGGAGTTCGGTGGCGATGAAGCTCAACCATTCCTGCAGCCGGTAGCGCGGCAAGGTGCCATTGGCCGGCGCCAGGTTCCTGGTCGGCACGAGGTCGGCGATGTACTGCAGGACCACCGACACTTCGCGCAGCCGCACGCCGTCGTCGAGCTCGAGCATCGGCACGTAGCCCAGCGGATTGATGGCGTAGTAGTCCGAGCCATCCGGCAGTTGATGGGTCTTGGTGCTGGCCAGCACCGGCTCGAAGGCCAGGCCCGCTTCCCGCAGGGCGATGTGGGGCGCCAGCGAGCAGGCGTTGGGCGAAAAGTAAAGTTTCATGCGCGTTCTTCCCTGGGTTGGTGGTCGGCCATGCTAACGCGTGGAGGGAGATCGTGCAGGCACGAACGTCGATATTGGCGACAATACGTTCATGAAACGGCTCGCGAAATGGCTGCTGGCCCTCGTCATGGTGCCGGTGCTGCTGCTCGGCGCCATCGCGCTGGCGCTGCAGTACTTGGTCGGGAGCGAAGACTTCCGCGCCCGCGTCAACAGTCAGGCGTCGGCTGCGCTGGGTGTGTCCGTCGACGTGGGCCGGATTACCGTCGATGTCTGGCCCTTGCCCGCGGTCGGGGTCGACAATGTGCAGATCAGGAGCCAGCCGCCGCTGACGCTGGCGCACGTGCAGGCGCGACCGGCCTGGGCGCCTTTGTTGCAGGGTCGCCTGGAGATCGCCACGCTGCTGGGTGCGCGCGATGCGGTGGTGCCGGAGCAGGCCGTCGCCGCGAATCGCGGGCGCGAGCCTGGCTTTCCTGCCCCGCCGGACAGTGCTCGACAGCGTGACCTGGGTCGATGCGAAGGGCGGCAGGACCACCGTGGATGGGCAAGCCACGCTGGACCCGGACGGGTTGCCCGCCACCGCCCGCGTCGAGGTGCGCAAGGGCCGGCTGCAGGGCACCCGCGCCACGATGCAACGCCAGCCTGGCCACTGGGCCCTGCGAGTGGAAATCGGCGGCGGCACGGTCATCGGCAAGCTGCGGTTCCAGTCCGGCGCCAAAGGCGTGTCGGTACTGCACGGCGAGTTCGATACCGCCCAGGTCGAGGTGGCTGTCCTGACGGCGCCCACCAAGACGCTGAGCGGCCGGCTGGAGGCCCAGACCACCTTGCGCAGCGAATTCCGCGACCCGGGCACCATCGCCGATGCCTTGCAAAGCCAGACGCGCTTCACCGTGCGCAACGCTGTGGTGCATGGGATCGCGACCTGGCACAAGCCGTCAAGTCGATGGGTTCGAACCGAAGCGGCGAGACCCGCCTGGACACCCTCACGGGCAATGTGGCCACCCAGGGCCGTGCGGCGCAACTCAACAACCTGGTAGCCGGCTCGGGTGTGATGTCCGCCCACGGCAACGTGGCGATGGCGCCGAACCGCGCCCTGAATGGCCGCGTCACCGTGAACCTGACGTCCACCGTGGTGGGCGGTGCGGTCGGCGTTCCGCTGGTGGTCGGCGGCACGCTCGAATCGCCCGACGTCACGCTCTCGCGCAACGCGCTCCTGGGTGCGGCGCTGGGTGCCGTGGGCGAGCCCCGCGCCGGGAGCAGCGGCAAGCTCGGTGACCGCCTGGGCGAAGGCTTGAAGGGCCTGTTGGGCAAATAGCGGGTGGACGGCTCAGTCCTACACTGCGCCGCGCCGGCTGCTGATCGGCTGCATACAGTCATTTTCGTACTATCGGTGCAGGCCGATTGCCCGGCAGCGAAGACCCATCATGCACCTTTCCACCGTGGAAACCGTCCTCGAGTACGAGGTCAGGGAACCGACGCACTTCTGTTTCAACATCGAGGCCGCGCATTGGCCCACGCAGAAGATCGTGAGCGAGCGCCTGGCACTGTCTTCGGGCGTCGTGGGGCACCCGTTCACCGACCACGGAAGCGGCAATCGCTTCTTCCGCTTCGACGCTCCGCGCGGCCCGCTGCTGGTGAACTACAAAGCCGACGTGGAGGTTTATTCGGAGCATGTGGACGAGCATCTGCCGGAATCGTCGGTGAGCGAAGTCCCGGACGAGATCTTCCATTACCTGATGCCCACGCGCTATTGCGAGTCGGACGTGCTGTGCAGCGTCGCGCAGCAGATGTTCGGCAATGAGGCGCCGGGGATCGGGCGAGTGCGCAAGATCGTCAAGTGGATCCACGAGTCGATCGCCTACCGGCCGGGCAGCACCAACTCGACGACCACCGCGCAGGAAGTGTTCGTGCAGCGGGCCGGCGTGTGCCGAGACTTCGCGCACCTTGGCATCACGCTGTGCCGGGCGCTGAACATCCCGGCGCGTATCGTCGTGGGCCATGTGTGGTTCGACGAGCCGCCGCAGGATTTCCACGCCACTTTCGAGGCCTGGATCGGTGGGCGCTGGGTGTTGTTCGACCCCACCGGCATGGCGCCCGTGGACCGGCTGGTACGCATCGGCACGGGCCGGGATGCCAAGGACGTTGCCTTCAGCACGTTCTTCGGCTCGGTGGAAATGACGCGCAAGGAGATCACCGTGCTCGAACACGAGCCGCGCAAGACGCCCAACAGCGGCAAGGCCGTGCTGGAGCTGGCCGCCGTGGGCGTGGCCTGAGCGGCTATTGCTTGTAGCCCGGATCGGTCCGGTCGAGCTTTCGGATCAGCGCGGGCCAGGCGAACGCCCCGCCCATGCCGCCGGTCTGGACCTTCATCGCCCGGGACACGCCGCGGACGATCTGCGGGTTCACGGTGACCAGCTCGCCGCCCGCCTGGGCATCGAGCTGGATGCGGCAGGTGTTCTCGAAGGTGTACATCTGCAGGAAGGCGTCGGCGATGGTCTTGCCCGCCACCAGCAGGCCGTGGTTGCGCAGCACGAGGTAATTGGCATCGCCCAGGTCGGCCTGCAGCCGCGGCTTTTCCTCGTCGCGAAAGGCCACGCCTTCGTAGTCATGGTAGGCCAATGACGCCAGCACGAAGGTGGACTGCTGCGAGATCGGCAGGATCCCGCACTTTTGCGCGCTCACCGCCACGCCCGCGCGAGTGTGCGTATGCATCACGCATTGGGCGTCGTCGCGCGCCTCGTGCACCGCGCTGTGGATCACGAAGCCGGCCGGGTTGACGGTGAAGGGCGAGTCGATCACCTTGCTGCATTGCCGGTCGACCTTGACCAGCGACGAGGCGGTGATCTCGTCGAACATCAGCCCGTACGGGTTGATCAGGAAGTGATGCTCGGGGCCGGGCACGCGCGTGCTGATGTGGGTGAAGACCAGGTCGCTCCATCCATAGAGCGCGGCCAGGCGGTAGCAGGCCGCGAGGTCGACCCGCAGCTGCCACTCCTGCTGGCTCACGACCTCTTTCAGTGATGCGATGTTCATGCGCCCATTCTTGGCGAGGCCTTGACGTTGAACTGTCAAGAACTTGACAATGATGCGTTCTCCTTGTCCCGCATGCGTCCATGAAATCCGCGCTCGAGTTGCTGCCCCGCCTGTCCACGAATCGCTGGTTCGGCGCTCTGCCCGTGCGCGAGCGCCGCAGCTTGCTGGGAGCGGCGGAACTGCTGCGGCTGCGCCCGGGCGAGATGTTGTTTCGCCAGGGTGACCGCGTGCCGGCGGGCAAGGGCGCTTTCTATGGCCTCGCGGCCGGGCGCCTGAAGATTTCGAGCCTGCGCGAGGATGGCAAGGAGGCGATCCTGGCGGTGCTGGAGGCGGGCAACTGGTTCGGCGAGATCTCGCTGATCGACCAGCAGCCGCGAACGCATGACGCCACGGCCGTGGCGCAGGCCGAAGTTCTGGCCGTGCCGCGGGCGGTCTTCGACGACCTGATGAAGCGCCACGTGTTTTCGCAAGCCATCTGCCGCATGCTGGCCGCGCGAACACGGGCACTCTACGGAATGGTGGAAGACGCCACACTGCGCTCGACCCGAACGCGGGTGGCCCGTCGTCTGCTGCTGCTGGCCCGCGGCGACGCAACGCAGGCGGCGGACGCCCGCACCACGGTGCCGGTGTCGCAGGAGGCGCTGGCGATGATGCTGGGCATCACCCGCCAGACCCTGAGCAGGGAATTGCAGGCGCTGGCCGGGCACGGCGCCATCAGCCTGGGCTACCGCCGCATCGGTGTCGAATCGGCGGTGCTGCTGGAACGCCTGGGCGCTGGCCAGTAGCCCAGCCGCGCGGGGTCAATGCAGCCGCTCTGCGGCCCAAAGTACCTGCTCGATGACAGCCTGGATATTCGCTTTCGCCACAGGGCTGGCCAGTTGGCCATCCGCCTCGAAGGCCTCGCCCGCGCGACCCAGCGCGTAGTTCTTCGGCGCGACCCAGCATTGCAGGTTCAACAGCAGGGGCACCAGATGGCTTTGCGCGCGCTGGCCGCCCAGGGCGCCGGGCGAGGCGCTGAGCACGCCCACCACTTTGCCGCGGGTGCTGCGCAAGTCGTCGCGCCAAAGCAGATCGGCTTTCACGGGGCTGGAGATCCAGTCCAGCATGTTCTTCAGCAGGGCGGGGTAGCCGGCGTTGTATTCGGGCGTGCAGATGATCCATGCCGGGTGCTCGTAGCCGATCTGCTTGAGCCGCATCACATCGGCCGGCGTGCCGCCGGATTCGAGGTCGGCGTTGTACATGGGCACGTCAAAATCGGACAGTTCGAGGTGGGTCACCTGGGCGCCCGCGGATTGCCCCAGGGAGGCAACGACTTTGGCGAGCTTGCGGTTCCAGGAGTTCTGGCGGGTGCTGCCCGCGAAGACGAGAAGTTTCATGAGGGTGATTCCAACACAGGCAGCGGCCCCTCGCCTGCGCCGGTAAAATCAAGGGTTGCCCTTCGGGCGCATCCCGCCGGCCCCATGCTTTATCCCCAGGAATTCGACGTCATTGTCGTCGGCGGCGGCCACGCCGGGACGGAGGCTGCGCTCGCGTCGGCCCGCATGGGTTGCAAGACGCTCCTGCTCACACACAACATCGAGACGCTTGGGCAGATGAGCTGCAACCCTTCCATTGGCGGTATCGGCAAGGGACATCTGGTCAAAGAGGTCGATGCGCTTGGCGGGGCGATGGCCATTGCGACCGATGAGGGGGGCATCCAGTTCCGCATCCTCAACAGCTCGAAAGGCCCGGCGGTGCGTGCCACGCGCGCGCAGGCGGACCGGATGTTGTACAGGGCGGCGATCCGGCGGCGCCTGGAGAATCAGCCCAACCTCACCTTGTTTCAGCAGGCGGTGGATGACTTGATGGTCGAAGGTGACCGTGTGGTGGGTGCTGTGACGCAAGTGGGCGTACGCTTCCGATCCCAGGCCGTGGTTCTGACGGCTGGCACCTTCCTCGACGGTCGTATCCATGTGGGCCTGAATAACTACCAGGCTGGACGGGCGGGCGATCCACCGGCCATTTCGCTTTCGGCCCGGCTGAAGGAACTCAAGCTTCCTCAAGGGCGGCTGAAAACCGGCACGCCTCCGCGCATTGACGGCCGCACGATCGACTTCTCCAAATGCGAGGAGCAACCCGGCGACCTGGACCCGGTCCCGGTGTTCAGCTTCATGGGCCACACTTCCATGCACCCGCGCCAGATGGCGTGCTGGATCACGCACACCAACGCCCGGACCCACGACATCATCCGTTCGGGGTTCGACCGCAGTCCGATGTTCATGGGCAAGATCGAGGGCGTGGGTCCGCGCTATTGCCCGAGCGTCGAAGACAAGATCAACCGCTTCGCCGAAAAGGAAAGCCACCAGATTTTTCTGGAGCCGGAAGGGTTGACGACCAACGAGTACTACCCCAACGGCATTTCGACCAGCCTGCCCTTCGACATCCAGTACGAACTGGTCCGATCCATGGCGGGCCTGGAGAACGCCCATATCCTGCGGCCGGGCTATGCCATCGAGTACGACTACTTCGATCCGTGCTCGCTCAAGAGCAGCTTCGAGACGCGTTCGGTCGGGGGCCTGTTTTTCGCCGGGCAGATCAATGGCACCACCGGCTACGAGGAAGCGGCTGCGCAAGGATTGTTTGCGGGCGTCAATGCGGCGCTGCAATGCCAGGGCCGCGAGGCCTGGACCCCGGGGCGGGACGAGGCTTACCTCGGCGTACTGGTAGATGACCTCATCACCAAGGGTGTGACCGAGCCCTACCGGATGTTCACGAGCCGTGCGGAGTTTCGGCTGCAGCTGCGAGAAGACAATGCGGACATGCGCCTGACCGAAACTGGCCGGTGCTTGGGCTTGGTCGATGATGTTCGCTGGGACACGTTCAGCCGCAAGCGCGATGCTGTTTCACGTGAAACACAGCGGCTCAGTTCAGTTTGGGTAAATCCTCGAAACTTGGGGGCTGCGGAATCGGAACGGGTATTGGGTAAGGCGATCGAGCACGAGTACAGCTTGGCCGAGCTCCTGCGCCGGCCCGGCGTGAGCTATCTCGAACTGCTATCTCTTGACGGCGGCGCTTATGCGGCCTTGGATGTTTCACGTGAAACTCTGGGAGAGCTGTTCGAGCCGGTCGTGGAGCAGATCGAAATCGCGGCCAAATATTCCGGATACATTGCGCGCCAGAAGGACGAGGTCGAGCGCGCCGCGCATTACGAAAACCTGAAGTTGCCGAAAGACTTCGACTACATGCAGGTCCCGGCGCTGTCGATCGAGGTCCGGCAGAAGCTCAACAAGCATCGGCCGGAAACATTGGGCTTGGCATCACGTATTTCGGGTGTGACGCCCGCAGCGATTTCCCTGTTGCTGGTTCACCTCAAGAAGAGCCGATCGCTCTTTGGCGGGGCGGCGACCGCGGGACCGGTGTCTGCCTGATGGAGGCCGAGCTGGAGGCGGGGCTGCGAGCCGGGTTGGTCGAGTTGGGCCTGCCGCTGTCCAACGTCCAGGTGGGCCAACTCCTGAGCTATCTTGAGCTGATTGGCAAATGGAACAAGGTCTATAACCTCACGGCCGTCCGCCAACCGGCCGAGATGCTGACGCTTCACCTGCTTGACAGTTTGTCTGCGGTTCGGCCGCTGCAGCGGCAGACGCGGGGTGCCCCCGTCAATGTGCTCGACGTGGGATCCGGCGCGGGCTTGCCCGGGGTCGTGATCGCTATCTGCTGTCCCGAATTGCGCGTGGACT
>JACDFR010000070.1 GCA_013815685.1 Ramlibacter sp.
CGCTCGCAGGGCGCGGCCGGCGGCGGCGGCGCGGGCCTGCGCAAACTCCTCGCCGAGGCGGCGCCCGAGCAGTACGAAACCGTGGTGCTGGAAGCGGTTCGCGCCGAGGTCGCCAAGGCGCTCGAGTTCGATTCGCCGCAGGACGTGGACGTCAGCCTTCCTTTGCAGGACATCGGCGTCGACTCGCTGACAGCGGTGTTGCTGCGCAACCAGTTGTCGGACATGACGGGCTTGGCGCTTCCTGCCAAGATCGCCTTCGACCACCCGAACCTCCGATCGCTGAGCCAGTTCCTTTTCACCAAGATCCAGGAATCGGGTCTTCTGGCGGCGGCTGCCGCCGCGACCGAGCCGGCCGCGCCCAAGGAGTCCGCGGGCGCCAGGCGCGCGGAAGACAAAGGCGTGAAGAAGGGCCATCTCGAGCCGGAGCTGCAGTTCAAGAACGCGCCCAAGGCGTTGACCAGGCCGCAAGCCGTGTTCCTGACCGGCGCCACCGGCTTCGTCGGGGCGTTCCTGCTGCACGAGCTGCTGAAGTCCAATGTTCCCGTTCACTGCCTGGTGCGTGCGCGAGACGAGGAGCACGGCAGCGCGAGGCTGACCGAAACGCTGGACGACTACGGCCTGTGGGACGCCGACTATGCGCACCTTCTGAAGCCGGTCGTTGGCGATCTGACGCAGCACATGTTCGGGATGGCCGAGGACGCGTTCAACCAGCTGGCCGATGAGGTGGACGCGATCTGCCACTCGGGCGCGCTGGTGGACTGGATGCTTCCGCTGGAGACCTACCTGGGCCCCAACGTCGTCGGCACGCACGAGGCGCTGCGCCTCGCATCTCGCGGGCGCGGCAAGGTCATCCACTTTGTCTCGACGGCGGCGACGCTGCCCAAGTACTTGGGTTACGAGGTCTCCAAGGATGTCCTGGAATATGGCTACCTGACCTCGAAGTTCATGGCCGAGCAGATGGTTGCGGCCGCACGGTACCGGGGTGCGCAGGCATCGATCTACCGCCTGCCGTTCGTGGGCGCGTCTTCCAGCAGCGGCGGCTTCCGCCTCGACCAGGGCGACTTCCTGCACAACCTGATCTCAGGCTGCATCGGCCTGGGGAGCTTCCCGTCGCTGGACACCCAGCTGGGTGGTGTCCTTCCGGTCGACTACCTGGCCAGGACCATTACCCAGGCGATGACCCAGGACTTCGCCCGCATCGGCAGGAACTACGACTTCGTCAATCCCAAGGCGCCGACGTTCAATGATTTTGTCGAACTGGTCCGTGCCGCCGGAGCCGATGTCGAAACCGTGCCGTTCACCGAGTGGAAGGCGAGGGCTCTCCAGTACGCGAAAGCGCATCCGAAGAGTTCGCTGGCACGCATCTCGGCGGTCGTGGACAGCCTGCAGCAGAAGGACTTCGAGAGCATGGAGGGGACGGCCCTGGGCAGCGACGTCTTTGGCGGCGACAATTACCCGTGCCCTCCGGTGTCGGAAGAATCGGTCCAGCCCTACGTGGACCGGATATCCGCCGCCCTGATGTCGTCGGACTTGAAGCCTGACGCGGCAAGATCGATGGTCGCGCAGCCTGCGTGAGGATGTGTGCCCCAGGAGCCGCCCGCCAGGGGCGGCGCCCGTGACTTTTTGATGAATATGAGAGGACCGAAGACATGATCGAGCTAGAACAGGAACGGGCTGCGACGACCAGCTCGCAGGGCACCGGCATCTACCAGAAGACCGGCACCTATCTGCACGATGCCGCCGGCGTTCACGCGCGCGTGCTTGTCAAGGTACTGGACCGGTATACGGTGGACAAGGAGGCCGTGGCCGCCAGGCTGCCCCCCAACCGGGTGCTGCAGCCTTCCTGCTTTTATCCTGACGCCCAGCCGACCAAGGTCGTGCAGATGAACCTTGACGACGACCTGTCGGACAACCTGCGCCGCCAACTGCGGCTGCAGGCCAAGATTTCCGCCACCTTCTCGGACGCGTCGGTCGGGACCTATTTCCCGCTATCGACGATGTTCGAGAACAGCGTGCTGTTCGTGCCGTCGGCCAAGCGTTTCTATGACCTCAACCAGGACATCGTCCACAAGTATTTCCCCGACGTGAAAACCACGGTGGTGAACGCCTTCGTCGTGCCGAAGGGCAAGCGGCCCTACGGCACGCATTCGGCCAGCGGCATCGCGTTGCAGATTCCTTCGCTGGTGAAAAAAGGGCTGGGTTTTCCGAAGCTGTACAAGAGCTTCCACACGGCCCTGACGCCCTCGCCGTTGAACCGCCAGCCGTTCGTGATCTTCGAGGAAGCGGAGGTGGAAGCGCCGAACCTTCAGTTCGTCTACCAGAAGATGCTTGGCTTGGACCTCACGCCTGAGGAAAAAGAATCGGTCGACAAGGCGCTCTATCTCTTCGCCGAGGGCAAGCTTTCCGAGATCGACCTGCCCACCGTGCGCGACTTCCTGATGGCCAAGTACTGGGAGAAGAAGTACGCCATCGAGCCGTCGCCCGGCTACTACTGCGACTCCCGTATCGGCGACGCGCTGATGTTCGACAACTACCGCGCGCACGCGGACAGCACCTTGCCCCTGGGCACCGAGGACCGGGTGACGATCGATTTCCGGTGCTTCTCCGAGGTGAAATACCCGCCGGGAATGTCCAGCGGACTGGACTTCATCGTCGATCCCAAGGAGCGGGCGCACCAGATCAAGCGAAAGAAAGCCGCCGTAGAGTTTCTCCTGATGACCCTGGGGTACGAGGGCATCGACGAGTTCCTGCGCATGGTGTTCGGCACGCCGTATGGCATCAACCCGTTCGAACTCATGACCGACCTTCAGTTCGGCGTGTACAACAAGACCAAGTACCACCTGCTGGACCGGAACCTCGACGCCCACTATGAGCGCGTGGAGCGGCTTTACGAGCGCATCGAGCGGGACGGCGAATATGCCCTGCCGGAGCGCGCGAAAGCGCACCTGCAGTCGCTGTCGACCTGAACCAGCCGGGATCCGGCAACAAGGAACGAGGGACGAGGGTAATGAGTGATGCAAGAGAGATAGCGAGCGTCGTCCAGAAGTACTTCGGGATCATGAAGGCGCCTTATGACGACGCGACCCGGGAATTCCTCGGCCGGTGCCGATGCGAGTCGGTCGCGGTGAACAACAAGAGCTACAAGTACTATCGCCGGGGCGAGGGGCCCACGATCGTGCTGGTTCATGGGCTGCACAGCAATCTGGGAAGCATGGTTCCGATTGCCCTGGACCTGATCGAGCAGAACTTCAGTGTCGTGCTCTTCGATGCACCGGCGCACGGCGAGGCCGTCGGGGTCCAGACCAATCCGGTGGAAGTGCGGGAGGTCATTCGCAAGATCAGCGGCCAGCTCGGCGAGCTGCATGCGATCGTCTGCCATTCCCTGGGCGGCTTGTGGGCTTTTTGCGCCTGGAACGAGGCTTTCAACGCCAAGACGCTCGTCGCGATCGCGTCGCCCGCCAGCCAGAGGTTCCTGGTGGAAAAGTTCGTGGAGCTGCACCAGGTCAAGCCCGAGATTGCCGATGGGCTTGCCAAGCAGCTCGAGCGGCGTTTCGGGGAAACCCTGTGGGTCGACTTCTCGCCGTCTGAAATAGTCAAGGGGATCGACATTCCCGGCTTGATCATTCACGGCAAGAAGGATGACTTCGTCCCGCCGGCGCATGCCGAGCAACTGCATTCGAGCTGGAGCAGGGCGAGGGTAGAGATGGTCGAGGATGCGGGTCATTTCGACATTCCGGCGTCTGCGAAGGTGAGGCAGCTCGTCACGACATACTTGCGCGAATTTCAGTAGCCGCCGGGCGGCGTGCGCGTTCGCCATGGCGGCGCCGCGGTCTGCCAGGCCATCCGACAATGATGTGATTCAATAAAGCCAGGAGATTCCCATGAAACACGAAACGACAGTCGATACCCTCCAGAAGATGTTCAAGCTGCGTGCGATCGACCGCGACCAGCAGTCGATCGAAAAAGTCGTGAAGGTGCCGATCCGCGTCTATACCGAGCCCGACGTCCTGGAGAAGGAACTGGCGACGGCATTTCGCGACTATCCGCTGGTGGCGGGGCACTCGTCGCAGGTCAAGGAGCCGGGCTCCTACATGCTGAGCGCCTGGGACCGTATCCCGTATGTCGTCGTGCGCGACAGGGAGGGCGTGCTGCGTGGCTTTCTGAACGTGTGCCGGCACCGTGGCGCGCGCCTTGTCTCGGGCAAGGAAACCGAACTCAAAGCCTTCACCTGCCCGTTCCACGGCTGGGTCTATGGCCTCGACGGCGCCCTGAAGGGGGTCACCAAGCCCTACAACTTCCCTGAAATCGACTGTGACAAGCATGGGTTGGTGGAGCTCACCGTCGCCGAACACCTGGGCCTGATCTGGGTCCACCCCACGCCCGGTGCCAAGATCGACCTTCCCGCCTTCCTCGGCGAGCAGATCGGCTCGGAAATCGAGGCCTTCAAGATGAGCGAGATGGTCGTGCATCGCAGGAGCGTGAGCACGCTGAACGCGAACTGGAAGCTGGTGCTCAAGACGTACCTGGAACGCTACCACGTACCGGTCCTGCACAAGAACACGATCGCGCCGGTCTTCGAGAAAGGCGTGATTTCCCACCACGAAGAGGGGCTGCAGATCCGGATCGCAGCGGCGAAGACCAATCTCGAGGAAGCACTGAAGGCCGATCCGGCGACATGGAAGATCCTCGACTTCGCATCGGTGTTCTACACGCTGTTCCCCAACACCTTCCTCATCAACCACGCGAACCTGTTGTCGCTCAATTCGTTCTACCCGGTCGCCCCGGACAAGACGATCTGGACGCACGACATGTTGTACCGCGCGGCCGACTACGCGGGAGAAGAGGGCCAGGATGCGCTGACCAAGCGGTTCGCGAATATCGACGCCGTCTTCCACCACGAGGACTTCGGCATCGTCGAAGGTGTGCAGGCCGGGCTGCGCTCCGGCGCGAACGAATACCACACGATGGGCCTGGAGGAAGGCTTGCTCGCCATATTCCAGAACAACATCGATCGGGTGGCCGGGACGGCGTGAGCGAGCGCGCCGACAAGGCGCGTTTCGCCGCTGGATCGCACGCCGGCCGCCTGGGAGGGCCGGCTTTACTTTTGAGGATTCGAATTGGACTTCGCACCCGAGCAGCTGGAACAGAACGTCACGTCACCGATCAATGGGAAGCGGCCTGGTCCTCCGAGCGCACTGCGGCCGGGGCATGAAAGGGCTGGCGTGGGCCGAGCGGCCCCAATCGCCGGAATATGATGAACTTCGAGTTCAACCTTCATGTTTTCGCGATCAGCACGTTCGTGATACTGCTGACACCCGGGCCGACCAATACGCTGCTCGCGGTCGCCGGCCTGGGGCTGGGCACTCGCCGGGCGCTGCCCCTGATCGCATTCGAACTGGCAGGCTACCTGACCTCGATCACCGCTTGGGGCATCTTCCTGGCCTCCGCCCAATACCGCTATCCCTGGATCGGTGTCTCGGTACGCGTGGCGGCGAGCTGCTATCTCGCGTATATCGCCGTCAAGACATGGCGCGACACCACGGCGCCTCCCGCAGCGGACAAGAAGGTGGCCATCGGCCCGAACGCGCTGTTCATGGCGACGCTGCTCAATCCCAAAGCCCTGGTGTTCGCGTCGGCGATCTTTCCTCCTCATGCATTCGACGACCTTGGGGTCTATCTCGCCGCGACGGTATTGTTCAGCTGCTTCCTGGTGCCTGTCGGCGCCGTGTGGATCAGATTCGGCGCTGCGCTGAGCAGCGGGCGGCTGATGAATCCTCTCAAGCTACAGCGCGCAGCCGCCTGCACCATCGGCCTGTTTTCGGTGTCTATCGCGTGGACCGCCCTTCACCCTACTTGAGGATAAGAAATGCAAAAAGATATCAAAGCGACTGACGCGTCCGCCCAGGCCGGCCGTGGACAGAAACCGGCCAGGAGGAAGGGGCAGTGGATCGGCGCCGCGGTAGGCAAATTCTTCACCGCGCTGGGCACGGTCGCGCCCGGCGCCACCCTGCGTCTGTTGAACAAGCTGTTGTTCACCCCGTCGCGGCCTCCTCGCAGCGACTCGGCAAAAGCCCTGTTGGCCACGGCCAAGGTGGACCGCTTCACCGTGGAAGGATCGAGCATTTGCAGGTACCGGTGGGGCGAAGGCAGCAAGCGTGTTCTGCTGGTGCACGGCTGGGGTGGCGACGCGGCGCAGATGACCGAGTTCGTCGAGCCCCTGCGCGCGCAAGGTTTCGAGGTGATTGCGGTCGACCTTCCCGCACATGGCGCATCCGCCGGAAAATTGTCATCGGTCATGCATTTCCAGGCCGTGGTCATGCAGCTTCACAAGGAACTGGGGCCGTTCCATGGGGTTGTAGCCCACTCCCTGGGCGCCGCCGCGCTCGCGTATGCGCTGTCGCACGGCATGACATGCCAGCGTGCCGTGTTCATAGGGCCCATGTGCAGCTACGACACCGTGTGGGCGCATTCCCAGCAGATCTTGCAGGTATCACCGGGGCTGATAAGCAAGACGCGGGCGCATGCCGAGAGCTGGCTGAAGATCAAGTTCGACGAGATTGAGCCGGTCCGCCTTGCGCCCGCGATGAAGGCGGGGTTGCTGGTCATCCACGATCGCGCCGATCGTGAAGCCCCCATCGAAGAGAGCGAGAAACTGGTACGGGTCTGGCCGGGCGCGCGCCTCGTAGCGACCGAGAAACTGGGCCATACCCGCATCTTGCGGGACCCCGAGGTCGCCCGCCAGGCCGCCGGCTTCATTGCC
Source organism: Ramlibacter sp. (assembly GCA_013815685.1). GTDB lineage: Bacteria > Pseudomonadota > Gammaproteobacteria > Burkholderiales > Burkholderiaceae_C > Ramlibacter. The sequence continues at coordinate 6,761 of JACDFR010000070.1, forward strand.
GGCGCCTGACGATCCGCGCCGGGTCATGAAAGGCAAGGCCGCGGCCGGCGGGCTGGTGTACTCCACCGATGCGGGCCGGATGTGCCCGGCTTGCCGCCAGCCGGTCGCGCAGTGCAGTTGCAGCCGTCCGAAGGCCGCGGCGCATTCCGATGGCATCGTGCGGGTATTGCGCGAAACCAGGGGCCGGGGGGGCAAGGCCGTGACTGTGGTGAAGGGCTTGCAGCTGAACGACGCCGCGCTCGGCAAACTGGGCCAGCAGCTCAAGACATCCTGCGGTTCGGGCGGAACCGTCAAGGACGGCCTGATCGAAGTGCAGGGCGACCATTGCGACCGGGTGGTCGACTTGCTCAGGCAATGGGGGTACGTCGTCAAGCGCGCCGGCGGCTGACGGTCATGGACGCAAGTCACTCGAATGATCGACCACAACGGGCTGGAGCCGTTGCTGGGCCCCTCGTCAGGGCGCTAGGGCGAGCGATGCAGCCGGGGCGCGGCGAGCGCATCGACGTTGTCGGCAATGGCCGCGTCGACATCGGGCCAACGCCCGCCAAGCCCGGCGGCGGCTGCCGCCTGCTGAAGCTGTTGCAAGTCCCTGACGCTGGGCGCGACCTTGATCTGGGCGATCGCCGCGGCCGCGTTGCCGCCCTTGAGCAATGCCAGCACCTTCACAGCCCATTCGTTTGTCTTCGGCTTTCCCATCAAGGCCTCAAATCTTCCATTCTCGTCTTCCAGAATGCCGGGCCGGGCAATTCGCCGGCACCGGCCCGCGCATTGTCCCGCATGTGGTCCGGGCTGGACGTGCCGGGGATGACGCAGGTGACGGCGGGCTGGGACAGGACGAACTTCAGCAGTACCTGGTTCCAGCTGGTACAGCCGATGTCGCCTGCCCAGCCCGGCAAAGGTTTCGATCCCAACGCGCGCAGCGCTTTGCCGGCGCCCAGGGGGAGGTTCACCAGTACAGCGACGCCGCGTTCGGCGGCCAGGTGCAGCAGGCGTCGTTCGGCGTTGCGGCTGGCCACCGAGTAGTTGAATTGCACGAAGTCCAGCGGCTCGGCCAGCATCACTTTCTCGAGTTCGGGGTGCGCGGCTTCGGTGTAGTGCGTGATCCCGACATAGGAGATACGTCCCTCTGCCTTCCAATCCCGCAGCGTGGCCAGGTGAACGCGCCAGTCCTCCAGGTTGTGAATCTGCATCAGGTCGATATGCCGGGTGCGCAGCAGCGACATCGAGCGCTCCATCTGGTCGATGCCCGCCTGTTTTCCGGTGGCCCAAACCTTGGTCGCGAGGAAAGCCTTGCCGTGCTGCCCGCCGGCCTGCAGAAGATCACCCACCACCTGTTCCGCCGAACCGTACATGGGCGAGCTGTCAACGACACTGCCGCCTTCGGCGAACAACGCGGACAGCACCTCGCCGCGCCGGGGCAGTTCCGTGGGCCTGGACCCGACGTCGAAACCCAGCCAGGTGCCGCAACCGATGACGGGCAATGGTTTGCCGGTGCAGGGAATGGGGCGTGTGAGCATGTCCTGAAGATAAACCGGGCGGGCGGGCTCAGCAAGGTCAGCTGCGCTAAGCTTGCGCGATGAGCCCGCAGGAACTGCTCGACCATTACGACCGTTGCATCCTCTGGCCGGGCGGCTCGCGGCTGGAGCTGCCTGCCGCCTACGAGCGCGCCCTCGCCGTGCGCGAATTGCGCATCGCCCGCGGCGAGCGGCCGCGCGGCTACAAGGTCGGTTTCACCAACCGCGGCATCTGGCCGCGCTACAACGTCTTCGCGCCGATCTGGGGCACCGTGTGGGACACCACCTTGTCTTTTTGCGATGCACATGGCGAGGTGTCGCTGGCGGGCATTTGCCAACCGCGGCTGGAGCCCGAAGCCGTCTTCGGCTTCGCCGCGACGCCGCCCGCCCGGCCCAGCATGGGCCAATTGCTGGCTTGCCTCGATTGGGTCGCGCCCGGCTTCGAGATCGTGCAGTCCCATCAGCATGACTGGAAATTCGTCGCTGCCGATACGGTGGCCGACGGCGGCCTGCATGCCCGCCTGCTCGTCGGCGCGCGGCGGCCGGTGACGTCGCTCGCCCAGGATGCCGGCGAATTTGAACAGTTGCTCGCAAGCGCGCGCGTCACGCTGCGGCGCGGCAGCGACATCGTGGACGAGGGTGCGGGGGCCAATGTACTGGACGGTCCGCTGCACGCGCTGGTGCATTTCCTGCAAGCCCTGCGCAACTTTCCGGGGGCCCCCGACGTGCAGCCCGGCGATGTGGTGACCACCGGAACCTGGACCGATGCCTGGGCCGTCGCACCGGGAGAGCAGTGGGCCGCACAGTTCGACGAGCCCCTTTCGGCGCTGAAGATCTCCTTCACCTGAGCCGATATATCGGCTGTTGGAGCCCGCGTTCCGGCCGCTTTTCCTTTGCGCGCGATCCATCCCTTGAGGCCTGGGGCCGGGGCGGCCGGGCGCAGGTCCATTCGCGGTGGCCCCAGGACGCGCGTTACCATCGCGCATGAAAAAGACTTTCCAGCTCAACGTCGAGGGCAAGAACCGGGACCGGCTCGTCGAGGCCGTGAAGCATGAAATCCGCAAGTACATCAAGCGCGAGCGCAGGCGCGACGTCCCGGCCGGCGCCGATTACTGGGATTTCGACTGCAAGTTCGGCCTCGGCGCCGAGACAGCGCAAGCCATTCACCTGGGCAATCTCACGGGCCTCATCGACGATGCGGTGAAGGCCCGCGAAGACAAGTTCTACGTCGAGATTCTCGCCCGGCCGGGGCACCGTAAAGCCAAGACCGCGGACCAGCCTGGCCCGGCAGCTTCTGCGGACGCCTAAAGCTGCCGCGCCGCGGCGGCCCGCAGCTTGTCCTTCTTGCTGGGCCGCTTGCCTTTGATGCCGCCGGTGGCGGGCGCGGGATCGGCCGCCGGATCATCAAGCGGTTCGAATCCGTCGACATGCTCACGCAGTAAGCTCAGGTGCTGGCGCTTTTCGATCAACCGGAAGTGGGCTTCGGTCTGGGCGCTGACAAAGCTCACGGCCACGCCGCTTTCGCCGGCGCGCCCGGTCCTGCCGATACGGTGCACGTAGTCGACGGCGGAGCGCGGCAGGTCATAGTTGACCACCACGGGCAACTGCGCAATGTCGATGCCGCGGGATGCGAGATCGGTCGTCACCAGCATGTCCCATTGGCCGTTCTTGAATTCCGAAAGCACCTGCTTGCGCGCGCCTTGGCTCAAGCCGCCGTGAAAAGGGGCCGCGAAGATGCCCGTCTTGTACAGCTTCCACGCGACATGCTCGGCGGCATATTGGGTAGCCACGAATACCAGCACCTGTTCCCAGCCCTGGTCCTTGACAAGGTGGCGCAGCAGGCCGGTGCGCTGCTTCCCGTCCACGCGGATCACCCGCTGCAGGATCGATGGCTCATTGGAAGGCGTGGCAGGCACATTCACCCGAAGGGGATCGCGCAGCAGCGTTTCGGTCAGCGCCTGGACCGCGGGCGGAAAAGTCGCCGAAAAGAACAGGTTCTGCCGCACGGGCGGGATCAGCCACAGCACGCGATTCAGTTCTTGCGCGAAGCCCAGGTCGAGCAACCGGTCCGCCTCGTCCAGCACCAGAATTTCGACTTCGGCGAGCTTGAGCACGTTGTGCTGGACCAGGTCGAGCAGGCGCCCCGGGGTGGCGACCACCACCTCGGCGCCCCCGCGCAATCCCATCATTTGCGGGTTGACGGAGACGCCGCCGAACAGCACCGCCACCTTGGGCGGCTGCGGCAGATGCTGCGCGAGGCTGCGGATCGCTTCGCCGACTTGCGCTGCCAGTTCGCGTGTGGGGACGAGCACCAGCGCGCGGGTCGGGCGTGGCGTGCGGCCCGGGCCCTCTTGCAGGCGCTGCAGCAGCGGCAGGGCGAAGGCCGCCGTCTTGCCCGAGCCGGTCTGGGCGCAGCCCACGATATCGGCCCCGCGCAAGGCTGCTGGAATGACGCCCGCCTGGATCGGCGTCGGCGTGGCGAACCCGAGCTGGCCGGCAGCGCGCACCAGATCGGGAGAAAGGCCGAGGAGGGAGAAGGGCATGATGAGGAGTTTGCGGGCAGTTTAAGCTGCGGGCTGAAGGAGAAACCATGCAATACCGCCAACTCGGCAAAAGCAACCTGCAGGTGTCGGCCCTGTGCCTGGGCACCATGATGTTCGCGGACCAGACGGGAGCTGACGAGGCGCGGGCGATCGTCGACGATGCCCACGCCCACGGCGTCAACTACATCGATACGGCGGACATCTACAGCGAGGGCGCCAGCGAAACCATGGTGGGCGAAATGCTCAAGGGCCGGCGCGCCGATTGGGTGCTGGCTACCAAGCTGGGCAACAAGATGTCCGAGCGCCCGAACGAAGGCCATTTCTCGCGCAGCTGGATGCTGCGTGAAGCCGAGGCCAGCCTGGCGCGCCTGCAGACCGATCACGTCGACATCCTCTACCTGCACCGGGACAACAACGGCATGGACCTGGAAGAGCCGCTGCGCGCCATCGAGGCCCTGCTGCGGGCCGGCAAGATACGGTACTGGGGCATTTCCAACTTCAGGGGCTGGCGCATTGCCGAGGTCGCGCGTGTGGCCCAGCAGCTGGGCATGCCCGGGCCCGTGGTCTGCCAGCCTTACTACAACCTGCTCAATCGCATGCCCGAGGTCGAGATACTGCCTGCTTGCGAGCACTACGGCATCGGCGTCACCCCGTACAGCCCCGTCGCCCGTGGCGTGCTCACGGGCAAATATCCGCCGAGCCAGCCGCCCGCGCCAGGCAGCCGCGCCGCGCGGGGCGACCAGCGCATCGCGGAAACCGAGTTTCGCGAGGAGTCGCTCGAGATCGCGCAAAAGCTGAAGGCGCATGCGCAAGGCAAGGGCATCACGCTGGCCCAGTTCGCGACGGCCTGGGTGCTGGCGCATCGCGCCGTCAGTTCGGTCATCGCCGGTCCCCGCACACTCGGACAATGGCAGGACTACCTGCCCGCGGTCGAGTACGCCGTGACGCCGCAGGACGAGGCCCTGGTCGATTCAATGGTCGCGCCGGGCCATCCCTCCACGCCCGGCTACACCGATCCGGCCTATCCGATGCATCCCCGGGTGAGAGGCTAGCCGATGTCCTGCGTCGCTTTGTATTGGGATTTCGAAAACCTGCATGCCAGCCTTTACGAGGACGTGCAGGGGGAGGGCGCCTACGGCGGCAAACCGGACAACCGCTTCAAGGTCCAGGAACCGCTGGTGGATGTGCAGGCCGTCATCGATATGGCGTTGTCGTTCGGGACCCTCGCGATCAACCGCGCGTACTGCAACTGGCAGTATTTCGGGCGCTACCGCGATGTCCTCCTGCAAAACACCGTGGACCTGGTGCAGCTCTTCCCGCCCGGCGGCTCATCCAAGAACGGAGCCGACATCAGGCTGTGCCTGGACGCGATGGAAGACGCGACCCGCTTGCCGCACATACGCACCGTCGTCGTGGTAGGCGGCGACAGCGACTTCACGCCCCTGGCGCAGAAGATCAAGGCGGCGGGGCTGACCCTGGTCGGCGTGGCGGCACGCAAGTCCACCAATCGGCATTGGGCAACGAGTTGCCACGACTTCCGCTATTACGAGACTGTGTGCCGCAAGGAAAATCCGTAATTGCTCGACAACGAAAGGTCTTTGTCCTACATGGGCGAAGTCATCGCCGAGCCATTCTGGGCGTTGGTCAGATGAGTTCCATTTTGGCGCTCGACCGAGCCCTAAGGAGACAAGCATGCTCAAAAAGATTCTTCTCGCCGGCCTTGTCGCCGCATCGTTTGCCAGTATTCCCGTGACGGCCTCCGCGCAGCAGCGCGCCATCATCATCCGCGAGGCGCCGCCGCCGCCGCGCGAAGAGGCTGTGCCGCGCCAGCGCCGCGGCCAGGAATGGGCGCCCGGTTATTGGGCCTGGCGCAATGGCCGGCATGTGTGGGTGCGCGGTAAATGGGTGGGCGAGCGCCGCGGCCAGCACTGGGTGCCCGACACCTGGGTTCAGCGCGACGGGCAATGGATGTTCCGCGCCGGCCATTGGGCACGCGGTAACCGCGATCGTGACGGCGACGGCGTGCGCAACCGCAATGACCGCGATCGCGATGGTGACGGCGTGCGCAATCGCAACGACGCCCGGCCCAACAACCCGAACCGCCATTAACGCGTCCAGGAGCGCTGAGGCCCACCTTTTTCCGGCTTGTTCAACCCAGTCCGAGCGCGTGGTACACGCGGGCGGCGGCGTAAGCGTCATTGGCTGCGTAAACCAGCTGGGCCTCGGACAGGCGCGGGCTGGCCCAGTTGGACGTCGTGGCCTTGCGCGACTTGATGAAGCGCCTGTTGAACAACACCGCCACGGCGCCCTTGACGCCCATGTCCTTGCGGTAGCCCCGGTCACGAAAAACGGTGTTGAGCTCCAGCACATCCACCGGCTCGACCCCCAGTTTGCCGATGATCCGCTTGCGGTCGTCGCCCAGACCGAAGCCGGCCTTGACGACACCGGAAAGCGTCAGCAAGCGCCCCACCACCGCACGGCAGTCCATGTCGTGCAGCTGAAACACCCAGGCTTTGTGCAAGGTGGCCAGCTGGACGATATGCGGGCCTTCGGACACCTGATCCTTGAAGAACGTGGGTTTCGATTCGGTATCGAATCCCAACACGGGGGCGCCGGACAGCTCGGTCAATGCGTCCTGGGCTTGGCTTGGCGTAGCGACGAGCTGGATTCGGTCGAGCCCGAGCCGGTCGAACGGCTCCAGCAGGGAAATCTGCTCCTTGTCGGGCGTCGGGTGGCGTGCATGCATGAGAATGGCCAGCGCAGGATAACCCAATGAACTATTCACTCGTTCTTTATGAAGAAGATGGCGTGTCAGACAGTCAGCGCCAGGAAGCTGAGCAGCGCTTTCGTGCCGTCCTGGAAGAGACGCTGGGCGACGCCAGTCTTGTCGCACCCGTCTATGCGGCGTACCTGCGCATCGTTGCCGAGTACGGCGAGACGCCCGCGCCAGATGCGCTGACCGGTGCCGAACGCTCCATCTTCGACCAATGGCAGGCGGCGGAAACCACGGCGGTCGCGGCCACCTTCGGCCCGCACCGCTACATGGGTGACGCCATGTACGAGATCAAGTTGCCAGGCGCGTCTTGAAGAACCGCCACGGTGCGCCGCCACGCCAGCTTAGGCATGCAAACACTCCTTGAGCCAAACGCGCAGCATATCGTGGATGCCCCTCGCGCAGCGCTATGCCGGCTGCATGCGCACCTGGGACGCAATCTCGTAGGAGCGCAAGCGAGCGTGGTGCTCGAACATCTGCGAAGTGATCATCAGCTCATCGGCGCCGGTGCGGGCAATGAAGTCCTGGAGGCCTTTACGCACGGTCTCGGGCGAGCCGATCGTGGCGCACGACAGCACGCTGTCGAGTAGCGCTTTTTCGGCCGGCCCCACCGATTCACGGTAGCCGGGCAGGGGCGGCGGCAACCGCGTCGGGCGGCCGCTGCGCAAGTTGACGAAGGCCTGTTGCATCGATGTCGCCCGAATCCGGGCCTCCTCGTCGGTGTCGGCGGCGAAGACATTGAAGCCGAGCATCACGTGGGGCATGGCCAATTGGGCGGATGGCTTGAAGTTCTCCCGGTAGAGCGCGATGGCCTGCATCATCTGCGCCGGCGCGAAGTGCGACGCGAAGGCGTAGGGCAGGCCCAGCATGGCCGCGAGCTGCGCGCCGAACAGGCTGGAGCCGAGGATCCACACCGGCACCTTGGCGCCCATCCCAGGCACCGCCCGGATGCTTTGGCGGGGCTGCTCCGACATCAGGTCAATCAGTTCGACCACGTCGCGCGGAAATTCATCCGCGTCGGAGGTGAGGTTGCGGCGCAACGCGCGGGCCGTGGCCTGGTCGGAGCCCGGTGCCCGGCCCAGGCCGAGATCGATGCGGCCGGGATAAAGAGCCTCGAGCGTTCCGAACTGCTCGGCGATCACGAGGGGGGAGTGATTGGGCAGCATGATGCCGCCGGCCCCCACGCGGATGGACCGGGTTCCGCCCGCCACATGGCCGATCAGTACGGCGGTGGCCGCGCTGGCAATGCCCGGCATGCCGTGGTGCTCGGCCAGCCAGTAGCGGCTGTAACCCCAGCGTTCGGCGTGCTGCGCCAGGTCCAGTGAGTTGCGAAACGACTGGGCGGCGTCGCCGCCTTGGGTGATAGGGGAGAGGTCGAGGACCGAGAAGGGAATCATGGGCAGCAAGGGTACCGGGTTGCGCCCCTGTATGCCAACTGGTCCCGGCCCCCAGGGCAGCTCGGGGTGGAGTGTCGCGTAATCCTGGTGGTACTCCTTCGCGGCGTAGAGTGTGAACCTGAACCGACTCAGGCGCGCTCCTGACCCCCGCGTAGGTGGGCGCCGACAGTCAGTTTGCAGTCCAGGCGCTACGCTGGGGCATTGCTGCGAAGGGACCCTCATGTATTTTTCCCGAACCTTGCGGGCCGCGATCGTGTTGCTCGGTATGTGTGCGGCCCTGTCGCAGGCGGCCCCTGCCGAGCGTGCGCCGGCGGACCCCGGCGAGCAGATGCAGGGCCTGAACGGCGATGCCGCCACGCCGCCGCTGCGGACGGGGTCGCGCGGCGCCGCGGTCATTCGCGCCCAGATCCTTCTGGACCGTTGCTGGTTCTCGTCCGGGGAAATCGACGGCATCTTCAGCAGCAACATGGCGCGAGCGGTATCGGCGTTCCAGCTGTCCCGCGGGCTGCCCACTACTGGCAGCATCGACTCCGCGACCTGGACCGCCTTGCTGGAAGGCCAGGATCACCCGGCGTTTACCACCTACACCCTGACCGAGCAGGACGTGGCCGGGCCCTACGTGAAAATTCCCGCGGATCCGATGGAGCAGGGCAAGCTGCCCGGGCTGGGCTATCAATCGATGCGCGAAGCGCTGGCGGAGCGCTTTCACATGAGCCCGAAACTGCTGGCCGACATCAACCGCGATCGTGTCCCGAGCCCAGGCACCCAACTTGTCGTAGCCGACGTGGCCAGTCCCAACATCCTGCGCTACAAGGCAACGCTGATACGCGTCGACAAGTCCGACCGGATGCTGTATGTGATCGGCGAGGGCAATCGCCTGCTGGCTGCTTTTCCGGTCAGCTTCGGCGGCAGCCGTGATCCCTTGCCGGTCGGCCGCATGAAGATCACCAGCGAAGTCAAGAACCCCACTTTCACCTACGACCCGCGCCTGCTGCGCACGGCCAAGTCGCGCGACGTGAAGACCATCCTTCCGGCGGGACCGAACAATCCCGCCGGCCTGATGTGGCTGGGCCTGAGCAAGCCGCACTGGGGTATTCACGGAACGGACGAGCCGTCGAAGATGGCGCGCGTCGACACCAACGGCTGCGTGCGCATGACCAACTGGGATGTGCTGCGGCTGGCGGCCCTCGTCAACGCCGGCATGGCCGTGCAGGTGCAGGATTGAGGCGCCGGACCGAGCGGGTGGGTTGTCGCGGCCTGGGCTTGTGGATCATGCTCGCGCTGCTGGTGCCGGGATGCAAGGGCGATCCGCCGCGCAGCGTGGCCCGGGCGGCCACGCCGGCCCCGGCCCCATCCGCCCCGGGGC
>JACDFR010000071.1 GCA_013815685.1 Ramlibacter sp.
GGCGAGCACCAGCCGTGGCCGCTGCAGCTGCAATCGTGCCAGCGCGACTTTCTGCCGTTCGCCGCCCGACAGGCGGTCGGCCCGCGTGTCGGCCCGCCCGCCCAGGGCCAACGCCGCCAGCGCCAGGTCGGCCTCGCGCACCAGCACCGCGGGGTACAGGCGCAGCCAGCTGCGCCAGGCATCGGTGCCATGCAACCGGGCCAGTGCGCCAATGAGGACGTTCTCGCGGGCGCTCAGGCGCGGCACCAGGTGCAGGCCCTGCATCAACAGGCCGACCTCATGCCGCGCCAGGTCCTGCGCCGGACGTCCCAACACCCGGACCTCACCGCTCGTGGCATCGATCAGGCCGGCCAGCAGCCGCAGCAGGGTGCTCTTGCCCGCACCGTTCGACCCCACGATGGCCACGCGCTCGCCGGGGCGCACCTCCAGCCGCGGCACGTGCAGCAAGGTGCGGCCGTCCGCGTCCACCCGCACTCGGTCGAGCAGGACGGCGACGGCTGCGTCTGCCTGCGCGTGCGGGTTTGAAACGCTCACAGCAAGGCCTCCCGCACGCGTCGCGACAGGGTATCAAAGGCCATCACCAGCGCCACCACCACCACCAGGATCGTCGCCAGCCGGCTCCACTGGAACAGGCTCACCGCCTCGCTGATCAGCAGCCCCAGCCCGCCGGCGCCGATCAGGCCCAGGATGGTCGAGTCGCGGATGTTGAACTCCCACACGTAAAGGTGGTGGCTGACGAACTGCGGCAGCACCGACGGCCACACGCCGTGGAAGAAGACCTGCGCCGGGGAGGCTCCCGTCGCCCGCACCGCATCGATGGACGCCATGTCCAGCGACTCGATGCTTTCGGCGAACAGCTTGCCGTAGGTGCCCATCGAGTGCAGCGCGATGGCCAGGATGCCGGCGGTGGGGCCGAGCCCGACGATGCCGACCAGCATCAGCCCGAACACCAGGGTGTGGATGGAGCGCGCCACGTCGAGCACGCCCTTGGCCGCCCAGGCCACGGCGCGCGGTGCGCGCAGGTTGCGCGCCACCGCCATCGCCAGCGGCAGGGCCAGTACCGCGGCCAGCAGGGAGCCCAGCGTCGCGATCTGGAACGTGGTCCAGGCGGCGCGGCCGAGCCCGGCCAGGAAGTCGGCCTCCACCTGGCGGCGGTTCTCCACGCGCAGCACCGTGCCGTCGTCACTGCGGTACTCCAGGCGCTCGGGGCCGAACCAGGCGTCCAGAAAGCTCGGCCGCGAAAAATCGGCCAAGGATTTCAGGAGGTTGTCCCAGGGGTTGCGGCCCAGGGACAGGTCCCCGGCCGCCGCCAGCGTCCACAGGCAGCCCAGCACCAGCGCGGCGTACACCGCGGCCAACGCCAGGAAGCCGAGGCGGCCCTGGGCTACCCGCGATGCATCAAAGCGCAGGGCCCAGGCGCGGGCCACCGCAGAACCGGCTTTGCCGGGCCGCGGGTGGCGCCCCCTTGAGGGGGAGAGGGGGAAGCCCGAGGGGGCATCGCCGCAGGCGCTTCGGGGGGGGGCTTTCACCGCCTACTCACTTGGCGGCCAGCGTGCCGGTGGCCAGTCCGGCGTCGCGGATCGGCTTGTAGAAGGCGTTGTCGGTATCCACGAAGCCGGTGTAGTTGGCCGGCAGCAGCGTGGCTTGTGCCTTCCGCAGCGGGCCGACCTCGGCCAGCGCGGTTTGCAGCCGGCGCACGAACGCCTTGTCCTGGAACAAGGCCGCGCTCACGGCCACGGCGTCGTTGGGCAGCGGCGCAGACTCCCAGATGATCTTGCTGCGGTCGGCGCGAATCAGCCCCTGGTCGATCATGGCGGTGCGGTTGCGGTTGTAGTCGGCACCGGCGTCGATCTGCCCGGCCGTCACCTGGGTCTGGATCGCCTGGTGCTTGGTGTAGATCACCCGGCCGAAGTGCTTTTCGGGGTCGATGCCCTGCTGCATGAAGAAGTGCCGCGGGATCAGGTAACCCGAGGTGGAGCCCTTGTCGCCGAAGGCGAAGCTACGGCCACGGCCCTTGGCGCCGAGCAGGTCCTGGATGCTGTTCAAACCCGAGTCGGGGTGCGTCACGATCATGGCGAAGTACTCCGGCTTGCCCTGGTACAGGATGGTGGACACCACCTGAGCGTTGGCAAAGTGGTTGGCCAGCACGTAGCCCCACGGTCCCATCAGGGCGATGTCGGTCTCGCCACTGGCCAGGCTCTTGGCCAGGCCTTCCCAGCTGTCGACGGTGCGCAGTTCGACCGGGCGGGCCAGGCGCTGCGACAGGTGCTGCGCCAGCGGCCGGTAGGTGGCGTCGTTCTTCTCGCGGTCCGGCTGGAACAGGCCGACGCCGAACTTCAGCGGTGTGGCCTGGGCCCGCGCCAGCGTGGGCAGGGCGAGTGCAGCGGCCGTGCCCGTGGCACGGGCCAGGAGGTGGCGGCGGGAGCGGTTCATGCGATGTCGCTTTCGTAAGCAGTGGCAGAAGAAACGGGGGTGGGCGTGGCGTAGCGCGCGATGAAGCGCCGGTCGATGTGGTCTTTCCAGCGCCAGGCCCAGGCCCCGCCGGCACCGAAGGGGCCACGTGATGCGATGGCCCGGCCGTCGGCAGTCGCCAGCAACACCAGAAACTGTCGCTGCGGTCGGTAAAGCTTGGCGGCGGCGGTGTCGCCTAACGCGGCGCGCAGGTTGTTCGACAGCACGGGTCCCATGCGCACCGCGATCACGCCGGCCTTGGGCAGGGCGTGTGCGCCGGGCACCCAGTGGGCGCAGTCGCCCACCGCGAACACCTCGGGGTGCGACACGGAACGTAATTGCGCGTCCACTTGTACGAAGCCCTGGGCGCTGACGGCCAGGGCGCCACGACGCGCCGGGTCGCGTTGCCAGTCGTGCGCCTCGGCACCGATGGCCCAGAGGACCAGGTCGCTGCTGCGGCCGATGGACGCGCACCAGCGGCTGCCCAGTTGCAGCGTCACGCCGGCCTGTGCCAGCGCACGTTCGGCGGCGCGACGGGCCGGCGCAGACAAGCCCGGCAGCAACTGCGTGCCGCTGGTCACCAGTGCGCCGTTCACGGGCCGGTCCGGGCGTAAATGGCGCAGCCGCGCCAGCACCGCCAGCAGCGATTCGACACCGGCCGCGCCGCCGCCGACCGCGGTGACGGTCCAGGGGCGGTCCAACGGCTCGCGCGACCAGTCCGATAGCACCGCGTCGTACGCAGCAGGCAGCGCCGACAGCGGGCGCATGGCCAGCATGCGCGCGCCTTCGCCCGGCGGCGGGCGCAGGGTGGAGCCGACGTTGATCGACAGCAGGTCGTAGCCGAGCGACTCGCCGGTGGACAAGGTGATCCGCTTCCGGTCTGGATCGAGCGCATCCACCTCGGCGGGGACCCAGCGGGCGCCGCCGGCGGCGCACAGCGCGGGGAAGTCGAGCACTATCTCGTCCAGCCGGTACGCCCCGCCCAGCCAGCCTGGCACCATGCCGGAGTAGGGTGCCAATGCCTGTGGCGACACCACGATCAGCTCCACGCCGGGCAGCGGCGCGCGCGACCAGTCCAGCAGAACTTGGGCATGCGCATGCCCGGCGCCGGCGAGCACCAGCCGCTTCACAACAGCCACCCTGCAGGCAGGTGCACCAGATCGGCGGGCTCGTCCACATCGGCCACGGCGGGCAGTTCGGCCCAGCGCAGCCCGCCGGCCCGCAGACGCTCGCGCGTCTGCGCCATCACGGCGGAGGTGCTCCAGGCGATGTTGTCGAACAGGCTGGCGTTCGGCTTGCGCAGGCCGATCAAGGCGTAGCCGCCGTCCAGCGCCGGCACGAACACGGCGTCGTGTTCCTCGAGCGCACCCTGGGCTTGACGCAGGCACGCAGCATCGAGTGCCGGGGCGTCCGTGCCGATCATCAAGGCCCTGTCATGCAGGACCAGCATGCGCACGAAGGCAAGATGCATGCGCTGCCCGAGGTCACCGGCTCCTTGCGTGGCCAGCTGCAGGCCGTGGCCCCGCGCCAGCCGGCCGAACGCCGGGTGCGTCGCATCGGGCGCGGCGCAGACCTCCAGCGTATCCGGCGCCAGCTCCGCAGCCACGTGCACCGCGTGCACCAGCATGCGCTGGGCCAGCGCCGCGGCGCCCGCCGCGCCCAGCGCCGGGATCAGTCGGGTCTTGGCCAGGCCGGCCATCGGCGCCTTGGCGAAGATGATGATGGCGGTGCCGCTCACCGGTAGGCCTCCGCCAGCGCCTGGGCCGGTGCGCCGCGCCAGTAGCGCCAGCGCAGTCGCCACATCAGAAAGATGGTGCGCCACACGCCGCGCGTCTCCCAGCGGCGGCCAGCGGTGGTGACGCGGTCTTGCAGGCAGGCCGGGCGGCTAAAGGCGCGCAGCCGGCGCGAGATTTCCACGTCTTCCATCAGCGGCTGGTCGGGGAAGCCGCCGACCCGATCGAAGGCCGCCCGTGTGACGAAGATCGCCTGGTCGCCGGTGGCGATGCCGGTCCAGCGCGAGCGCAGGTTCATCAGCGCGGCCACCACGCGCAGCATGAGAGGGCGGCCGCTGATGCGCACGTCGAAACGGCCCCACGCTGCTCCGGCGACCAGCGCCCGGCGCACCAAGTGATCGGCACCATCGGGCAACTGCGTGTCGGCGTGCAGGAACAGCAGCACGTCGGCCTGTGCTGCGGCGGCACCGGCATTCATCTGGCGGGCACGGCCGGCGGGCGCCGCCAGCACCTGGTCGGCCAGCGGCCGGGCCAGCGCCACTGTGGCGTCACGGCTGCCGCCGTCGGCGACGATGACTTCGGTCCCGCGCGCGCGCATCGGCGCCAGCGCCCGGAGCGGGGCTTCGATGCCGCCGGCTTCGTTCAGCACCGGCACCACGATGGACAGGGCCGGCTTCACTTCAGGTCCGCTCCCAGGCGTGGTAACGCTGCGACCGCGACGATGCCTGCAATGATCCACAGCAGCGGCTTGCGCGCGGGCCGCATCAGAGCACGCCGGCCGGGGCGAACTTCAGCACCGCCTCCTGGGGCGCAGCGGGTTCCAGCGCGCCGCCACAGCTGCTGCCCTGGCCGGCAGTGCAGCCGTAGCAGTGGTCGGCAATCCGGATGTCCTCGCCCTCCGGGTCGTGCGTGAGCAGGTCGCGCAGGTGCGGACGTGCCATTTCTCCGAGCCGGGCGTGCAGGCCCAGCATCTGGTTGAAGTCGCAGTCGTACAGGTCGCCCTGCCAGTCCACGCTGACCATGCTGCGGCACATCACCGTGTCCAGGTTCTCGGCCTGGTAGGCGCCGCGCAGCAACTGCATGTAGCCGGCGAAAGTGCCCTTGCTCACCAGCGTGCTGCCGAAGCGCTGCACCGGCATGTTGGTCAACGCGAACAGGTGGTCGAAGCGGATGCCGAAGTGCTGCAGCAGCTCGCGCTTGTAGTCGGCCTCCAGCGCGCCCTGCGGCGGGGGCAGCGACGCACCTTGCGGGTTGTAGACCAGGTTCAGCACCAGGCCGCTGCCTTCCTGCCCGTAGCCCAGCGCATTGAGCTGGCGCAGCCCGGCAATGCTGCGGTCGAACACGCCGTCGCCGCGCTGGCGGTCCACGTTGGCGGGCGAGTAGCAAGGCAGCGAGGCCGTCACCTCCACGCCCTGCGCCGCGAGAAAGGCCGCCAGGTCATCCTGCCCCGGCTCCGAGAGGATGGTGAGGTTGCAACGGTCGATGACGCGCACGCCCAGTGCCCGCGCGCCGCGCACCAAGTCGCGAAAGTGCGGGCTCAGCTCCGGCGCGCCGCCGGTCAGGTCCAGCGTGGCGATGCCGCGCGCGCGCAGAACCTCCAGCACCAGGTCCGCGTGCTCGCCGTCCATCATTTCGGTGCGCTGGGGGCTGGCCGCCACGTGGCAGTGCAGGCAGCTCTGGTTGCATTTGTAGCCCAGGTTGACCTGCAGCGTGTCCAGGCGGCGGCGGCGGATCGGCGGGAAGTCGGTGGCGGCGAGCAGGGGGAGGGTGGCATGCATGGATGTTCTTGTCGAGTTGGTGCGGTGCTAAGTGTGCGGCTTCTGTGATTCGCCGGGGGGCGGCGATTTGTTACGCTGTCGTCATCGGCTGACGCACGGCATCTGTTCAGGCACCCAATGCAGGTCGGCGAACCCGGCCCGCGCCGTTTCGCCGGTGTTGTCGGTATCGGCGGTGATGGCCAGTTGCACCGGTTTAGCCGACGCGCCGTACAGGCGCGCGGCGTCACGCCCGATGTGACGCCGCTCCTGTACCCAGCGGCCGGCTTCGGTCGCACCGCTGCGCAGCACGACCATGGTGGTTCGATCCGTATAGGCATTCGGGCGCTCGGTGCCCTGCGGCTGCCGGTTGTCCCAGACGTAGTTGATGGCCGCATCGGGCACCGACGGGCCCCAGATCGAGCGGGCGATGCGCAGCTGGGTGCGCAAGCCAAAGCTTTTCTCGGACTCGGGCAGCGCCAGGCTGACGTAGAGCCGGGCCGCGTAGTCGTCGCCGCTGCGCCGCGTCATGTCGGCCGACTGCAGGGGCGCGTCGATGCGCCAGCGCCAGCACAGCACCGGGGTGCGGTCCAGGTCGACTTCCACCGGGCGACCCAGCAGGGACATGCTGGCCGATGACTTTACCTCCAGCGCGGATACGCCGTCCCAATCGCGCACGGTAAAGGTGTTGGGCCTGATCTCGGCGTTGAGGCGCACTTCCTGCCAGGGCGCCATGCCGCGGTCGAAGCGGCCGACCCAGACCGGTTCGCTGCCGGGGCCGGCGGCCGCCGAAGTCATCAGGAGCAGCGCGGCCGAACCGGCCAGGGGAAGGAGCACATGAAATGTTGGCTTCATCGTGTTCTTGTAGTCGCCGCGAGGACCCTTGGGGTTACACACGGCAGAATGGCGCGTTCTCAACCACCCGCTGTAACCAAAGGGCGCCCCGCAACGATATGCCTGATGACGCCCGCCAGGACGACTTCGAGTCGGATTTGAAGCCGCTTTGGTTGGGTGCCCAGTCGGGCGACGAGGCCGCCTACCGCGTGTCGCTGGCGCGAATCGCCGCGCGGCTGCGCGGTTACCTGCGCCGTCGGCTGCAGGGCTTGCCGGACGAAGTGGAGGATCTGGTGCAGGAAACGCTGCTGGCTTTGCATCTCCAACGGGGCACTTACGACCCGTCGGTGCCGGTCAGCGCCTGGGTGCTGGCGATTGCGCGCCATAAGCTGGTGGACTTGTGGCGCCGGCGCGGGCGGCGCGACGACCTGCACGACGCGCTCGACGACGTCGATGAGTCGGCGCTGGTGGCGCAGCCGACGGGCGGGAAGCCCGGCGGGACCTGGGCAGGTTGCTTCTGGCCCTGCCGGCGGCGCAGCGGCAGGCCATCCTGCTGACCAAGGTGGAGGGGCTCTCTGTGGCCGAGGCCTCACAGCGGACAGGCGTGTCGGAATCTGCCATCAAGGTCCAGGTCCACCGGGGATTGAAACGACTGGCCCAGTTGGTGAAGGATGAGAGACCATGAAAACGGAAGTATTGATCGACATGCTTGCGCGCGGCGCGGGACCAGCGCCGCGCGCGTTGGCGGCGCGCCGGTTTGCGCCCGTCGCCGCCGCCGGGCTGCTAACCAGTGCCCTGCTTGCGGTCGTCCTCATGGGGGCCCTGCCGGGCTCGGTGTTCGCCACGCCTGCGCCCTGGATCAAGCTGGGCTATACGGGCATGGTGGCATTGGCGGCCGGCTGGCTCGCGGCGCGGGCCTCGCTGCCGGTGGCCCGCGTCGATGCGCCGCGCAGGGCCTTGTTGGCCGTGGTGCTGGCGATGGCTGCGGTGGGTGCTGGTTCCGTGATCGTCGGGTCCCCTTCGGGACAACGTCTGGATGCGCTGATGGGTCACACTTGGCTGCAATGCCCGTGGAACGTGCTGGCGCTGTCGCTTCCGGCCTTGGGCTTGTCGCTTTGGGCGGTCCGGGGATTGGCGCCGACGCGCCCAGTCACCGCCGGCTTCGCGGCCGGCCTCTTCGCCGGCGGCCTGGGCGCATTCGGCTATTCCCTGTCCTGCCCGGAAGCCTCGCCCGCATTCGTGGCGGTCTGGTACACGCTCGGCATCGTTCTGACCGGCCTGCTCGGCGCTGCACTCGGCCCGCGCCTGCTGCGCTGGTGACCGCAGCCGCACTCGGGAGAGTGCACTTCAGGCCCCCAGTTTCTCCGCTAGTTTAGAAAGGTCCGCCACGTCGATCTCCGGTGGCTCGGCCAGCGGAAATTTCTGCTGCCCCTCGCGGGCGATGAATGCGCTGCGCATGCCGGCCCACTGCGCACCGGCCACGTCCCAGCCGTGCGCGGCCACCAGCATGCAGTCGGCCGGTGCCACGCCCATCTCGCGTGCCGCCCACTCATAGACACTGCGGTCGGGCTTGAAGCGGCCCACGCTTTCCACGGTCAGCTGCTTTTCGAAGAAGGCGTCGATGCCGGCGTGGCGGGTCTGCGCCTGTACCCCGGCTGGGGGGGAGTTCGTCAACGTGGCCATGCGAAAACCTGCGCCGCGCAGGCGCTGCAGCGCAGGCGCCACGTCCGGATGCGCGTCCAGCGTGCGCAGACCGGCCAGCACGGCCTGCGCATCCTCTTTCGACAGCGCGATGTCGCTGTTGCGCGCCAGCATCTGCAGCGTGGCGGCGCCGATCTCGCCCAGTGCGGCGTACTGGCTGCTCACGGTCATGGCCAGCGAGTACTGCAGCATGGTGGTGAACCACAGCGTGCCCGCGCTCGGGTCCTGCAGCAGGTCGCCCACCTTTTCCTTTAGCGGGCCGATGTCCAGCAGGGTCTCGTTCACGTCGAACAGCAGCACGCGGGGGCGGGGAATGGGAGTGTCCATGGGATACCTCTTGAGGGGATGATTCAGTGAGCGGCGTGGTCGGAGTCTCGCCCTTCACGCGCTTCCAGCGTGCGCAGCCACTCGCTGGGAGCCGCGCCGACCTTGCGGATGAAGGCGCGGGTCAGCGCGCTGCTGCTGCCGTAGCCCGCTTCGGCCGACACCTGCTTGACCGAGCGACCGCTCTTGAGCAGCTTCTGCGCGCACGAGATGCGCCAGCCGGTCAGGTAGTCGGCCGGGGTCGAGCCGGTCACTTCGTGGAAGCGCGCCGCGAAGCGCGCTCGCGACATGCCGGCCTCGTTGGCCAGGGCCACCAGGGTCCAGTGATGCATCGGGTCGCGGTGCATGGCCGCAAGCGCCTTGGCCAGCCGCGCATCGGCCAGCCCGGCAAGCATGCCGCCGGTGGTGAGGCCCGCATTGAGGCAGTGCCGCAGCAGCTTGATGATGAGCAACTCGCACAGTCGGTCGATGGCGGCCTGTGCGCCCATCTGCTCCTGAAAGGCCTCGTTCGCGACCAGCCCGAGGATGGCGGCGGAACCTTCCAGCTCATCCAGCCGGACCTTGACCAGTGCCGGCAGCGAGTCGCTGACGGGGTTGTGGTTGTCGCCGCCGCCGAACTGGACCGTGGCGCACAACACCTTGGCGCCTTGGGCATCGTCCGCCACCAAGCTGTGGCGCTCGGGCCGCGGCAGGTAGACCAGGGTCGGCTGGTCGATTCGCTCGCTGCGCCCCTGGTCGTCAACCAGGTCGACGGGCCCATGCTCGATCAGGTGCAGGTGGCCGCGGTGACGATCGGCGGCGAACGGGTGCACGCCGCAGATGCGACCGGTGTAGAACACACCGGCAGTGACGGTGAAACGGCTGAGAAGGCGGGACAACGGGTCCATGCGACATGCTAACGCCGCTCAGCCGGCTTGGGGCCGACGGCCGGGCAATCCGCGCCGACGCCATGCCCATTCGTCTCAACTGCGGCTCCGATCGTCGCACTTGGCCTCGGCCTCGGCTTCAGAGCATGTACCCGATGTCCGAGGCCGCCGAAGGATAGGCAAACATCGTCCCCTTCAGGTCCTCAGCGCTCAGGCCGTGCCGGATGGCAAGTGCGAACAGGTTGACGACCTCGTCCGCATGCGGCCCCACCAGGTGCGCGCCCAGGATGCGGCCACTGCCTTCTTCCACCAGCACCTTGAACCCGTACGTGGGCTCGGCCGCCTGGCGGGCCGTGAACCAGTCCGAGGCCTTGCGGCTGTTCACCTTGAACCGGAGCTCCTGCTCGCGTGCCTGCGCTTCGCTCAGGCCCACCATTGCGATCGGCGGGATGGTGAACGCCACGCTGGGAACGCCGCGGTAATCGGGCTTGCGGTGGTTGCCTTCGAGCAGGTTCGCGCTCACCACCTTGGCGTCCTGGCTGGCCACCGGGGTCAATGGTGGGCCGACCTGCGCGGCATCGCCGGCGGCATACACAGCGGGATTGCTGGTGCTCTGCAGGTAGTCGTTGAGCTGGAGCCGGCCCCGGCCGTCCACCGCCACGCCGGCAGCCGCGAGGTTCAACGCCTGCAGCGCCGGTACGCGGCCGGCCGCATGGACCACCAGGTCGGCCTCCAGCAGCAATTCTTGGCCGGCGGTGGTCGCCTTGACCCGGTACCCGGCACCGGCGCGTTCGATCGACTCGACCTTCGTATTCAGCCGCACGTCGATGCGCTGCGACTCGAAGGCCTGCATGAGCCAGCCCACGAGGTCGGCGTCGAAGCCCTTCAGGATCCGATCACCCTGCTGGACGATCGTCACCTGGGCGCCGGCTCGCGCCGCAATGTGCGAGAACTCGGCGGCGATGTAGCCGCCACCGACCAGCACGATCCTGGGAGGCAAGGCGTCGAGCTGGAGAAAACCCTCGTTGTCGATGACATGCTCCGCGCCCGGCACATGGAGCGGGGCCGGCTCGGCGCCGACGGCGATCAGGATGTGCCGCCCCTGCAGCGCCTGGCCATCGACCTCGATCGTGTTCGGCCCGGTGAACCGGGCTTGTCCGCGGAATGCATCGATGCCCTTGTCGCGGAACCGCTGCTCGTTCTTGGCAGGCACCGGTTCGGTGAAACTGCGCTTGAAGCGCATCAGGCCCGGCCAGTCGAGGCGCACCTCGCCCTCGACGCCGCTGCCTCGCATGCGCCGCGCATGATCGAAGGCGGCGGCGCCGCCCACCATCATTTTCTTGGGGTCGCAGCCGCGCAGCGCGCAGGTGCCGCCGAAAGGCCGGCAGTCCACGATGGCGACACGTTGGCCGGCGGCCCTCACGCGCATGGCCGTCCCGCTGGCGGCCGTGCCGGTCCCCAGGATGACGAGGTCGTAGTCTTGGTTCATGGTTTTTCCTTGGCGGAACTCACACGCCGCAGCACCCACCCGCCACCTGGACCGGCGGGCAGGGCACGCTGCCATACGAGCAGAACACGCAGCAATGCCGGGGCTGGGGCGAGATCAGCTGCTTGCAATGCCGGCACTCGTGAAAGTACGTGCAGGCATCTTCGGGCATCTGCTCCCGGGACGAGCCGCCGCAGTGCGGACAGCGCAGCACCGAGGACAGCTCGGGCGTCACGGCTGCTCGCACCCGGCAGGCCCGCAGACGCGGCGCGAGCGCGTGCGCGCCAGCAGATCCCATAGAGAGGTCGCCACCATCAGCACCAGGCCGGCGTAGAGCAGCGGCTGGGCCAGCGGCTGGCCGAGGAACAGCAATGCGATCGCCACCAGCACGATGGCCGGCCCAAGCATGCCCAAAGCGCTGCGCCGCCAGTTGCGGTGGCTGAACCAGCCAAGCCCGTTGGCCAGCAGAGCGGCCAGCGCGAACAGCGGCAGCAACCGGGTGACGAACAGGGCCTCGTAATGCGCCAATGCACCCAGGCCCAGCGCCGCGCCGAGGCTGGCCAGCGCCGGGAAGCAGGCCGGACAGGCGGCGGCGGAAACCAGCATTCCCAGGGCGCCGGCCTTGTCGGCGAAAGCGGTCATTGATTTCACTGCACTCTCCTTGGCATTTGGAACGAGAATACGGCCGTACCTCAGTACGGAGTCAAGCATGCAACACGTGCCAGAAACCATGACGATCGGTGCCCTGGCCGTCGCTGCCGGCGTCGGTGTGGAAACGGTCCGGTTCTACCAGGGCCGTGGGCTGCTGGGCGTGCCCCGACGGCCGATGCAAGGCATCCGGCGGTACGGCCAAGCCGAGCTGGCGCGGCTGCGTTTCATTCGCCGGTCGTCGCAACATCGCAGGTTCACCAGTCTGTGCGCTGCTCAGGTGAGTCGTCGGTTGCTGTGGTTTGCCACATCCCGCCAGTCCGGCTCGATATCCACACCCTCGCCGGGCGAGAAGGGGGCGCCCAAGGCTGAGGCTTTCGAGAAGGCCGCCAAGACCGAGAAAGGCAGCAAGAAGAAGACGGCCAAGTCCAGGAAGTGACAGGACGGCGTCTTGTCCGACAATCCAGCCGGCGTTCCCGTTCGTATACATGGGAAGGCACCGCCAAGGTGCCGCATCCTTGGCCGCCGGATGTTCAGGCGGCCGATCGAAGACGAGGAATCATCATGTTCAAAATCATTCTTGGCGCCGGCCTCATCAGCTTGCTGGCCGCCTGCTCCAGCATGCCCGGCGGCTCCACGACCAGCAGCAGTGGAATGTCCAATACCAGCACCATGGGCGCATCCAGTGGCATGGGCAGCATGGGCATGGGCAGCTACGGGCCGCGCGGCAGCTCCGGCGGCGGCCCGAACTAAGGCCCGCCGAAATCTAGGCCCTGCCGAAGCGCATCGGGATGCGATCGACGGTGCTCGAGTTCGCGCGCAGCGACGTCGCGGGGCTCATGCCAGCAACTCGGTCTGAGGATGGAACGCCACCCAGGCGAACCAGAACGCCAGCACGGACGGAAGGGGCTTGCCTGCGCCGTCCTCGGCGCGTGCGGTGCGGTGTTGCGCGTCGTAGCGGATGCGCACCACCTGGCCACCGAGGCGGTCCTCCAGCAAGCCGTCCTTGCCCACCCGGGTCGCGAGAGTGCTGAACGGGTAGGCCTTGCGCGCGGTGCCGACGGACAGCCCGAGCACCCACTCCTTCGGCCCCAGCCGGGCATCGCGGTGCTGCACCTCGAACATCAGCCGGTTCACGGCCTCGTAACCGGCGTAGGGGTCGCGGCCGTAGTCACGCGCGAATCCGGTCTCGAAAGAAAGCACTTCGGTGGCAGGAAAGCGGCGCCGCCAATCGCTCCAAGTGGTGTGCTCCAGCGGCACGGCCTTCAACTCCGTGCCCTTCAATGGGCCGGAGACCGCCTGCTGACGCAGTTGGGACCAGAGGGACTGGGTCCCGCGGTCGTACAGCAGCACGTCGCTGTTGAAGAGCAAGCCCGAGATACCTAACGACAGCTCGCGCACGCCCGCAGGGCTGTGCAATCTGGCGTCGAAGGCCATGCCGGTTCCGCACAGGGGGCAGTACGTCACCGCGATGGCATCGCCGGCCGGCTTGTCGTTCACCACCTCGTGCCAGTTCATGATGCGAACCGGGTAGGCGCGGACCACGCCCTTGTGGCTCAGCCCCAGGATGCGATCGGCGTCGCGCAGCGAACTGCGCGCGGCCGGCACGAAGCGCGGCTTGTCGATGGCCGGGATGCCGTCCCGCGGCGGCCCGCCCCGTTCGATGGCATCCACCGGGATCAGGGCGCCCGTCAGGTCGAAGCCGTTGAACCGGGCCGGATCCGGCCGACCCGCGGTCTGGCCGGTCGCCAGACTCGTGGCACCCGCCAGCCCCAGCACCAGCAGCGCCCGCTTGCCGACCCGCGGCGCAGCCGGGGCGGTGGAGGTCGGAGCGACACGGGTAGCGCGCGGCATGGCTTCACCGGCGCAGGTACTTGATCAGCGCGGCGATCCCCAGGACCAGCAACACGATCACCAGGAGCCCACCCAGGCTCATGCCGACCATCATCCAGCCCATGCTGCTGCCTTCCATCATCATCATGATTCAGCACTCCTTCGAGATGCGTGCGGCGGGGTAGACGCCTATCCGACGCGGTAGCCCGCGAAACGCTCGTCCAGCTCGGTGCCGGTGGCCATGTTGGTGTAGTTGCTCAGAACCTTCACCGAGATCGCCAGGATGATGTTCATCAGATGGGTCTCCTGGTAACCGGCGGCCAGGAAGGCCCGCACCGTCTCCGGGTCCGGCTTGCCGAGCTGCCGCGTCATGCTCTGTGTGACCGCGTGGAGCGCCGCGAGTTTCGGGTCCGGGATCGGCGTCTGCTCGCGGATCGCCTTCAGCACCTGCGCCGGCACACCGGACTTCTTGTCGGCCAGCATGCTGTGCGCCGCGGTGCAGTAGCGGCAGCCGTTGACCTGGCTGATGGCGAGTAACACCACCTCCTGCTCGGCCGGCTGGAAGCCCGAGTTGCGGCGGAACAGGTCGGAGCCATGCAGGTAGGTGTCCAGCACCGCCGGCACGTTCGCCATGTTGGCGTACATGTTGGGGATGAAGCCGACCTGCTTCTGGGCATGGTCGAGCACGGCCTTCTGGTCGGGCCGCGCGTCGTTGGGGTTCACGGGGCGCAGCGAGGTGATGTAGGGCGAAGTCACGGTCAACAGATCCTTGCAAAAATTCAAACGCTCGGGGCAGGCCGATGTGGCCGGGTCCCATGTTACGAGCGCTGCATCCGGCGGCTTGTACCTCGCGTCTCGACCACGACGCCAGGCGTCTCGCACCGTGCCGGGCCCCGTGTTGCCGCGGGCGTCGGAGGCCGCCGACAGGCGTGCGCGCGCGGCGCCGACCGCGCACGCCCCGCGCGAGCCCGACGATTCGAACTCACTCAGAAAGCGCCTTCATGCTCTGCAACGGTCCGCGGCCCGAACGGCAACGCACCCTCGGCACCCGTTCGGCTAGCTGGTTGGCGCCCGCCTTGCTTTGCGCCGCCTTCTTCGCGCTGCGGGTGCTGGAGGACCGCCGGCCACTGCGCCAGCGCACCGCACCGGCCGGCCCGCGCCTGCTGCGCAATGCGGCCACCGGGGCGCTGGCGGCGGTGACGGTGGCAGTGCCCAATGCGCTGGTGACCCGCCCGGCCACCGCCCTGGTCGAGCGGCGCGGTTGGGGCCTGGTGCCGCACCTGGGCTTGCCGCCCGCGGTCAGGCCGGCGGCCGCCCTGGTGCTGATGGACTACACGCTCTACCTGTGGCACGTGCTGCTGCACCGCGTGCCCCAGCTGTGGCGCTGGCACCGCGTGCACCATGCAGACGCGGACCTGGATGTGTCCACCGCGCTGCGCTTCCATGCCGCGGAACTGGCCTGGTCCGTGCCATGGCGCGCGGCCCAGGTGCTGCTGATCGGTGTGCCGCGCCGCACTCTGTCGCTCTGGGGTGTGCTCACGCTGGCCGAGGTGATGTTCTACCATTCCAACCTGCGGCTGCCGCTGCGATGGGAGCGGGCGCTGGGCGGCTTGCTGGTCACGCCGCGCCAGCACGGCATCCACCACGACAGCGTGGCGGCGCACCAGGCTCGCAACCTGAGCAGCGGCCTGTCGGTGTGGGACCGGCTGCACGGTACCGTGGGGCCGCAGCTGCCGCAGCAGACGCTGGTGATGGGGCTGCCCCCGGGTCCAGAGGGCCGCGCGTGATCTGCGGCTCAGCGCACCGTATCCGTGTAGCCCTGGCCCCCCGCCGGCAACCCGAGCCGGTGGCGCAGCAGGATGCGCAGGCCACGCCAGACGCTGCGCCACACGCCGTGGTGCAGGAAGCGGCGCGGGTCGGTGTGCACCACTTCGGGCAGCAGCACGGTGGCCGCGTGCGTGCGCAGGCGTTCGCAGAACATCACGTCCTCCAGCACCGGCACTTCAGGGAAGCCGCCGAGGCGACGAAACAGCGCGCTACGCACGAAGATCGCCTGGTCGCCGAAGTACACGCGCGACCGGCGGCAGCGCAGGTTGTTGCCGGCCGACACCAGGCGCAGCCGCCAGTCGGTGGGAGCGAAGGCATGGCGGAAGGCGCCGCCTTGCCAGGTCGCTCCGGCAGCGATGGCGGCGTCCAGCCGCGCGAGTGCGCCGGTCGGCAGCCTGGTGTCGGCATGCAGGAACAGCAGCGTGTCGCCGCGCGCCACGCCAGCGCCGGCGTTCATCTGGGCACCGCGGCCCCGCTGCGTGTGCAGCAGCCGCACACGCGCATCCACCGGCACCGTGGCGGGCGTGCCGTCGCTGCTGCCGCCGTCGGCCACGATCAGCTCCCAGTCGCCGGCTTGCGCCAGCAGCGCGGCCAGCGTGCCGGGCAGGGCGGCGGCTTCGTTCAGCACCGGCATCACCACGGAGATCATCGATGAACTCCGGATTGCACGCGCGGCGGCAGCTGGTTCCGCTGCTGGCCGCGGCCCAGGAGGCGGAGCGCATCGCGCGTGACATCGCCGCCGCGCAGGCGAATATCGCCCCGGCCGCTGCGTTGCAGCGCGCGCTGTGGCAGCAAAGCCGTCAGGAAGCCGTGCACGCCGCCGTGTTCGCCTCGGCGCTCGCCTGCCTGCCGGGCCGCGTGGCGTGCCCCCCACGAC
>JACDFR010000072.1 GCA_013815685.1 Ramlibacter sp.
GGTGGTGGGCGTGCCCGTGCGGGTCCAGCCCGAGTCGCCGCGCGAGGCGCGGGGCACGGCGCCGGCCGCCGTCGTCCCTACCGAAGAGGGCGATTTCTGGCATGCCACCGTGGCCGGGCTCGTCGGCCGCGAGGCCATCGCCGCGCTGGTGCGCGAGCTGGCCCTGCAGTCGCAGCTGGTGGGCCGCGACCAGGGGCACTGGATGCTGCGCGTGGAGCGCGAGTCGCTGAACCAGCCCGCGGCCCGCGAGCGGCTGCAAGCTGCCTTGCAAACGGCAGGCCATGCGGTGAGCTTGAGCGTCGAAGTCGGCACGGTGACCGACAGCCCCGCCCGCCGCAACGCCGCCGCCGCCGCCGAAAAACAGCGCGCCGCCGAGGAAATCATCCTGGGCGACCCCTTCGTGCAGGACATGATGCGCGACTTTGGCGCGAAAATCGTCCCCGGAAGCATCAAGCCGATCCAATGACCCGGGCGACAGGCCCGGTCGCCGCCTCCACCGATTCAACAAAGGAACCCCATGTTCAACAAAGGACAACTCGCCGGCCTCATGAAACAGGCGCAGGCCATGCAGGACAACCTGAAGAAGGCCCAGGACGAACTGGCGCATGTCGAGGTGACGGGCGAATCCGGCGCCGGGCTGGTGAAGGTCGTCATGACCTGCAAGCACGACGTCAAGCGCATCACCATCGACCCCAGCCTGCTTGCCGACGACAAGGACATGCTGGAAGACCTGGTCGCGGCCGCCTTCAACGCGGCGGTGCGCAAGGCCGAAGAGACCTCGCAGGAGAAGATGGGCAAGCTGACGGCCGGGATGCCGGGGCTGCCGGGCGGAATGAAGCTCCCGTTCTGATCGCGCGATGGCCGGCAACAACGCCCTCAACGCGCTCATCGAGGGGCTGCGCCGCCTTCCGGGCGTGGGGGTGAAGTCGGCTTCGCGCATGGCGTTCCATCTGCTGCAGCACGACCGGGCCGGTGCCCAGGTGCTGGCGCAAGCGCTGCAGCAGGCCGCGACGCAGATCAAGCACTGCAGCCTGTGCCATACCTTCACCGAGAGCGAGGTCTGCGCCACCTGCCAGGACCCGCGGCGCGACAGCAGCAAGCTGTGCGTGGTGGAAACCCCGGCGGACCAGGCCGCGGTGGAGCGCACGGCCGCGTTCAGGGGCCTTTACTTCGTGCTCATGGGCAAGCTCAGCCCGCTCGACGGGATCGGGCCGAAGGACATCGGCCTGGCCAAGCTTTTCGACCGGGCCCGGGATGGCGTGGTGCAGGAAGTGATTCTGGCGACCAATTTCACCGCGGAAGGCGAGGCGACGGCGCACGTGATCGGCGAGGCGCTCAAGTCGCGCGGCCTCCAGGTCACGCGGCTGGCGCGCGGTGTGCCGGCCGGCAGCGAACTCGAATATGTGGATCTGGGAACCATCGCGCACGCGCTGGTAGACCGCAGGTAGAACGAATACAAAAGGGATGACGATGCAGTTCGCCCGTTTCACGGTGGCCTATTGGTGCGTGCTGATTGCCGCGCTGCTGCCCCTGGCCTGCGCCTGGATGGCGAAGTCCGGCGGGTTTGGCAAGTCGCGCAAGCAGGGCGGTTTCGACAACCACGACCCGCGCGCCTGGCTGGCCCGGCAGACCGACTGGCAGGCGCGCGCCAACGCGGCGCAAGCGAACAGTTTCGAAGCGCTGCCGTTTTTCATCGGCGCGGTGATCATCGCCCACCAGCTCGCAGCGCCGCAGACGCGGCTGGACATCCTGGCGCTGGTCTTCATCACGCTCAGGGTGATCTATATCGCCATGTACGTCGCCGGATTGCCTACCGTCCGCTCGGCGATCTGGGCCTTGGCGCTGGTGGTGAACATCGCTATCTTGTTCGCCGGTTACCGCTGATTGCAAACGCGCCGGGGCTTTACGTGGAAACCCGCACGGGATGTTCCCGATGCGGTGCAGCATGGCGCTGGCTAACCTGCAAGCCAGCCAGCAAGCGAAGGTCCATCCAATGAAAAATTTCAGTATTTCGCGACGAACATTTACCTCGGCCGCTGCGCTTGCCGCCGCCGCCATTGCCGCGCCCGCGCTGCGCGCGCAGGGCAAGCTCGAAAAGACAAAAATCGCCATCGCCGTGGGCGGCAAGGCCGCTTTCTATTACCTTCCGCTGACCATTTCCGAGCAGCTGGGGTATTTCAAGGCCGAAGGCCTGGACGTCGAGATTTCCGATTTCGCCGGTGGTGCGCGCGCATTGCAGGCTTTGGTCGGCGGCTCCGCCGACGTGGTGAGCGGCGCGTACGAGCACACCATCAACATGCAGAGCAAGAACCAGAGTATCCAGGCCTTCGTGCTGCAAGGCCGAGCGCCGCAGATCGCCCTGGGCGTCTCTACCAAGGCCATGCCGAATTACAAGACGCTGGCCGACCTGAAGGGCAAGAGGATCGGCGTCTCTGCTCCCGGTTCGTCGACGAACATGGTTGCCAACCTGGTGCTTTCGCGCGCGGGCATCAAGGCCGGCGACGTGAGTTATGTGGGCGTCGGCACCGCCGCCGGTGCGCTCACGGCGCTGCGCTCGGGCCAGATCGATGCCATGAGCAACACCGATCCGGTGATGACCATGCTGGAGCAAAAGGGCGACGTGAAGATCATCAGCGACACCCGCACCCTCAAGGGCACGATCGACGTCTTTGGCGGGCCCATGCCCGCAGCCTGCTTCTATTCGCATACCGAGTTCGTGCAAAAGAACCCCAACACCTGCCAGGCGCTGGCCAACGCCATCGTTCATGGCCTTAAATGGCTGCAGACGGCGGGGCCCAGCGACATCATCAAGACCGTGCCCGAAGGCTACCTGCTGGGCGACCGCGCGCTCTACCTCGCGTCGTTCAACAAGGTGCGCGAAGCCATCTCGCTCGACGGCCTGATTGCCGAAGAGGGCGCGCGCACCGCGCTGCGGGCGCTGGCAAGCTTCGACCCGGGCGTCAAGGCGGACAAGATCGACCTGGCCAAGACCTATACCAACGAGTTCGCCCGCCGCGCCAAAGAGCGGTTCAAGGCCTGAGTGCAGCGCGCGTCGCGCCAGTTGTAGCCGGCCCCGAGGCCGGCTTTTTGTTTTGTTAATCTCTCCCTTATGCCGCCCTACGCGCTCGAACTCAATCAGATCACGGTCACCTTTCACTCGCCGGACCAGCCCGCGCAGCGGTACACGGCGGTGGCGGACACGACGCTGCGCATCCGCGCGGGCGAGTTCGTCTCGGTGGTCGGGCCCACCGGTTGCGGCAAATCGACGCTGCTCAATATCGGCGCCGGGCTGCTGGCGGCATCTTCGGGTGAGGTCAAGGTGTTCGGCGAGCCCCTGCAGGGCATCAACCGCCGCGCCGGCTACATGTTCCAGACCGAGGCGCTGATGCCCTGGCGCAGCGCCATCGACAACGTGATGGTGGGCCTGCAATATCGCGGCGTGGCCGATGCCGAGGCCCGCGCGCAGGCGCAGGCCTGGCTCGAGCGCGTGGGGCTGGGCGAATTCGGCGACCGCTACCCGCACCAGCTCTCCGGCGGAATGCGCAAGCGCACGGCGCTGGCCCAGGTCCTCGCGCTCGATCCCGACATCATCCTGATGGACGAGCCTTTCAGCGCGCTCGACATCCAGACGCGCCAGCTGATGGAAAACGAGGTGCTGGAGCTGTGGGCGGGCGGCGAAGGGCGCCGGGCCGCCCCCAGGCCGAAGCCGCTGGCCCCCCTGGGGGGTGGGCGCGCAGTGCCCGGGGGCTCGCACGGACCGAAGAAAGCGGTGCTTTTCATCACGCACGACCTGGATGAGGCCATTGCCATGAGCGACCGCGTGGTGGTGCTGTCGGCGGGGCCGGCGACACGGCCGATCGGCGAGTTCGACATCGACCTGCCGCGTCCGCGCGACGTGGCGGAAGTGCGCACGCAGCCGCGCTTCGTCGAATTGCACAAGCAGATCTGGGATGTGCTGCGCGACGAAGTCCTCAAGGGCTACGCGCAACAATTGAAGAAAGCCGCCTGAATGAATGGAGCCCCCACGTTTGCGGCTGCGCCGCTGCACTGCCCCCCGAGGGGGCGCAGGCCTCGCCTTGGGGCGGTCCGGCGGGAGGCCTGATGCTCGACGCCTTCAAACCTTCCGGAAAGAACCTGCGCTATTGGCAGGTGGGCCTGCTGATCGCGGTGCTGCTGTTCTGGCACCTGATTTCGCGCAACCAGCAGTACGCGTTTTTCCTGGGCGAGCCCATCAAGGTGGCCGGGCGCGTCTGGTCCTGGTTCATGCCCTTCGGCTTCGAGCCCTCGGCGCTGTTCCCCGACGGCCTGCCCGGACGCGCCGACATTTACCAGCACCTGGGCGTCACCCTGCTCGAAACGGTGCTGGCATTCCTGCTGGGCACCGTGCTGGGCCTGGTGTTCGGGCTGTGGCTGGCGCTCGCGCCCACGGCCAGCGCCATCCTCGACCCGTACATCAAGGCGGCCAATTCGATGCCGCGCGTGATCCTGGCGCCGATCTTCGGCATGTGGTTTGGCCTGGGCATCTGGAGCAAGGTGGCCCTGGCGGTGACGCTGGTGTTCTTCATCGTGTTCTTCAACGTCTACCAGGGCGTGAAAGAGGTCAGCCCCGTGGTCCTGGCCAACGCCCGCATGCTGGGCGCCAACCAGAAGCAGCTGCTGCGAACGGTGTACCTGCCCAGCGCGACCAGCTGGGTGTTCTCCAGCCTGCATACCTCGGTGGGGCTGGCTTTCGTCGGCGCTGTGGTGGGCGAATACCTGGGTTCCGCACGCGGCGTCGGCTACCTGATATTGCAGGCCGAGGGCACCTTCGACGTCAACACGGTCTTCGCCGGCATCGTGGTGTTGACGGCTTTTGCGCTGGTGCTGGACGGGCTGGTGGGCCGCATCGAAAAGCGCCTCATGAAATGGCAACCACGCCAGGGCGAGACCGAGAAACTCTGATCCGGGGGCTTCCCCGGGGGTTTACAGCTGAACAATTCATGCTTAAACTAGTTGCAAGTCGTAACCTTTTCGCAGCCGCCCGGCCGAAAGCATCTGGAGTAGCAGTACATGAATTTATCGATACGGCTGGCAGGCGCCGCATTTGCACTGGCTGCGGCCATTTCAGCGAGCGCGCAGCCCAAGCCGAAAGGGCCGTTGATCGTGGGCCAGACCTACGTGCAAAGCGGCCCGCTCGCCTCGCTCTCCACCGAGCCCCTGGTCGGTATAAAGGCCATGATCAACGCGGTGAACAGCTCCGGCGGCATCCATGGCCGGCAGATCGAGCTGCGCCAGGCCGACGATGCGTATGACGCGGAAAAAGCGGCGGGTAATGTCAGGAAATTCGTCGCCGATGGAGCGGTGGCCATCCTCATGCCGATCGGCACGACTTCCGCCGTGGGTGCGCTGAAGGCCGGCAACGAAGCCAAGGTACCGGTGATCGGCCCGTACACGGGCGCGGGGCCCGCCGTGAAGTTTTCGGAATACGGCTTTCCGGTCCGCATCAGCTTCGACGATGAATACGGGCGCATCGTCAACCATCTGTTCACGTTGGGCATCACCCGGATCGCTTTCGCCCACAACGACAACCCGGGCGCTCGCTCGGCGATGGAAGCGACCAAGGGCTTCATCGAGAAGCGCGGGCACCAGATGGTGGGCAGCGTCGCCATTGCGCAGGACGGCTCCAACGCGCCCGAAAAGGCGCGTGAGCTGGCGGCACTCAAACCCGAGGCCGTCGTGATGTCCGCGACCAACGGCGTCGCGGCCAAGTTCATCCCGGCCTTCCGAGCCGCCGGTGCGCATGGCAAGTTCTATTCGTTTTCCTTCCTCAACGGCCAGGCGTTGCACAAGGCGATTGGAGAAGAGGCTGCCGGCGTGGTCGTCTCCCAGGTCGTACCGTATCCCTGGAACAGCGTGATGCCCATCATTGCGCAGTATCAGGCGGCGATGAAGGGCATCGGGGTCAACGAGTTCGGCTACGGCAGCCTGGAAGGCTACGTCAATGCGAAAGTGCTGGTCGAAGCGCTCAAGCGGGCCGGACCCAACCCGACGCCGGAATCGGTGAAGAAGGCAATGGAGACATTCAAGGCGCACGACCTGGGCGGGATCTTCCTGCGTTACGGGCCGTCGGACCATGCGGGCCTGAGCTTTTCGGAGCTGTCCCTCATCAAGCGCGACGGCGGCTACGCCCGGTAACGCGCCTCTCGCAATAAAAAAGCCCGGCGAGCCGGGCTTTTTATTTCAGCCGTTGTTGCGGCTGGGATCGATCGGGCCATGTACCGAACTCCCGTGGGACTCGTCCTGCGTTTTGCGCAGTTACAAGTTGTTGGCTCGAACGGGTCCTTGCGTTGCTGTCAGCGGCGCTTCGCGGGCTTGGCGGCGCGTTTGGGCGTGACGCGCGCCGCGGCCCTGGCAGGTGCCGTGCTGGAGCTTGCCGAAGCACGCACTGAAGGGGCGCTCGTTGCAGCCCTCACCGGCACGAAGAGAACGACCTGCTGACCGGCCTTGAAGGCGGCTGAGGCTGCGACATCGTTCCAATCGGCCACCTGGGCGGCGCTGAGCTTGTAGCGCCTGGCGACGCTCGCCACGGTTTCGTTCTTGCCCGCTTTGACCGTGGTGCGCCGCGTGACGTTTTCAGGCGCCAGGCTCAGCTGCCCGTTGTCGGCCACGTGGCTGGCGACGTCGTCCTGCATCTTTGCGGTGCGAGGGACGATGAGGACGGAGCCGACCTTGATCAACATGCGGGGCGGGATGGCGTTGACGCTGCGCAGGTCGGCTTCGCTCATGCCGACGCGGCGCGCGGCATCGGGCACGCTCATCGTGGACGGAGCGCTCCAGGCCGTCCAGCTGGCGTACTGGCCGGCGTTGTAGGCCTCGAAATTGCGCTGGAAGACCTTGGCGTTGTCCCAAGGCAGCAGGATCTGCGGGGTGCCGGCCGCCAGGATCACCGGCCGGTGCATCGAGGGGTTCAGGGCCTTGAAATCTTCGATGGAAATATCGGCCAGGCGCGCGGCCAGCTGGATATCGATGTCGCGCGAGACGACGACGCTCTGGAAGTAGGGGTGGTTCTCGATCAGCGGCAGCTCGGCACGGAAATTCTCCGGCGTGCCGACAATGTTTTTCACAGCCTGCAGCTTGGGCACGTAAAACCGTGTCTCGTTGGGCATGTTCAGGTCGAGATAGCCGGTCCCCAGGCCGCTTTTCTGATTGCGGGCAATGGCTCGGCCCACGCTGCCTTCGCCCCAGTTGTAGGCGGCCAGCGCCAGGTGCCAGTCGCCGAACATGCCGTGCAGTTTCTGCAGGTAGTCGAGGGCGGCGCGGGTGGACGCGAGCACGTCGCGGCGGTCGTCGCGGAACACGTTCTGTTTGAGTTCGAAGTACTGGCCGGTCGCCGGCATGAACTGCCACATGCCGGCGGCGCGGGCGCTGGAGACGGCTTGTGGATTGAACGCGCTTTCGACGAAGGGAAGCAGCGCCAGCTCGGTGGGCATGTTGCGGCGCTCGAGCTCCTCCACGACGTGGAACAGGTATTTGCGCGAGCGCTCGGTCATGCGCTGGATGTAATCGGGCCGGCTCGAGTACCACTGTTCCTGCTGGCGAACAAGATCGCTGTCCAGGTTGGTCATCTTGAAGCCGCGGCGGATGCGGTCCCACAGATCGGCCGGCGGCTGCAGGTTCGCCACGCCGCGCGAGGCTGCGTCGGCGGCGGTGATGGGCCGCAGGGGACCGGCGGGAACGACGGCGGGCAACTCGGGCTTGGCCGTTGTCACGGGGGCAGGCGCCGCCGGCTCCAGGGCGGGCGGCGTGGCACAGCCGGCCAGTGCCAACAGGAGGGACAGGCCGGCGAGGTGAAGCAATCTCATTTGAACTCGTTTTTCCATTGCCGGATGGTGGCGAACACGGCCACGTCATCCGGCGGGGTGGCGGCATCATGCATGCGCGCGGCCTGCGCCACTGCCGCAAGGCGAGTGCGCAGGAACGGATTGATCTGCTTCTCCTGTTCGATCGTCGAGGGCAGGGTCGGCAGGTTCTGGGCGCGCAGTTCTTCGCAGCGCTGGGTGTAGTGGATCAGCTCAGCATTATGAGGTTCCACGGCCCGCGCAAATTTCAGGTTGCTCAAGGTGTACTCATGCGTGCAGCAGACCCGGGTGGCGCCCGGAAGGGACGCCAACTTGTCGAGCGATGCGAGCATTTGGGCGGGTGTTCCCTCGAAAAGCCGGCCGCAACCGCCGGAAAAGAGGGTGTCGCCGCAAAAAAGCAGCGGTGTGCCATCGATGCCGGCACAGTAGTAGGCGATATGGCCCGACGTATGTCCCGGGACATCGAGCACCTCGAACCGCAGCCCGAGCGCGGTGATGGAATCGCCGTCGGTGAGTTTCGTGAGGGGGCCGGGAATGGTTTCGCGCGCGGGCCCCCAGACGCGGGCTGCGGTCGCATCGCGCAGGACGTCGAGCCCGCCGATATGGTCCGGGTGGTGGTGCGTGACTAGAATCGCGTCTAATTGCAGGCCCTCACGGCGCAGGAAGGCCAATACGGGCTGCGCGTCGCCGGGGTCGACGACGAGGGCCCGCTGCCCGTCATGCAACACCCACAGATAATTGTCTTGGAAGGCCGGCAGCGGAATTAAGTTCATGAGTGACCAGATTATAGGAATGCGGCAGTGGTTTGAAACCCCGCCCGGCCGTTACCTTCTGGCCTGGGAGCGTGCGGAGTTCGGCCAGGCGGTGAGTGACATCTTCGGATATCACGCGCTGCAGCTGGGCCTTCCCGAGCTGGATACGCTGCAAGCCAACCGCATGCCGCACAAATGGCTTGCCCTGCGCGAGCCCGCCACCGCCGACCCCGTGCAGGCGCGCCCGGCGCTCATCACCGATTTCGCGGCCTTGCCGTTCGCCGAAAACAGCCTCGATCTGGTGGTTCTGCCGCATTCGCTCGAACTCAACACCGATCCCCATGCCACGTTGCGCGAAGTGGAGAGGGTGCTGGTGCCCGAAGGCAAGGTGGTGATCTGCTGCCTGAATCCCGCCAGCCTCTGGGGCTTGCGCCAGCGACGCGCCCATGTCTACCGGCGCCTGGGATTCGGGGAGCTGTTTTTGCCCGACGCGGGGGAGTTCATCGGTTATTGGCGGCTGCGGGACTGGCTTCGGCTCCTGAGTTTCGAGGTCGAGTCCAGCAATTTCGGCTGCTACCGCCCGGCCATGAAGACCGAGGAATGGCTCGACCGCTATGACTGGCTGGACCACGCGGGCGAGCGCTGGTGGCCGATTTTCGGGGCGGTCTATTTCCTCGTGGCAGTCAAGCGGGTGCGCGGCATCAAGCTGATCGGCCCTGCCTGGAAAGCCAGCAAGGCGATCGCGACCGCGCCCGTGCCCATCGCCAACCGGCAACGACCCACTTACCTGGAAGAACATTTGTGAATCCCGTCGAGATCTATACCGATGGCGCCTGCAAGGGCAACCCCGGCCCCGGGGGTTGGGGCGTGCTGATGAAATCGGGCGGCACGGAAAAGGAACTCTTCGGCGGGGAGCGGCAGACGACGAACAACCGCATGGAGTTGATGGCCGTGATCCAGGCGCTGCAGGCGCTCAAGCGGCCCTGCGACGTGACCCTCTATGTCGACAGCCAGTACGTGCTCAAGGGCATGACGGAATGGCTGCGCGGCTGGAAGGCCAAGGGCTGGCGGACCTCGACCAAGCAACCGGTCAAGAATGTCGAGCTCTGGCAGGCGCTGGACGAGCTGGTGAACCAGGGCGGCCACGCCATCCGGTGGCAGTGGGTGCGCGGCCACGATGGCAACCCGGGCAATGAACGGGCCGACGCGCTGGCCAACCGCGGCGTCGAGGTGGCGTTGGGCCGTGCGCCGGCGCCCAATGTAAAGACCGCGTAAAAAAACGCCGCCCGCGGCTGCCGGCCGGCATCGCCTACTAGGGCGACTGCGAATGGCTTGTTAGCATGCCCCTGCTACATTGGCGAGTTGGTTTCCGGCAATAACCAATGCGCGCCTCGCGGGCGGGCTCTGATCTTCATGGCATCGAAAGCAATTTACACCGTCATTGCCGTCGTAGGCATCGCCGCGGCCTCAGGCGCGGCGTGGTGGTACCAGAACAAGCCCGCCAAGCCAGCTGAAGGCGGCGCAGCTGTTGCGTCCGCAAGCGCCCAGCCGTCAGGCGCGTCCTCCGGCTCGTCCCAGGGCCCGGCCCGTCCTGCGGCGGTCGAGGTCGCGCGGGTCGAGACCATGAAGATCACGGATGAAGCGCAGGCCGTCGGCAGCCTGCGTTCGCGCCAGAGTGTGGTTCTCAAGCCCGAAGTCAGCGGCCGCGTAACGCGGCTGAATTTTCGCGACGGCGAGAAAGTCCGGCGTGGGCAGTTGCTGGTGCAACTGGACGACCAGCTGCCGCTGGCGCAGCTGCAGCAGGCGCGGGCCGAGTTGTCCATCGCCCAGGCCAATCACAAGCGCAACCAGGAACTGGTCGCGCAAAACTTCATCAGCAAGCGCTCGGTGGATGAGAGCGGCGCGAATCTGCAGGTGGCGCAGGCCAAGCTCTCGCTGGCGCACGCGACCGCGGCGCGGCTTCGCATCGTGGCGCCGTTCGACGGCGTCGCGGGCATCCGCAACGTCAGCGTCGGCGACTACCTGAAGGACGGTGCCGACATCGTCAACGTGGAAGACCTGGACGCTATCCTGGTCGATTTCCGGCTGCCGGAGCGTTTCCAGACCAAGGCCCGGCGCGGGCAGACCGCGCTGGTGGAGCTCGACGCGTTGCCGGGGCGCACTTATGCGGCCGTGATCCAGGCGATCGATCCGCTGGTGGACGCCAACGGCCGGTCCATCGGCATCCGCGGCTGCATCGACAACCGGCAAATGGAATTGCGCCCGGGCATGTTCGCGCGCATCACGGCCGTGTTCGGCGAGCGCGACAATGCGCGCGTCATCCCCGAGGAAGCGATCGTTCCCCAGGGAACGCGCCAGTTCGTGATCCGTCTTGTCGATGGGCCTGACCAGGACACCAAGATCGCCCAGCGCATCGAAGTCAAGGTCGGGGTCCGCCGGCCCGGGCGCGTGGAGATCACCGAAGGCCTGCAGCCGGGCGAGACGGTGGTCACCGCCGGCCAGCAACGTATCCAGAAAGACGGCGTGCCGGTGCGCGTGGTCGAACTCAGCCGGCCGCCGGGCGCCGCGCCGGCCGGGCAGGGCGCGCCGGCTGCGAAGGGAATTTCCGCCGCGGTTGCGGCTCCAAGACCGGGCGGCGCCAATCCTTGCGGCGCTTCGCGCACCTGACCCGGGGAGCCTGTCGTGCAGTTGCCTGAAATATCGATTCGCCGGCCGGTGCTCGCAATGGTGCTGTCGCTGCTGGTGGTGCTGATCGGCCTGGTGAGCTTCAACCGGCTGGCCGTGCGCGAGTATCCCAAGATCGACGAGCCGGTGGTCACGGTGAGCGTGCGTTATCCGGGCGCATCGGCCGAGGTGATCGAGACCCAGGTCACCAAGCCGCTGGAGGATTCGATCGCGGGAATCGACGCGGTGGACGTCATCACCTCGATCAGCCGCGCCGAGCAGAGCCAGATCTCGGTGAAGTTCCGCCTGGAGAAGGATGCCGACGCTGCGGCGGCGGAGGTGCGCGACCGCACTTCGCGCGTGCGCAACCGGCTGCCGCAGGCGATCGACGAGCCTGTCATCTCCAAGGTCGAGGCCGACGCTTTCCCGGTGATCTGGCTGGCCTTCACCAGCGACACGCTCAGTCCGCTGCAAATCAACGACCTGGTCAACCGGATCGTCAAGTCGCGGCTGCAGACCGTCACCGGCGTGGCCGATGTGCGCATCTTCGGCGAACGCAAGTACGCCATGCGGGTCTGGCTCGACCCCGACAAGCTGGCCGGCTTTCGCCTGACCACGCAGGACGTGGAAGACGCGATCCGGCGCAGCAACCTGGAACTGCCGGCGGGGCGCATCGAGTCGCAGCAGCGCGAGTTCAGCGTTACCTCGCAGACCGACCTGGTGCGCCCGGCCCAGTTCGGCGAAATCGTCATCAAGAACGTCAACGGTTTTCCGGTCAGGGTGCGCGATGTGGCGCGGGTCCAGGAAGGCGCGGCCGACGAGCGCAGCAAGGTCCGCCTGAATGGCAAGGTGGCGATTTCCGCCGGCGTGATTCGCCAGGCCACGGCCAATCCGCTGCAGCTGTCGGCCGGCGTGCGCGAAATGATTCCGCGCCTGAAGGCCGACCTGCCGCCCGACGTGAGCGTCGACATCGCCAACGACAATTCGGTCTTCATCGACCGATCGGTGAAAAACGTCTACCGCACCATCACCGAAGCCATCGTGCTGGTGGCGCTGGTGATCTTCGTCTTCCTGCGCACAGTACGGGCTTCCATCATTCCGATCGTGACCATACCGGTCAGCCTGGTAGGCACCTTCGCCATGATGGCGCTGGCCGGCTTCACCATCAACACGCTGACCTTGCTGGCCCTGGTGCTGGCCATCGGGCTGGTGGTGGACGACGCGATCGTGATGCTGGAAAACATCTACCGGCACATAGAGGAGGGGCTGGACCCGTTCTCCGCGGCGATCAAGGGCGCGCGCGAGATCGGCTTCGCGGTGATCACCATGACGCTGACGCTGGTGGCGGTGTATGCGCCGCTGGCCTTCACCCCGGGGCGCACCGGGCGGCTGTTCATCGAGTTCGCGCTGGCGCTGGCCGGCGCCGTGGTGGTCTCGGGCTTCGTCGCGCTGACGCTCACGCCGATGATGTGTTCGAAGTTGCTCAGGCACAACCCCAAGCCCAACTGGTTCGACCGGAGCATGGAGCGCTGGCTCACCCGGCTTTCGCACGCCTATGGCCGCGCGCTGCGCTGGGTGCTGCTGCGCCGCTGGCAGCCGGGACCGGGTGGTGGCCGGGCGCTGGGCGCCGTCCTGCAGGCGCGCTGGATCGTCATCGGCGTGATGCTACTCAGCGCGCTGGGCATCGCACTGGTGTGGCCCACCATGCGCCAGGAGCTGTCGCCGCTGGAGGATCGCGGCACCATCCTGGCCACCGTGAATGCGCCGGACGGCTCGACCTTGGATTACACCGACCGTTACGCCCAGGCGCTGGAGCGCATGGGCCAGCCGTACAAGGAGTTCGACCGCATCTTCGGCAGCATCGGCAATCCCACCGTGTCGCAAGCCAGCGTGGTGTACCGCGCGGTGGACTGGGAGGACCGTAAGCGCTCCACGCTGGACATCGCCCGAGAGCTGGGTCCCAAGACCAACTCGCTGGCGGGAGTCAATGCCTTCATCATCACGCCGCCCTCATTGGGCCAGGGCTTTCGCGAACGGCCGCTGAACTTCGTTATACAGACCTCGGACAGCTACGAGAATCTCAGCCGGGTGGCCCGGCAGATGCTCGACGAGATCGCCAAAAACCCGGGGATCGTCTCGCCCGACATTGACCTGCGGTTGAACAAGCCCGAACTGCGCATCGAGGTCGATCGCGAGAAAGCGGCCGACATGGGCGTCAGTATCGAAGTCGTCGCAAAGGCCCTGGAAACCATGCTGGGCGGGCGCAACGTCACGCGCTACAAGCGGGATGCGGAACAGTACGACGTGATCGTGCAGACCCAAGCCAGCGGCCGCTCCACCCCGGAGGATATCGACGCCATCAATGTCAGGGGCCGCGCCGACACCATGATCCCGCTGTCGGCGCTGGTGAAGGTGCGCGAGAGCGTGAGCCCGCGCGAGCTCAATCACTTCGGGCAGAGGCGGTCGGTGTCGATCACGGCCAACCTCGCGCCGGAGTATTCGCTGGGCCAGGCGTTGACCTTCATGAACAACACCGCCGCGAAGGTGCTCAAGCCCGGCTACACGACCGAGCTGAACGGCACCTCGCGCGAATTCAGGAGTTCGCAGGGGGCACTGGCGATCGTGTTCGTGCTGGCGCTGCTGTTCATCTTCCTGGTGTTGGCGGCGCAGTTCGAGAGCTTCGTCGACCCGCTGGTCATCATGCTGTCGGTGCCGCTCTCGATGATCGGTGCGCTGCTGGCGCTCAAGTGGTCGGGCGGGTCGCTTAACGTCTATTCGCAGATCGGCCTGATCACGCTGGTGGGCCTCATCACCAAGCACGGCATCCTGATCGTGGAATTCAGCAACAAGCTGCGCGAGGAGGGCATGGACATCGTGGATGCCGTGGTGAAGGCCGCTTCCCAGCGCCTGCGCCCGATCCTGATGACCACCGGCGCCATGGTGCTGGGCGCCGTGCCGCTGGCCATGGCAACGGGCGCCGGCGCCGAGAGCCGGGTTCAGATTGGCTGGGTGATCGTGGGCGGCATGTCGCTGGGCACCCTGCTCACGATCTTCGTCGTGCCAACCATGTACATGCTGTTCGCACGAGGCAAGGTGCCGGGTGCCAACAAGGCGCAGGCGCGGGTGCTGGCGTTGCCGCACCACGACGATCTTGTGGCCAAGTAGGGCGTTTTTGCCCCGCGTGCGGGCATATTGCTGTGCCTAATTTCACAAAATTAACCCGGTCCTCCAGGCAGCGCGTAACAGGCAATACTGCCGATTGACGTACTGAAATACTTCTCATAGAGTCCACTCCTTACGATAGCTCGACAGCACGGTAATCCGGCAAAGACCAGACGTGTTGAAGATCGTGACGATCTGGCCCCGCGTGGTGGTGCTGGAAATGTCGACATAGCGCACGGCGCGAGGGGGGTATGGGTATTTCTTACAGCTTTCATCTGCTGGGGTCTTCCGTTGCCTTTGCACAGGCCCGGACCCAGATCGAGAAGACCGCAAAAGTTCATGCGACGGTCCTTATCGAAGGCGAAACCGGCACCGGCAAGGAGATGGCGGCGCGCGCCATCCACTACCTTGGCAGCCGAAGCGACAGGCCCTTTGTGCCCGTCAACTGCGGGGCCCTGGCCGAGGCGCTGGTCGAAAGCGAACTCTTCGGCCACGAGCGTGGTGCTTTCACCGACGCCAAGTCCGCTTCGCTCGGACTCGTACAGGAAGCCGGCGGCGGCACCTTGTTCCTGGACGAGATCGACGCGCTGAGCCTCAAGGCGCAGGCGGCGCTGCTTCGCTTTCTCCAGGACGGTACCTATCGGCGCGTGGGCGGCGGCGCGACGCGGCAAGCCGACGTCCGCATCGTTGTCGCCAGCAACGCCAATCTGCAGGAGCTCGCGGATGCGCGGCGCTTCCGCAAGGACTTGCTGTACCGCGTCAACGTCCTGTCCGTGCACATGCCGCCGCTGCGCGAACGCGGCGACGACGCCATC
This sequence comes from Ramlibacter sp., assembly GCA_013815685.1. Classification (GTDB taxonomy): domain Bacteria; phylum Pseudomonadota; class Gammaproteobacteria; order Burkholderiales; family Burkholderiaceae_C; genus Ramlibacter. Next base: position 15,232 of record JACDFR010000072.1, read on the forward strand.
GAGCTCGCCCGCGTGTTCCTGGGCCGGCTGGCGCGCCAGTACGACCGGCCGCAGCCTCAGCTGACGCCGGCCTCGCTCGCCTACATCCGCGGGCACGCCTGGCCGGGCAATGTGCGCGAACTGGAGAATGCCGTTCACCGTGCGTTCCTGCTCAGCGACTGCCCTGAAATCGACCTGGCGGCCGGAGCCCGCAAGACCGGCGTGCAGGAGCAGCCGCCTGCCGAATCGCAGGGCTTCAGGCAGGCCAAGGAACGCGCCGTGGGCGAGTTCGAGCGACAGTACCTGAGCGGGTTGCTCGAGCAGACCAAGGGCAACCTCACGCGCGCGGCTGTTCTCGCCGGGCAGGACCGCAGCGCTTTCGGCAGGCTGGTGCGAAAGCATGGCCTGCGCCAGGTTCAGGAACCCACGGCCTGACACATGGCACTGAAGCTCGGGCCTTCGCTGCTGTTCGCCGCCGGCGTGGCGCTCGCCTTTCTGGGCGGCTCCATTGCACCGGAACCTGTGGGCGAGTCGGTCCGGGGCGCGGTCGCCGCGGTCAAGAAACAGCTTGCGCCGGCGCCGGCGGCGAGCACGCCAGTCAACCAGTCAGCGGCGCGCGCACCGGCCGCGTCCGCAC
>JACDFR010000073.1 GCA_013815685.1 Ramlibacter sp.
GGGACGCCAGGTGCGCGAGTGGGCCCTCCAAGGCGTGCCGCTGGCCGGCCGCGACCTGGCGGGCGCCGACTTGCGCGGCGCCGTACTGGCCGGGCTGGACCTCAGGGGCTGCCTGTTCGAGTACGCCGACTTGACCCGCGCCGATTTGTCCGGGGCCAACCTGAGCGGCGCGGTCTTCACCGGCGCGACGCTGTCGCGCGCCGATTTATCCGGCGCCAACCTGGACAGCGCCAATCTGTGCGGCTCGGTGGCGCACGAGACGTCCTTCCAGCGGGCCGTTCTGCGCAACGCCCGCGCCTCGTCGGCGCAGTGGCGCGGCGCGAACGCCCGTCAGGCGGACCTGGCCGGCGCCATGCTGGACAAGGCCGACCTGACGCTGGCCAGCTTCGACGAGGCGCAGCTCGACGGCACGCTCCTCAGTGAAGCTGTCGCCACGGGAAGCAGCTGGCGCCATGCCCGGGTGAATCGCTGCATTGCCTGGAAACTGCAGGCCACAGGCGCGGACTTCTCCCATTCGAACTGGCAGCGCAGCGCGCTGATCGGCTCCGATCTCACGGGGAGCCGCTGGCAGGGCGCCAGTCTGACCCAGGTGCAAGGAGGCAATGCGCAGTGGGCGGATTGCGACCTCCGCGCCGCGCGCGCCGACCGCAGCGCCTGGACGGCGGGCCACATGCGCGGCATCAACCTCACTGGCGCGCTGCTGTCCAACTGCGACTTCAGCCGCGCCGACCTCGCCGGCGCCACGCTCCAGGACGGCTGCTTTGCCAGCAGCCTGTTCATGCAGGCCCAGTTGAACCATGCGAGTGCGCCACGCGCCGATTTCTTCCAGGCCATTCTGCGCAAGGCGGATTTCAGCGACGCCGACCTGACCCAGGCCAACCTCTATCAGGCCGAGATGACCGAAACCCGGCTCGTCCACACCAGGACCGATGGCGTGCGGCTGCACGCGCGGGGCATGCAGTGATGGAGATCGACGGCTTCTACCACCAGCAGGCGCTCGCCGGCAGGCGCTGGGAAACGGCCCAGCTCGAAGGCGCGACTTTCATCGGGTGCGACCTGAGCGGCGCGGACTTTCGAGGCACCAGGCCGAAGCAGGTCACCTTCTCGCAATGCAATCTGGCAGGTTCGCAATGGAACGATGCGGCCGGAGCGCTCCTCGCGCTCGCCGACTGCGGCCTGGAGGCCAGCGACTGGCGGGGCGCTGCGCTCGAGAAATCCATGTTCTCCCAATGCCGGCTGGACAATTCCCAGTGGCAAGGCGCGCGGCTGGCGCGCACCGCTTTCTCCGATTGCAGCCTGGCCGCAAGCCACTGGGCCGCGACGCAGTTCGTGCAGTCGGCTTTCAACGGCGCCGACCTGCGCGCCGTGCACCTGGCGGGCCTGCTTGCCGATACCAGTGTCTTCATCAAGGCCAACTTCGCCGGCATGCAACTGCCCGGCATCGTTCTGGCGCGCTGCACGCTGCAGGGTGCCGATTTCTCCGGCGCGGACCTCACCAACGCGAACCTGCGCGAATGCAATGCATGCAACGCGCGCTTCGAGAACACCGTCATGCGCGGGGTGATCGCGGCGCGCGGCCTGTTCGCGCAGGCCAGCTTTGCGAACTGCGTACTCGACGACGCACAGCTCGAAGCCGCGGTGTTGCAGAAGGCCCGCGTCGTCCACACGCGCCTGGCGCGCGCGAGCCTGTTCCGCACGGTGTGGGACCACGCGGTGCTGGAGCAGGTGGACTTCAGCGGCGCAGCCCTGGGCATGAGCCGCTTCGTCCATGTCCGCGGCGCCCAGGTGAACTTCCAGGATTGCAAGATGGCGCGGGCCGACCTCCACGGCGCCACCTGGACCGACACCCGATGGGATGGCGCGGACCTGGACGGCGCGCGCGCCACCGACCCGGCCCTCGCGGCTGCCGAACAACGATCGCTAGAGATGGAGATGTCATGACGCTGCCGCAACTTCAGGCCTTGCCCGCCGTTCCCGCCGAACGCGCGGCCGGCCCGCATTGGGATGAAGGGCACATCGCCCAGTGCCTGGCGCCGGGCTGTTATCGCCTCGCCGACGGTCGCCTGGCGCTGCAGGCCCTCTCCTGCCTGATCACCCCGCAAGCCCAGGACCACGTGATGGTGGTCCACACCGGCGCCGGCCTCTACGTGACCCACGTGCTGGGACGCGAGGGCACGCATGCCCAGCTCTGCGCTCCCGGCGTCGACCTGCTGTCCATTGCGCAGCCGGTGGTGGAAGTCAACGCCACGAGCCGGCTGGCCTTGCGCAGCGGCGGCGACCTGGACCTGGCTTCGGCGGATGGTTCGGTATCGATCAGCGCACGGCACTTCGTCGCCAGCGTCACCGGAACCCTCGTGCAGAACGCGCAGCACCTGGTCACCCATGCACAGCACTGCGTCCTGCAGGTCGCGGCCCTGCTGCGCATGCACGGGCAACAGACGCTCATCACGGCGAAGGAAGACATGAAACTCGATGCCGAACGCATCAGCCTGGGCTAGCGCGATGTTCGCCAACATCATCCTGTCCGTCATGAACTTCGCCTTTCCCGACGTGTGCGAAGTGCCCACGCCGGCCGGCCCCGTGCCCCTCCCTTTTCCCAACTTCGCCATCTCGATTGCCCACATCCCGTCGCAATTCAACATCATCATCGGCGGCGGTCTGGCGGAGAACCTGCTGACCATGGGCACCATCAGCCAGGGCGACGACGCAGGCCTGCTGATGGGCGTGGTCTCGCACACCGTGATGGCGGCCGACCGTTACATCCTGGGCAGCTTCAAGGTTTGCTTCGGCGCGATACCGGCCTCGCGCCTGACCAGCGTGACCCTGGCCAACATGGGGAACATGGTGGGCATGACCATCGTGCCTTCGCAGTTCGTCGTGATCCTGATGGAGTGAGCCGATGCAACCACTACTCTCACTTTGCTTTATATCGGCGCTAGCCATGGCCTTGAACGGCTGCGCCATGGTCGGGAAGCTGCTCGGCATAGAACCCACTTCGCCACTGCGGCACGTGAAGGTGGTCGCCGAGCTGGACGCCAACAGCCTGACCGCCACGGCGATCGACCTGGTGTTCGTCTACGACGACACTGCCCTGGCCGTGCTGCCCAAGACCGGGCCCGAATGGTTCGCCAACAAGGACGCCCTGATGGCGGGCCTGGCCCTTTCGGTCGACGTTGTGCGGCTGCAGATTCCCCGCGGCAAGACGGTGGACGAGGCGCCATTGCCCAGGCGCCACAGGAAAGCGGTGGCCGTCTACAGCTACGCCAACTACATCACACCCGGCGGCCAGCCGCAGGGGAAGCTCACGCCCTACAAATGCGCGCAGATCACCCTGGGCGCCTCCGCCATCAGCTACCAGAGCTGCGCGTCCTAGCTCCCAAGAAGGAAACCCATGGCCAATCCCACGATGTCGAACGACCCGCATGTCCAGCCCGGCCCGCCTGCCGGACCGGTGACGGACGGCCTGCCCGACCTCGTGCAGTGGGCCGAAGGCATGCTGCTGTCGCCCCAGCATTTGCAGCAGAGCGACGCCTACTGGCAGGAGCAGCTGCGCTATCGGCTGGCACAGGCCGTTCCCGACGCCTGGGGCCTGGGCTCGCTGGAGATCGACGCCGCGCGGCTGCAGGAAGGCAAGGTGCGCGTGTCGCGGCTCGAGTGCGTGCTTCCCGACGGCACGCCGGTCGTTTTTCCCGGCAGTTTCACCAGCGGCTTGGAGATCGACATCGCCAAGCCGCTGGCGAACGAGCCCAAGGGTCTTCGCATCTCGCTTGTCATGCCCGCCCGCAGCGGCGCTTCGACCCGGCGCGACGCCTCGCTCAAGCGCTACGACCTGGTTCAGGGCGCCTTCGCCATCGACGAGAACACGGGCGTCGGAACGGTGCCGGTGGACCGGCTGCGCCCGCGCATTTCGCTGTGGGCCGGCGGGAACATCCCCGCGCAGTACGTGGCCTGCCCATTGCTCGACATCGTGCGCAACAGCAGTTCGCGCGCGGTCGAGACGGGCTCTTACCACCCGCCCATGCTGCGCTGGCAGGCCGCCGACGCACTGGGCCGCCTGAGCCTGCGCAGGCGCCTGCAACTGGTGAACGACGCGCTCTGGGGCAAGCTGCGGGAACTGGCGGGCAACCGGGCCGACGATGGGCCCGATGACGGGGCGGGCGGCGCCTCGCGCGGCTCGCTCGAAACCGCTCGGCGCCTGGCCGCCGTGCTGCCGCAGTTCGCCCTGATCGTGGCCCGGCCCGAAGCGCGGCCGGTGCAGGTCTACGACAGCCTGGCCCAAGTCGTCGGCGCCATGGCCGCGTTCGGATCGAACCCCATCCCCCCGCTGCTGGACGCCTATCAGCACGACAACTGCGAGCCGCAATTCAGGCGCGCGCTCGACTACGTCGTGCGCAAGCTCAGCTACATCAACACCAGCTATGAGTTCCTGGAGTTCGGCCGCGAGGGCACCCGGTTCTCGCGCCGGCTGCCGGCCGATGCCGGCGCGGAGATCATCGTGGAGCTGCGCCTGCCCGAAGGCCGGGCGGCCGCGCAGTCCGACCGGCTGGCGCTGGAAATCTGGCTGAGGGATGCCTGCATCGCCAGCAGGGACCTGTTGCCCGATGCGCTTCGCGCGCGCGTCAGCGCGCGGCCCCGCCTGCTGGGCGCCGACGAGATGGCGCGGCGCAACCTGCGGGCCAGCGGCGCCCTGTTCGCCGTCGACAACGAGGCGTTCGAACTCGACGGCAAGGGCCGCCAGCCCCTGATGCAAGCCGGGCACGAACTCGTCATCGACGGCTATGCCGGCGGCGGCGGACTGCAGCCGGACACCATTCTTCTGTACCAGCCCAAGCGCGGCGCCGACCGCGCCGCCCACCACAATGCCCGCACCTGACGGCACAGCGGGTTCTCCGGCACTGCTGCTGGGACTGTTCGCCGACTTCTACGAAGAAGTGGCGCGCATCAAGCAGCACTCGCTGGCCGGCACACTGCCCGACTATCTGGCCGACGGCGCGCACAAGCCCGCCACGCCGCAAGAGCAGGCGCGCGCCGTGAGCGCGCGGCTCGCGGGACTGCTGCTGGAGCAGAACCGCCGGATGCGGCAGCACGGCACACAGGCGCAGCTGCGCCTGCACGGCGTGGCCAGCTACGTGATGGCGGCGCTGGCCGACGAGATCTTCATCTTCGAATTGGACTGGGCGGCGCGCCAGGCCTGGCTGTCGGCCCTGCTGGAGCACCGGCTCTTCGGCTCGCGGCTGGCAGGCCGGCGCTTTTTCGAACAGGCCGAGCAAATTCTCGCAACGAACACACGCGAAGTCCTGCAGTGCGACCTCGCATCCTGCTTCCTGCTCGCCGTACAGCTGGGCTTCAAGGGCATGAACCGCGGCGCCCAGGGCGCCCCCAAGCTGGACGCCTTGCGTCAGCGGCTGTGGCGCTTCGTCAACGGCAGCTCGCCCGCCGAATACGCGCCGGTCCTTTTCCCGCAGGCCTATGCGCATACCGTGGTGTCGCTGCGCGATGAACGCATCGCGCCGATCGCGCCCTGGCTTCGCGCGGCAGGCTGGTGGAGCGCCGGCTTCCTGGCCGTTTCGTCGATTCTGTGGCTGTGGCTGGTGCAGCCGCTGGTCCGGTTGGGCGGCGGCTGGACGGCATGAGCGCCTTCTTCGCCAAGCTGCTGGGGTTTTTCACGGCCGCGCTGCAATACCTGCGGCGGTTGCGGGCCGTGCTGACCAACTCGGCGGCTTCGCGCTATCGCCAGCACTGGGTGGTGATGCTGGGCGAAGCCGGCGCGGGCAAGTCCAGCCTCGTCGCATCGCTGTCCTGGGTCCGCGAACACCCGGACGCCCGTTCCGCGATCCATGCGGGCATCCCCAACACCGCCTGGCACACACTGCCCCAGGGGGTATTGATCGACCCGGACGGCGTGCTGAGCGCGGCCGCGGCCGGCACCCCGCAGGCGACGCAGTGGCGGCAGGTGCTGGACGGCATCAGCGCCCTTCGCCCGGAACGGGCGCTCGACGGCGTGGTGCTGGTGGTGTCGGCGCGGTCGCTGCTGGCGAAAGATGCGCAGCAGCGCCTGCTGCTGGCCCAGGATGCCCGCCGGCAGCTGCAGAGCCTGCGCTCGCATCTGGGGCTGCTGCTGCCGGTGTACGTGGTGGTCAGCCAGTGCGACTTCCTGGAAGGGTTCGGTGCGTACTGGCGCGTGTTTTCCGACGGCCTGCGCGCCCAGATGCAGGGCTGGTCCGCCGGTGCCGGGCCGGCGCACGATGGGCCCGCGCAATGGATCGACGAAGCCTGGTTGCAGGTGGTGCAGCGGCTGAAGGCACTTCAGATCGAAGCAGCGGCGGTGCAGGACCGCATCGGCGAGGCCGACGCGTTCTTCCTCCACCCGAGGCATTTCGAACAGCTGCGCACACCGGCACGCCGGTATCTGGCCGAAGTGTTCCAGGACTCGTCATGGGAACAGGCTTTCCTGTGCCGCGGCGTCTACTTCACGGGCAATGTGCAGCCTCCGGCGGACGCCCCCAAAGGCGCCCGCGCCGACATCTCCTTCGTCGACCAGCTGGTGCGAGACAAGGTGCTCAAGGAGCAGGGGCTGGCGCGCGTCGCCAGGCGGGCCCTGTGGTCGCGCGACCGGACGCTGCGTTCGCTCCAGCAAGCCGGGCTGGTGCTGGCGACCGTGCTCACGCTGGCGCTGGGCGCCGCAGCCTGGCGGCTGGATCACCAGGTCGAGGCGCTGGCCCAGGCGGTCGCGCAGATGCGCCAGGCCCAGGCGGCGGCCGCGGCAGTCGACCCCTGCATCGGCAAGCCGGCGCTCGACGCGGCGCTGGCCAAGGCCGCGGCGATGGACGCCCACCTGGTGTACTTCACCATGCCGCTGTCGGTGTTCGACCGCCGCGCCGGCGACAACACGGTGCAGGCGGTGTCCGCGCTGGTGATGGCCCGCACCGTCTATCCTGCCATCTCCTGCGCGTTGCAGCAACGCGCGGAGGCACTCCACACCGCCCTGCCCCAGCCACCGCAAGGCACGCTCGCAGGTATAGCCGCCAACGGGTCCGACTACGCGCGCACCCTGGCCACATTGCAGTTGCAGTCGCAGGCCGTGCAGAACCTGGAGCTGAACTTGCGCCGGTTCGAGCACCTGATGGCCGTGCCTTCGGGCAGCGCGAAGTACAAGCTGCAGACGCTCAACCAGCTCAGTGAATATCTGTTTTCCGCCCCCCTGCCCCCCGCCGCGCTGGCCGGCGACGGCGTCGTGGCGCAGGCACTGGTGCAAGTTCCCTATTCCAGCCCGGTACCGCTGCCCTCGCGCATGCGTGCCTTGTTCGCCCGGCAGCTCGAGGCGTCGACGGTTCGCTTGCAGAAGCTGCTGCTCGACGAGGTGGCGGCCGGCCCCATGCTGCTGGCGCGGCTGGAAGCGCGCTCGGCGCCGCTCGCGGGCAACGCTTCCTGGTTCACTTCATGGCTGGCCTGGGTGAGCCAGTCGTGGCTGCCGTCGAATCCCAACGACAACCCCTGCATCAACGATGCGCGCGCCCTGGACAAGCTGCTGCGACCGCTGGTCGACAGCTACCAGTACCCGCCGTCGCTGCTGGCGGCCCTGCCCTGGTTCGGCAGCACGGGCTGCTACCAGCCGGCGATGTCCGTGCTGCAGGCAATGCAGATGGCCCCCTACGGCCCGGTCGCGATCGCGCGCGGCGGCACCCTGGTGCTCAATCCCGAACTGAATGCCGAAGTGCGGGGCTTCACCGCACTGTTGCCGCAGACATACATGCAGGTCGCCAGGCCGCAGCCCTTCGCCTGCGTTAAATCGGCGCCTGGATGGCGCACCGTGGATATCGGCAAGGCCGAATCCTACGTACGCGAGTTCCAGCAATTCACGGCCTCGCAGGCCTTGGCGCCATGGGGCGCCGCTCCCGCGCGCCGGCCCCTCTACCTGCGGGTGGGAACCCACCAGCTGGAGCTGGTCATGAACGACGCGCTGCGTTCGGCGCAGGCGTCGAGCGGTGCGCCGGAAATCGTGCAAGGCCTGGACGCGGTGTCCGCGGCCGACCAGCAGCTGCTGGAGCAAAGCGGGGAATTCGCGCGCGGCCTGCAACCCTTGTTGACGACATTGCGGCTCTACACCCAGATGGGTTTCGGCAGGAGCGGCTCGGTCGTCGCGCAGTGCGCCCGCGACTTCGCCTCGAGCGCGCTGGCGCGCGTCAGCACGCTCGCCGACCAGAGCCGGCTGTACGAGCCCGAGGCAGGGCCGCCGGACGGGACGCTGGTCAGCCTGGGCAGCACGCCGGTCGTTCGCGACTATCTCGGGCGCCAGGTCGCGCGGGCCCAGGTGCTCACCGGGTACGCGGACCCGTTCGCCGCGCTGCTGCGCAACACCGACGGTGTCAACGACGCCCAGCGCGCCAACACGCAATCCCTGCCTTACTGGACCAACACGATCAACCAGCTCAACGGCTACGTCCAGTTCAAGGATCCGGCGGGCCAGGTGGGTGCGCTCGACACGCTTTTTCTCAAGACCGTCGCGGACCTTACCTATGCGAACTGCGCCAAGCAGCTCGCCGGCTACCAGCCTCCCGATGAAGGCAATGACCTGTTTTCCGGGCGCCGCAAGAGCCTGGTGAAATGGCTGCGCTCGCTGTGCGGTGACCGCCAGGCCACGATCAGCGCCGATGCTTACCAGCGGCTGGCGAACCGCTTCAACACCGAACTGGCCGGAAGCTACCCGTTCGGCGCGCTGGACAGCGTGCAGGAAGCATCGCTTGGCACGGCCAAGGCATTCTTCGTCGACTATGACGCCAACCGTGCCACGCTGGAAGCCAGCCTGGCCGGGATGGACAGGGCACAGTGGAAGAGCCAGCTGGATTTCGTTGCCCGGCTGGACAAGGCCGCGGCGTTCCTGCGCGGCAGCCTCACGGCCACGCCTTCGAGTCAGCCGATGCGCCTTTCGGTGACCTTCCGCGTGCTGCCCGCCGCGGCGCAGGGCGCGGCCGCCAACGTGTCGCCGGGCAGCGACCAGATCGTCGGCTGGACACTGAGCGCCGGGCCGCGGGTCATCGCTTACCCGAGCCTCAACCCGCCGACGCTCGACTGGCCGTTCGGCCAGGCCCTGGAGTTGAACCTCAACTGGGCCGACCGTTCCGTCTGGCGCCCCGTGCCTGCGCCCCCCATCGATGGACTGGCCGTCGATGGTGCAACCGCTTCTTTCGCGAGCAGCGGTGACTGGGCGCTGCTGCGCATGCTGGAGCGATTCAAGCCGCGCCTCGTGTCGGGCGTGGACCCGGCCCATCCGAACCGGGCGCTGCTGGAGTTCCAGGTTCCCGTCACACGGATCGACGGTGCGCCGAGCAACCCGCCGCCGGCGCCCGCGGTGATGTACCTGGGCCTGACCATGGCCGCCAACGACTCCAAAGGCCCGGCGCCCGTGCCGGTTGCCTGGCCGGGCTATTTCCCGCGCACCGCACCGCCCGCACCCGCCGGGCAGGCGCCGACGAATCAACCTCGAGGTAAGCCATGACAGACACCGCCGGTCTCTTTGCCCACGCACAGCGGCATTTCGAACAACAGCTGCGGGTGCCGCTCGCCGAGCTGCTCGCGCCGATCGACGCACAGCATCCCGCCGGCTACTGCGCCAAGAGCGCGGGCGTGCACCAGGCGATCCAGAGCGCGCGCCGGCACGACGACCCGAGCTTGCCGCAAGGGCCCTGGCAGCACGAGCTCAAACGTGCCGACTGGGGCTCCGTGTGCCGGACGGTTTGCGACACCCTGCGGCGCAAGAGCAAGGATCTGCAGCTGGCGACCTGGCTGCTGGAGGCGCAGGTCTACCAGTGCGGCTTCGCCGGCATCGCACCTTCGCTGGTGCTGATCGACGAACTGATCCGGCGCTTCGGCCATCAACTCCATCCCCAGGAAGCCGACGGTGGCATGGTGCACCGGGCCAATGTGCTGCGCTGGATCAACCGGAAGCTGCTGCCGATCCTCAAGCAGCTGCCCCTGACCGCGGCGGGGCAGGACATGGAATACGGCTGGGCCGCTCGCGAATCGGCCTGGCGCCATGAACAGCACAAACCCGAACCGGGCGCCGAGGACGACCAGCCGACACTGCAGGCCGTCAATGCCGCCATGGCCCAGACGCCCGCTTCACACCACCTCGCGCTGCAAGGCGAGCTGTCGATGGCCATCGACGCCTCGCTGCAACTGACGCGCACGGTCGACGAATGCTTCACCGGCGACAAGCCCAGCATCGCGAGCTTCACCGGCTTGCTGCGGCAGATGCTGGCGACCGTGGAGAAAGAGCTGGACCGCCGAGGCCTTCTCGTCTTGCCGGCCGCCGTCGAAATCGAAGTCGCAAGCGCTTCGCAGCCGGCGCCGGGCCCCTCCGAGGTGCCCGCGGCCGCTGCCGTCAACGTCGTGGCCGACCGGGCCCGCGCGTACGCCATGCTGGAACAGGCGGCATTCACCTTGCTGCACACCGACCCTCACAGCCCGGCGCCCTACCTCGTGCAGCGGGCCGTGCAGTGGGGGCGCCTGTCGACCTCGGAGCTGTACAAGGAGGTGTTCATCCGCATGGGCGGGCAGCTCAATATTTTCGACTTGCTGGGGCTGGAGATGCCGCAGGCCCAGACCGAATAGGAGCCGCCGATGCATGCCCACGTCACCACCGCCGCGCCACCATCCGCGCGCACGGACCACACCGGCGAAACCGGCCCCTGGCAACCGTTCGAGCAAGCCGTGGCGCCGCTCCTGCTGCCCGCGGCAGAGGCGGCCGAGGCCATGGCTTCTCCGCGGCTTGCCCGGTCCTGGGCCAGCGCGCTCGTGATGCACTGGAGCCGCATGGAGCGGCTCGGCGGCCTGGACCTGTCGCAGCCGCTTTACGTGCTGGACCTCGCCCCGGGCGACGGCACCTTGGCCGGCATCATGCTCAGCGCCCTGGAGCAGGAAATGCACGGGCGTGGAATGCCGGGCTGGCCCGTTCGGTATGTGCTTTGCCCGCTGGATGGCAGCTGTCCCTCGCAGGAGATGATGACCGACACGCCGCCCCCGGCCGAGCATTTTGACCACGTCGGCTACCACGGGACAACCGCCACCCGGGTCGCATCCATGAAGAAGACCGGCGTCGATCCCGCGCTGACCGGCAAGAACTTCGGCAAAGGCTCCCAGGGCGGACCGGGCCTTTACGGCACGACCAGCGAGCGGTCGGCCGAGCTTTTTGCTTCCAACGCCGCGGCCAGTTCGGGCGACCAGGCCCAGACACTGTCGATCTACCGACCGAAGCAGGCCCGCGTCAAGACCGCGCCATTGCCGCCCGATGCGCACTACCAGCCGGTCAAGCAGACAGAATTTCATGCCGCCGATTCGGCCGTGCACGAGGTGACGCTCGGACCCACGCGGATGCCCAAGGGTTTCCAGGAGAACCCGGGGCAAACCACGCTCTACACGCCGCACGCGGTCAGCGACCCTCGCGTCAACCACATGCTTTTCGCTCCCCCGCCCATGACCCGCGAAAAATCGGCAGCGATCATGTCGAAGTTGGCCAGCACCGATCCCGCGATGGCTGCGCGGTTCGCCCACATGCGCAAGACCGGCGCCAGTGTCGGCGCAGGCGCAGGCAGCAGTAGTAGTACCAGTAGCAGCGGCAGCACTAACAGCAGTAGCGAAGGCCGATAGGCCTCGCCCGCCATCTCCAACGAAAGGATAGTCGCATGGGACAGAAACCAACAGCCGCCGCACCGGGCTGGCCCAGATGTACAAGGACCGCGGGTACTGAGGCGCTCATGAAAAAATCCTCCAGGACCAGGGCCCCTTGCTGGCTGCCCTTCGGTCAAGCCATCGCGCCGCTGCTGTCGCCCGCGGGATTGTCCGCGGCATTGCTGCTGTCGCCACGGTTGACCCGCGCCTGGGCGGAGGTCGTGGCAACGTATTGGGGCCGCCTGGAAAGGCTGGGCGGACTGGATCTGACGCAGCCGCTCTACGTCCTGGATTTCACCCCCGGCGATGGGACCTTCGCGGCGGCGTTTGTGCAGGCCCTGCAAGCAGAGATGCAGGGGCGCGGGATGGTGGGCTGGCCCGTGCGTCATGTGCTGTGCGCCCCGGACACCGATGCGGCGGCCGACCCGTCGGCGCAGCCTCGACTCCAGGCATTGCGGGCCCAGGGCGTCGTCGACTGGGCGCGCTGGAATGGGCGCACCGGCCATCCTTTGCTTCTGGGCGCACAGCGTGCGCCTCTTTTCGGCGTCCGCAACCCGGTGGTCTCCTTGTCCGCCGGCGGCCTTTCCAGGCTCCAGCAGGATCTGTACGCAGTTCATCATGGCCAGTTGCTGCGTGCGCGGGCCGCGGCGATGCCCCTGCGGGATCGCGGCCGCGGGCACGCACTGGCACTGGACTGGCAGCCCGTGGAGCTGGCGGATATCGGTAGCGCCCCGGTCGCGGCTGCACTCGCCCGATATCGCGAATCCCTGGTCAGCGCGCCGTTCCTGCTGTCGGAGCCCGCGCTGGCACTGGCAGAGGCGGTGCAGGATTTTTCGGCACGCGGATATCTGATCCTGGCCTCCGATCGCGGCATCGCCTGCGAGTCGCGTTTGCGTCAAGGCTGTCTCGGAGCGCCCGAGGAGATCAACGGGCCGATCGAACTTCCCGTCAACTTCAACGCGCTGGCGATGCAGCAGGAAAACGCCGGGGCCAGGGTGGCGAACCTGGCGCTGGGCCAGGACGACTGGGTTGTGCACATCGCCTCGCGCAACAACGTAGCCGAGCAGGACGACGCCTCCTGGGCACATCTGGTCGGGTTGGCGCAGCGAGCCCATCCGAGCGACCTGTCCTGGCGCACGAGGCCGATGCAGACTTGCGGTGCGAGCGAGATGCTGTACCGGTTGCGGGATTCCGGCTTCGATCCGCAAACCCTGCAGCGCATCGCCCAATGCGCCGACTCGGTGGAACTGGATTGCAGGGCCGCCGAGGAGTCCCAGCTGCGCGAGGGCATTCTGCAAGCCTGGGACCACACCGCCGCCAATGCACGCCAACCGCACATGTGCCTGTCACTGGCTCAATTGCTGTGCCGGCTGCGCGATTGGACACAGGCAGAGGCGGTTCTGGACAGCGCCGCGCTATCCGGCGACAAGACCGGCGTGCGCGCCGCCACATGGCTCAGGGCCAAAATTGAAGCGGCCACCGGCCGTACCGCCCGGGCACTCTGGCGCTCGCGGCGGTTGCTGGCAGGTACACCCGCGGACCCTGAAGCGGCCCGTTGGGTCGAGGTGTTGCACACCCGGGCTGCGCAATGGGCAGACCATCCCTGGTACCACCCTGGCATCGCTGGCGAAGACGATCTGCTGCTGGAGCCGCTGGACGAGCTGCACTACGACGATTTTTTGCACCACTTCAGGGACCCGGAGATCGCCACCTCGGCGGGATTGCCGCCGATTGACACGGCCGCGGCGCTGCAGGACTACTGTGAAGACGCGCATGCGGCCCATGGCGCCGATTTGGCAATCGTTCACCGCCGCCGCGGCTTCGTCGGTTCGGTGGGCATGCGCCGGGCGGGGGACATGGCGCATGTCTACTTCTGGATCGGAACCGATCACCAGGGGCGCGGATTCTGCGCACCCGCCGTGGGGCTGATGCTGGCGTTGCTGCGGAACGCCGGCGTGCGTCACTGCTTCGCGTCGATGATCTCGGGCAATGCACGCTCCGCGCGGGTGCTTCGCCGGTCCGGCTTCGTGGAGATCGAACGCGGCAGCGGCCAGGACCAGGGGCTGGACTTCCTGCACCTGCCGCTGACCCCCTCGGCTGCCTGCGGCGAGCGCGCCACCGCGTCACGCCTCCTGAGGCAGCTCTTCGCCGCCCTGCAGTGCCCAATGGACGACCAAAGCCGCGGGCCGATCGTAACCTCCCCCGAGTTCCTGGCCCACGGAACGACATGACATTCACCCCAACGAAAGGACAAGACCATGTTTCGACTACCCAGTATGGCGGCAAGGGCGCGCACCCGCGCATTGAGCGTGATGCAAAGGCGCGATTACCACGTCGCGTGGCATCCCACCAAATTTGCGGGTGACAGATTAATGGATCCCGGGCACGTGCAGATCCACACCACGGACGCCGAGCGCGAACAGTTTCCGGCCCTCAAGCCCGTTTACGGCCATTCGCCCATGCAGGGCAACGCGCCGAAAAGGGAGACGTTCGTCACGGAAATGTCCATTCCGTCCACGCCGCTCGGTGGAGAGCCGAAAATTGTCAAAAAGCAGGGTTCATTTGTCAAGGACGCGCGCAAGTTCGGCGAGGATCACCACCGCGGCGAAAAGATGTTTTCCCAGGACATGGGTCCCCTCGATGCGCGCAAGGCAGCGGCTCTTGCCGGCTACCACCACGCCGACTTGTTCGAAGTGACGGGCAAGAGGAAAATCAACTGCGTGCACGGCGCTTATGGCGCGATGGCAGAGATGCATGGGTTGAGCCCGACGCTGCCCAGCGAACTGGACAACATGATGCCCCAGCAACTGGCCAGCTATGTCACGGATCTGCGAAAGAAAAAGGGCGAAACCGGTTCATGACGCGAACCTTCGCGAGCTCGATGTCCGGATCAGCGAGTTCAAGTGGCCCTGCCCGAGCCTTCGCAAGCCGCGAAGGCAACCACGCTCACTTCGAGGCTTTGACGGGCACCGTGGCGACCACCCCCGACTCGGGCACTTTCGCATGACCGCTCAAGCCCTCGTCGAGCATTCGCCGGGCTTCTTCCGGCAAGCGGCTGGCAAGGATGGTGCGGCTGCGCAAGCTCAAAGGCTGCGTGACGCCGCCCTCGGCCGCCTGCCGGGGCGAGCCGGCCGCGCCCCAATGCCGGGCCACGCGCAACCGAGCCTCCACCGTGTGCCCGTCGTCCTGCCCCGGCGCGCTGGCGCCTATGACCGGCCGCGTTGCGCCATTCTCGACAATGAGCTGCACTTCATGGGCGCGCCCGCGCAGTTCGAGCCTGGGATCTTTCATCGGCCACTCCTTTGGGAGGCAGGCTCCTCATGACGCGCATCTACCAGAGCCCGACCATGGGCGACGCGCAGGTGCGGGTAGCCGTGGTGAGCAGCATCGGTCAGGCCGACCTGCTGGTCCACCGGGTCGGCAACTGGGGCCTGGCGCGAGGCGGCGCGCTTTGGTACTTCACCCGCAACAAGCAGGATGCCCAGGTTTATATATACGTCTGCACCCTGGGCATGGCACAGCTTCGGGTGTGTTTCGTCAGTACCTATGGGCAAGCCGGCTGGATCAACACCGACCACCCGCTGGGCACGAGGTTCTTCAGGGACGCTAAACGCCTGCTTCACGGCGAGGGCTTGGGCGGCGGAACGGCGATCGGCATCAGGTACTGAGGCAGGCCCAGCTTGTTGGACAGATAGCTGCGCTGCGACAGCGCCATCTCGGGGCTGGAGAAACGGCCGACGGTGACCACGGCCCAGCTGGTGCCGCGCTCGTCGGTCGTCGGGATGACGCTGCTCGTCACACCCTGGCCGTTGATGCCGGCCGAAAGCTGCTCGGCGGATTGTTGCGATGCGAACTGGCCGGCCTGCAACGCATAGGTCCCCGTGCCGGGCGTGAGCGTGGGCAGCAGGGTAGCGCCCAGCGGCACACTGGCCGACGCTGCGGCGGCCGGCGCGGAAGCGCCTGCGGCCGGTGCGGACG
>JACDFR010000074.1 GCA_013815685.1 Ramlibacter sp.
TCATCGCCCGCCCCAGGATCAGCGCATGCACATCGTGCGTGCCCTCGTAGGTGTTCACCACTTCGAGGTTCACCAGGTGCCGGGCCACCCCGAATTCGTCGCTGATGCCGTTGCCGCCCAGCATGTCGCGCGCCATCCGGGCGATGTCCAGCGCCTTGCCGCAGGAGTTGCGTTTCATGATCGAGGTGATCTCCACCGCGGCTGTGCCCTCGTCCTTCATGCGGCCCAGACGCAGGCAGCCCTGCAGGCCGAGCGTGATCTCGGTCTGCATGTCGGCCAGCTTTTTCTGGATCAGCTGGTTGGCCGCCAGGGGCTTGCCGAACTGCTTCCTGTCCAGCACATACTGGCGGGCGCGATGCCAGCAGTCTTCGGCCGCTCCCAGCGCGCCCCAGGCGATGCCGTAGCGGGCCGAGTCGAGGCAGGTGAAGGGGCCCTTGAGGCCGCGCACATCGGGGAAAGCGTTTTCTTCGGGGCAGAAGACCTCGTCCATCACGATTTCGCCCGTGATCGAGGCGCGCAGGCCCACCTTGCCGTGAATCGCGGGAGCGCTGAGGCCCTTCCAGCCTTTTTCCAGCACGAAGCCGCGGATGGCGCCCGCGCCCGGAAGGGCGCCTTCGGCGTCCGCGTCCTTGGCCCAGACGACGAACACATCGGCGATGGGTGAGTTGGTGATCCACATCTTGGCGCCCGACAGCTTGTAGCCGCCGTCCACCTTCCTGGCGCGGGTGACCATGCTGCCGGGGTCCGAGCCATGGTTGGGTTCGGTCAGGCCGAAGCAGCCGATCCACTCGCCGGCGGCCAGCTTGGGCAGGTATTTCTGCTTGGTGGCTTCATTGCCGAATTCGTGGATGGGGACCATCACCAACGAGGACTGCACGCTCATCATGGAGCGGTAGCCCGAATCAACCCGTTCGACCTCGCGCGCCACCAGGCCATAGCAGACGTTGTTCAGTCCGGCACCGCCGTAGGTCTCGGGGATGATCGCGCCCAGCAGGCCCAGCTCGCCCATCTCGCGGAAGATACCGGGATCGGTCTTCTCGTTGCGGAACGCCTCGAGCACGCGCGGGGCCAGGCGTTCCTGGCAATAGGCCGCGGCCGATTCGCGCACCATTCGCTCTTCATCCGAGATCTGCTGGTCCAGCAGCAGCGGGTCGGCCCAGTGGAAGGATGCTTTGGCAATACCCATATTTACTCCGTGTCAGTTTGCAGGCAGGTCCGGCAGTACCGCCGTGGCCTCGATCTCGACCTTGGCACGATCCTCGATCAGCGCCTTCACTTCCACCGCTGTCATCGCGGCGTTGTAGCTGCCGATGACTTCACGGAACGCCCGGCCCACTTCCTGTGAAGCAGCCAGGTACTCGCGCTTGTCCGTGACGTACCAGGTCATCCGGACGATATTTTCGGGCCTGCCGCCCGCTTCGCGAAGAACGTCCGCGACATTCTGCAGCGCCTGCCTGGCCTGCGCCGCGAAATCGTCGCTGTGAAACCGGCCCTGGGCGTCCCAGCCGACCATGCCGGCGATGAAAAGCATCTTGCCGCTGGCGACGACGCCATTGGCGTAGCCCTTGGGGCGCGGCCAGCCGGCCGGGAGGATGGTGGTCATTTGGCTTCCTTCAAAAGTTCGCGGGCGATGATGAGCTGCTGCACCTCGGTGGCGCCTTCGTAGATGCGCAGCGATCGTATTTCCCGGTACAGGCGCTCGACGGTTTGGCCGCTGACCACGCCCAGGCCGCCGAAAATCTGGACGGCGGAATCGATGACCTGCTGCGCACCCTCAGTGGCCGTGAGCTTGGCCATGGCGGCTTCGCGTGTCACATTCTGGCCCTGGTCGCGCTGCCACGCCGCGCGGTAGACCAGCAAGGCCGAGCTGTCGATGGTTGTCGCCATCTGGGCGAGCTTGGCCTGGGTCAGCTGGAAATCGGCCAGGACCTGGTTGAACATCCTGCGCGTGGTGGCCCGGCGCAGCGCCTCGTCCATCGCCCTGCGGGCAAAGCCGAGCGCGGCCGCCGCCACCGACGTGCGAAAGACGTCCAGCGTGCGCATGGCCACCTTGAAGCCCTCGCCGGCGCCGCCCACGCGCTGCTCGAGCGGCACCCGGCAGTCGGTGAAGCGCAGGCGCGCCAATGGATGGGGCGCGATCACGTCGATGCGCTCGGCAATCTCGAAGCCGGGCGTGCCGGCATCGACGATGAAGGCCGAAATGCCCCGCGCGCCGGCCGCCTCGCCAGTGCGGCAGAACACCACGTAGAAATCGGCGATGCCGCCGTTGGAGATCCAGGTTTTCTCGCCGTCGAGGATGGCCCAGCCGTCCTCGACCCGCGCGCTGCATTGCATGGCCGCGACATCGGAGCCCGCTTCCGGCTCGGACAAGGCGAATGCGGCGATGGCCTCGCCGGTGGCGACGCGAGCCAGGTAACGGGCCTTCTGTTCGGGCGTGCCCTGCAGGCTGATGGCGCCCGAGCCCAGCCCCTGCATGGCGAATGCGAAATCCGCCAGGCCGCTGTGGCGCGCCAGGGTCTCGCGTATGAGGCAGATCGAACGCGTGTCGATCTGCCCGGTTGCGCCGTACTGCGCATCGCCGACGGCGTGGCGCAGCCAGCCCGCCGCCCCGAGGCTGCGCACCAGGGCCCGGCACTCCGTGTCGACGTCGGTGCCGTGCTCGTGCGGCACATGCTGTGCGGCCCAGGCGTCCAGCGCGCCGGCGAGCTGCCGGTGCCGCTCCTCGAAAAACGGCCAGGCCAGGTAGCGGGTATCGCTCATGTCAGTTGCCTTCGAAACGCGGCTTCTGCCTGGCCACGAACGCCTCGTAGGCCCGGGAAAAATCTTCCGTCATCATGCAGATCGCCTGGGCCTGTGCCTCGGATTCGATCGCCTGCTCGATGGTCATGGCCCATTCCTGATGCAGCATGGTCTTGGTGATGCCGTTGGCGAAGCTTGGCCCTTGGGCCAGCTCGCCGGCGAGCTTTTGGGCCTCCTCCAGCACGGCCTCGGGCGCGCAGACGCGGTTGAAAAAGCCCCAGCGCTCGCCCTCCTCCCCGCCCAGCGAACGGCCGGTGTAGAGCAATTCGCCGGCGCGGCCCTGGCCGATGATGCGCGGCAGCATGGCGCAGGCGCCCATGTCGCAGCCGGCCAGCCCGACGCGGTTGAACAGGAAAGCGGTCTTGCTGCGCGCGGTGCCCAGGCGCAGGTCCGAAGCCATGGCGATGATCGCCCCGGCTCCCGCGCACACGCCGTCCACCGCGGCAACGATGGGCTGCGGGCAGGCCCGCATCGCCTTGACCAGGTCGCCGGTCATGCGGGTGAACATCAGCAGCTCAGGGGCCTTCAGGCGCACCAGCGGCCCGATGATCTCGTGTACGTCGCCGCCCGAACAGAAGTTGCCCCCCGCGCCGGCCATGACGACCGCGTGCACGTCCGTCGCGTACCTCAGCTGGCCGAACAGATCGCGCAGCTCGGCATACGAATCGAAGGTCAGGGGATTCTTGCGCTCGGGCCGGTTCAAGGTCACGGTTGCCACCGCATCTTTCACCTCCCAGTGGAAATGGCGGGCGCTGTAGGCGGCCAGCGTTTTGCGGTTGCCTGCGGCCAGGCCCGGGTCCACGCGGTCGGTCTGTTCGTTCATCGATGTCTCCCGCTTGAGTTTCAAACGCCCTGTGCCTGGTTGGCCTGCTCCAGCGGAGAAAGCCCTGCAGCCTGGGCCGCCACGGTCTTCTCGCGCTCCAGGTTGCGCTCCAGCTGGGTCTTGGCCGAGCGGTATTGCTTGGGCCATTGCACATCCGTATACCCGATCTTCGCGGCTTCCAGCAGCGTCCAGGCCGGGTTGGCCAGGTGGGGCCGTGCCACAGCGCACAAGTCGGCGCGCCCGGCGGCGATGATGCTGTTGACGTGGTCGGCCTCCGAGATCGCGCCCACTGCGATGGTCGGGATGCCGGCTTCATTGCGGATCCGGTCGGCAAATGGCGTCTGGTACATACGGCCATACACCGGCTTTTGCTGCTTGCTCACCTGGCCGGACGAGCAGTCGATCATGTCGGCGCCGGCGCCCTTGAACGCACGCGCGATCTCCACTGCGTCATCGGGCGTGATGCCGCCTTCGACCCAGTCGTGCGCCGAGATCCGTACCGACATCGGCAGGTGCCCGGGCCAGGCCGCGCGCAGGGCCGCGAACACTTCCAGCGGGTAGCGCAGCCGGTTTTCCAGCGTGCCCCCATATTCATCGGTGCGCTGGTTGGTCAGGGGAGAAATGAAACTGGACAGGAGGTAGCCGTGGGCGCAGTGAAGCTCCAGCCAGTCGAAGCCTGCCTGCGCCGCCAGCTGGGTACTGCGAACGAAGTCGCCGCGCACCCGGTCCATGTCCGCGCGTGTCATGGGCCGCGACCACTCGCTCACCCCATCGAGGTATTGCTGCGGCGATGCCGAAACCAGCGGCCAGTTGCCCTGCGCCAGCGGCTGGTCCTCGCCTTCCCAGGGCACGCGTGTGGAGCCCTTGGCGCCGGCATGTCCCAGCTGCATCGCGACCTTGGACTCGGTGTGCTGGTGCACGAAATCGACAATGCGCTTCCAGCCCTGCATCTGCGCTTCGCTCCACAGGCCGGGACAGCCCGGCGTGATGCGGGCGTCAGGCGTCGGGCAGGTCATCTCGGCCACGACCATGCCGGCGCCACCCATGGCCCGCGCGCCCAGATGCACCAGGTGGTAGTCGGCCGGCATCCCGCCGACGCAGGAGTATTGCGCCATCGGCGACACCACCACCCGGTTTTTCAAGGTGATGCCCCGCGCGCTGAACGGCGTGAGCATGGGCGGCACCGCATGCTGCGCCGGCGACCGGCGCAGACCCGACCGCTGCGCGATCCAGTCCTCGTAGTGCTCGACATAGTCCCTGTCGCGCAGGCGCAGGTTCTCGTGGCTGATCCGCTGGCTGCGCGTCAGCAGCGAATAAGCGAACTGCTCGGGCGGCAGATGGGCGTAGCGCCGGACGTTCTCGAACCATTCCGTGGAATTGCGGGCCGCGTTCTGGATCTTGAGCACCTCCACGCTGCGCACGGCCTCGTAGTCGCGCAGGGCCTGGGCCAGATCGGACGGCGATCTTCCAATGCAGCGGGCCAGCTCGATGGAGTCTTCCAGGGCGAGCTTGGTACCCGAGCCCACGGAGAAATGGGCGGTGTGGGCCGCATCCCCCATCAGCACCACCGGAGCACGGCCGTTGTGATGAACCCAGCTCTTGCACACCACGCGCGGAAACCGGATCCATTGCGCCGAGCCCCGAAGATGCGACGCGTTGGACATCAGCTTGTGGCCGCCCAGGTGGCCGGCGAAGAGCTTCTCGCAAAAAGAGATCGAGTCCTCTTTTTCCATCGTGTCCAGGCCGGCCTTTTGCCAGACTTCTTCCGGCGCCTCGACGATGAAAGTGGAGGTGTCGCCGTCGAACTGGTAGGCATGGGCCTGGAACCAGCCCCACTGCGTTTCCTCGAAAGCAAAGGTGAAGGCTTCGAAGCGCTTGTGCGTGCCCAGCCACACGAAGCGGCAGTGGCGCAGGTCGATGTCCGGCTGATAGCTGTCCGCGTACTTGCCGCGGATGCGGCTGTTCAGGCCGTCGCTGGCGATGATGAGGTCGGCATCGGGGAACTGTTCGTCGCCCTTCACATCGGCTTCGAACACCAGGCTCACGCCCAGGTCCTCGCATCGCTGCTGCAGGATATTGAGCAGGCGCTTGCGGCCGATGCCGCAGAAACCGTGGCCGCCCGAACGGAATTTGTGGCCGCGAATGTTGACTTCGATGTCGTCCCAGTGATTGAACGCCCCGAGAATCTCGGCGGCCGTGGGCGCGTCGGCGGCCTGCAGGTTGCCCAGGGTCTGGTCGGAGAAAACGACACCCCAGCCAAAGGTGTCGTACGGCTTGTTGCGCTCGACCACGGTGATGTCGTGCGCCGGGTTCTGCTTTTTCATCAGGAGCGCGAAATACAGCCCCGAAGGCCCGCCGCCTATGCACACGATATTCATGATCGCTCCAACCTAGATAATTTAAGTTTAAAGCATTTTTTTCGTGCCGGGAAGGCTGCTTGTGCGGATTCCTCAGGCCACGCGGGCTACCGCGTCGTGCGCGAGGGCCATCACATCCCGGGGATGCAGCGACTTGAGGCGGTGGTCGCTCCATACCTGCCGCCAGCGCCGGGCGCCCGGCAAACCATTGCGCAGGCCCAGCATATGGCGCGCGATGGCGCTCCAGGGTGTGCCGTGCGCCTGCGCCTCGCGCGCCATGTACCCGGTCATCTGCTCTTCCACCGTTTCGCGGCTGATCGCGCTGGGCGCCTGCGCGAAGAACTCGGCATCCCACTGCGCCAGCCACCAGGGGTTGTGGTAGGCCTGCCGGCCCACCATCACGCCATCGACCTGTTCGAGCTGCCGCGATGCCTGCAGCCCATTGGTGATGCCGCCGTTGACTGCAAAGACCAGCTGCGGAAAATCGCGCTTGAGCCGGTGGACGAACTCATAACGCAGGGGCGGTACTTCCCGGTTCTCCTTCGGCGACAGGCCCTTGAGCCACGCATTGCGCGCATGCACCAGGAAGGCCGCGCAGCCTGCCTGGCTCACGGCGCCCACGAAGTCGCGCACGAAGCCGTAGCGCTCGCCCTTGTCGATGCCGATGCGGTGCTTGATGGTCACCGGCACCGAAACGGCGTCCACCATGGCCTTGACGCAATCGGCCACCAGCTGCGGCTCGGCCATCAGGCAGGCGCCGAATGAGCCGCGCTGGACCCGTTCGCTGGGACACCCGCAGTTGAGGTTGATTTCCCGGTAGCCCCACTGCTCGCCCAGGCGCGCGCAGTGCGCCAGTTCCAGGGGGTCGCTGCCGCCCAGCTGTAGCGCGACGGGATGCTCTTCGGCGCTGAAATCCAGGTGCCGTGGCACATCGCCATGAACGAGCGCCCCCGTCGTCACCATCTCCGTGTACAACAAGGCATGGCGGCTCAGCAGGCGGTGGAAATAACGGCAATGCCGGTCGGTCCAGTCCATCATGGGCGCCACGCTCATGCGCCACGGTCCGTCGAAGCTGTGTGTTTGGATCACGGCGCCACTTTACGCGGGTTTTTGCGATCTCGGCCGCAGCGGTGGCGGCGCGTCCTACAGAGGCTGCAAGCGCCAGATGACAGTCCCATGGCCGGGTCCGCGTACTAATGCAAGGTGAGCACAAATTAAAGGATCCAGAATGAAGCCTTTTGCACTTGAGCCCGGCATGTTGACGATGAGCGGCGTTTTCTACCCCACCGGCTACATGTTCGTCATGTTTCCGACCGAGAAAGAAGCCCGCGATGCCGAGCGGGCGCTCCAGGACGGTGGCTACTCCGGCGAATCGATCTCATTGCTTACGCCGCAGGATATCCAGGAAAAAGTGGCGCGGACGGTCGGCAGTGCCGACATTCCGCTGCCTTCGGCCGGCACCGAGGCCGACACCGTTCGCCAGTTTGTTTCCCTGGCAAGCAAAGGCCACCACGCGCTGCTGATCCATGCACCCTCGGGCAAGGAAACCGGGCACGTGATGGAGGTCCTCAAGGACGCCAACATCTCCTACGGCCAGAAGTACCGGCAGCTCGTCATCGAAGACCTGGCCGAATAGCGATCAGCGGAACGGGTCACTGAATCGGGGGTCCGCCGCCAGCACCGGGTCGCTCAAGGTCTTGAGGAAAGCGACCAGCGCGGCCTTGTCATCGGGCGTGACAGGCCGAAGCCGGGGCAGGCCGTCGGGCCCGCGCATGTTCTTGTCCAGGGCAGGGCCGTCCTTGACGCCCGTGGCGTAGTGCTCCACCACCTCTTCCAGCGTCGAGAAGCGCCCGTCGTGCATGAATGCGCCGGAGTTGGCGACGTTTTTCAGGGACGGCGACTTGAAGATCTTCGTTTCGCCCTCGTCCAGGCCATTGCTCTGCGTCGTGCCCTTCAGCGCGAAGGTGGGCGGGACATGGCAGGCGGCGCAGGACATGCCCCCCTTGGACGGGAAATTCATGAACAGATGGCGGCCGCGGTCTTCCTGCTCGGTCAGGCCGGGCGCGGGCAGGGACAGCCCCTTGTCCGGCAGCGACGGGTTGAACACCTGGGCATAGGCGCTGTCCCAGCGGCTGTTCACCGACACGATGCTGCGCATGTACTGCGCCAGGGCCAATTGCATCCGCTCTTCGGTCACCGTGCCATCTCCGAACGCCAGGGTGAACAGTTCGGGGTAGTAGGTGATGGACCGCAACTTGTCGACCAACACCGTCATGCCGCCGTTGGATGCATCGAAGCCCATCTCCACCGGGTGCTGTATCGGCATGACCGATTGGGTTTCCAGCGACGCCGCCCGCCGGTCCCAGAACATGCTGCCGGGCTGCCAGAAACGCAGGTTGGCCAGCCGCATGGAATGCGCCGTGGTCCGGTCCGTGCCCGCGAAGCCCATGCTGAAGCGGTCGATGTCCGCAAAATCGGTGCTCTGCTGGTGGCATGAGGCACACGATTTCGTGTCGTTGAGGCTCAGGCGCCGGTCATAGAACAGCACCCGGCCGAGCGTGGCAACCTCTTTTTTGGATACGGCCCCGGCGGGTGTATTGTCGAGCGCCGCCGCCGATGCGTAGTGGGCAGGCAATGTCGTCGTGTAGTCCGGCAGGTTCCCGAAATCGACGTTGAGCGCCGCGACCGCAGCCTGCGTCGTGGCCGCCGTGCTGCTGGCCTGTACGGGTGCGTCGCTGCCGCCGCCCCCACCGCCGCCTCCGCCGCAACCCGCCAGAAGAAATGCCGCTCCGGCGATGATCAGGGCTGTGCGTGAGATCCAAGGCTTGGAGTGCATTGTTTTCTTCCTCAAATCGGACAAAGTCAGGCATTGTTGGTGCCGACTGTGGAGGAAGTGTGGAGACAATGCGTAGGAGCAATCCCACCTGGATGCAGGTTTCAGCCTACATCGCTCGCTGCGGGATCGAAGCGGTACCCCATGCCATAGACCGAGACAATGGCCGAGCCCTGGGGCCGGATCGCTGCTATCTTGCGCCGGAGATTCTTGATGTGGCTGTCGATCACGCGGCCCGGGTTCTGGCTGAATCGATCGCCCGCGCCGTCAAGGAAGCTGCCTCTGGAAAATACATGGCCCGGCCGCGACAGCAGCTTGCGCAGCAGACGGAATTCAACGGGCGTCAAGGGCAGCCAGCTGTCCTCCCAGGCGATGCGCTGGGCCCCTTCGTCGATGGTGAACCCGTGCCGGGTCATACCGGTCTGCAGCCGCCCCTCCGCCCGCCGCAGCAAAGCCTTCATCCGCGCCAGCAGTTCACGCGGGCTGAAGGGCTTGCAGACGTAGTCGTCCGCGCCGCCCTCCAGGCCCAACAGGCGGTCGATCTCATCGGCCCGGGCCGTGACGATGATGATGGGAACGGCGGAAAAACGGCGGAGCAGGTGGCAGACCTCGAGGCCATCCAGGCCGGGAAGCATCAAGTCCAGCAATATCAGCGAGGGCTCGAGCCGCCGCACCTCGGGCTCGACCTGCAGGCCGTTGGCCAGCACGGTGGTTTCGTAGCCCTGCCCCTCGAGGTAGCGCGATAGCTGCTCGGCGATCCGGGGGTCGTCCTCGACGATGAGGATGCGGCGTGGCTGCGGCTGGGCCCCGAACGCGGGGGGGTTCAGCAAGGCCGTGCCGCCTGAGGCGAGGTGGGAGGAAGTGCGCAAGGGCATGGGCCCATTGTTCAGCCCGAGCCGCGAAAGTTGCGCATCGGAATGTTAGGGGCGTCATCGCAATTCACAATTCGCCCGGGACCGAGCCAGCTTGTAGCTTTTGTTTCCTTCCGATGCGCCACTGACGAGCCGCTGGTCGAGCAAGCGGCCCTGTCTGAGATTACCCCATGTGCAAGCCGCCGTTGACCGAAAAATCCGCGCCGGTAGAGTAGCCGCCCTCTTCGGAGGCCAGCCAGGCGATGATCGACGCGATTTCTTCAGGCTTGCCCAGCCGTTTGACGGGAATGGTCGCGACGATCTTGTCCAGCACGTCCGGCCGCACGGCCTTGACCATGTCGGTGCCGATGTAGCCCGGACTCACGGTGTTGACGGTCACGCCCTTGTTGGCCATCTCTTGCGCCAGCGCCATGGTGAAGCCGTGCATGCCGGCCTTGGCAGCCGAATAGTTGGTCTGTCCCGCCTGCCCCTTCTCGCCGTTGACCGAGCTGATGTTGATGATGCGGCCCCAGCCTCTCTCGACCATGTCCCCCACCACCTGCTTGGTGACGTTGAACATCGAGTTGAGGTTGGTTTCGATCACGGCATCCCAATCCTCTCGCGTCATCTTGAGGAACATGCGGTCACGGGTGATACCCGCATTGTTGACCAGCACGTCGATCGGGCCGTGTTCGGCCTTGGCCTTGCTGAATGCCTCGACCGTGGATTCCCAGGCGCCCACGTTGCCGACGGAAGCATAGAACTTGTAGCCCAGCGCTTCCTGTTCGCCCAGCCATTTGGCGTAGTCGCGGGTCGGCCCGCAGCCGGCAATGACCTTGAACCCTTCCTTGTGCATGCGTTGGCAGATCGCGGTGCCTATGCCGCCCATGCCACCGGTGATATAGGCAATCTTCTGGCTCATGTCTTTATCTCCTTGATGTGTTGGTTCGCTGGCACGGCAGCAGCCGGTCAGGCTTTGGCTTTGACATAGCGTCCCGGCGCAGGTTCGATCGACTTGTACTTGCCGCGGCCGTAGGTCCTGGGCGCAGCGATCTGCTTGCCCGCGTGGGGTTTCAGCCAGCCGGACCAGTCGGACCACCAGCTGCCCGGATGTTCTTTCGCGCCCTTGAGCCACTCAAGATGGGTCTTGTGCAGCTTGTCGTTGGTCCAGTAGGAACGCTTGTTCTTCGAAGGGGGGTTGATCACCCCGGCGATGTGGCCCGACGCACCCATGACAAAGCGCTTCTTGCCGGGCAGGTGCTGCGTCGAGGCATAGGCGCCCGCGATCGGGACGATATGGTCTTCCCGCGAGCCATAGATGTAGACGGGGATATCGACCCGGCGCAGGTCGACCTTTTCGCCGCACACCGTGCATTTCCCGGGCTTCGCGAGGTTGTTCTCGAAGTAGGTGTTGCGCAGGTACCAGGCGTACATGGGGCCGGGGAGGTTGGTGGAGTCGCTGTTCCAGTACAGCAGGTCGAAGGGAGGCGGGGTTTCCCCCTTGAGGTAGTTGCCCACCACGTAGTTCCACACCAGGTCGTTGGGCCGCAGGAAGCTGAACGTCGACGCCAGTTCCTGGCCCTTGAGGATGCCCCCGCGGCCGAGCTGCACTTCCCGGTACTTCACGAAGGCGTCGTCGATGAAGAGATCGAGCACGCCGGTTTCCGAAAAGTCGAGGAACGTGGTCAGCAGCGTGGCCGATGCCACCGGGTTCTCGCCCCGGGCGGCAAGCACCGCCATGGCCGTGCCGAGGATGGTTCCTCCCACGCAAAAGCCCAGCGCGTTGATCTTCCCGGCCGAGGCGATCTCGCCGACCACCTCGACAGCCTTGATGCAGCCATCGCCGATGTAGTCGTCCCAGCCTTTGTCCTCGAGCGTCGCATCCGGATTCCGCCAGCTGATGACGAAGGTGCGATGCCCCTGCTCCACGAGATAGCGCACCAGCGAATTCTCGGGCTGCAAGTCGAGGATATAAAACTTGTTGATGCACGGCGGCACGACCAGGAAGGGCCGCTCGTACACCTTGGCGGTCAGCGGCTTGTATTCGATCAGCTGGAACAGTTCGTTCTCGAACACCACCGCGCCTTCGGTGGTGGCGACGTTCTTGCCGACTTCGAACAGGCTTTCGTCGGTCATCGACACATGGCCTTGCTGGATATCCTTGAGCAGGTTCTGCAGGCCCTTGGCAATGCTCACGCCTCGGGTGTCCAGCGCTTTTTTCTGCGCCTCGGCGTTGAGGCACATGAAGTTGCTCGGCGCCGAGGCGGCCATCCATTGCTCGACGGCGAACCGCAGCCGCGCCTTGGTTCTGGCGTCGGCGTCCGCGGCTTCGGCCAGGCCCAGCAAGGCGCGGGCGTTGAGCAGGTATAGGGCGGCCGAATAAGCGGCAATGGGATTGGCTGCCCAGGCCTCGGAGGCGAACCGCTTGTCCGCCACCGCCGGGGCCTTGAGGCCCAGGTTCCAGAGATCGGCGGCCTCCTTCAGGTAAGCCTGCTGCAGCGCCTGCAGCTTCCCGGGAGAAAAACTCAGCGGGGGGACCGGCGGCACCGCCACCGACGAGCTCATTCCCGGGAACGACTGGAGTGCCTGTTTCCAGCCGTCGCCAAGGCTTTGCTGGAAGTGCTGGGCCTGGGCGGCCCAGTCTGGTTCAGAATTCATCTTGTTTCCTGACTGCCCTGTTATACGGGTTAACCCAAAGTATCCCATCAATCATGTTGCACCTAGACAATCACACCGGCTTCGACTGATGCACCTTGTCGCTATCGGATGGCTCTACGTCGCGCTCATGATGGCGGTCGCCGAAGCCACCAACACCACCGGAACCGTGACGGGAGCCATCTTCACCTTTTTACTCTATGGCGCGGCACCTGTCTCGCTGGTCCTTTACCTGATGGGAACCCCCGGCCGGAAAAGCGCCATCAAGGCCAGGGAGGCGGCTGAGCGCGCGCTGCGCGCCGGTGCTGCGTCAGGCCCGCCAGATGCTGGCGGCGAACCGGCCGCCGACGCGGTCGCGCCGGTGCGAAAAGAATTGTGAGGGGTTGGCAACGGTGCACCACGCAGGGCCGCCGTCGTTGCCGTAGATGCGCGCGATGCCCAGCGCATGCAAGCGCCTTCGCGCCAGTCCCTGCAGATCGGCGAGCCATTTGCTCTGGGCATGCGGCCTGAAGAGCGACGCCGCGCCGGCGTCATCCGCCTCGAACGCGGCCCTGACCTCGGAGCCCACCTCGAAGGCCGGCGCGCCGATGCAGGGCCCCAGCCATGCAAGCATTTGCGCGGGCTGCGCACTCGCCGTACTCCCGAGCAAACCGACGACCGCCTCCAGGATGCCTTGCCCGCCCTCTCCCGCCAGGCCGCGCCAGCCCGCGTGGGCGGCGGCCACCACCCCTCCATCCGCCGTGCAGAAAAGGACGGGAAGACAGTCCGCCACCATCATCGTGCATGCCACGCCGGGCGCTGTCGCGACGCATCCGTCCGCTTGCGCGCCATCGGGTGCGCCGCTGTCGAGAACGACGGCCGAGCGGCCATGCACCTGCCTCAGGAACACCGGCCGGGCCTGGATCACGCCGGCGAGTATTTTGCGATTGGTTGTCACCGCCTCGGGTGCGTCGCCCACATGGTCGCCCAGGTTCAAGGTGCCGTAGGGCGGGTGTGAGATTCCACCGGCGCGCGTGGTGCAGATCGAGCGGACGTTCACCGGCGCCGGCCAGTCGGGCGTGATCCAGCCGGCGGGCACTTTCACGTCAAGCCTCGTTGTCGGGGCAGTTCGCAGGCTGGGCCTTCTGGAATGCCGGATGGGCCATGCAGGCGTCGTAGGCCGCCATCGTTCGCGCCAGCCCCGAGAAGTCGACATCGAACCGCCTGCCATTGAAAATCTGCGGCACCAGGCAGCAGTCCGCCAGCGTGGGTGTCGAGCCATAGCAGTAGGTCGAGGGCGGCAGCTGCGACAGTTCCCGTTCGAAAGCTTCCAGGCCCTGGCGAACCCAGTGGCGGTACCAGGCACTCTTGGCATCCTCTTGCACTTTCAGCTGGCGCACCAGGTACTTGAGCACACGCAGGTTGTTCAGGGGGTGGATCTCGCAGGCGACCAGCTGCGCGAGGGCGCGCACTCGTGCACGGCCCAAGGCGTCCGGCGGCAGCAGTGGGTGCTGCGGGTGCACCTCGTCCAGGTATTCGATGATCGCCATCGACTGTCCGAGCCGCTCACCGCTGTCGATCTCGAACGTGGGCACGAGCTGGGACGCAGAGACGGCTGCGTAGGCATCCTGCGTGTGCTCGCCCTTGACCAGGTGCACAGGCACGTAGTCGTAGTCCAGACCCTTCAATTCAAGCGCGATGCGCACGCGGAAAGAGGCCGAAGACCGGAAGTAGTTGTACAGCTTCATGGCCCGAGGATAAACCCAAGTCAGGCGGCGAGCAGCCAGCGGGACAGCGCCACGGTGCCGGCGAAGAAGCCGCGGCGCACACCCACCGGGCTGAAGTGCGCTGCCCGCGTCGAGCTCAACGGCCCGCGACCAGCCGCATGGCCGGCATCGCGCCCCGCCCCGGCGAGCGGGCGAAAAGAGGAATTCGTCGTTCATGGCCTTGCGTCTAGCTGCACCCGGGGCACACCTCGCGCGTACACTGAATCCATGAGAGCCGAACAAAATGAACTGGTCACGCGCGTCGGTCCAGGCACGGCCTGCGGGGCCTTGCTGCGCAAATATTGGCAGCCGGTAGCACTCGTCGACGAATTCGACCCGGTGCTGGACCCGCGCATGGCGCTGCGCCCGGTCAAGGCAGTGCGCGTGCTGGGCCAGGACCTCGTGCTGTTCAAGAACGCCCAGGCGGCCTGGGGCCTGCTGGATCGCCATTGCCCGCACCGGGGCGCGGACCTTTCCTTCGGCCGCAACGAAGGCGACGGCCTTCGCTGCCCCTTCCACGGGTGGAAGTTCGATGCCGCCGGCAGGTGCCTGGAGACGCCCGCGGAGCCGCAAGGCAGCAAGCTGTGCGAGCGGGTTCGCCAGCGCAGCTATCCGGTCCTGGAGAAAAGTGGAATCGTCTTTGCGTGGCTCGGCGAAGAGGGAACCACGCCCCCGCCCTTTCCCCGGTTCGACTGCTTCGCGGCGCCCGGCTCGCATGCCTTCGCGTTCAAGGGCTTGTGGAATGCCAACTGGCTGCAGGCGTTCGAGGTGGGCATCGATCCGGCGCATCCGTCCTTCCTCCACCGCTTCCTCAACGACGAAGCGCTGGAGGGCATCGGCGACAACGCCGCGGGCAAGCAGTTCCGCAGCGCCAGCGCGGGGCAATTCGGCGGCGAGCGCTGGCCGATGACGCGCATCATGCGCGAGTTCCACCAGCCGGAGATCGGCTTCGAACCGACACCGTGGGGCATGCAGCTGACGGCCCTGCGGCCCATGACCGGCGAGCTCACCCACGTGCGCATCACGCAGGCGATCTTTCCGCAAACCTTCGTCATCCCTCTTTCGGAAACACTGACCATCTCGCAAATGCACGTGCCGGTGGACGACACCCACACCTACTGGTACTCGATATTCACCAGCTTCGCCGGGCCCGTGGACAAGGAAGCCATGCGCCGCCAGCGGCTGCAATACATCTCGCTGCCGGACTACATCCCCAAGTCGGGGCGCCACAACCATTGGGGCTTCAACCCCGGTGAGCAGATGACGCAGACCTACCTGGGCATGGGCGAAGACGACATCAACGTGCACGACCAGTGGGCGGTGGAAAGCATGGGCGAGATCCAGGACCGCACCCGCGAGCACCTGGGCACCAGCGACAAGGTGATCATCGCCAACCGCAGGGCGCTGCTCAAGGCCATCGAGACGGTGCAGGCCGGCGGCGCCGCGCCGGGCATGGCCGACCCGGCGCAGGCTGCGGCCATGACGGGCCCCGAC
>JACDFR010000024.1 GCA_013815685.1 Ramlibacter sp.
AACACGCGGCCAGCCTGCGGCTGATCCCCAACCTGGACGTCTGGCGCCCCTGCGACACGGCCGAGACGGCGGTGGCCTGGGCCGTGGCGCTGCAAAACACCGGCCGCCCCACCGCGCTGCTGCTGTCGCGCCAGAATCTTCCTTACGCCCCCAAGGCGGGTCTCGAAGACATCAGCAAGGGCGGCTACATCCTGGCCGACGCGGCAGAAGTCGGTCTGGACAGGAAGCCGCAGGCGGTGATCATCGCCACGGGCTCCGAGGTTCAGCTGGCGCTGAAGGCGCAGGAGCAGCTGGCCGCGCGTCAGATCCCAGTGCGGGTGGTTTCCATGCCCAGCACCACCGCTTTCGACCGGCAGAGCGCGGCCTACAAGAACCAGGTGCTTCCCGCGGGCGTGCCGCGCGTCGCCGTCGAGATGGGCGTGACCGATTTCTGGTGGAAATACGGTTGTGCCGCCGTGGTCGGGATCGACACCTACGGCGAATCGGCGCCGGCCAATGTATTGTTCAAGCACTTCGGTTTCACACCCGAGAACGTCGCGGACACGGTACGCGCCGTCCTGGCGCCATGATTTACTAACTTCAGTCGGAGCAGACAAATGACCATCAAGATCGGCATCAACGGTTTCGGGCGCATCGGGCGCAACGTGCTGCGTTCGGCAGTGCAGAACTTCAGCGACATCGAGATCGTCGGCATCAACGACCTGCTGGAGCCCACCTACCTGGCCTACATGCTCCAGTACGACTCGGTGCACGGCCGTTTCAAGGGGGACATCGCCCTCGACGGCGACACCTTGCTGGTCAACGGCAAGCGCATCCGTCTCACCCAGGAACGCGACCCGGCCAACCTGAAGTGGAACGACGTGGGCGCCGACATCGTGATCGAATCGACGGGCCTGTTCCTGGACAAGGACTCGGCGAGCAAGCACCTGGCCGCGGGCGCCAGGAAGGTCATCATCTCCGCCCCCAGTAAGGACGACACGCCGATGTTCGTCTTTGGCGTCAACCACAAG
Source organism: Ramlibacter sp. (assembly GCA_013815685.1). Classification (GTDB taxonomy): domain Bacteria; phylum Pseudomonadota; class Gammaproteobacteria; order Burkholderiales; family Burkholderiaceae_C; genus Ramlibacter. The sequence continues at coordinate 1,011 of JACDFR010000024.1, forward strand.
ACCTACAAGGGCGAGGCCGTCATCTCCAACGCCTCGTGCACCACCAACTGCCTGGCGCCGCTGGCAAAGGTCCTGAATGACAAGTGGGGCATCAAGCGCGGCCTCATGACGACGGTGCATGCCGCAACGGCCACTCAGAAAACCGTCGACGGGCCGAGCAGCAAGGATTGGCGCGGCGGCCGCGGCATCCTGGAGAACATCATTCCCTCCAGCACCGGCGCGGCCAAGGCGGTCGGCGTGGTGATACCCGAGCTCAACAAGAAGCTCACCGGCATGGCGTTCCGTGTTCCCACCTCCGACGTGTCGGTGGTCGATCTCACGGTGGAGCTGGTGAAAGAGGCTTCCTACAAGGAGATCTGCGCGGAGTTCAAGGCGCAAAGCGAAGGCGCGCTCAAGGGCATCCTGGGCTACACGGAAGACAAGGTGGTGGCTACCGATTTCCGCGGCGATGCGCGCACTTCGATCTTCGATGCCGAGGCGGGAATCGCCCTGGACAGCACCTTCGTCAAGCTCGTGTCCTGGTACGACAATGAATGGGGCTACTCCAACAAGTGCCTGGAGATGGCGCGGGTCGTGGCAAGCTAGTCAGGGCTTGCGTGAAAACGCGCAGACGCGCGTTTTATGGCCGGATCGCTCTCACCTGGCTTGCCGTCAAGCGGGCAGGTGGGCGTCCTTCAGCAACAAAGCCAGTGCCGGGCCCTGCATGAGCTGGACCTGGTTTCTCTTGGCGAAACTGTGTGCGTTGGCGCTGAGGTCGCCGATCGCGATGTAGAGGCAGTGGGAGGCGCCCCGGGACTGCGCCGCGCCGTGCAGCGCTTGCAAAGCTTCCTCGCCATGCCGCGCCGCCTTCCAGCGCCGCGCGGCCACCAAGGTCGTCGCGCCTGCCCGCGTCAACTCGAAGTCGACCGCCCCGTGGGCCTGCTTGACCTCATAGCCCTGTTGGGCGAAGCCATGTTGCAGCAGCCTGGAAAATTCCGGCCAATTCATCCTGCTCACGGCGCCGAGTACAGCCGCGCATCGTTTCTCGCTAGGCAACCGCATTTGCTGCCACAAGGCCACCAGACCGATGCCGACGAACGGGAAGCCACCCATCGCGCCCATTACGCGATAGGGCTCGGGCAGCAGAGCGAGGGCGGCGCTACCGAACACCAGCGCGATGGCCATGCTGATCCACCACGGCGAGCGCAGCAGCACGGCGAAAAGGGAGTTGGGAGCCATCTTGAACTTCATGGTTCGCTTTTTAGCAGAGGCCGGCGTACGCGGGGCCACAGGCGTCAGGACGCCCGCCAGCGAGAGCGTGCAGGCGGCGTTGAAAGATGTGCTGACCAATGCGGTACATAAATCCCGAGCGCACAATTCAGGCCTGATCGGGATGGGGCCACTCAGCCTCAATGCTGGTGACCATGCGCCCCGTGCACGTGACGGTGCGCGATCTCTTCCGCGGTCGCGGCGCGCACGCCCGTCACATTGAGGACGAAGCGCAGCTCCCGGCCGGCGAGTGGGTGGTTCCCGTCCAGGTGGACGGTGTCGCCCTTGATCTTCATGACGTGAAAGACATGCGGCTGGCCGTCGTCGGTCTGGCCTTCCAGCTGGCCACCCACTTTGACGCCGGGCGGGAACTCTTTTTTGGGAATGGTACGGGTGAGAGCCTCGTCGCGGACGCCGAAGCCGTCCTCCGGCTTGAGCTGGATCGTCACCTCATACCCAGCTTCGCGCCCGTCCAGCGCGGCCTCGATCTTGGGCAAGGTGTTTTCATACCCGCCGTGGAGATAGACCATCGGCTCGCGGCTTTCCTCGATCAGTTTGCCAGTGGCCTCGGCCACCTTGTAGCGCAGGGTCACCACAGTGTCTTTTTCTATTTTCATGGTTCCGATTCTGCCGTGGAAATTGCGTACAGTCTGGGCATGTCCGACACCGTCTCCGATCCCTTGCCACCCGTGCAGGCCAAGGCCCAGCCCAGGGGGCTTCGCCCGGCACGTCCCGCACATCAGGTCCTCGAGCGGCTGTTCCAGCTCTACCCGAAGATGTTCGGCGCGCGCTTTTTGCCGCTCAAGCTGGGCGTGTTCCAGGAAATCCTGGCCCTTCACCCCGACGACTTCAAGAAAGAAGATCTCAAGGCGGCGCTGGGGCTGCACGCACGCTCCACCCGTTACCTGGAAAGCGTGGCCGCCGGCCACCAGCGCCATGACTTGAACGGCGTGCCGGTCGAAGACGTCGCGCCCGAGCACGTGCATCACGCCATCATGGAAGTGTTCCGTCGCCGCCAGGCCCGCTCCAAGGAAGACCTTCGGCCCTGGCTGCGCTCGAGTCTGGTGGAAGCCATCAGGTCCTGCGGCCTGTCCCAGGGCGACTACCAGGAGCGGGTCCATGCCCAGGACGACGTCGCTGCGGCGGTATTGCGGGAAGCGTTCGCCGAACTGGCCGAACAGGCAGCCAAACGCGAAGCGTTGCTGCGCGCCTACGAGGCCAGCGGCCGAACGGCGGGTGAGTTTGCAGAAATGTACGGTCTCGACCCCAAACTGGTGGCCCAGGCGCTGGCGCAGCGCAAGACCGCTGCCGCTTAGCTTTACTTTCATACTGAAGTCGCTACAGCGTGTAGCACTACTCCGAAGCCGAGCCGGGATCATGTCCTACATCAAGTGAGTGCTCGCTCGCTATGCTGGAGCCCATGGCACCGGACAAAAAGACATCCCCGCGCGACGACTACGAAGTGGCTTGGCACACCACGAAGACGGGTCGTCCCCTGCACCGCAAGCTGCTCCAGCGGCGAACGGAAGATTTGCCCGACAGCACCATCACCGCGGCAAATCATCATAGTGACGAGTCGTCCAGCGAGAGCAAGTACCCGATTCCGCGCGAAGACCGCGCGGGCTGAGCCGCTTTGAGGTGAGCCGAAACGCTTCGCGCTCGCTATGCTGCGGCAATGCGATGGCAGCCGACAGCCGGGTGGTTCTTAGTTTCCACAGCCCGGCGCTTTTGCCGTAGGCTGTGCGAACAACAATCTGCTTCAACGAAACGCCATGGCAACCAAGGTTCATCCGGCCCTCGCGTCGGTCCGCAAGTCCGGCGCATCCAAGGTCAAGGTCGCGTGCAGCGACATCGACGGCGTGCTGCGCGGAAAGTACCTGCACAAGGACAAGTTCGAGGGCGCTGCCGACCAGGGGCCAGGAGGCGGCTTCGGTTTCTGCGACGTGGTGTTCGGCTGGGACTGCACCGACACCACCTACGACAACGCCCAGGTCACCGGCTGGCAGCACGGCTTTCCGGACGCTTTGGCCCGTCTCGACCTGAACACCCACCGTCAGGTGCCATGGGACGGCGGCATCGATTTTTTCCTCGGCGAATTCATCAATACCGACGGCAGTCCCTACGCCGTCTGTCCGCGCCAGACGCTCAAGCGCGTACTCAAGCGCGCCGAAAAGCTGGGCTTCCAGGTCATGACCGGCATGGAATACGAGTGGTTCAATTTCCTGGAGACGCCGCAGAGCTGGGCCGCCAAGAAGGGCGTGGGACCCGAGACGCTCACACCCGGCATGTTCGGCTATTCGCTCCTGCGCGTGAACCAGAACCGCGAGTTCTTCAACGCGATCATGGATGAGATGCTCGCCTTTGGCGTGCCGATCGAGGGCTTGCACACCGAGACCGGGCCCGGCGTCTATGAGGCCGCCATCGGATTTTCCGAAGCGCTGGAGCAGGCCGACCGCGCCATCCTGTTCAAGACCGGCGCAAAGGAAATCGGGGCCCGCTTCGGCATCATGCCGAGTTTCATGGCGAAGTGGAGCGCGCAGTACCCGGGTTGCAGCGGGCATATCCACCAGAGCCTGACGGACGGCAAGACCAACCAGTTCTACGACGCCAAGAGCCCTCGCAAGATGAGCAAGCTCTTCGAAAGCTATGTGGCGGGCCAGGTGCAGTGCCTGATGGAGTTCGCGCCGATGTTCTGGCCCACTATCAACAGCTACAAGCGCCTGGTGGACGGGTTCTGGGCGCCGGTCAAGCCGACCTGGGGCATCGACAACCGCACGGCGAGTTTTCGGGTGATCGCGGGCAGCCCCAAGGGGACACGGCTGGAAACCCGCTGTCCCGGCGCCGACGTCAATCCCTACTTGGCCATGGCGGCCGTCATCGCAGCGGGGCTGTACGGTGTCGAGAAGGGCCTGAAGCTGACGGCGCCGCCCATCACCGGCACCAACCTTGGAGCCGAAAACATCCCCAGGGCGCCCCGCACCCTGATCGAAACAACCCGCAACTTCAGCAATTCCAGCATCGCGCGGGATTTTCTGGGCGATACCTTCGTCGAACACTTCGCGGCCACCCGCGACTGGGAATGGCGGCAGTGGCTGGACGGCGTGACCGACTGGGAGTTGAAGCGCTATTTCGAGATCATTTGAGGAAATGCATGGCGCCGCGGGCGTTTCAAAGGACTGTTCGATCATGACCATCAGCGGCTTCTCGTTTCCCACCGCCATCCACTTCGGCGCCGGGGCTCGCAAGGAAGTGTCTCAGCACCTGCTGTCACAGGGGCTCAAGCGTCCGCTGATCGTCACCGACAAGGCGCTTGGCGCCTTGCCGGTGCTAGCCGAATTCAGGAGCCACCTCACCGGGCTGGAGGTCGCTGTGTTCGCAGGCGTGTTCGGAAACCCGACGGCCGGGCAGGTCAGCGACGGCGCCGCGGCATTCAGGTCGCATGGCGCCGATTGCATCATCGGCTTCGGCGGCGGCGCCGCGCTCGACGTGGCCAAGGTGGTGGGTATCGCAGCCACGCACGAAGGGCACATCCTCGACTACGCCTGGGACCATCCGCAGGTGCGGGCAATCGACCGGGATCTGCCGTATTTCGTCGCCATGCCGACGACCGCCGGCACCGGATCGGAAGTGGGACGCTCGGCCGTCATCAGCGAAGACCAGACCCACCTCAAGCGCGTGATTTTCAGCCCGAAGGTGCTGGCCCGTATCGTGTTCGCGGACCCCGAGCTCACCCTCGGCCTGCCGCCCCATGTCACCGCCGCCACCGGCATGGACGCGCTCACCCACAACATCGAAAGCTACCTGTCGCCAGCCTACCACCCGCTGTGCGACGGCATCGCGCTGGAGGGTACGCGCATCGCCGCCCGCGCCCTGCTCGCGGCCGTCAACGAACCGGGCAACCTGCAGGCACGCAGCGACATGATGATGGCGTCGATGATGGGTGCCATCGCGTTCCAGAAAGACCTGGGCGCGGTGCACGCCTGCGCCCATGCGCTGGGTGCGGTCTGCGACCTGCATCATGGCCTGGCCAACGCACTCATGATCGACACGGTGCTGGCCTGGAACCGCGAAGCCGCGACGGAAAAGTTCGACGAGCTCGCGCATGTGTGCAAGGTGCAGGGCGGCGGCGAGGAGTTCGTCCCGTGGCTGCGGGCGCTCAAGTACAGGGTAGGCATCAGCGGCAAGCTGGGCGGGCACGGCGTCAAGCGCGAGCAGATCCCCAGGCTGGTCCAGATCGCCGAAGCCGACATCTGCCACCGGACCAATCCGCGGCCCTGCTCGGCGGCGGACTTCCAGCGGCTATTCGAAGAAGCGATGTAGAGGCAACCCCGATGGATAGCGCTTCCCGCCTGAAGATCGGCATCTCGGCCTGCTTCATGCACGCCGACCCTGCGAGAGCATTGTTCACCGGCAAGACCTTGCAGTACGTGGAACAGTCGATCGCGCATTGGGTCATGTCGACCGGGGCGCTGGCAGTCATGATCCCCAGTCCCACGGGGGCGACGCAGCGCGGCGACGTGACGCTCGACCACTATGCCCACTGGCTCGATGGCTTGGTCCTTCACGGAGGCGCGGACGTCTCCCCGCTGAGCTACGGCGAGCAGCCGCTGCAGGAGCGCTGGGCCGGCGACAAGATACGGGACGAATACGAAATCGACCTGGTGGCGGCCTTCGAACGCCACGGCAAGCCGGTGTTTGGCGTCTGCAGGGGCCTGCAGCTGATGAACGTCGCGTACGGCGGGACGCTCTACCAGGACATCCAGACCCAGTTGCCGCAAGCCCTGCTGCATCGCGACGCATCGATCTACGATCACAACTTTCACAGCGTTGAAATCCGGCCCGGCTCGCGGCTGGCCAGCCTTTACCCCGGGGCGGCCAAGGTGAAGGTCAATAGCATCCACCACCAGGCTATCAAGGACCTGGCCCCCGGCTTCGAAGTGGAAGCGGTGAGCAACGAAGATGGATTGATAGAAGCCATCCGGCGGCAGGATCCAGGCAAGCCGTACCTGGCCGCCGTCCAGTGGCACCCGGAGTTCCACCAGCAAGGATCGGATGTGCTGGACGACGCTGCCCTGCTGCGGGATTTCCTGGCCGCCGCCGCGGCAGTCAAGCAAGAGACACAAGCCTCATGAATCGATTCACCATCCGTAACCCCGCCAACGGCGAAAAGCTCGCCGAGCTCGAAGCCGACGACGCGGCCGGCGTGGCGATCAAGGCGGGGCGGGCGCGCGCCGCGCAAGCTGCGTGGGCGGCACGCTCGCTGGCCGAGCGCAAGGCCTGCATCGCCCACTTCCGTGACGGCGTCGTCCGCGACCTGGACGCATTGGCCGCGGTCATGACGCGGGAAACGGGCAAGCCGATCAAGATGTCGCGCAGCGAGCTCAACGGGCTGCTGGGCCGGATAGACTTCTTCCTCCAGGAAGTCGACCAGGCCATCGCCACGCAAACGGTGTTCGACGAAGGCGGCATGAAAGAGCGCATCGAGCATGTGGCCTTGGGCGTGGTGGCCAACATCTCGGCCTGGAACTATCCCTGGTTCGTCGGATGCAACGTGATCGTCCCGGCGCTGCTGACCGGCAACGCCGTGCTCTACAAGCCTTCCGAGTACGCCACACTGACCGGGCTGGAGATGACCCGGCTGCTGCACCAGGCCGGAGTGCCCCAGGACGTGTTCGTGCCGGTCATCGGCGAGGGCCCGGTGGGCGCCGCGCTGCTGGACCAGAAGATCGATGGGCTTTTTTTCACCGGGTCCTACGCGACCGGGGCGCGCATCGCCCAGGCGGTGGGCTCCCGCTTCATGAAGCTGCAACTGGAGCTGGGCGGCAAGGACCCGACCTATGTCTGCGACGATGCGGATCCGTCGGCCGCAGCGCAATCGCTGGCCGATGGGGCCATGTACAACACCGGCCAGAGCTGCTGCTCGGTCGAACGCATCTACGTGCACGAGAAGATCCACGATGCCTTTGTTGCCGCCTTCGTGGCGCAGGTCAAGGACATGAAGGCGGGCGACCCGATGAGCGAGGAGACCTACATCGGCGCGATCACCCGCGCGCCTCAGCTCGATGTGCTGGATGCGCAGGTGGCCGACGCCAAGGCCAAGGGCGGCCGGCTTCTCCTGGGCGGCGGCCGGCTACCCGGTCCTGGAAACTGGTTTGCGCCCACGGTGTTCAGCCATGTCGACCATCGCATGGAACTGATGAAGGAGGAGAGCTTCGGCCCGCTGATCGGCATCCAGAAGGTGTCCGGGGACGAAGAGGCCGTGCGCCTGATGAACGACACGCGCTACGGCCTGACGGCCGGCGTCTACTCGCCCAATGGCGAGCGCGCACGGGCTGTTCTTGCGCGCGTCAACGCGGGCAGCCTGTACTGGAACTGCTGCGACCGCGTTAGTCCCCGGCTACCGTGGAGCGGTTTTGGCGACTCGGGAGTCGGCCTGACACTGTCCACCTACGGCATCCAGGCATTCACGCGGCCGCGGGCATGGCACCTGCGGCCGGCGTGAGCGCCCATCGGCAAATGGCTATTTCGCCTTTGGCCGCCCGTATTTCGCGGTGAAGCCTGCCTTGGCCAGCGAGTTCCCATTGATCATGAACCCGGCCAGTGCCGCCGTGGCGTCGGCCGGTATGTCCAGCTTGTCGGTCTTGAGTGCGTGGACGGTGAAGATATAGCGGTGCGGCTTGTCGCCCGGGGGCGGGCACGCACCGCCCCACCCGGCCGCGCCGTAGTCGATGCGCACCTGCTTGGCGCCCTGGGGGAGATTGGCGCCGCTCACGTTGCCGGCGTCGGCCTTCAGCTCGGTCACGTTGGCGGGGATGTTGATCACCGACCAGTGCCACCAGCCGGAGCCGGTGGGCGCATCGGGGTCGTACACCGTGACGGCGAAGCTCTTGGTGTCCTTGGGCGCCGCGCTCCACTTCAGCGTGGGCGACTTGTTCTCGCCCGAACAGCCGAAGCCGTTGAACTCGAACTTCTTGTCCATCATGGCGTTGGCCTTGACGTCGGGGCTTTCGAGCGTGAAACCGGCGGCGCCGGCCACGCAGGCCGCGCCCAGCAGCGCGGCGGCAAGCAGGGTTTTCTTCATTCGTCTCTCCTTTGAAAAATGGGAACCGAATGATGCAACGAACCGCGCGTTCTTGTCACCCCCGGCTCACGTCCCGGCAGCGGCCTTGGGGACGAACTGCCTGGGGTCGTAGAAAAACTGCTCCTGCGCGATCCGCTCGCCCTCCCAGCGCTGGTAGGCAAGTTCCTCGATCCGGCTCGAAGTGCCGTCTTTCCACGTGAACTCGAAGACCCACCGGATGACGACATGGTCGCCGTTCACGAAAGCCGGCCTGACGCAACTAGAGCTTACCGACGAGGCACGTGCCAGTGTCGCCGCCTCCTGGGCCGCCAGGGTGTGCCGTCCGACGCGCGGCGGCGCCATGTTTTCCTGCATCGAAGCGTCCTCGGTGTAGAACTCCTCGATCGCCTCCACATGCGTGTTCTGTTCGACGCGGGCGATGAACCGATCGAGCGTTTGATGCGTGGGCATGGCGTTCAGGTTTCCGAACTGAGGTGCTTGCCGACGACACCCGCGAGCTCGAACATAGTCACTTGCGGCTTGCCGAACACCGGCAGGAGCTTGGCGTCGGCGTTGATGGAGCGCTTGTCCTTCGCGTCCTGCAGGCCGTTGGCCTTGATGTAGTCCCACAATTTCTTGATGACTTCAGTGCGCGCGACCCGGTCGGCGCCGATCACGGCGGCGAGTTCCGCGCTGGGCTTGAGGCCGACGCCCGTCTTGCGCGGGGCCTTGGGGGCCGCTGATTTCCCAGCGGAGGCCTTCTTGGCTGGGGTCTTGGCGGCTTTGGCGGCCGGTGCCAATTTGCCGGCGGCCACCTTCGCCGGGGCTGCCGTGCCGGACGCGCCCTTGCGGGGCGGAAACTTGGAAGGCGCGAACTCGAAATTGACTTTGCCTGCTTCCTTGTCCCAGGCGAGAAAGGCCTTGAACGGGCGACGGGTGCGCATGGAAACGAACTTGTCCAGCAGGTCGGTCTTGCCGGTCGCCAACAGCTTGCTCATCTGCTCGCGCTCGACCGGCTGCTGCAGGATGACCTGCCCGCTCTTGAAGCCGCACGTGGGCGTGGGCTGCTGCTCGGTCGGCACGGCCCGCTCGCAGATGTAGTTCTTGCCGTATTCAAAAACCCGCGCAGCGCACTTGGGGCAGGGGCCCAGCGGCTGCTGCCCGCTGAAGTCGACGATCTCGCCGGTTTCGGCCGCGTTCTTGTCGTCGCCGAAATCGAACTCGAGCTTCCAGTTCTTCTCTTCCTCGTTGTACTTGAGGACGATCTCCGACGTGAAGGGCCAGCCGGCCTTGGAGCGGAAGCCCTCCAGCGGCCCGATCTTCTTGTCGCGTAGCAACTGCTCGACTTCGGTCGCGTCGAAGGTGCGGCCAGCGGGCGTCTTGCCGAACGAGAAACCGCAGGCATCTTCGCCCGCCCCGCTCTTGCCAGTGCAGGTGAAGCGCTTGTAGTTTTCCTTGACCACGCCGCCGCAATTGGGGCAGGGTGTGGACAGGGTGGCGTAGTCGCCCGGCACCGTGTCGCGGTCGTATTCCTTGGCTTTCTTGACGATGCGCCTGGTCATCTCGGCGATCTCGCGCATGAAGGCCTCGCGCGACAGGCCGCCGTGCTCCATCTGGGCCAGCTTGTATTCCCAATCACCGGTGAGCTCGGGCCGCGACAGTTCTTCCACGCCCAGGCCCCGCAGCAGCGTCATCAGCTGGAAGGCTTTTGCCGTGGGAATGAGCTCGCGTCCCTCACGGAACATGTACTTCTCGTTGATCAGGCCTTCGATGATGGAGGCCCGGGTGGCCGGCGTGCCCAGCCCTTTCTCCTGCATGGCTTCGCGCAGTTCGTCGTCTTCCACGAACTTGCCGGCGCCTTCCATGGCGCCCAGCAACGTGGCTTCCGAATAGCGCGCGGGCGGGCGCGTCTTCAGGCCCTTGGGCTCCACGGTTTCGGTGCGCACCATCTCGCCGGGCTTGACCGGCACCAGGCTCTGGCCTTTGTCGCCTTCCTTGGCGTCGGCTACCTCGTCGGCGGCCTCCTTGCCCCAGATCGCCAGCCAGCCCGGCTTGACCAGTACTTTGCCCTCGGTCTTGAAGCTGTGGCCCACCGCCTGCGAGATGCGCGTCGTAACCATGAATTCAGCGCTCGGGAAGAACACCGACAGGAAGCGCTTGACCACCAGGTCGTACAGGCGCTGCTCGGCATCCGACAGGCCGCTGGGCGCTTGCAGCGTCGGGATGATGGCAAAGTGATCGCTGACCTTGGCGTTGTCGAAGATGCGCTTGCTGGGCTTGACGTAGTTGTCGTCGATGGCCTGCTGCGCGTGGGGCGCCAGATGCCGCATCCCGCTGCCCGCCAGCATGCCCATGGTCTGCTTGACCACGGGCAGGTAGTCCTCGGGCAGGGCGCGCGAGTCGGTCCGTGGATAAGTCAGCGCCTTGTGCCGCTCGTACAGGCTTTGCGCCAGGGCCAGCGTGGTCTTGGCCGAGTAGCCGAAGCGGCCGTTGGCTTCGCGCTGCAGGGACGTGAGGTCGAACAGCAGCGGCGACGCCTGGGTGGTCGGCTTGGACTCTTCGGTGACCGTGGCGGCCTTGCTGCGTACCGCATCCGCGATAGCCAGGGCTTCGCGCTCGGACCAGACCCGGTCGGCCCTCTGCTCGGCGTCGTCGGGATTCTTTTTCCACTTCGGGTCGAACCACTTTGCGGGGTACTCGCCCGCCTCGGCCAGGAAGCTCGCGTGGATTTCCCAGTAGTCGCGGCTCACGAACTTGCGGATCTGCTCTTCGCGTTCGACGACCACGGCCAGCGTGGGGGTTTGCACCCGCCCCACGGTGGTGAGGAAGAACCCGCCGTCGCGCGAGTTGAAGGCTGTCATGGCCCGCGTGCCGTTGATGCCCACCAGCCAGTCGGCTTCCGACCGCGACCGGGCCGCATCGGCCAGCCCGGACATCTGCTTGTCGCTGCGCAGCTGCTCGAAACCGTCGCGGATGGCTTGCGGCGTCATCGACTGGAGCCACAGCCGCCGCACCGGCTTGCCCAGCGGCTTGGCGCCGCCGGCGTACTGCTCGATGAGGCGGAAGATCAGCTCTCCCTCGCGCCCCGCGTCGCAGGCGTTGACCAGCGCCGTGACATCCTTGCGCTTGGCCAGCTTGACGACGGCGTTGAGGCGCGACTTGGTCTTGTCCACCGGTTTCAGGTCGAAATAGGGCGGGATGACGGGCAGGTGGGCGAAGCTCCACTTGCCCCTCTTGACGTCGAATTCTTCCGGGGCCTGGATCTCGACCAGATGGCCGACGGCGCTGGTCACGACGTACCTGTCGCTTTCGAAGTGGTCATCGTGTTTCTCGAACTTCCCCGCCACCGGCGTGAGCGCACGCACGATGTCCTGGGCCACCGAAGGCTTCTCGGCAATTATCAACGTCTTCGACATAGGTGGGAACGCGGCGCCTTTCGGCGTCACGGATTTAAAGTATCCATACAATCTAGCTTCTCGCGCGTACGCGTACGCGCACGCGCACGCGCACACGTGTGCATATTCAAATTAACAGAGTTTTGGCGATGGCAGAAAAAGCAGTCAATGGCGCGGAGTCCTCTCCCGGCGAAGCAAGTGGGAGGCAAAACGCCAAGGCCGGCGCGGCCAGGCGAATCCAGGTACGCCGTTCGGGGGTGCATGGCAAGGGAGTGTTCGCCACGCAGAAGATCGCCGAAGGCGAAACCATCGTCGAATATGTGGGCGAAGTGATCACCTGGAAGGAGGCCCTGCGCCGCCATCCGCACGATCCCAATGACCCGAACCATACCTTTTATTTCCACATCGATGAAGACCGGGTGATCGACGCCAAGTTCGGCGGCAATTCTTCCCGCTGGATCAACCACTCCTGCGACCCGAACTGCGAGGCCGATGAAGAGGAGGGGCGGGTTTTCATCAAGGCGCTGCGCAACATCAAGGAGGGGGAGGAGCTCAATTACGACTACGGCCTCATCATCGACGAGCCGTACACCCGCAAGCTCAAGGCCGAGTATCCGTGCTGGTGCGGCGCCAAGCTGTGCCGCGGCTCCTTGCTCGCGCCCAAGCGAAGGCAAAGGAAGTAATTATGCTTTGGCCGGCCGAGGCAGTCTGGGAAGGGGTGTCGCCACTTCTGCCCGGCTTCACGGTCGAGATCCTGCCCCAGGTGGATTCCACCAACACCGAGCTCATGCGCCGCGCGCGGGCGGGGCGCAGCGAGCCCGTGCTGCTGGTGGCCGAGCAACAGACGGCGGGCCGCGGCCGGCTGGGGCGCGGCTGGCGCAGCGGCCCCGGCGGGTCGCTCACGTTTTCGCTCGGCCTGTCCCTGGCGCCCGCCGACTGGTCCGGGTTGTCGCTGGCCGTGGGCGTCAGCCTGGCCGAGAGCCTGGACCCCGCTGTCCATCTCAAGTGGCCCAACGATGTGTGGCTTTCGGACCGGAAGCTCGCGGGCATCCTGGTCGAGACGGCGAGTTTCGGCGGCGGCGAAGCGCCACGGTACGCCGTGATCGGGGTCGGGGTCAATATCGCCGCGCCGCAGGCCACAGGGCTGTCGACCCCGCCGGCCTGGACCGGGGAGATCCTTGCGGGCGCCGATGCCGGCCAGGTCCTGCTGCGCTTGATCCAGCCACTGGTGCAGTCGATCAAGGCCTTCGAAGCCCTGGGCTTCGCGCCCTTCCAGGCACGATTCGATGCCCGCGACGCATTGCGCGACCGCGCCGTGGTTCTCGGCGACGGTACCGCGGGTACTGCCCACGGCACCACCGAGAGCGGCGCGCTGCTGGTGCATACTGCGGCCGGCATGCTGACCGTCACCAGCTCCGACGTGAGCGTGCGGCCCGCCGCATAGCCTTTTCACGATGCTACGCCTGACCCTCCTCATCCTCGTGCTGGCCAATGCGGCTTATTTCGCCTGGGCACAACGGCTGCTGGCACCCTGGGGCCTGGCGCCGGCCCAGCAGTCCGAACCCCATCGCCTGATGCAGCAAATTCAGCCCCAGGCCATCAAGGTTCTGCCCGGCGACGAGGCCAGGCGGATCGAGGCTGATGGCGCGCCCGCCGAGTGCCTGCAGGCAGGCGTATTCGAGGAAGCCCAGCTCGCTGGCTTGCGCCAGGTGCTGGAGCGCTGGCCCTCCGGTTCCTGGCGCCTGGATCCCGCCGCTGAGCCGGCGCGGTGGATTGTTTACATGGGCAAGTACCTGACGGCCGAGAACGTCGCCCGCAAAAAGGGCGAGCTGCGCCAGATCGGCGTGTCCTTCGAAACGCTGGCGAACGCTTCGCTCGAGCCGGGCCTGTCGCTGGGGGGCCATGCCACCCCGGCTGCGGCGGCCCGGCAACTGGAAGTCTTGTCCGAGCGCGGCGTGCGCACCGCCAAGGTGGTGCAGGAGCGCGAGGAGGTGCGCGGGCAGATGCTCAAACTGCCCGCGATCGACGACAGCCTGCGGCCGCGGCTGGACGAGCTCAAGCCGGCGTTGAACGGCAGGAACCTGCGGCCTTGCCGCTAACCCAAGGAGAAACTTCGATGACACTCAAGCTTTATTTCTCACCAGGCGCCTGCTCCTTCGTGCCGCATGCCCTTCTGGAAGCGGCGGGCGAGCCCTTCGAGCCGGTTCTCGTCAAGATCCACAAGGGCGAGAATTACACGCCCGAGTACAAGGCCGTCAATCCGCGCAGCCAGGTTCCCGTGCTGGTGGACGGGGGGGAAGTCATCACGCAGGTTGTCGCCATCGTCAACTACCTGAACGACCGTTTTCCGCAGTTCAACTTTCTGCCGAAAGAGCCCATGGCGCGCACGCGCGTGCTGGAAACACTGGCCTGGATGAACAACACCGTGCATCCGACGTTCACGCACGTTTTCCTGCCCGCCAAGTTCGCGGGCACGCCCGAAGCGCAGGCGGAGGTCAAGGCGTTCAATGCGGGGTTGTACGGGACGCTGCTCACCGAGCTCGATGCGATGGCCCGCAAAGCCGCCGAAGAAGGCAGGCCCTACCTGGCGGGGCAGCACTTCGGTCCCGTGGATGCCTATGCCCTGTCCTTGCTGCGGTGGGGCGGTTTCGCGGGGCACGATCCCGAGGGCTATCCCAGCCTGTGGGACCTGGTGCAGCGCGTTGCCAAGCTGCCACCGGTCGCGCGCGCGATGGAGCGCGAGCGGCTTCAGCTGAACGTTTACAAGCCGGCTTGAGCCTGTGCCGGAGCGCGTTGCGCCTCATCCTTGAGCACGAAGCGCACGGTCGCACGCGTACCCGGCGGCACGCGGTCCGGATGATTGTCCTCGAGCCGGATTTCCGCGTTGTGCTGGCGGGCGATCTCCAGCACGATCGGCAAGCCCAGCCCGGAGCCGTCGACGTTGGTTCCGAGAGCCCGATAGAAGGGCTGGAACACCAGTTCGCGCTCGCCCTCGGGGATGCCGGGGCCAGAATCCTCCACCTGCAGCACCAGGACATGGCCGAAAGGATCGGCCAGCACCCGGGCCGTTATCACGCCCGGGTGCCGGCTGCTGGACGGGGTGTAGTTGATCGCGTTGTCCAGCAGGTTGCGGATCATCTCCTTGAGCAAGGTGGGGTTGCCTTCGAGCTGCACGCCCGGCGAGCCGGGGTGGGCGCCGTCATACCCCATGTCGATGTGCTTGTCCATGGTCCGCGGCACCGAGTCCTGCACCACCTCCATGGTGAGCCGGGCCAGGTCGCAAGGCTGCGGCGGGATCGTTTGGCCGCTGCTTTCCGCGCGGGCCAGGGCCAGCAGCTGGTTGACGGTGTGGGTCGCGCGGATGCTGGAGCGCCCGATCTGCTTGAGCGACAGCTTGAGTTCCTCGGCGTTGAAAGCCTCGCGCTGGGCCAGGTCTGCCTGCATGCGCAATCCCGCCAGCGGGGTCTTGAGCTGGTGCGCGGCATCGGCCAGAAAGCGCTTTTGCGTGGCGATAGAATCTTTCAGGCGGGTGAGGAGGTCGTTGACGGACGAAACCAGCGGCGCCACTTCCAGCGGCACGGTCCGGTCGTCCAGCGGGCTCAGGTCGTCCGGCCGGCGCGCCCGGATCCGCTCTTCCAGCTGCGAAAGCGGCTTGATGCCGCGCACCAGCGCCAGCCAGACCAGCAGCACCGCCAGCGGCAGGATCACGAATTGGGGCAACATGACGCCCTTGATGATCTCGGTGGCCAGCACCGAGCGCTTTTCCCGCGTCTCGGCCACCTGCACCAACGAGGGCTGGGCGCCCGGCACGTCGAGCTTGATCCAGGTATAGGCAACGCGCACCTCCTGGCCGCGCATTTCGTCATCGCGCAGCCGCACTTCGCCCAATCGCGGGGGCTCATCTTCGGGCGGTTGCGGAAAATCGCGCTCGCCGCTGAGGAAGTCGCTTTGTGGACCGAGAACCTGGTAGTAGACCAGGTCGGAATCATCGGCGCGCAGGATCTCTCGCGCCGGCTGGGGCAGGTTGAAGGTGACGCGCTGGTTCTGCACCGTGACCAGCTGGGCCAGTACCTGCACGTTGTATTCGAGTGCCCGGTCGAAGGGCTTGCCGGCGATGTTCTGCGCCACCAGCCAGGTCAGCGCCAGGCTGACCGGCCACAACAGGAGCAGGGGCGTGAGCATCCAGTCCAGGATCTCGCCGAACAGCGAGCGCTGCTCACGCTGGAAGATTTTCATCCAGGAATTTTTTCGAGGCAGTAGCCCAGACCTCGCACTGTGGCGATGCGGATCGGGCCCTTTTCGATCTTCTTGCGCAGGCGGTGGATGTAGACCTCGATCGCATTGTTGCTGACCTCTTCGCCCCACTCGCACAGGCGCTCGACCAGCTGGTCCTTGCTCACCAGCCTGCCGGCACGCTGCAGCAGCACTTCGAGCAGCCCCAGTTCGCGCGCCGACAGCTCGACCATCCTGCCGTCGATGGTGGCCACGCGGCCGGCCTGGTCGTAGACCAGCGGGCCGTGCTTGATGGAGCTGCTGGTGCCGCCCATGCCGCGGCGCGTGAGCGCCCGCACCCGCGCTTCCAGCTCCTGGAGGCTGAACGGCTTGGCCATGTAGTCGTCGGCCCCGTAGTCCAGGCCCTTCACGCGTTCTTCCACCGCGTCGGCTGCCGTGAGGATCAGCACCGGCAGCGAGGAGCCGCGGCCACGCAGCTTGCGCAGCACCTCCAGGCCATGCATCTTGGGCAGCCCCAGGTCCAGGATCAGCAGATCGAATTCGTTGTTGGTCATGAGCGCGGCATCGGCCTCGGTGCCGCTGGCCACATGGTCCACGGCGGCGCCGGAAGCGCGCAAGGTGCGCAGCAGGCCGTCGGCGAGCACCTGGTCGTCCTCGGCAATCAGAATCCGCATGGCTGTCTCCTTTTGGGGGCCGGTCGCGCAAGGGCCTGTCGGAATTCTAGAGCTCGGGCGCCCGCCGCCGCGTCATGCGGCCGGGCCAGCATAAGCTTCCAGCCCGATCATGACCACCGCGGCCACTTCAGCCCCGACTTCCGCGCGGAATTCCGCCTCCGCTTGCGCCACCGCTTCCCTGAAGGCCTGCAGCCACGCCAGGCCCGTGGACGTGAAGCGCACCAGCCGGGCGCGGGTGTCCAGGGGGTCGGGTGCGCGAACCACCAGCCCCCAGGCTTCGCATTGGTCCACCAGGTTGCCCATGGCCTGCTTGCTCATGCCCGCCCGCTGTGCCAGGTCGGTCAGGCGCGATCCCTCGAGGGCGACATGTCGGGTGATGTGGATGTGCGCGGCGCTGACTTGCGAACGCGCGGCGAGATTGGACAGTGCGAGAGGCACGTCGATATTGCGGGCCATCAGCGCCAGCACCCGCTCGTCGAAGCGCCGCGCGGAATGTCCCAGCAGCCTGCCCAGGTGGGTGAGGCGCCACCCGTCGTGCGGGGAAGCGGATTCGGTCACGGTTGGATAGTAAGGCAAACTGACAAAAAATCTCGTTTACTTCTTGAGTGCGGCAACGTTAAAGTACTGGTCAAGCATCCAGGCTGTGAATAAGACCACTGGATGAGACAACCAACCCGTTGATTCACAAGGAGATTTCTCATGGATGCTCAAGTCAAAGGTACCCGGATCGCTGCGGATAGCGAAAAGTCCAAGGCCCTGCAGGCCGCCCTGGCCCAGATCGACAAGCAATTCGGCAAGGGCACGATCATGCGCCTGGGCGAAGGCGAGAAGCTCGAGGACATCCAGGTGGTGTCCACCGGCTCCCTGGGCCTGGACATCGCCCTGGGCGTCGGCGGCCTGCCGCGCGGCCGGGTGATCGAGATCTACGGCCCCGAATCGTCGGGCAAGACCACGCTCACGCTGCAGGTCATCGCCGAAATGCAGCGCCAGGCCGGCCAGTGCGCCTTCATCGACGCCGAGCACGCGCTGGACGTGCAATACGCGCAGAAGCTGGGCGTGAACCTGTCCGATCTCCTGATCAGCCAGCCCGACACCGGCGAGCAGGCCCTGGAAATCTGCGACAGCCTGGTGCGCTCCGGCGCGGTGGACCTGATCGTGATCGACTCGGTGGCGGCTTTGACGCCCAAGGCCGAGATAGAAGGCGAGATGGGCGATTCGCTGCCCGGCCTGCAAGCCCGCTTGATGAGCCAGGCGCTGCGCAAGCTCACCGCCACGATCAAGAAGACCAACTGCATGGTGATCTTCATCAACCAGATCCGCATGAAGATCGGCGTCATGTTCGGCAGCCCCGAAACCACCACCGGCGGCAACGCGCTCAAGTTCTACGCCTCGGTGCGCCTGGACATCCGCCGCACCGGCACCATCAAGAAGGGCGAAGAGGCGATCGGCAACGAGACCAAGGTCAAGGTGGTCAAGAACAAGGTCGCCCCCCCCTTCAAGACGGCCGAGTTCGACATCCTGTTCGGCGAGGGCATCAGCCGCCACGGCGAGATCATCGACATGGGCGTCACGGCCCACGTCCTGGAGAAGTCGGGTGCCTGGTACGCCTACAACGGCGAAAAGATCGGGCAGGGCCGCGACAATGCGCGCGAGTTCCTGCGCGAGAACCCGGAGCTGGCCCGCGAGATCGAGAACAAGGTCCGGGATTCGCTGGGCATTCCGCTGCTGCCGGCGGACGTCGAAGCGGAATAAGCGGATGCGGGCGTCCCCGCTCTCCCTCAAGGGGCGTGCCTTGCGGCTGCTCAGTGGCCGCGAGCATTCGCGCGCCGAGCTGGAACGCAAGCTCGCTGCGCATGAAGAAGAGCCGGGGCAGCTACGCCGCATCCTCGACGACCTGCAGGCCAAGGGCTTCATCGACCACCAGCGCGTCGCCGAATCGGTGATTCACCGGCGCGGCGCCCAACTCGGCGCCATGCGCATCCGCCAGGAGTTGCAGGCCAAGGGGCTGGATGCCGAACTGGTGGCCCAGGCCGTTCAGGCGCTGCGCGCCACCGAGCTGGAGCGTGCGCTCGCCGTGTGGCACAGGAAATTCGAACACCCGCCCACGGACGCCAGGGAGCGCGGCAAGCACCAGCGCTTCCTCGCGGCCCGGGGCTTCGACGGCGAGATCATTCGCCGGGTCCTGGCGGCCAGCCGCGAAGCGGGCTAGAGGCCCAGCATCAACCTGAGGTTCTGTACCGCGGCGCCGCTGGCCCCCTTGCCCAGGTTGTCCAGACGTGCCACCAGCACGGCCTGGCGGCATTCCTCGCTGGCGTAGACGCGCAATTCCATCTTGTTCGTGTCGTTCAGGGACAGCGCGTCGATCTTGCCGCCCTCCGTCGGCGGCTCCACCGTGACCCATTCGCTGCCCGCGTAGTGCCTGGCAAAGGCATCGTGCAGGTCAGCCGCCTTCGGCCGGCCCGGCAGCGTGTCCAGGTGAAGCGGAACCTGAACCAGCATCCCCTGCCGGTAGTTTCCCACGGCCGGCATGAAGACCGGCCGGCGCGTGAGGCCGCTGTATTTCATGATTTCCGGCATGTGTTTGTGTTTAAAGCCCAGCCCGTAAGCCTCGAACGCCGGCGCCCCGCCGCGCTCATGAGCCTCGATCATGCTGCGTCCCCCCCCCGAATAGCCGCTGACCGCGGGCAGGGACAAGGGAAAGTCGCGCGGTAGCAGGCCGGCGTCCACCAGAGGGCGCAGCAGCGCGATGGCGCCGGTCGAATAGCAGCCCGGATTGCTCACCCGGCGAGCGTTGATGACCGCCTCGCGCTGCCCGGGGGCCAGCTCGGGAAAGCCGAATACCCAGCCATCGGCCGTCCTGTGTGCGCTGGAAGCGTCGTGACACGAGGTCCGCGAACCCCGCCGCCCTGGATTCCGTCGATCATCGCCACGGATTCGCGGGCGGCGTCGTCGTGCAGGCACAGGATGACCAGATCCACGCCAGCCATCAGCTCGCGCTTGGCGGCGGCGTCCTTGCGCAGCTCGGGGCAATACTCACGAGCTCGATCTGCGGCATGTTTTCGAGCCGCTCGCGGATTTGAAGGCCGGTGGTGCCGGCCTCGCCGTCGATGAAGACCTTGGGCATATCGTTTCCTAAAAGACCCGGCCCGCGCTGTAAGGCTGGCGCAGGTTTGGTGCATTGCACCATGATACAGTTCAAGGCTGCATTTTGCAGCCGCCCGCCCCATGCTGCGCCCTACCGCAGGGCAAAACTCCCGCGTTCCTCGAGAGACACCTCATGAAGATTCACGAGTACCAAGGCAAGGACATCTTGCGCAACTTCGGGGTGCCTGTGCCCCGCGGCATCCCGGCTTTCACGGTGCAGGAGGCGGTGGAAGCTGCCCAGAAGCTCGGCGGCCCCGTGTGGGTGGTGAAGGCCCAGATTCATGCCGGCGGCCGCGGCAAGGGCGGTGGCGTCAAGCTCGCGCGCTCCGTGGACGAGGTCAGGAAACTGGCCGGCGAGATCCTGGGAATGCAGCTCAAGACGCACCAGACAGGCCCGGAAGGTCAAAAGGTGCGGCGCCTCCTGATCGAGGACGGCGCCGACATCAAGAAGGAATATTACGTTTCGGCCGTGACCGACCGGGCGTCGCAGAAAGTCGCGTTCATGGCCTCCAGCGAAGGCGGCATGGACATCGAGGAGGTCGCCCACGCCACGCCCGAGAAAATCATCAAGGTCTTCGTCGATCCCCTCGTGGGCCTCACCGATGGGCAGGCCAGGGAGATCGCCGATGGCATCACGGTGCCCGCCGCCTCCATCGCGCAGGCCGTGGACGTGCTCAAGAAGCTTTACAAGGTGTACATGGACACCGATGCCAGCCTGGTCGAGATCAACCCGATGATCCTGGAAGGCAACGGCAACATCAAGGCCCTGGACGCCAAGTTCAACTTCGACGCCAACGCCCTGTTTCGCCATCCCGAGATCGTCGCCTTGCGCGACCTCGACGAGGAAGACCCGGCCGAGATCGAAGCCAGCAAGTTCGACCTGGCCTACATCAGTCTGGACGGCAATATCGGCTGCCTGGTCAACGGCGCCGGATTGGCCATGGCGACCATGGACACGATCAAGCTGTTCGGGGCGGAGCCGGCGAACTTCCTTGACGTGGGTGGCGGCGCAACGCCCGAGAAGGTCACCGAGGCCTTCAAGATCATGCTGAAGAACAAGAAGGTCAAGGCCATCCTGGTCAACATCTTCGGCGGCATCATGAAGTGCGACACCATCGCCACCGGTGTCATCACCGCCTGCAAAGCGGTGAACCTGTCGGTGCCGCTGGTCGTGCGCATGAAAGGCACCAACGAAGAGTTGGGCAAGAAGATGCTGGCCGGGTCCGGCCTGCCGATCATCAGCGCGGACACCATGGCCGAGGCCGCCCAGAAAGTTGTCGCAGCCGTCAAGGCTTCGAATTGATTTTGCGGGAGAGATTTTCAGCTCTGTCCCCAACTGTTAGGAAAGACATGTCGATCTACATCAACAAAGACACCAAGGTCATCACCCAGGGCATCACCGGCAAGACGGGGCAGTTCCACACCGAGAAGTGCCAGGAATACGCGAACGGCAAGAATTGCTTCGTCGCGGGCGTGAACCCCAAGAAGGCCGGCGAGAAGATCTTCGACATTCCGATTTATGCATCGGTCAAAGAGGCAAAATCCCAGACCGGCGCCGCGGTTTCGGTGATCTACGTGCCGCCTGCAGGCGCCGCTGCCGCGATCTGGGAAGCGGTCGAGGCCGATCTGGACCTGGCGATCTGCATCACCGAAGGCATCCCGGTCAAGGACATGCTCGAACTGCGCAACAAGATGAAGGCCAAGGAAGCATCCGGCGGCAAGAAGACCCTGCTGCTCGGGCCCAACTGCCCGGGCCTCATCACGCCCGACGAGATCAAGATCGGCATCATGCCCGGCCATATCCACCGCAAGGGCCGCATCGGTGTGGTGTCGCGCTCCGGCACCTTGACCTATGAGGCCGTCGCTCAGATCACCGAAATCGGCCTGGGACAGTCCAGTGCCGTGGGCATCGGCGGCGATCCGATCAATGGCTTGAAGCACATCGACGTGATGCAGGCCTTCAACGACGACCCCGAAACCGATGCCGTCATCATGATCGGCGAGATCGGCGGGCCCGACGAGGCGGATGCCGCGCGGTGGTGCAAGGCCAACATGAAAAAACCGGTCGTGGGCTTCATCGCGGGCGTCACGGCGCCCCCGGGCAAGCGCATGGGGCACGCCGGCGCGTTGATTTCGGGCGGGGCCGATACCGCGGACGCCAAGCTGGCCATCATGGAAGAGTGCGGCTTCAAGGTCACGCGCAACCCGTCCGAAATGGCCAAGCTGCTCAAGGCCTTGCTGTAAGCAGAACTACGAACTACGAACCACGGCCGGGCCACCGGCCATTACACTGCGGCTTCCATAGACGGAAAGCGCTCCAAACGGCTGTTTTGAGCGCTTTCTTCATTCATAAATAACCTTTGGAGTACCCAAGCATGGAGATGCTGCAGAGCCCCGACTTCTGGATCGGTTTGGTCAAGATCATCTGGATCAACATCATTCTTTCCGGTGATAACGCCGTGGTGATCGCGCTGGCGGCGCGCTCCTTGCCGCCGCATCAACAACGCATGGCCGTGTTGTGGGGCTCGGGCGCCGCCGTCGTCATGCGGATCGCGCTTACCGTGGTCGCCGTCCAGCTGCTCGCGCTGCCTTATCTGCAGATCATCGGCGGCTTGCTGCTATTGTGGATCGGTGTCCAGCTGCTGGGCGACGAGGACGACGGCGAGGGCGAGGCCAAAGAATACGGGACCATGATGGCGGCCGTACGCACCATCCTGATTGCCGACCTGGTGATGAGCCTGGACAACGTGATTGCTGTGGCGGCGGCTGCCAAGGGCAGCCTGACACTGCTGGTGCTGGGCCTGGCCATCAGCATACCGCTGGTGATCTTCGGCAGCACGCTGATGATCAAGCTGATGGAGCGCTTCCCCGTCATTGTGGTTCTGGGCGCGGCCCTCATCGGATGGGTGGGCGGCGAAACGATGGTCAGCGACACGATCCTCAAGGATGTAGTGGCGGCCGATCCCTGGCTGCATTACGCGGCGGCCGCTGCCGGTGCCGCACTGGTGATCGGGATAGGCAAGGCCTTGCAGGCGCGCTCGCGCGTCAAAACCGCCTGAAGGCTCCCGCGCATGTTCGCAACAAGATGTAGCCGCACGTGACAAA
The DNA here is from genome assembly GCA_013815685.1 of Ramlibacter sp. GTDB lineage: Bacteria > Pseudomonadota > Gammaproteobacteria > Burkholderiales > Burkholderiaceae_C > Ramlibacter. Next base: position 23,870 of record JACDFR010000024.1, read on the forward strand.
GTCGCTTGTCCGGTCGATTCACGTCTGTTAACGTTCAGCAGGAGGCCTGCGCACACTTACCTGGCGTGGCGGCTGGATGCTGTGTTAAATCACAGCATTTAACGAATGGACGCGAAGGGCGGCGCAGTGAGCACATCAATATCGGCAAAACGTGGGCAGTTCTGGCGCGCGGACTGGTTCGTGGCTGTGCTGATCGTGATGATGGTAGTCATCTTGCATCAGGCGACGGACCTCATCGGCACGCTCGAGCGCCGCTTCTATGATTTCGGCAGCACCAGCAGCGGGCGCCAGCCGTCCGACCGGATCGCGGTCATCGCGATCGACGATCAGAGCATCGCCAACATCGGCCGCTGGCCCTGGCAGCGCGACGTGCATGCACAGCTGATCGACCAGTTGGCGGCCGCCAAGGCCAAGACCATCGTCCACACCACCTTCTTCTTCGAGCCCCAGACCGATCGCGGGTTGGTCTTCATTCGCAAGATCAAGGAGGCCCTGGGGCCGGTGGCAGAGGGCCAGGGAGGCTCGGCCGAGCAACTGGGCAAGGTGATCGCGGAGGCCGAGCAGACCCTGGATACCGACGCCAAGCTCGCCGCGAGCATGGCCCGCGCAGGCAACGTGCTGCTGCCCTCGATCTACGAGCTGGGCGAACCGCAGGGCAAATCCGACAAGCCGCTGCCGGCCTATGTGTTGAAGAATGCCGTGGGCGAGAAGAACGGCTTCTCGATGCCGGCGATGCGCGGCCAGTATCCGTTCGAGCTGCTGGGTAACGCGGCTGGCGGCGTCGGCCACCTGAACCAGCTTCATGACGTGGACGGCTCGGTGCGCGACGATCCGCTCCTGGTCAACTACTACGGCAAGGCCGTGCCCTCGATGGCGCTGCTGGCGGCGGCCCGCAGCCTGAATCTGGGCCCCGGCGACATCAAGCTCAATGACGGCGAGTCAGTCCAGATCGGCAAGCTGCGCGTCAAGACCGACGACATGGCCCGCATGCTGCCGCAGTTCTACAAGGGCCGGGACGGCAAGCCGGCCTTCGCGGTCGACTCCTTTTACGACGTGCTGAGCGGCAAGATCCCGGCCAGCAAGTACACCGACAAGATCGTCCTGATCGGCGCGACGGCGAGCGGCGTGGGCACAACCTTCGCCACGCCCGGCTACGCCGGCCTGTCGCCCGCCGAGATGATGGCCCACATCACGTCCAGCATTCTGGGTGAGCACTTCATCGTCCAGCCGGCTTGGGGCGGCTGGGCGGCGCTGGCCGTGTTCCTGCTGGTTGCCGCCTACCTGATCGCGCTCCTTCCCAGATTGTCGGCTGGCAGGGGCGCGGCGACGACGCTGGGGTTCTTCGCGCTGCTGATCGCAAGCGAGTTCGTCCTTTTGTCCAGCGCATCGGTGTGGCTGAAATTCGTGCTGCCCGCCGTCTTGCTCGTCATTGGCCATCTCGCCCTGACGACCAAGCGGTTCCTGGTGACCGAAGCGGGCAAGCTCAAGTCCGATGACGAGTCGGCCGAAACCAACCGCATGATGGGCCTGGCACTGCAGGGGCAGGGACAGCTGGATGCCGCGTTCGACCGTTTCCGGCGCGTTCCCATGAGCAATGCAGTCATGGACAACATGTACAACCTGGCGCTGGACTTCGAGCGCAAGCGCCAGTTCAACAAGGCGCAGGCCGTCTACGAGCACATGGCTGCCTGGGACAAGAACTTCAAGGACCTGCAGTCCAAGCTCAATCGCGCCCGCAATCTCTCGGAAACGGTGATCCTCGGCGGTGGGAGGGCGCACCCGGGCGGCACCATGCTGCTGGACGGCGGAGCCGTGGAGAAACCGATGCTGGGGCGCTACCAGGTCGAAAAAGAGCTGGGCAAGGGCGCGATGGGCGTGGTCTACCTCGGCAAGGACCCCAAGATCGGGCGGGTCGTGGCCATCAAGACACTCGCTCTTTCGCAGGAGTTCGAAGGAGAAGAGCTGACCGACGCGCGTGAACGCTTCTTCCGCGAGGCCGAGACCGCCGGCCGGCTGCAACATCAGAACATCGTCACGATTTTCGACGCCGGCGAGGAGCACGACCTCGCCTACATCGCAATGGAGTTCCTCAAGGGCCGGGATCTGGTGGATTCTTGCAGGGAAAGCCAGCTGCTGCCCATGTCGAAGGTTCTGTCCATCGTGGCGCGGGTGTCGCAAGCGCTGGCCTACGCCCATCGCCAGAACGTGGTGCACCGCGACATCAAGCCGGCCAACATCATGTACGACCTGGACAGCGACACGGTGAAGGTGACCGACTTCGGCATCGCGCGCATCACCGACTCGAGCAAGACCAAGACCGGCCTGGTGCTCGGCACGCCCAGCTTCATGTCGCCCGAGCAGCTTGCCGGCAAGAAGGTCGATGGCCGCTCGGACCTGTACTCGCTGGGGGTGATGCTGTTCCAGATGCTGAGCGGTATGCTGCCGTTCCGTGGCGACTCGATGGCCGAGCTGATGTACAAGATCGCCCAGGAAGAAGCCCCCGACGTCCGCACCGTTCGCAATGACATTCCGCAGCGCCTGGCCGATGTCGTCGCCCTGTCGCTGTCCAAGCGTCCCGAAGCCCGCTACCAGGACGGCGAGCAGTTCGCGGCGGATTTGCAGGGCGTGCTGGATGAACTTTCGGGAACGGCTCGGGCACCGGCCCGCACGGCCGCGGCCCAGGCCGCAGCGCCCGGCTATGATGCGGCTCAGCAACCCGGAAGCGGCGGCACGGACGCCTTCGCCAAGACCGCCGTCATCAGGCCGGGCGCGCCCGGCCTCTGTGAATCAGCGGACGGTAAGTCCGATCTGGAGGCCTGACCCGGCATTTATGAACTACCAGTTTTGCATACGCACCGATCCCGGGCTCGCGCGCGAGAACAACGAGGACTCGGTCACTTTGGACGAGCCCACACGCCTGGGTGTGCTGGCCGACGGCATGGGAGGCTATAACGCCGGCGAGATCGCGAGCGGAATGGCCACGACCTTCATCAAGTCCGAGCTCGGCCGATGGCTGTCGCAGGCCGGCCTGCATGCGAACGCCCGCGAGGTGCGCCGCGCCATGGAAATCTGCGTGGACAACGCGAATCGATCGATCTTCAATGCCGCCAATTCCAATCCACAATACAGCGGCATGGGCACGACGCTCGTGCTGGGGGTCTTCCAGGACGGGCGGCTGATGCTGGGGCATATCGGCGACTCGCGCTGCTATCGCCTTCGCGCCGGCGACCTCTCGCAGATCACGAAGGACCACTCCTTGCTGCAGGAACAGATGGATGCCGGACTGATCACGCCGGAGCAGGCCGCGACCTCGAGCAACAAGAACCTGGTGACCCGGGCCCTGGGTGTCGAGGACGCTGTGTTGCTCGAAGTCAACGAACACAGAGTCGAGGCAGGCGATATCTACGTGATGTGCTCGGACGGCCTGTCGGACATGGTGGATGATGAGGGCATCGCAAAAATCCTGGGCGGCGATGCGCTACTGGAGCAAAAAGCGGCGCTATTGATCGACGCCGCGAATGCCAACGGGGGCCGTGACAACATCTCCGTGCTGCTGGCGCAGGCTCACACGGATCCGAAAAAGCGCGGCTTGATTTCCAGGTTGCTGGGAAAATAGTCTTTAGTAGTAGTCACATAACGAGTTATAGACAGGAGCCGACCATGCCGAAAATGATCGTTTCGATCGACGGTGTCGTCATCAAGGAAGTGCAGTTGACCAAGGACCGTACGACACTGGGTCGCCGGCCTTACAACGACATCGTGATCGACAACCTCGCAGTCAGCGGAGAGCACGCCGTTCTCCAGATGACCGGCAACGAGGTGTACCTCGAAGACCTGAACAGCACCAACGGCACCTATGTCAACGGCAAGGCCGTCAAGAAGCAACTGTTGCAAAACAGCGACACGGTGGAAATCGGCAAGTACAAGATCAAGTACATCAACGAGGCGGCGGGCCCCACATTCGAAAAGACGATGATCATCAAGGCGGGGACCGTGATGCCTGCGCCGCCTGCGCGCACGGATACCGCGGCCGCGCCTGCCGCCGACCTGTCCCAGGCCAAGGCCGCCATCAAGGTTTTGTCGGGTGCCGCCGCCGGGCGCGAGGTGCCGCTGGTCAAGGTCGTGACGACGCTTGGCAAGCCGGGTGTGGCGGTGGCAGCCATCACTAAACGGCCTCACGGGTTCGTGGTCGCCCATGTCGAAGGTAGCAGCAAACCCACCCTCAATGGGACCGCCATCGGCGCCGAACCCGTGACCCTGAAAAACGGTGACCTGCTCGAGCTGGCCGGAACCCAAATGCAGTTTGTCCAGGCCTGACGCCCACTACGGGCGCGTGCCTGCACCGCGATGAGGGGGTTGCCAAGCCTCATGGGCCTGCTCTTCAAACACGGGTCCCGCATCGCCGTGACGCTGGTTCCGGTGGTCTTGGCGCTGCTGCATGCCAGCGGCGCGCTTCCCATCGGAGTGCTGCAGCGGCTGGACGACATCATCTATGACGCCCGCCTGCGTGCCACCATGCCCAGGACGATGGATGAGCGCATCGTCATCGTCGATCTCGACGAGAAGAGTCTTGCCGAGGTCGGGCGCTGGCCCTGGGGCCGCGACCGCATGGCCGAACTGGTCGACGAGTTGTTCGAGCGGCAAAAAATTGCGCTGGCGGGTTTCGACGTGGTCTTCGCCGAGCCTGACCAGAGCTCGGGCCTCAAACGGCTGCAACAGCTGGCGCAAACGGAACTGAAGGACCAGCCCGGTTTCGCCGAGCGGATCGGCCAGCTCCAGGCAAGCCTCGATTACGACGCAATCTTCGCCAGGTCGTTGAAGAACCATCCGGTGGTGCTGGGCTACTACCTGACCAACGACAAGGACGGCAGAACCTCGGGCGTGCTGCCCGAGCCGGTGATGCAAAAGGACGGCCTGCGCGGGCGGCCCATCAAGTTCACCAGCTGGAACAGTTACGGCGCCAACCTCGAGCAGCTGGCCAAGGCGGCCCCGTTGGGCGGCTTCTTCAACTCGATCGTGGACCCGGACGGCGTGGTGCGATCGGTCCCGCTGCTGGCCGAATACAAGGACCAGTATTACGAATCGCTCGCCTTGGCGATGTTTCGGGCGCTGACCGGCATGCCAGTGGTCGAGCCGGTCTTTCCCTCCGAGCGTCATTTGTCGCGATATCACGGCTTGGACAGCATTCGCCTGCGCCTGGGGGACAAGCAGCTCTCTATTCCGGTGGCAGAAGGCGTTACCACGCTGGTTCCTTTTCGCGGTCCTGGCGGGGCCGCCGGCGGCTCCTACCGATATGTCTCGGCCGCCGACGTGCTGGCCAAACGGCTGCCCCCGGAAAACCTGAAGGGCAAAATCGTTCTGATCGGAACCACGGCGCCCGGGCTCCTGGACATCCGGGTGACGCCGGTGGGCGAAGCCTACGCGGGGGTAGAAACCCACGCGAACCTCATTTCCGGCCTGATGGAAGACCGGATCGCGGTGAAACCGGACTATGCGCTGGGCTATGACGTCGCGATACTGGCGCTGGCGGGCCTGACCCTGGCGTTCGCCTTGCCGATGCTTTCGGCCCCCCGCGCCGTCCTGGCCAGTCTGGTTGTCATCGCCGCGGTGGTGGCGCTCAACTTCTGGCTTTACCTGGGGGCGGGCCTGGTCATGCCGCTGGCGGCAGCGCTGGTCATGGCCCTGACAGCATTCGCCCTGAACATGAGCTACGGCTACTTCGTCGAAAGCCGCGGAAAACGCGAACTGGCCAACCTGTTCGGCACTTATGTGCCCCCCGAACTCGTCGACGAGATGGTCAAGGACGCGGCCAGCTACACGATGAAGGCGACCAGCAAGGAGCTCACGGTCATGTTCTGCGACATGCGGGGCTTCACCAGAATGTCGGAACAGATGGAGCCGACCCGGCTTCAGGAGTTGCTTAATGCGGTGTTCAGCCGGCTCACGGACCTGATCCGTGCGAACAAGGGCACGATCGACAAGTACATGGGCGACTGCGTCATGGCGTTCTGGGGCGCGCCCGTGGACATTCCCAACCACGCGCACATGGCTGTGAAGACAGCGCTCGAAATGGCCGCGGCCGTGCGCAGGATCAACGAGGAGCATCGGGTTCAGGGACTGCCCGAGATCGGCATCGGCATCGGCCTCAATACCGGCACCATGTGCGTCGGCGACATGGGATCGGACATCCGCCGCGCCTATACCGTCATCGGTGATGCCGTGAACCTGGGCTCGCGTCTGGAGGGTCTGTCCAAGGTATACGGCGTGGACATCGTCGCGAGCGAAGCCACGCGCAAGCAAGCGCCCGACATTGCCTGGCAGGAGCTCGACAAGGTGCGCGTCAAGGGCAAGGAGCAGGCAGTGGCAATCTTCCAGCCGCTCGCGCCCGCGCAGGGGCTGGAGAAGGCTTGCCCGGACGAACTGCGGACCTGGGGGGCCTTCCTCAAGGCCTACCGGGCCCAGGACTGGGATCAATGCGACGTGCTGATGCTCAATCTGCACCGCATCCATGCCAAAAAATTCCTTTACCAAATGTATTCCGAGCGTGTAGCCTCGATGAGGTTGCTCCCATTCGATCCGGGATGGGACGGCGCCACCAATTTCGAAACCAAGTGAAGGAATGCATTGAGGCCCCACGCTCGCGTATTGCTCGCAGCCTCCCCGGGGGCTTGGCGCCGCCGTGGGGCAGACCGGCGGAGGCCCCGATGAAAGTGCGCGTGCTGGGTTGTTCCGGGGCGATCGCGAAGGACTGCCGAACCACGTCGTTCCTGATCGACGGGGACGTGCTGGTGGACGCGGGAACCGGCGTGGGCGACTTGACGCTCGCCGAGATGAGGTCTGTCGAGCATGTGCTCTTGACTCATTCGCACCTTGATCACGTCGCCGCATTGCCGCTCATGGTCGACGCCATCGCCTCGCAGCTGGTCAAGCCGGTCAAGGTCTACGCACTGGCGGGAACCATCGCGGCGCTCAAGGCGCATATCTTCAACGATGTGATCTGGCCCGATTTCAGCCGCATTCCAACAGCGGAAGCCCCGTTCATCAGTTTTCACGAGATCGAAGTCGGCCAGACGCTCGAGATCACCGGCAAGCTGATCGAAATTCTCCCGGCCGTGCACACGGTTCCGGCAGTGGGCTATGCCATCACTTCCGGCAAGGGCTGCTGGATATTCACCGGAGATACCGAGCGCAACCCTGCGTTCTGGCGGCGCGTCAACGAACTCAACGTGGCTGCGCTGGTGATCGAGACGGCATTCAGCAACCGCGAGAAAGACCTGGCCAAACGCAGCCTGCACCTGTCCCCTTGCGCCCTGGCCGACGAACTGGATTGCATCGACAAGGGAAAAACCTTCCCGATCTACATCACGCACACGAAGCCGGCCGAAACCGAACTGATCATGGCCGAGATCCAGAAGTTCGACCAGACGCAGCCGTTCGGACCGAACGTTACGCACGATATCCGCTGGTTGCGCGCTGGGCAGGAGTTCGACCTATGAGAACGCGCGCATGAACGCGGTGCTCAAGCCCGAGCGGGACTCGCAAGCCTTTTACGATTCGCAGCAGCTGCCGCCCGAAAAGCGCGGCGTCTCGTTCGAGGCGCTGTTCTACCGGCAGCTGCAGATGGTGTCGACCAGGATCCACGAGACGGAGAACATCGACCAGATCATGCTGGAGTCCAGCCAGGACATCTGCAAGCTGTTCAACGCGGACCGCCTCACGCTGTACGCAGTGAGCGAGGACCGCACCTCGATCGTATCCAAGGTCAAGACCGGCCTGAACACCAGCAAGGACCTCAAGCTGCCGATCGGCGCCCAGAGTCTTGCCGGCTATGCCGCATTCAGCAAGCAACTGATCAACATTGCCGACGTCTACGACGACGACGCGCTCAAGCGCGTCCACCCGACATTGAGCTTCCTTCAAGAGGTTGACAAGCGCTCTGGTTACCGTACCAGGCAGATGATGGTTTTGCCCATCCTCGACGGCGACAACTTGCACGGTGTGCTGCAGGTCATCAACAACAAGAGCGACCAGCCGTTCGGCGAGCTCGAAGTCGAGGGCGCCACCCAGCTGTGCAAAACGCTGGCGACAGCCATCCGCCAGCGCATGCGAAAGGCCGACGACAGCCAGCGGCGCCGGGCGACCAGGTACAGCGGACTGGTCTTCGCCGGAGTGCTGACCGAAGAGGAGCTGCAAGATTGCATCCAGAAAGCGCGCGAGCAGGCCAGGCCGGTCGAGCACATGCTGATGGCGAGCTTCCAGATCCGCCCGGCGCAGATCGGGCCGTCGCTGGCCAAGTTCTTCGGCGTCGCCTACGAGCCGTTCAATCCCGCGCGCATCCGCGTCGAGGCCCTTCAAGGCGCGCTCAAGCGCGACTTCGTGGAAGAGCAGGGCTGGATTCCGCTCGAGGAATCGCCGGAGGGCTTGCTGATCCTGTGCACCGACCCCGAAGCAGTGCGCGGCTCGCGCATCGTTCCCCAGGTGTTTCCGCGCTTTTCCAGGTTCTCCTATCGGGTGACAACGCAAACCGAGTTCGAGGAAACGCTGGCGCAGCTTTACGGCGCCGATGAGGGCGCCTCCATCGACGAGCTGCTGGCCGACTTGAGCGTGCCGATGGACGACGACGGCGGCGATGAATCGGGCCTGGAGTCCGCCGCCGCCGACAACGAGCTGGTGAAGTTCGTCAACAAGGTCATCATCGACGCCTACAACCAGAAGGTCTCGGACATCCACATCGAGCCTTTGCCCGGCAAGGCCAAGACCGGCATTCGCTTTCGCATCGACGGCACCCTGCAGCCCTATATCGAGGTGCCCGCGCATTTCCGGCAGGCCATGGTCACGCGGCTGAAGATCATGTGCGACCTGGACATCTCGGAGAAGCGCAAGCCGCAGGACGGCAAGATCAAGTTCAAGAAGTTCGGCCCACTGGACATCGAGCTGCGGGTGGCCACCATCCCCTCGGCCGGCGGGGTCGAAGACGTGGTGATGCGTATCCTGGCGGCGGGCGAGCCGATCCCGCTGGAGAAGCTGGGGCTGACGCCGCACAACAAGGAGCGCCTGGAAAAGACCGTGAGCAAGCCCTACGGCTTGTTCTATGTGTGCGGGCCGACCGGTTCCGGCAAGACCACCACGCTGCATTCCATCCTGAAATTCCTGAATACGCCCGACACCAAGATCTGGACCGCCGAAGACCCGGTCGAAATCACGCAGAAGGGCTTGCGCCAGGTCCAGATCAACAGGAAGGCGGGCATCGACTTCGCCCTCATCATGCGGGCCTTCCTGCGCGCCGATCCCGACATCATCATGGTGGGCGAATCGCGCGACAAGGAAACGGTGTCGATGGGCGTCGAGGCGTCGTTGACGGGCCACCTCGTCTTCTCGACATTGCATACCAATTCGGCGCCCGAGTCCATCACGCGACTGCTCGACATGGGCATGGATCCTTTCAACTTTGCCGACGCCTTACTCGGCATCCTGGCGCAGCGGCTGGCAAAGAAGCTGTGCGATTGCAAGCTGGAATACATACCGGACGCGGAAGAGATCAAGCTCTTCGTCACCGAATACGCCGAAGAGCTGCGTCACTCCTCTGCCTGGAAGGCCGATTACGCGGGCGAAGCCAAGAAGCTTTACGATAGCTGGCTGAAGGCCTACGGGCAAGACGGGCGGCTGAAGTTCTACAAGGCGTGCGGCTGCGACAACTGCAACAAGACCGGCTATAAGGGGCGGATCGGCCTGCACGAATTGCTGATCGCCGACGACCAGGTGAAGCGGCTGATCCAGGAGCGAGCGCGGGTGGCCGAGCTGTTTTCAGCATCGGTGGAGACAGGCATGCGCACCCTCAAAATGGATGGCATGGAGAAGATCATGCTCGGGCTGACGGACTTGAAGCAGGTGCGGTCGGTTTGCATCAAATGACGAAACCAGGACGACCGGCAAGATGCGGATGGTGATGTCGCTGATCAGGGACGTGTTTTCTGCTACCAAGGCGCAAGCCGCGGCGACGCAAGGGGATCCTCGTGGCGCGCCCGACGTCGTGTGCGATGCACGTGAACTGCAAAACCTCCCCGGCGGCGTTTACGACGCCATCTATTGCTCGCATAACCTCGAGCACTATTACCGCCACGACGGGGCCAGGGTTGTGCGCGGGTTTGCTCACATGCTCAACGATACGGGATTTGCCGAGATTCGGGTCCCCGACATCGCCCAGGTAGTGGCCGCTCTGCACGACCGGCAGCTCGATCTGGATGACGTCCTGTATGAGAGCTCCGCCGGTCCGATCTCGGCGCATGACGTGGTTTATGCCTGCAGACGGCGAACCTTGAAGTTATGCGCTGGCCTTCAGGTCCGAGCCCACAAGCGATCAGTACGCCTTGCTTGAGCCGGAGTGGGAACTGACCGGGCGACAGGCCGGACAGAGACAACAGTTGAGGGGCTAGCGTGCTTTCTTTTTTCGATGCGAAGTCCGCAAAAACATTCGGCGGCGAGATGGCCGGGCTCTACATGGAGCGGATGCCGGTGGACACGGCATTGAAGGAAAAACAGTTCGCCGCGCAATCCGTGAAGATCATGGCGCAGATCGACCACCAGTTAAAGTCGTACAAGCAGCGCAACAAGCTCAACTTCTACAAGGTCGCCCAAATGGCGAACGCGTTCAAGTGGGCGTTGAAGGATGCGGGCTATGAGGACGCTTACATCGACAGGCTGACCCAGTGGTTTGTCGTGGCCGTCAAAGCCTGACACCACATCGCCGCAAAAGATTTCGCATGTTCAAGTGGCTGGCGGCTCAATACGAAAGTCGCAGGGCACGGCTGCAGTCGCGCCTGGAAGATTCCCTTCGGCCCGCGGTTGATCCAGTGGCGCAAATCGCATCAGCCGATTGGCGCCGGCGCGGCAACGCGCATCTCGATGCGGGTCGGTTGGACGCCGCCGCCGACTGTTATCGCCATGGCATCGAGGCCGACCCTTCCAGCCCCATCTGCTATTCCAATTTGGGTTATGTGCTCGGGGAACTGGGTCGCCAGAGCGAGTCGCTGGAGATGCTGCTCAAGGCCGTCCAGCTCGATCCTACGGATTTCGATGCCCATTACATGCTTGGCAACATCGCCCGTGCGCGAGGCGAGTGGCTGCAGGCCATCGCCAGCTATCGCCGGACCTTGAAGATCAACCCGGAGTTCGATGTTTGCCGGCGTGATCTGTGCGTGTCGCTGGCGCAGGCAGGCCAGATACGCGAGGCTCGGCTGGTGCTGGACCAAGGTCCCGCGTTCGCGCCCAATACCGTCGACTACTATTTTTTCCGGGGAAATTTGCAGCTCGCGGAAGAGCAATTCGACGCGGCGATCGAGAATTTCATTCAAGCCGCGCAGCTGAAGCCGCAAGACCCGGCGATTCTCATCAACCTGGGCGTCGCCTATATCAGGAAGCCCGACGTCTTCGCGGCGATCAAGACCTACCGCCAGGTTCTGGAGTTGGAGCCCACCAACGTGCAAGCCCATGCCAACCTGGCGGCCGCTTTTCAAATTGCGGGGCAGCAGGAATCGGCGGTTCAAAGCTACCGGTGCGCCCTGGAGATCAATCCCGAGTACCTGAACGCGCACCAGAACCTGCTCTTCATCCTGACGTCAGTGCCCGGCTTTTCGCCCGCCGAGTATTTGCAGGAAGCCCGAAAGTACGGCGCCAGGATCAGTGCCCGCGCGAAGCCTTACACGCGATGGCTTTGCACGCCGCCTGCGCAAGCCCCTCGCCCGTTGCGTGTGGGATTCGTCTCGGGCGACTTGCGCAACCATCCCGTCGGCCTGTTCCTCGAGGCTATCCTGGCGCGCGTCGACTCCGGTAAGTTGACGTTGATCGCCTACTCCAGCGGCGTCAAAGAGGATGCGGTATCCGAACGCCTCAAGCCCCTGTTTTCCGCGTGGAACCCGGTGGCAATGTTGGCGGATGAGGCGCTGGCGGACAAGATATACGGTGACCGGATCGATATCCTCATCGACCTGGCTGGACATACGGGGCTCAACCGCTTGCCCGTTTTCGCGTGGAAGCCCGCTCCCTTGCAGGTGGCATGGCTGGGTTATTGGGCGACCACCGGCGTCTCGGAGATTGACTACATCCTGGTGGACACGGTCTCGGCGCCCCGCTCCGAAGCGCGACTTTTCTCCGAAGCACTCTGGTACTTGCCGGAGACACGCCTGTGCCTCAGCCCGCCGGTCACTGCTCGCCCCATCGGGGTTCAAGGCCTGCCCGCGCTGCGCAACGGCCACATCACGTTTGGCTCGTATCAACAGCTCAATAAAATAAACAGCCGGACTTTGGCGGTCTGGTCCCGAATCCTCGCGCGCATGCCTTCAGCGCGACTTCGCATCCAGAGCCTGCCGCTCACCTATCCCGACGCCGCTGCGAGCATGCGCGACCGGCTGGTTGCCGCCGGCATCGCAGCCGACAGGATCGATCTGTGCGGCGGGGCTTCCCGTGACGACTATCTCGCTTCTTACTCGCAGGTCGATGTGGTGCTGGATACATTCCCGTTTCCGGGCGGCACGACAACCGCCGAAGCCTTGTGGATGGGCGTCCCCACCGTCACCCTTTCCGGCGGCTCGCTTCTGGCAAGACAGGGTGCGAGCCTGATGCGATGCGTGGGTCTGGCAGACTGGGTGGCGGGCGACGAAGACGAGTTCGTGGAAATTGCAGTCAGTCGGACCTGCGACCTCCCTGGATTGGAGGCACTACGGGCTGGCCTGCGCGGTCGAGCGCTAAAGTCGCCGCTCTTCGACGCGGCGCGGTTTGCCCGAAATCTGGAGGAGGCCTTGACCAGCATGGCCCGCAGCCATGACAAAAATGTCGAACAATAAAGATCCCCGCGTCGAAAAACGTCATCTTCTCCAACCTTAAGGCCTAACGCGCTGGGCTTTTTGCCCTTTAACGGGCGTAAAGCAGGTTGGCACGAACTCTGCAGTAAGAGCAAGGCCAGTGTCTTAACCAAGGAGTTTTCTATGAAGCGTTCCATGCAGCAGGGTTTTACTTTGATCGAACTGATGATCGTTGTCGCGATCATCGGTATTTTGGCCGCTGTGGCCTTGCCCGCCTACCAGGACTACACGGTCCGCGCCAAGACCAGTGAAGTGGTTTTGGCCGCCTCGGGCGGAAAAACCGCAGTCGCCGAGGCCTACCAGTCTCTGGGCCGCATGCCTACCGCGGGTTCCGCGGGCCTGAACAACCAGTCGTCCCCGTACGTTGCCAGCGTGGTATACGCCACCTCCGCGACGAACATCGGTGCCATCACGGCAACAGCCTCAGCCAAAGAGCCCAAGATTGCTGGCAGCACCATCATCTTGACCGGCACGGCCGATTCGGCTGGCGTGGTGACCTGGGTTTGCACCGGCACCATCGATTCGAAATACAAGCCGGCGAATTGCCGCTAAATTTCCATTTCGTTCAGCGTTCCAAAAAAGCTCCGCTCCGCGGGGCTTTTTTTTTCCATGTTGGCGTACCTTGACCCCTTCGCATCGTTCGTTGCTATTGCAGATCGCTTTCGTGGCCGCCTTATGGGTGACCTTGATTGCCGTCTTCTGGGCAGGCCTGCAGGGCCAATTCGTGTTTGACGATCACGTCAATATCGTCGGCAACCCATCGCTGAAACCAGGCCTTGACTTATGGTCTTCAGTCATGTGGGCCGCGGCCAGCAGCATCTCAAGCCCCTTGGGCCGACCCTTCAGCATGGTGAGCTTCGCGTTGAACCTCCACTTCTTCGGTGATTCGGCGTACTCGTTCAAAGTCACCAATCTGCTGATCCACCTGGCCAATTCGCTGCTGGTTCTTGTGCTGGTTCGGCAACTCTTGCGCTGTCTCGAAGCCGCCGGACCGCGAAGCCCGCGGTGGTCCTGGGCCCCGGCAGCGGCGACAGCCGCAGCATGGGCGTTGCACCCGCTGAACGCCACGCCGGCACTGTATGTCGTTCAGCGAATGACGAGCCTGTCGGCGTTCTTCTTGTTTGCGGCCCTGTCGCTCTACCTGTATGGCCGTCGGGTGAAAGGAAGGCGGGCGCTCTGGGCGATCGGGGCCAGCCTTCTGGTGTGTTGGCCGGCGGCGGTACTTTCGAAGGAAACGGGCCTGCTGCTTCCCGCCTACATCTTTCTGTGCGAATGGCTTCTGATCGGCTCCTTGCGCAAGCTGTCCCGCGCGGTGAAATGGTCGAGTCTGGGCTTCGTCGCCGGTTTGTTGAGCTTCCTATGCTGGTCGAATTGGGAATTCATCACGCGCGGCTACGGCGTGCGCGACTTCGACCTGCTCGAGCGCCTCATGACACAGGCCAGGGTGCTCTGGTTCTACGTCCGGCAACTGCTGCTGCCCGCGCCGCACGTCTTCGGTCTCTTTCATGATGACATTCCCGTTTCACGCGGGCTGCTTGATCCACGGGAGACACTGCCCGCTATCCTGGCGTGGTTCGCCCTGGCGGTGGTTGCGTTCCGGCAGCGTGCGCGCAGGCCCTTGTTAGTGTTCGCCGTTTTCTGGTTCCTCGTTTCTCACTCGCTGGAATCGACCCTGCTGCCGCTCGAAATGGCGTACGAGCACCGCAATTACGTCGCGTCGATGGGAGTCATCCTTTGGCTCTGCAGCCTCGCATGGCCGGCGCGCGCTGACTCGGCATGGCCGGTCCCCAGGGCGGCCCTGGTGGCGAGCTTCGTGCTTTTCTGCGGCTTGTTGACGAGCTTGCGCTCATTGCAGTGGGCCGATGAATTCCAGCGCGCGCAGGCAGAGGTCGCTTATCACCCGGAGTCTGCCCGCGCCAATTACCAGGCGGCGACAGCGATGATGCAAAGGACCTTCGAGACCGGTGGGGGCAACCCCATGGCCTACCACTTCGTCCAGTTTCACTTGAAGAAGGCCAGCGATCTGGACAAGCGCGGCAAAGCACCGCTCATAGGCCTGCTGTACCTGGACTGCGCTGCGGGGATGCAAAAGAACCCGGCTGTCCAGCTGCAGTTGCGCGAGCGGTTCGCTTCGGCGCCCTTCACGCACGGCGATGCCGCCGTGGTGCAGAGCCTGTCGCCGCTTCTGGTGGAAAAGCGGCTGTGCCTGAACGACCGGGAAGTCAAGGCGCTCCTCGAGGCAGGAATCTCCAACCCGCGCGCCAGCGGCTCGATGCGCGGGCTCATTTATTCGGTTGCCATGGACTACGCCATGGCCGGCATGCGCTCGATGCCGCTTGCGCTTTCGTATGCCCAGGCCGCGGTCGCCAGCGATCCGGCCAACGTGCCTTTTCGCGTGAACCTGATTCACCTCTACATCCAATCAGATAGAGTCGGCGACGCGAAGTCGGAATACATTAACCTCGCACGAAGGCCCGTGGCGCTGGGCGACAAGCGTTCAATGGCGGAGTTGGAAAAATTGCTCGATTCGATTGGCCAAGATGTTGAGACAAGCCGGCGGGGTGGCTGACAGCTACTCGATCGTGATTCCTGCCCGCAATGAGGCCGGCGGGCTGGCCTTGCTGTTGCCCAGGATTGCCGCGCATATGCCGGCCGGCACCGAAATCATCGTGGTGAACGACGGCTCGGACGACAGCACGATCGACGTCTGCGCGTCGCACGGCGTTCGGGTACTGACCCATGCGTACCCGAAAGGCAACGGGGCGGCCATCAAAACCGGCGCGCGCGCCGCGCGCGGCAACATCCTCATATTCATGGACGCGGACGGCCAGCATCAGCCTGAAGATATCGACGACCTGCTTGCGCTATTCAGCCAGGGCTATGACATGGTGGTCGGGGCGCGGCAGTCCGGCTCGCAAGCGGGCCTTCATCGGGCCGCGGCCAACGACGTCTTCAGCCGATTCGCCAGCTGGATGGTGATGCAGCCCATCGCCGATCTAACTTCCGGATTCAGGGTGGCGCGCGCCACCAGGTTTCGCCAGTTCCTGTACCTGTTGCCCAACGGATTCTCGTACCCGACGACCATCACCATGAGCTTTTTTCGCGCCGGCTACAGCGTTGGCTATGTCCCGATCCATTCGCCCCGCAGAAACAGCGGCGCCAGCCATATCCACCCCTTGCGCGACGGCGTGCGCTTCTTGTTGATCATCATCAAGATCGGCACGCTCTTCTCGCCGCAAAGGCTGTTTCTTCCCATCAGCGCAGGCTTCTTCCTGGTGGGGCTGGCCTATTACATCTACACCTACCTGGGCGAGGGACGCTTCACCAACATGAGCGCATTGCTCTTCATCTCGGCCATCTTCACCTTCCTGATCGGAGTCGTGTCCGAGCAAATCTCGGCCCTGCATTACAAGAACATAGACACCGTCGACCATGATGCGCAATAACGGGAACCTTGCGCCGGCAGGCGGGTAGCGCGTCATGAAGGTCCTGATGAGCAGCACCTCGTACCCTGAGAATCCTCAGGACTGGCGCGCCCGCTTTATCGCCGACATGGTGGCGGCCCTGGCGAGGCGCGGCGACATCACGCTGTCGCTGTGGGCTCCGCCGGGCGAAATACCAGCCGATGTGGCTGCCGTCTCCACGCGCTCCGACGCTCGATGGCTGGGTGAACTGTCGGGGCGGGGCGGAATTGCGCACCTGCTGCGAACCCGCAAGATCCTGGCGGCCGCCACCACCCTGGAATTGATGATGCGACTGGGCCGCGCCTACCGGCTCTGCCCAGCCGATGTGGCGCATGTGAACTGGCTGCAGAACGCCTTGCCTCTTTGGGGAAGCCGCACCCCCGCCTTGATCACAGTATTGGGATCCGATTTCGGCCTGTTGCGGCTGCCTGGCATGAAGCCGCTGCTGCGCGCCGTGCTGCGGCAACGTCGCGCTATCCTGGCGCCGAATGCCGAGTGGATGCGGCCCGCGTTGGAGCAGGCTTTTGGCGATCTGGCCGAAATCCGCCCGATTGCTTTTGGCGTCGATGATCCCTGGTTCGAAGTCGTGCGCAGTCCGGCGGTGGACAACACGCAGCATTGGCTTGCGATCACGCGGCTCACCAGGGACAAGATCGGCGATCTGTTTAGCTGGGGAGATAGGTTGTTCGGTCGAGAGCGGCAGTTGCACCTGTTTGGGCCGATGCAAGAAGAGCTTGAACTTCCCTCTTGGGTGCACTATCACGGCCCGACGCACCCGGCTGATCTCCTCGAGCGATGGTTTCCCATGGCCTGCGGTTTGATCACGCTGAGCCGCCACGATGAGGGGCGCCCGCAAGTGATGCTGGAAGCGATGGCCGCAGGCCTGCCGGTGCTGGCCTCGGACCTGCCCGCCCATCGCGACATGGTGCAACACCGCCAGACTGGCTGGCTAGCAGCTAACCGCGACGAGCTCTGCAAAGGGCTGGACTGGTTGGAGGACTCCGTGAACAACCAGAATACCGGACAGGCTGCCCGCAAATGGATCAAAGACTCGATTGGTACGTGGGACGACTGCGCCGGCCGTTATACCGCCGCGTACCAAAGTTTGCTGGAGCGTAGATCGTGAGCCGAGATGGCGCGTTGCTGCTCGGTGGCGCTGGCTTCATCGGCAGCGCATTGGCCAAGCGTCTGATGCAGGAAAAGATGCCGATACACATTATCGGCCGTCATGATGGGGACCGGCTCGAACATGTGTTGCCCCAGTGTGGCACGGTGATCCACTTGGCCTCCGCCACCACACCCGCATCGTCGGCGACGCAGCCAAATCTGGAACTGGACAACATTGCTCTGACCTTACGCTTGCTGGAACTGCTAAAAAATCAACCGGAAACCCACCTCATGTTCTTTTCCTCCGGTGGCACGATCTACGGCAACCCTGAACGCTTACCCGTCAGAGAAGACACCCCGATCCGCCCACTTTCCAATCACGGCGCAGGCAAGGCATCTCAGGAAGGTTTCTGCCGAGCGATCCGGAGCCAGGGTCATTCAGTTTCCATCCTTCGTCCGTCCAATGCGTACGGACCGGGCCAGGGGCTGAAAAACGGTTTCGGCCTGGTGCGCACCATGCTTGAACACGCTCGTGCCGGCACGCCACTGGAAATTTGGGGCGACGGGGAAAATGTACGCGACTTCGTCTACATAGACGACATCGTCGAGGCCGTCACACGATTGATCAAGCTACCGCATGATTCGGGAACCTATAACCTCGGTAGCGGCACTGGCTTCAGCATTAACCAAGTCCGGCGCATTGTCGAAGCGGCGATCGGCACGGAACTGCCGGCGATCTACCGTCCGGGTAGAGGGATAGATGTTCGCAGCGTGGTGCTGGATATTTCGCATCTCTATGCGCGATTGGGTTGGCGGCCCGGAGTTGGGCTGGTGGACGGGGTCAAGCGCACATGGGAATCGCTGCGTCTGACATGAACGGGACTACGCCGCTCGTGTCCGTGTGCATCGCCAACTACAATGGGATGGAGGTCATAGACGAGTGCCTTCGGTCTGTACTGGAGCAGGAGGGCGGTATCCCTGTGGAAATCCTGATCCATGACGATGCCTCCAGTGATGGCTCGGCGGTCCATATCCGTGACTGTTATCCGAATGCAAAGCTCATAGAGAGCGCTGAAAACGTGGGGTTTTGCATTGCCAACAACCGAATGGCGGCTGACGCCAGGGGCAAATACATTCTGCTCCTCAACAACGACGCGGCCCTTCATCCAGGCGCTTTGCAAACCCTGCTGTCCGAAGCAGTTCGGCTTGATCGGCCCGCCATCCTCGGTGTTCCCCAATATGACGCGGCGAGCGGGGAACTGCTGGACATGGGCAGCCTGCTCGATCCGTTCCTCAACCCCGTGCCGAACCTCGATCCAAACTGCCGAGAGGTCGGCATGGTGATGGGGGCATGCCTATGGATTCCTCAAACACTGTGGCGCGAGTTGGGCGGATTTCCGGAATGGCTCGGCAGCATTGGGGAAGATATGTATCTCTGTTGCCGCGCGCGCTTGCTTGGATACCCGGTGATCGCGCTCCCTACGGGCGGCTACAAGCACCGTGTCGGGTATAGCTTCGGCGGCGGCAAGGTACACCAGAACCGTCTCGTGACCTCCAGAAAGCGCAGGGCGCTGTCCGAGCGAAACAAGTCGTATGTCATGGTCTTAAGCTACCCGGCGCCCTATTTCGCTTTCATTCTTCCAGTACACATCACAGCCCTGTTGCTCGAAGGGCTGGTTCTGGCTTCGATCAAGCGGGATCCTGCTGTCTGGAATGAAATCTACTTGCACTGCCTGAAAGCGCTTTGGCAGCAGCGTGATTCATTGCGGCATTTGCGCCGGGAGATTCAGCGCACAAGGCGTAGCACCTCGTCGGAATTTTTTGCCGTATTCAAATGGTTTCCTCACAAGTTGCGCATGCTATGGAAATATGGCTTTCCCGCAATTCGATGATCACCCACACCTAATGCCTGCTTTTCAGGAACGCACCTACCTTCTGCTCCAGCAGCGCTTGGCTGCCCGAAATTAGTCCTGCATATTGCTTGTTCCCAAACCCCCAGAGCGTAGAAGCATCCTCCTCCGAGTGGCCGGCAATAAAAGGCAGTGCGGTAATTACTCTCAGGTTCTCTATTCCCTCCAGGTACCGGTCAATGGTATTGGTCTTCGGATCCTCGTTGGATTCGTCCCAGGCAATCAGCAAGTCAAATATGGAGTGGTGGTAGATATTGAGCACCATGCTCGTCATCTTGTCGAGATGAACAAATGTCATCCCCCCGAACTCCTCGACGTGACTGACCTTAGCATCAGTGTGAAGGTGCGCAATCAGGCCTACAAAGACATCCCATCCACCGTTCAGTGACGCCAGATAACTCTCAACCACCGAGAGCGCAGCGTCGCTTTCGCGGTCAATAACAACATCGTCTTCGCAAATGAGCACTTGGCGCAAGCCGACGTTCTTCGCTCGTTTGAGCAGATACTTGTAGCTCAATCCGCATCCGATCCAGCTCTGCGCGTTTCGAAGTCCGTCGAATACTTCGTATCCCGCGAGCCCTCGCGACAAAAAGGACGCTCGGCGAGCACCTGTTTCAGGAAGGCTCAGGCAAATCCTGCCGGTAGCGAATCGAGGAGGGAGAGCGGGGTGTTCAAAAAGCACATCCAGATCGGTAAGGCCATGTGCCAGCAAAAAACGGTTTAGATGAAAGCTAGGGTCGGCGGCCTCCACGTCGCCGGGAGGGCTGGTCCGCACTTGCGCCGTTGGAGGAGCATCGCCGGCACCGAGAATATTCTCGACCGCTTCAATCATCGCCGCCGCATCGCCAACTTCCACAAATCGAACGAGCAGCTCAAGGTCGGGGTAGTCAGCTCGGTCCAAACTGCTTTCCGACACGATCGGGATCCCAAGGGAAAGGCACTCGCAAATCCTCGTGGTTTCGAGCAATGCGTTCTCGTAGTAGTGAATGTTGACGACCACCCGAGCCCTCAACATATATTCGTACAGCTTGGCTCCAAACAGGTTGCCGACAATCTTGACGTCAAACCGCTTGCTCAATTCACCTAGCATCATCTGGCGGCGTTGGTTATTCACGTCCCCGTAGAACAGCACGTCGTATGCTTTCTCGCCGTCTCTGTCGAAGCTCAGACCTCTCGAAGACAAAAAATTCAGATAGCCTGGAATCGGCATGATCGGTACATAAAAGATATTTCCGTATGGAATGCCTTGCTGCGTCAGAAATTCGATATTTGTTCTTGAGTAATCCAGGACTGCCAACGAATCGCGGAGCAGTTTCAGATAACTCTTGGTAAACCAACGCGGGCTTATCGATTGCTCCATCTGAAAAGCAACCATGTGCACCGGAAGTTTGGCGAACATCTGCGGGCAAATCACTATGTGGATATCTTCTCCATAGCCCACCGCGGGGGGGGACGTAACGATCGAAACCCGAAAACCCGCCTGCGACAATCCATAACTCAACATGTACGCCACATACATCGTGTGCGGCGTTGCCAGGATCGTCACCTCCTTCTTGCGTGCCAAACTCGCAAGCATTTTCTTGCGACGCAACAGCGCCACTTGCACCCGCCTGATCCTCAATGTATTGCGAATCTCCGCAGTGAGCGCGGACACGCCGACTGTCCGTAGAAGCATCCACGAAAGTCGCGCCACCTTGCGAGTTGCGGCAACAATGCCACCGTTGTCCTTGATGTAGCGTTGTAGCGCACCTATGGTCTGCATGATTACCAAAACTCGGTGCTAGGACCGCCGCGCACTGGTGGCGCCGTGAAAAACCAGCGAGAGACATTTGTGGCGCCATAGACGTATAGGTCGCTCAAAAAAAGCGCTACCAATGCGAGCCGTCACTGCAATACTGGTAATCAAAGTACCCTTTAAAAGATGCTCGAAGAGTCAACGCAGAACCACGAGAATCAAAGCGGAAATTCGCTATCTATCGCCAAGCGCGACGCACGAAATTGTAAGCCACGCGAAATGGCGCGGTTAAGCGCCAGGAAATTGTGGACTTGATGCGCGAGATTTCCTTGTCGCGAGCATCGAGCTCCGCTTCACGAATACTTAGAGTAACGCTTAACGTTTTTGCAAGTCGCATATATTGCGCATGCTGCCGTAAAGTTTGAGCGCTCTTTGCGAACTTTGATTGCCTCGGCGTCGACATTCCGGCGTGCTTCAGAAGCAGCTGCAGATTTTTCCCCAGGGTGTGGTGGTTCGCTGCATGTTCCCTGAACGCGTCCAGTCCGCGGAGGGTCGCTTGATACCCGTTAAACACTTCTTGGGCCATTAATTCCGGAGTTTTCTTTTCAAAGCCCCGTCCGGAAAAATTGTGCTGCCCGGCGAAATCAACGTTATTCGCATTGAGCCAGCCAGGTCCTCCAAAACGATCGTAGCAATACACCGGTATCTTCAACGCAAAACAATAAGGTACGGTTTTTCCAACGGTTATTACTGCATCCCAATTACGCAAGAGGTCGGGGCTCATCAGCAGTTGGGTGCCGCCAATTCCAATGTGAAGGACGTCAAGTCCCTTTTCCTTGAGAATTTCGGCAGCTCTCAAAACTTCCACTGGCGGGTGGTTGCTGACAATGGCTAGTCGCGTCAGTACTTCGTTGTGAAACTCCTGGGGGCGATCCCAGTAGCCGCTGGGTGCAGCAATCGGAAAAACGATAATCCGATCTGCATCCAATCCAAGTTCTTTGGTTATGGAGTCTCTGTTCTCGATGGAATGGGCTAGCAGCAAATCGAGATTTTCCGTACATGTCGGCACCTTTTCGAGTGGCTCGAAATGGGAAAGGCTGCAAAAAACGACCGTTGTCGCTTTCGTCTTGCGGGCGACAAACAGCTCATTAAATACAGGTGTATGGTGTATCCAAGCCAAGTCGAACTTCGCATTGTCAATTGCAGGATCTGCTTCGAGCAGGTCAACGATCTGAAATCGTTGCTTCTTGAATTCAGACACCATAGGCTCGCCGGACAGCAGCGCGGCAACCAGAACTTCCCATCCCATTTCTCGCAGCTCTGTGGCGAGTTCCAACGTAAAAACTTCCGAGCCTCCGTACTCGGTTAAGTTGTGAGTGGCGATAAGTGCACGCCCGACCTTAGACGTCGTCAATGGATCAACCTAGATGGTATTTTTGGAGGAGGCCTACTGTCGGTTAGTCGATCCTGACCGAATTGTCGAAAAGCTCGTTACTCCACTCGAACAGCGGTCTTGAAAAATCGGATTGAATATGGACTGCATTTGCTTTTCGAGCCAACCATTTGCGACCATACGTTTCAAACGGAAAATGCTTGACGTAGTAATCGCACGTTTCCTCCCATTGCTGAAGTGAGATCGCCTTTCCGTAGTGCTGACAATAAAAATCCGTTACTACTTGATCAACCCCGGTTGGCTCTCTTGCGTCAAGCCCCTGATATCGTACGCGCGGCAGATTTCTCCACAACATCAGAATATCTCTCCTCTCGGGGCCAAAAAATCGACGAAAACCGAGCAGAGTCTGTCCCCGTACGAACGGGGCCTGATCAGCAGGCGTCATGTACGCGTCGAAGAGCCGAATGCGCACACCATTACATTTGCCGGCGGACGCATTTGCAATGAAGGATCGCAGATCGCCCACTATCCGTTCGTCTGCATCGAAACAAAGCGTCCATTGAAAATTTAGCCTCGTGCGCGCAACCTCAAGCAACAGATCTCTGTGCCTCGTCTCGGCAAGGAGTCGGGCGCCTGTATCACTGTCCCACGAAGAGTTTTGAATGACCAGCGCCATCTTGGGGTGGCTTTGAAGAATACTGAGCGTATCGTCAGTGCTAGCATCGTCATACGCCACGATCGCATCTACATGGGCGCTTACATAGTCGAGCGTATCCTGCAAAATCAGCGACTCGTTGCGAACCCTAGTAATGCCGATTAGAAGATGCTTGCCTTTCAGAAGTGCTTTGTTGCAAACGAGAATCCGTTCAGACCTTAGCAATGGAGTGCGTTCGGGTTTTCGCGTAAACAAATCACCAAAGCCAAGTATGTTCACACGCCACCTCGCCTTCCCAACGGGGAATTCCAAACCGGTTGAACTCACTTAAGACCTCGAATGAAGAGCACCGCTCAAATTCATCGTATGCGAACAGGGCATTGCTATCACAGACATTGGCCGAGATCCAGTACTGCCCGGGAATGAAACAAGTGCGCGGCAGCAGCAGGCTGACCTGTTGCACGTCTCCGACGAGAGAGATGTTGTC
Organism: Ramlibacter sp.; assembly: GCA_013815685.1. Classification (GTDB taxonomy): domain Bacteria; phylum Pseudomonadota; class Gammaproteobacteria; order Burkholderiales; family Burkholderiaceae_C; genus Ramlibacter. The sequence goes on from JACDFR010000024.1 coordinate 47,478, forward strand.
TCGAATGGTGTTGAAGACTGCAACCAACCGGCCTTTGTCGTTGTGGACTTGAACACCCAACCCAAATTCGGTGGTCGACTGCGCTACGTCGGAGAACTGCAATGAAAAACGAACCGTCAAATTACCGCCCACATCGATACGCTGGGCTTCAACCCTGGCGTCAATAATCGCAATGATCTTCTGGCGTCCCGACTGGTGCGTACTCCGAGATTGCCGGGTGAGATGCGGGGAATCTGCTTCTTTCTGAATTTGCTCATAAAGATCTTGATCAACATGCTTTTGATAGGCAAGACAAACCTTGTCCGCCTCACCGCTCTTGAGCACATTCCCAGCATCAAGCCAGATTGCATGCTGGCAGAAGTTTCTGACTGCGGGGATGGCGTGAGTTACAAGAAGAATAGTAGTGCCGTTGCTCTGCAAACGTTTCATCCGCGATATTGAGCGCTCCTGGAACTCCATGTCTCCCACTCCTAGAGCCTCATCAACAATCAAAACATCTGGGTCAACATTGACGGCCACGGCAAACGCAAGCCGAACAAACATGCCGCTGGAATAAATCCGCACTGGCTGATCAATAAACTCACCAATATCTGCGAACGCAGCAATCTCATCGAAACGTTCATCCATTTCGACTCTTGTCAGGCCCATCACGGCTCCCTGAAAATAAACGTTTTCCCGCCCAGTAAATTCAGGGTTAAAGCCGGCGCCCAGCTCCAGTAGCGCTGAAATTCGTCCATTGACGGTTATCGAACCTGAGGTCGGCTTAAGGATCCCGCAAATTAGCTGTAACAGCGTGCTCTTGCCGGACCCGTTGCGTCCGATAATGCCGACGCTTTCTCCCTTATTGATTTCGAAAGAGACATCCTTCAATGCAGTAAATTTCCGATGCAAGCGCATCCGCCCAAATGTAAAAGCCTGCTTGATGCGATCGCCGGGGTGGCCAAAAATACGGTAAGTCTTGACCAGATTTTCAACCGAAATCGCAATATCAGAGCGCATCGGCAAACTCCTCCCGGCTATGTTGAAAAAAGGCGTAGCCCAGAATCGACGCCACCAAACAAAAGGCAAGCGCCATGGCCCACGCACTCCATTCGACCGCTTGGCCGGTGACTGCGGCGCGGGAGGTCTCGATCACTATACCCAAGGGGTTGTATTGATAGAGTGGCTGCAACATCTTGGGTACAGCACTCATGGGATACAACACTGGCGACAGGAAGAGCAGCATTTGCACGAACATGGGAATGATCTGGCTCATATCCTTGATAAACACTCCCCAAGCTGCCACAAACCAGGAAAGCCCCAGGGCAAGCAACAAAACGGGCAGTAGTAAAAAAGGAAGAAGCAATATCTGCCAATGGAGGCCTTTAGCCCACGCCAGTGCGGCCAGCATGATGAGAAGATTGAATGCCCCATGCACCAGGGCCGCGCCTAGCGGGACGAGCGGAAGGATATGCAAAGGGAAGATTATTTTCTTCACAAAGCTCGGATAGCCGCGCACCGACGCGGGCGCACGGGAAACCGTCTCGGCAAAAATATTGAAAGTGATCAGGCCGCTGTAGAGCAACAGCCAGAATGGCAGTCCGCTATCTTGCTGAGGCCAGCGCGTTTGAAAAACCTGGCCGAACACAAAGGCGAAAATCGCCAGCATGAACAACGGGCTCAGAAAAATCCATAGCACGCCGAACATGGCGCCGCGGTAGCGCAACAGCACGTCCCTCTTGATTAACTGGCCGAGAAGGTAGCGGTGGGGCCAAATGTCGGAAAAAATGCGGAATGGGTTCAATACGATGGCGCTCATAACTGGGCAAGTGTCGTTGTCACAAGCGCCACACCGCTAAACCCGCGGCTCTCAGCTCGGCGCAATCAAACTGCGACCTCACATCAATAAAACACCCGCCATCCTTCAACTGGTTGACGTACCCCGAGTGAGGCCGCGACAAGAAGGCCTGGTGGGCCACCGCAACAACCACCGCATCCGCCTTCGGCAAAGACCCCCACGCAATCAACTCGATCCCGTACTCCCGTCGTGCCTCATCCGCATCGGCAACTGGATCATGCACAGAGACCTCAACACCGTACGCGCGCAGCTCGGTGATCAGATCCCAGGCTTTTGAATTCCGCAGGTCCGGCACGTTCTCCTTGAACGTGATCCCAAGCACATTCACCTTGGCGCCCTTGATCTGGTTGCCGGTCTGTATCAACTGCTTGACCGTCTGCTCCGCAATGAATTTGCCCATGCTGTCATTGATGCGCCGTCCCGCCAGAATCACTTCGGGATGGTAGCCCAGCATTTCGGCCTTGTAGGTCAGGTAGTAGGGATCGACGCCGATGCAATGCCCGCCGACCAGGCCCGGACGGAACGGCAGGAAATTCCACTTTGTCCCGGCGGCCTCCAGCACCTCCAGCGTGTCCAGGCCGAGCATGTTGAAGATCACGGCAGCTCGTTCATCAAGGCGATGTTGAGGTCGCGCTGGGTGTTCTCGATGACTTTCGCGGCCTCGGCGACCTTGAGCGAGGAGACTCTGTGCACGCCGACGGCAACCACCTTTTCGTACAGCGCTGCCACAAGTTCCAGCGTGGCGGGGCTGTCTCCCGCCACCACCTTGACTGTGTTCGACAGCACGTGCTGCTTGTCGCCCGGGTTGATCCGCTCAGGGGAGTAGCCGACATGAAAATCGCGCTGCCATTTCAGGGCGGACACGCGTTCGAGTATCGGGATGCAAACCTCTTCTGTCGCGCCGGGATAGACGGTTGATTCGTAAATGACCGTTGCGCCGGCTTTGAGATGCGCTCCCACAATCTCGCTGGCGCCGATGAGGGGCGCGAAATCAGGCTTGCGAGCTGCGTCGATGGGTGTTGGCACTGCGATGATAAAAAAATCGGCGCTCGCCAGTTCGCCGGGGTCCGTGGCAAAGGTGAGCCTCTCGGCGGCCCGCATGTGCTGGCCGGTAACGGTGCCGCTGGGATCTATGTGCTTGCGATAGCTCTCGATTTTTTGTGAAGACAGATCGTAGCCGATGGTTGGCACCAGCTTGCCGAATGCCACCGCCAGCGGAAGGCCGACATACCCCAGTCCTACGATTGCGATTGTTTTCATGCGTGGTCGTATTCGAGCTTCACCGCTCCAAGAGCCAAATCGAGGCTCCCCCGCATGCGCAGATGCTGAATCGGGCCATCCGAGTTACTGTAGCAGTCCCATGCCTTGGGGCAAAATGGACCTTATGCAAATTGCCGTATCCTGTCGTTTCTACGTGGCAATCCATGGTGTTCTAGGTGAGTAACCGCGCGTGGCTGACCGAATGGGGAGCCGCGACGGTGGTGCTCTTACGTGCCGCAGCGGTCCAGTGATCGCCGCTCCCCCCTTCAGGCTCGCAAATTGGACAGGCACGGTGGGCGCGTCGCCTTTTCGCTTGCTGCTCTGCCTAGTCTGCCTGATGTTGCCCTGGCTCAACCCGCGTGCCGGCGGCCCCTCCCCGTCGGTCGAACCCTGGCTTTTCAGCGCCTTTTGCATGGCGATCGCCTTCGGCACCCACGGTTCCGCGGCCCTGCGCCGCGCCGTGGGTCCAGCGTTGGCCGCTCTCGCCGTCTGGGCCTTGGCTCGCAGCGGCGTTTCGCCCGAGGCCCTGGCGCTGGCGGCGGCGTGCCTGGCTATATATATGGCGGCCAGCATGGCGGCTGCCGGCTGCGCACGCCCGGAGCTGGTCCGCGCCATCGCGCTGGCCTGGCTGCTGGCCGCATCGGCCAGCACCGCTATCGCACTGGTCCAGTATTTCGGCTTGGCCGAGCCGTTCGCCGGCTGGATCAGTGCTTCGCCGCTGGGCGAGGCCTTCGCCAATCTGCGGCAGCGCAACCAGTTCGCCTCGCTCACCGTCATCGGCATGGCGTCGCTATTCTTGCTGGCGCCGCGAGAGATGCGGCGCTGGCCTGCATGGGCTGCGATGTGCTGGCTGGCTATTGGCAACGCTGCGACCACTTCGCGCATTGGCCTGCTGCAAATGGTCGTGCTGGGCGCGCTGGCCTGTGCCTGGCCGGGGCCGCGCCGCGAACGCGCGCTGTTATGGACAGCGGGCTTGGTGGCCTATGGAGTGGCCGCGATGGCGCTTCCTTCTTTGCTGGAGGCCGCCCTCGGCCAGCCCGGCAGCCGGCTGTGGGAGCGGGTGGCCGGAGTGGAAGCCTGCAGCAGCCGCTGGGTGCTGTGGTCAAACGTGCTGGAGCTGATGGCGCAAAAGCCGTGGCTGGGCTGGGGCTGGGGCGAACTCGACTACGCCCACTTCGTCAACCTCTATGACGGCCCAAGGTTCTGCGACATCCTGGACAACGCGCACAACCTGCCGCTGCACCTGGCGGTGGAACTCGGCCTGCCCGCCACGCTGCTGGCTTGCGTTGGCCTGCTCTGGGCCATTGCCCGGGCAGCGCCGTGGCACGAAACCGATGCCGTCCGGCAGATGGCATGGGCCGTGCTGGCCGTGATCGTCTTACACAGCCTAGTCGAATATCCGCTCTGGTACGGCCCCTTCCAGCTGGCTTTCGGCCTGTGCCTGGGCCTGCTGTGGCCGGCGCGCGGCGCGCGGGCGTTGCCGTCGCCGGCGGCGCGGGCAGGCGCTGCCGCACTCACGGCGGTCGTGGTCCTGGCCTGCGCCTACACCGCATGGGATTACCGCCGGGTGAGCCAGATCTACCTGCCGGCCGAAGCACGCGCACCCGGCCTGCGCGATAACCCGCTGTCTGAAGTGCGCAAGTCCAGGCTGTTTCGCAGCCAAGCCCGCTTTGCCGAACTCACCATCACGCCGTTGACCGCCGCGAACGCGCAGTGGACGTTCGACAGCGCAGCCGATTTGCTGCATTATTCGCCCGAGCCCCGGGTGATCGAAAAACTGATCGAGAGCGGCGCCGCGCTGGGCCGAAGCAGCGAGATGCAGTTGCACTTAACACGTTTCCGCGCTGCTTTTCCCGACGCCTACACGGCGTGGTCGCAGGCGGCCGCAGGCCGCAAAGTCACTTCGCGATGAAGTGCCCCGACTTGCCGCCCTGCTTTTCCAGCACGCGCACGCCGGTGATTACCATGCCCCGGTCCACGGCCTTGCACATGTCGTAGATGGTGAGCAGGGCGACCTGCACGGCGGTGAGCGCCTCCATCTCGACGCCGGTCTGCCCCACCGTTTCCACGGTGGCGGCGCAGGTGACGGCCGCGCTGGCGCCTGGCGCCGACCGGTTCAGGGAGAACTCCACAGCGACCCGCGTAAGCGCCAGCGGATGGCACAAGGGGATGAGGTCGCTCGTCTTCTTGGCCGCCTGGATTCCCGCGATGCGCGCTATCCCCAGCACGTCGCCCTTGTTGGCGGTGCCCGCCTCGATCAACGCCAGCGTGGCGGGCTGCATCTCTATCCGTCCCTCAGCCACTGCGACGCGGTGCGTGTTCGCCTTGCCCGCCACGTCCACCATATGGGCTTGGCCTTGCTTGTCAAAATGAGTAAGAGAGCTCACGGTTCTGGGGGCCGGAGATAGGGTTACGGCAGGTTCACGTTCTGGATGCATCATACGGCCATGAGAAACTGGAACCCGCATCGGGCTGCATGCGTTTTGTCGCTGGCGTGCATGCTGGGCACGGCACAACCGGCCCAAGCCCAGCTCCCCACCCTCGGCGACACCAGCGAAATGAATGCGGGCACCGAGCGCCGGCTGGGTGAGCGCATCGCTCGCGAGCTGTACCGCGACCCGGATTACATCGACGATCCGGTGCTGGACGAATATGTGCAGGAGCTGTGGAGCCGCCTGCTCGCCGCCGCCCGCGCCCGGGGAGAGCTCACCGCGGAGCTCGACGAGCGCTTTGCCTGGCAGGTGCTGCTGGGCAAGGACAGGAGCATCAATGCCTTCGCGCTGCCCGGCGGCTGGCTCGGCCTGCACCTGGGGCTGATCAACGCCACCGCCACGCGCGACGAACTGGCTTCGGTTTTGGCTCACGAACTCAGCCATGTGACCCAGCGGCATATCTCACGCCTGATGACGCAGCAAAGCCGCCAGGCGCCCTGGATCATCGGCGCCATGATCCTGGGCGCCCTGGCAGCCAGCAAGAGCCCTGACGCGGCCAACGCGGTCGTCGCCGGCGGCCAGGCGCTGGCCATCCAGAACCAGCTGAATTTCTCGCGCGACATGGAGCGTGAGGCGGACCGGATCGGTTTTGGCGTCATGACCCAGGCGGGCTTCGAGCCGCAGGGGTTCGTCAGCATGTTCGACAAGTTGCAGCAGGCCGCGCGCTTGAACGACAGCGGCAACTTCCCTTACCTGCGCACCCACCCGATGAACACCGAGCGGATCGCCGACATGCAGGCGCGCCAGCAATTGGGAGCCCGCCCCGGCGGGGCCGCGGCGCAGGACGTGCTGCACGCGATGATGGCCGGGCGGGCGCGTGTCCTTTCCAACCCGGGGGTGGACGCGCTTCGCAGCTACCTCACCGAGGCGCAATCGGCGACGGCCGCTCCGGGCCGCGCCCGGCAGGCTGGTGCGTTTTATGCCGCCGCGCTGGCCAGCGCCAGGCTGCGGGACCCAGCCGGCGCCGCGAGGTGGGCGGCACGGCTGGCGGACCTGGCCGCGGGCGACGCC
>JACDFR010000075.1 GCA_013815685.1 Ramlibacter sp.
GTTGACAAGGGGCGGCATTCCAGGGGCCGCCTTGCCCAGGGACATACCGGTTTCACGGCTAGAATCCGTTGGCTTCGCCGCACGGCGAACCCGCGAACACGCTCTTATTTTCGAAAGACGCCTCTCCATGTACCAGCACATCAAAGTGCCTTCCGAAGGCCAGAAGATCACCGTCAACGCCGACATGTCCCTGCAGGTGCCCGACCAGCCGGTCATCCCGTTCATCGAGGGTGACGGTACCGGGGCGGATATCACGCCTGTCATGCTCAAGGTGGTCGACGCGGCCGTGGCCAAGGCTTATGGCGGCAAGAAGAAGATCCACTGGATGGAGGTCTATGCCGGCGAGAAGTCGACCAAGGTCTACGGCCCGGACGTCTGGCTGCCCGAAGAGACGCTCCACGCCGTGCGTGACTACGTCGTGTCGATCAAGGGACCGTTGACCACGCCCGTGGGCGGCGGCATCCGCTCGCTGAACGTCGCGCTGCGCCAGGAGCTCGACCTCTATGTATGCCTGCGGCCGATCCAGTATTTCGATGGCGTGCCCTCGCCGGTGAAGGAGCCGCACAAGACCAACATGGTGATCTTCCGGGAGAATTCGGAAGACATCTACGCCGGCATCGAATTCGAGGCCGAGAGCGAAAAAGCCAAGAAACTCATCAAGATCCTGCAGGATGAATTCGGCGTCAAGAAGATCCGTTTTCCCGACACGTCGGGCATCGGCATCAAGCCGGTCTCGCGCGAAGGCACCGAACGCCTGGTGCGCAAGGCCATTCAGTACGCGATCGACAACGACAAGCCCAGCGTCACCATCGTGCACAAGGGCAACATCATGAAGTTCACCGAAGGCGGGTTCCGCGACTGGGCCTATGGCCTGGCGCAAAAGGAATTCGGCGCCCAGCTCATAGATGGCGGCCCGTGGTGCAAGTTCAAGAATCCCAGGACCGGCAAGGACATCGTGATCAAGGACTCGATCGCCGACGCCTTTCTGCAGCAGATCCTGCTGCGCCCGGCCGAGTACAGCGTGATCGCCACGCTCAACCTCAATGGCGACTACGTGTCGGACGCGCTGGCTGCCCAGGTCGGCGGCATCGGCATCGCGCCCGGCGCCAACCTGAGCGACTCCGTCGCCATGTTCGAAGCCACCCACGGCACGGCACCCAAGTACGCGGGCAAGGACTACGTCAACCCCGGCTCCGAGATTCTCTCGGCCGAGATGATGCTGCGCCACATGGGCTGGACCGAGGCGGCCGACCTGATCATCAGCTCCATGGAGAAATCGATCCTCTCCAAGAAGGTGACGTACGACTTCGCCCGCCTGATGGAGGGCGCGACCCAGGTCAGCTGCTCGGGTTTCGGCCAGGTGATGATCGAGAACATGTGAGCCTGGTGCGCCCGCACAAAAAAGCCGCCATCGGGCGGCTTTTTTGTGCTTGGAGATCAACGTGCTATTTGGTCAGCGAGTCCGCATGCCCGGCCGCCGCGTGGAATTGGGGCGCCCGCACCTTCGATTGGGACGGCAGCCGTTCCGGGGGAAGTGTCTGGATAGGCTCCAAGCGGGCCGGGGCCTCCGAATGGATGTTCTGTGCCAACTGGCCTTTGGGACCTTCGGTCACTTCGTAATTGACGCGCGAACCCTGCTTGAGCGTCTTGAACCCCTCCATCGCAATGGCGGAGAAATGCGCGAACACGTCCGCGCCTCCCCCGTCGGGCTCGATGAACCCGAACCCTTTTGCATCATTGAACCATTTGACTGTGCCGCTGGCCATTTTTTCTGCCTCGTGTTGCCCTCTTGATGGCTCGGAGTGTCACGGATTGAGGGTAGAGCTGTCAATATTTTCACATACTAAAGTTATCCACCCGCCCGGCAGCCCAAAACCACCGCGGCTCGCGCGTTCGCGCGCAAAATCAAAAGGCGGCGTGCCGCCTTTTGCGCCGCCCGCTTGAATGTGGTGGTTCTGCCACCAATTCAACCTAGGGCTGCAGCGCGAATGCCCGCTCGATAAAATGAATTTCATGGCAAGCAAAACACCCACACCCGCACCGGTCGCGCCCAAAACGCGGCCCAAGCACGACGACGGCGGGTCGGTGGTGCTCGAGCGGCGCACCCAGAAGACCAAGCCGCCGCAGATGTACCACGTTGTCATGCTCAATGACGATTACACCCCCATGGAATTCGTCGTAGTGGTAATACAGGAATTTTTCAACAAGGACCGGGAAACGGCCACCCAGATCATGCTCAAGATCCACCTGGACGGTAAGGCGATCTGCGGCATTTTTTCCCGGGATGTCGCCGCGACCAAAGTCGAGCAGGTGCAGGAGGCCGCTCGTCAAGCAGGACATCCCTTGCAGAGTGTCAGTGAACCGGTCGAGTAATTTGCAGTCGAACCATTTAAAGTGTAGTGAAGCTTTAGCAAGGCAAAAGGAAATCTCATGATTGCCCAGGAATTGGAAGTCAGCCTCCACATGGCGTTTGTGGAAGCCAGGCAGCAGCGCCACGAGTTCATCACGGTGGAGCACCTGTTGCTTGCCCTGCTGGACAATCCCAGCGCTGCCGAAGTGCTGCGCGCATGCTCAGCCAACATCGACGACCTGCGCAAGTCGTTGTCCAACTTCATCAAGGACAACACCCCGCAGGTCGCCGGCAGCGACGACGTGGACACCCAGCCCACGCTCGGTTTTCAGCGAGTGATCCAGCGCGCCATCATGCACGTGCAGTCCACCGGCAACGGCAAAAAGGAAGTCACCGGCGCCAACGTTCTGGTCGCGATCTTCGGCGAGAAGGATTCCCACGCGGTCTATTACCTCCACCAGCAGGGCGTCACGCGCCTGGACGTGGTGAACTTCATCGCCCACGGCATCAAGAAGAGCGACCCGCCCGAGCCCACGAAGAGCGGCGAGTCGGGGTCGAGCGAGACCGAGGAAAGCGGCGAAAAAAACGAGAAGGCGTCGCCGCTGGAGCAGTTCACCCAGAACCTGAACCAGGCGGCGAAGGACGGCAAGATCGATCCCCTGATCGGCCGCGAGTACGAGGTCGAGCGGGTCATCCAGATCCTGTGCCGCCGCCGCAAGAACAACCCCTTGCTGGTCGGCGAGGCGGGCGTGGGCAAGACCGCCATCGCCGAGGGCCTGGCCTGGCGCATCGTGCAAAAGGAAGTGCCTGACATCCTGGCCGAGTCGAACGTTTACTCGCTGGACATGGGCGCGCTGCTGGCCGGCACCAAGTACCGCGGCGACTTCGAACAGCGCCTCAAGGGCGTGCTCAAGTCGCTCAAGGACAAGCCGAACGCCATCCTGTTCATCGACGAAATCCACACGCTTATCGGTGCGGGAGCAGCTTCGGGCGGCACGTTGGACGCATCCAACCTGCTCAAGCCGGCATTGAGCTCCGGCGCGCTCAAGTGCATCGGCGCGACCACGTTCACCGAGTACCGCGGAATTTTCGAGAAAGATGCGGCCTTGTCGCGGCGCTTCCAGAAAGTCGACGTGGTCGAGCCGAGCGTGCAGGAAACCATCGAGATCCTCAAGGGCCTGAAGTCGCGCTTCGAGGAGCATCACAGCGTCAAGTACGCCGTGGCGGCGCTGCAGGCGGCGGCTGAGCTGTCGGCCAAGTACATCAACGACCGGCACCTGCCCGACAAGGCCATCGACGTCATCGACGAGGCGGGCGCCGCCCAGCGCATCCTGCCGGTGAACAAGCGCAAGAAGACGATTACCAAGACCGAAGTCGAGGAGATCGTGGCCAAGATCGCCCGCATTCCGCCCGCCAACGTGTCCAACGACGACCGCGGCAAGCTGCAGACGATCGAGCGTGACTTGAAGAGCGTGGTGTTCGGCCAGGACAAGGCGCTGGAAGTGCTGGCCGGTGCCGTGAAGATGGCGCGCTCGGGCCTGGGCCGGGCCGACAAGCCGATCGGCTCGTTCCTGTTCTCCGGTCCCACGGGCGTCGGCAAGACCGAATCGGCCAAGCAGCTGGCCTACATCATGGGCATCGAGCTGATGCGCTTCGACATGTCCGAGTACATGGAGCGGCATGCCGTCAGCCGCCTGATCGGCGCGCCGCCCGGCTATGTCGGTTTCGACCAGGGCGGCCTGCTGACCGAAGCCGTCACCAAGAAGCCCCACGCCGTGCTGCTGCTCGATGAGATTGAAAAGGCGCACCCGGACATCTTCAACGTCCTGCTGCAGGTGATGGACCACGGCACGCTGACGGACAACAATGGGCGCAAGGCCGATTTCCGCAACATCATCATCATCATGACGACCAATGCGGGCGCCGAGGCGATGAACAAGTCGGTGATGGGGTTCACCAACGCGCGCGAGGCGGGCGACGAAATGGCGGACATCAAGCGCCTGTTCACGCCCGAGTTCCGCAACCGCCTGGATGCCACGGTGAGCTTCAAGGCGCTGGACGAAACGGTCATCCTGCGGGTGGTCGACAAGTTCCTGCTGGTGCTGGAGCAGCAATTGGCCGAGAAGAAGGTCGAGGTGACCTTCACCGACCAGCTGCGCAAGCACCTGGCCAAGAAGGGCTTCGATCCCTTGATGGGCGCGCGCCCCATGCAGCGGCTGATCCAGGACACGATCCGCCGCGCACTGGCCGACGAACTGCTGTTCGGGCGCCTGACCGATGGCGGGCGCCTGACGGTCGACGTCGAACTCAAGACCGACGACAAAGGCGTGGAGACTTCCGAGGTACTGCTCGACATCCAACCGCTGCCCAGGAAAGAAGGCAAGTCCAAACCGGAGCCCGAAGAAATCTCGAGCGATTCCTGACCGAATCTGCCCGGCAAAAAGCCGCCCTCGGGCGGCTTTTTCCTTTGGTTGCAACGTCGGTGTTCGTACCCTCACCAGCCTTTGGCGTCGATGAATTCCCGCAGCTTGCGAGCCACGGCCTCGGACCCATCGTTGTTCAGGTGAATATGATCGAAACGCATCGACGAGGGCGGCACGTCGTTCTGGAAATCAGCGACGTCCTGCCCGTTGCCGGGATTGAACTGGCTGACCAGATGCGCCCGGATGTCCAGGTAGTTTTCGCCATAGCGGGCGGCGAGCTCGCTGTTGAGCTGAACAATGGTCTGGTAGCCCTGGCCCCCGCGCGATTCGGTGGCCGTGGCCTGGTTGACCACGCCCAGGACGATGAACCTGGTGTTGCCGGGCAGCAGGGTGGCCACGGAGGCGGCGATGTCGGCCTTGATCTGGGCCGGCTCGTCCTGGTTGTTGTGTCCGTACCAGAAGATGTTGATCCAGGCGTTGCGGTTGGCCGCATCGGCGAGCTGGCGTGCAACGATCTCGAGCGAGGTCTGACCCGCGACACCACCGTCGAGAATGTCCCGGCCAGGGTAGAGCAGCCGCAGGTTGGCGACTACCGGTGGCGTCAATGAATCGCCCCAGATGGCAATGCTGGACGGCCCGGAGAAGGACGGCGATGGAGCCGGTGCCTGCACTGAAGCCGGAGCCGGAGCCGGAGCCGGAGCCGGAGCCGGAGCCGGCGCATTTGATCCGCTCGCTGCAGCGCTGCTGTCGCCGCCCGCGCCGCCACCGCCACCTCCGCCGCAACCTCCGAGCACCGCCGTAGCCATCCACGCAACCGCCATTCGCCTGTCCATGCTTCACCCTTTACAACAGCGGCAATTGTGGGGTCGGCCGCAGGAGAAAGTGTTTCAGGCCTGTGCAGATGTGAATGAGCCGGCGATCACCTGCCAATGCCGCGCATCGACCGGCATGATGGACAGGCGGTTACCTTTCTTCAGCACCAGCATCTCTGCCAGCGCGGGAATGGCCCGCATTTCAGCAAGGCCGAGCGTGGGGATCTTGCGCAGCACCTGCACATCCACCAGCACCCAACGCGGCGCATCTGGTGGGGAGGCCGCGTCGTAGTAGGGCGACTTCCGATCGAACTGCGTCGGGTCGGGGTAGGGCGTGGACGCCACCCGGGCGATTCCCACGATGCCCGGCACCGCGCAGCTGGAGTGGTAGAAGAGCACGCCATCGTCCACGCGCATCGAATCGCGCATGAAGTTGCGGGCCTTGTAGCCGCGCACGCCGGTCCAGGCGACGGTGCTATCCGGCGCGGCTAGAGCATCGTCGACTGACACCTCGTCGGGTTCGGACTTCATGAGCCAGTAGTTTTTCATGGCCAAACTCAGTCGATCTGCCAGACCAGGCCGAGATTGACGCCCAGCACGTCGATGCCGGGGTTGGGTTTGGTCATGCCGAGATTGGAATGGTGCGTGAAGTACAGGCCGCCGGTGAGGCCCAGCTTGGCGCCCAGCTGGCGGCGCACGCCCAGCTGGGTAAACCAGTTGAACGTCAGGTCCTGCCCCTGGCCGCCGGTCACGTTCTTCGAGTTCACCAGGCCGACGCCGCCGCCGATTTCGTAGAACATCGCGGTCCTGCGATCGGCCGACCACAACTCGAAAGTCGGAGCGCCGGCAAACGCCAGGTAATAGTCTTCCGGCCCCTTCACAAATGTTTCCGCCACGATCGCCAGCCGGTTGCGCACGGTCAGTCGGGCGCCGTTCTCGCCTTGCCACAGATCGAACAACGCGGGACTGCGCCACACGGCCTGGGTCGGCACGATCCGGTAGTCGTGGGGCGAGTTGTTCCCGATCTTTTTCAGGTAGCCCGTCTCAACCGCAAATTCCCAGTGGTCCGCGGGATGCTGCGCGTGCGCCAACGGTGCGCATGCCACGAAGCCTGCCAGGAGACAACGCCTTGCGTGCCATGAAGTTGGTTTCATGGCGAGGAAGTGTAGGCCAAAAAAAACAGGCCCCGAAGGGCCTGCCATGGAGCCGGAGCGCTTAGCGGCCGTCCTTGTCCGCATCGCCCGGGATGGCGCGCTCGACACGGTGCCATGCGGCGCGGGATGCGTCCTTGGCATCTTCCCAGTTCAGGCGCGACGGGCCCTTGGAACGCTCGAACTCGCTGCGCAGCTTCGGCTCGTGCGCGTCGAAGCTCTCGCCCGATGCGCGGGCGCGCTCCCACCCGGTGTAGCCGGTGCGGTACGCAGGCGCGTAGTCGTCGAACGTGTAGTCCGGCTTGTAACCCGGGGTCTTGGTGTAGTTGTCGCGCCAATAGCTGTCTTCCGCCGTCGGGTTCACGCCCTCGGCAGCGCCTTTGCCCGCGAGTCCGCCCGCGACGGCGCCAACCGCACCGCCAATGACCGTGCCGATTGGGCCCGCCATGGAGCCGACCACCGCGCCTGTGGCCGCGCCGCCCGCAGCGCCAAGCCCGGTGCCCACCGGATGCGCTCCCGGCGCGCCGGTGATGGGATCTGCGTTGGTTGGATTCTTGTCTGACATGTCTGTTCTCCTTGGTCTTGCCCGGTATGGGACGAACTCCCCGGCGCCGACATGGCCGGGGAGCTGCTGTCCAGCATGAGCTCGTGCGCGGCAGCCAGTTGTCGGAGAACGTGCAATTGCGGTGTCAGCCGGGACAAAAGGGCGCGATGCGGCGAACCTACTCCCCCGCCCGGAGCGTGATCGTGAAGATCGTGCCGTTCCCGTCGGATGAACTCAGCAGCACTGTTCCGCCATGCGCTTTCGCGATCTCGCGCACGATGAAAAGGCCCAGGCCCACGCCCTGGGCGCCTTCCACCTTCTCTGCCCCGCGGACCATCGGCTCGAACAGCGAGCTCGCGAGCTGCGTCGGGATGGGCGGGCCCTGGTTGTGGACGCGGATCGTGAATGCCGCGGCGCTGCCATCGGTAGTGACAGTCACCGGGCGGCCCGGGGCACCGTACTTGACCGCATTGGCCACGAGATTGCCGACCGCCTGCACGATGCGGTCGGCGTCCACCTCGACGATTCCCGGGCCGGCGCGCTCATGCACGATGGTGTGTTCGGTAAATGCGTCCGACAGCTCATTCAAGCTCTCACCCACCACCTCGTGCACATCGACCGGGACGGGCTTGACGCCAATGCCACCCGCCAGCCGGGCCTGCGTGACATCCAGCAGATCGGCGATGAGCCTTTCGGCCCGCTTGGTGGCCCGTTCGATGCGCGCCACGACGTTGGCCTGGGCCAGCGGGAGCTTCCCCATTCGCAACACGGCCGCTCCCATGTTGATCACGGCGAGTGGGTTGCGCAGGTCATGGCTGACGACTCCAACCATCTGCTCGGCCAGCTGGGCGCGATCTTCCGCCTGGGCGCGGGCAATTGCCAGGTCGCTTTGCGCCTGGGCATATTGCGACGCCAGTTCTTCCGCGCGGCGCCGCTGCAGCAAAAGCTCGCGCTCGTACTTGAGGCGGTCGGCCGCCAGGAACACCGCGACATTCACAAAAAGCTCGGTGGCGCCGGCCGTCTCGGACAAATTCACCATCACAGGCAGCGCCACGCCATCGGCGCGGCGAAGTTCGAGCTTCACTTCGGCCACCGAGCCTTGCATTCGCAGCAGGGGGGCCAGATGGGTCTGGTAGAAGATGCGACTGCCCACGGTCAGCAAATCGTGCAGGCGCATCCCCAGCAAGGCGGCTTCGCCATGGCCCAGCCATTTGCAGATGGTGCGATTGACCTTGAGCAGGGAGCCACTGGAGGCCGCCAGCATCAGGCCGCACGGGACCGCGTCGTAGAGCTCCTGCGGGCCGGGCAGTGCGTTGGCTTCCATCGCGGGCACTAGCGCGCAGCCAGAAACTCTTCCATGGCAAGCACGCTGGCACTGGGCGCGCTCAGGTGCGGACAGTGCCCGACGTTCTCGATCACACGCAGCTCGGCGTTGGGGATCGCTTTTTTCATGTACTCGCCCACGGCCATCGGGGCGAGCATGTCGTCGTTGCACTGAAGGATGAGCGTGGGTGTCTGCAGCCGCGGCAAGTCGGCACGGTGGTCCGACAGGAATGTGACTCGGGCGAAGTGTTTGGCGATCTCCGGGTCGGTGCGGCAGAAACTGTTGGTCAACTCGGCCGACAGCTCGGGCTGGTCCGGGGAACCCATGATGGCCGGTGCCATGTTGCTCGACCAGCCGAGGTAGTTGCTCTCCAAAGTCTCGAGCAGGGCCTCGATATCGGCGCGCTCGAACCCACCGATGTAATCGCCGTCGTTGATGTAGCACGGCGAGGGCGCCACCATGATTTGCGAGGCGAACTGGCGGGGGCACTTCACGTTGGCGAGCAAGCCGATCATGGCGCTGACCGAATGGGCAACCACGATTGCAGGCTCCTGCGTGACCTCGTTCAAGACCTGGCAGATGTCGTCCGCGTAACCCTGCAGCGAAGCGTACTTGCGGGAGTCATAGGCCGAGAGGTCCGAGCCTCCGTTGCCCACCAGGTCGAGCAGGATCACCTGGTAGCGCTCGGCGAAATGAGGGGCCAGCAAACGCCACATGGCCTGGTCGCAGCCGAAGCCATGGATGAAAACCATGGGCCTGCCAGTGCCCTGCACATGAACGTTGTTGCGCTTCAGAACCGACATGTTCACCAACCCCGGCAAAACGGGTGAGTATGGCAGTTTTCCGACCATTCGCCGGTAGGCCGAATCCTACAAATCAGGACAGGCCCACAAAGACGTTCTGCACATCGTCGTGCGCGTCAATCGCCGCCAGGAAAGCCTCGACCTCTTCCAGTTGCGCCGCCTCCAGGCGCGCGCCGTCGATCGGGTTCTTGGGCTTGTAGCCCAGCTTGGCGGACAGCACGGTAAAGCCTTGGCCGGGCAGGGCGCGGCTCACCAGATCCAGATCCGCCGCGTCGGTCAGGAACAAGGTGGTGCCTTCGGCCTCGCCCGGCTCGAAGTCCTGGGCACCTGCTTCGATGGCCGCAAGCTCGGGATCGGCACGGTCGGCCGCGGGCTCGGCCTCGATCAGGCCCACATGGTCGAAATCCCAGGCCACGGAGCCCGAAGTGCCCAGCTGGCCTTTGCGGAACAGCACGCGCATCTCGGGCGCGGTGCGGTTCACGTTGTCCGTCAGGCATTCGACCATCACCGGCACCCGATGAGGGGCGAAGCCTTCGTAGATCACATGCTCGAAATGAACCGCTTCGCCGGTGAGCCCCGCTCCTTTCTTGATGGCGCGGTCCAGTGTTTCCTTGGGCATGGACACCTTGCGAGCCTGCTCCACGACCAGCCGCAGGCGCGAATTGGACGCGGGGTCCGCCCCGCCGCGGGCGGCGACCATGATGTCCTTGGCCAGGCGGCCGAACAGCTTGCCTCTGGCATCCGCCGCCTGTGCCTTGCCCTTTGCTTTCCACTGCGCGCCCATGCCAATGCTCCTTCAAGTCAGGGTATCGATCGTAAGGCCCATTTGCGGCCCTACGCAGACTCCTCGCCTTGTTCTTCCAGCTGCTGCAAGAGGTAGAGCCGCTGGTACAGGCCATTGCCGATGGCCATCAGCTCGCCGTGCGTGCCCAGCTCGGCGATGCGGCCGTGGTTGAGCACCACGATACGGTCGGCATCGCGCACTGTCGAAAGCCGGTGCGCGATGGCCACGATCGTCACCCGCCCGCGCAGCGCGGACAAGGCACGCTGGACCACCTGCTCGGTCTCGGAGTCGATGTGGGACGTCGCTTCGTCCAGGAACAGGATGCGCGGCTCGCCCGCCAGGGCGCGCGCGATCGCGAGCAGCTGCTTTTGCCCGACCGACAGGCGCGCGCCGCCTTCGCCCAAAGGGGTGTCGTAGCCGCGCTCCAGGGCGGTGATGAAATCGTGCGCATGCGCCGAGCGAGCCGCCGCCTCGATCTGAGCCTCGCTCAGCGCGCGGCCCATGGCGATGTTGTCGCGCGCCGTGGCCGCCATCAGGAATGGCTCTTGCGGCACCAGCCCGATGCTGGCGCGAAAGTGGTCTTCACCGATGGCCTCGACCGGGATGCCATCGATGCGGATGCTGCCGGGCGGCGCGGGATAAAACCGCAGCAGCAGCGAAAGCAGGGTGCTCTTGCCGCTGCCCGTGTGGCCCACGATGCCCTGGAAGCTGCCCGGCGCGATCTGCAAGCTCATGCCGTGCAGCACCGTGCGCCCCTGCAGGTAGCCGAAGTCGAGCTGTTCGATCGCGATCGCGCCCGCGGTCACCCGGCCGTGTTCCGCCGCCACCGGCGCCCGGGTCTGCGCCAGCAGGGCATGGACGCGCGCCGCGCCCACCACCGCCTGCTGCAGTTGCGAGAACTGCATGGTGATCTGAATCAGCGGCTCGACCACCCGCGAGATGTAGCTGATGAAGGCGTAGAGCACGCCCACCTCGAGCGCACTGAGCGCACCGCCGCCGCCGCGCGTGCCGAAAACTCCGATCACGGCCGCCAGCAGCAACACATTCAGGAAGTCCAGCACCGGCCGCAGCAGCCAGGCGTTGGCGCGCAGCTCGCGCTGGCGCGACTGGTAATGCGCCTGGTTGAGCGCGGCAAAGCGTTGGCCAAAGCGGGCGGTGGCGTTGCTCGCCTGCAGCACGGCCATGCCGGCGATCGACTCGGCCATCTGGGCATTGATGTCGCTGCGCAATTCGCGCGTGCGCGCCACCGCCGGCGCCGAGAGGCGCTGGTAGACGATCACGATCAGCGCCACGGCCGGCGCCAGCGTGGCGACGACGAGCATCAGACGCCAGTCCAGCCACAGCATGGCGGCCATGGCGCCGACCAGCACGATCATGCTGTCGAGCATGACGAAGAGCACCTGCACATAGAGGGTCTTCACCGCTTCGGTGTCGTTCGTCACGCGGCTGACCAGCTGGCCGATGATGGCGTGGTCGAAAAAACTCATCGGCAATCTGAGCACATGGCCGTAGACGTCTTCGCGAATCCGCTGCACCGACCGCATCGCCAGCCCCGCCAGCCGAATCAGTTGCCGGTAGCGCAGCCAGCTCGCCCCCATGCCCGCGAGCAGCGCGCCCGCCAGCAGGCCGGCGATTTCAGGGATGCGGGCGTTGCGCGGCAGCAGGTAGTTGTCGATCAGGAATTTGCCGATGAGGGGCCCCATCGCCTCCAGCCCGGCCGCAAGCGCCAGCCAGAGGATGCCGTGCACGAGGTGCCGGCGCTCCGGTGACGCGGCGCGCACCAGCAATGCGGCGGCATCGCCGAAATGATTGCGGCCGGCGACGGATTCAACTGGCATCGAGGCTCGCCTGAAGTTGCTGATAGCGCCATTGGCGCGCATACCAGCCGGTGCCCGCGGCCAGTGCGGCCGGGCTGCCCCGCTCGACCGCGCGGCCGCCGTGCAGCACGACCGTCTCGTCCGCGTCGGCCACGGCGCTCAGGCGATGGCTGACGATGATCACGGTGCGCCCCACGCGCGCCTGCCGCAGGTGCGCGAGGATGCGGCCTTCGGTGTCGGTATCGACGGCCGACAGGGCATCGTCCAGCAGCAGCAGCGGCGCGTCCGCCAGCAGCGCCCGGGCAATGGCGACGCGCTGGCGCTGCCCGCCCGACAGCGTGACGCCGCGCTCGCCGACCGGCGTGTCGTAGCCGTTGGGCAGGCGGGCGATGTCCTCGTGCACGGCCGCCAGGCGCGCCACGTGCTCGACCTGTTCGCGGCTGGCGTCCGGGCGTGCCAGGGCGATGTTGTCGGCGACCGAGGCCGAAAAGAGAAAGGGCTCCTGCGGCACCCAGGCTATGGCGCCTCGCAGCGCGCCCAGTGTGTAGTCGCGCAGGTCGATGCCGCTCCACTGCAAGGTGCCCACGTCAGGCGCGTGATGGCGCAGCAAAAGCCGCAGCAAGGTGGACTTGCCGGCGCCGGTCGGTCCCACCAGGCCGAGCGTGGTGCCCGGCTCCAGGCGGAACGTCACGCCATCCAGCGCGGGGCGCGGCTGGCCAGGATAGCTGAAGCGGACGTCTTGCACGGTGATCGCGCCGGGCGCCACCTTCGGCACGGTGCCATGGTCATCCACGCTCAAGGGCGTATCGAGCACGGGTTGCAGCCGGCTCCAGGCCGCCTTGCCGCGCTCCAGCAACGACAGCACCCAGCCCGCGGCGAACATCGGCCAGATCAATTGCCCCAGGTACAGGCTGAAGCTGGTGAGCTGGCCGATCGTCAGCTCGTCGCGCCATACCAGCCAGCCCCCCACAGGCCCAGCGTGATGACCGTGGCGCTGACGAGGGCGAAGCCCACCGCCGGCTCGTAGGCGGCTTCCCATCGCTGGGCGTCGAAGCCGGCCCGGGCAACGTCGCTCGCCAGGCGGGAGAACTCGGCCTCGCTCTGCGGCTGCAGGCCCAGCGCGCGCACGGTGCGAACGCCTGACAGCGACTCCTGCACATGATCGTTCAACGCGCCGAAGCGCTCCAGAGAGAGGCGCGACGCCTCGTGGACATGGCGCGACACCCACCAGAAGCCCAGCGCCATGAAAGGGAAGGGGAGCAGGGCGAATGCCGCCAGCCGGGCGTCGACGCCCAGGGCCATCATCGCCACGATCAGCGCCAGCGTAATGGTGCCGTCGAAGCCGGCCAGCATCGCCTCGCTGGCGGCCATCTCCACCGCGTCGATGTCGTTGGTTGCCAGCGCCATGAGGTTGCCGGTACGCCGGTCCTGGTAGAAGTGCGGCCCTTGCTGGGCCAGGCGCATGTAGAGCTGGTTGCGAAGCTCCACGCCCAGGCGGTAAGCCGCCGAATACAGCTTCAGCCGCCAGGCGACGCGAAGGAAGTACACCACGGCCCCCGCGGCAACGAGCCAGGCGAGCTCGCGCACAAGCAAAGCGCCCGACAGGCGCTGCGCAACCAGGCCATCGACCATGGTGCCGATGTGGCGCGGAATCCAGACCAGCAACATGGCAATGCACAGCAGCATCGCGCCGGACAAGGCGTAGGCGGCTCGGTGGCGCAGCAGGAAGTTGCCGACAAGGCGGTATAGGGACATCGGGGCCGGGCGCGGGCAAACTGGCGATTCTAGGCAAGCGCGGACCCGGCCGCTCGCCGTAGACTGCCCGGCTGACTACCAACACCAACGCCCGCGACATGACCGAGACCGAAGACCGTGGAGAAAAGATCACCGAGGCCCGCCTGTGGCGCGACAACGGCTGGACCGCGCAAGTCATCAAGAACGAAGACGACGACGGCTGGGCCGTTTCCATGACGCCGGATGGCCAGGCCGAGCCGGCCCTGGTGGGGCCCTGGACCATGGGCCGCGACAAGAAGAACCCCAAGCCGCTGGATTCGAACGCCTTCAACACGCTGGTGAAGACGGCCGCCGAGTTCGTGCGGCGCCACGAGCAGCAGCTGCATGCCAGCTTGCACCAGAGCATCGCCATCACCCACAAGGGCGAGCGCGTCAGCGTGACGCTCGATATCGAACCGGACGAAGAGAATCCATCGGCGGTGCTGCGCGCGACGCACGCCTCGGGCGAGCCCATCGCCCAGGCGCGCGTTGCCCCGTCCTTCAAGCTCACCCGGGCCAGTGCCGGGGCCTGGGCCGATGCGGGGTTCGATCCGCAGTCGGTTCGAAGGCCCTAGCGCGGCCTACTTCCTCAAGGTGTCCACCAGTTGCCCGAGGCCACGATCATCGGCAGCATCTGCAGCTCGGAGTCGTAGTAGCTGGTGGTGAAGTGGCTCGCGGTGTAGTTCCACAAGGCGTCCAGGAAGGCCTGGTGGGACGGGTCGACCATGGCGCCGCAGATCATCGGGCCGATCATGGCCTTGGGGGCGTAGCTGCGCTCCATCGCCGTGCCGTCCAGGTGATAGCCCGTGGCCATGCGGGCCGGGTCGCCGCCGCAATCGGCCTTGATGAAGTTCACCAGCTTGTTGCAGACGTC
Source organism: Ramlibacter sp. (assembly GCA_013815685.1). Classification (GTDB taxonomy): domain Bacteria; phylum Pseudomonadota; class Gammaproteobacteria; order Burkholderiales; family Burkholderiaceae_C; genus Ramlibacter. The sequence continues at coordinate 14,656 of JACDFR010000075.1, forward strand.
CTTCCAGCGCTCGTCGCCGGTCAGCACATAGCCCGTGCCGAAGCGCCAGGGGTTGCGCTGGGCATTGGCATGGAAGAAGCCCTCGGTGGCCGTGCCGTCGCCGATGTAGCCGCGCGAAGGCTCGGGGTGCTCGCTGTCGGTATTGATCACGAAGTCGGGCATGAGGCCGGCGTTGGGCGAATACACCTTCTGCATGCGGTCGATCAGCTTGTAGGCGCGGTCGACGGCCTTGTCCCAGAACTTGTCGCCCGTGGCCTTGGCGAAGGCACGGAAGTGCCCGATCATGTAATCGGACGTGCGGTTGTTGTTGGCGCTAGGCAGCCCCTTGGTCGCGCCGTCTTCCTTCATGTTGATGTTCTTGATGGCGCCGATCGTGTCGAGGCCTTCCTGCAGGTAGTTCCACCCGCCGGCCGATCCCCATTGGCGGTGGGCCATCAGCAGCGCCATGGCGATGTCCAGGTCCCCGTCCATGGCATTGGACCCCAGGTCGTCGGGCTCGCTGGAGGTACCGTCCATGTTCAGGCGCCAGTCCATCAGGTGCCGGGCCTCGCTGCCGAACCATTTGATCATCCCCTTGGCGGGGCGTGCGCGCACGGTCGTCAACAGGCCGTCGAACAGGGTGCGGGCCTGCGGGTCGTGCCCGGCCATCAGTACCGCGATCAGCATGCCGTAGCCCACGCCTTCCGAAACGGCGAGGAACGAGGGGTGCTCGCCGAAACGGAC
>JACDFR010000076.1 GCA_013815685.1 Ramlibacter sp.
TGTGATCGAGGCGATCCGGTTGCGGGCGAATCGGTTGAAGGTTTGGAAGAAGGGGGTGGTGGTGGCGGAGACGGCGGAGGTGGTGGCGCGGGTGCATCTGGCCGGGCGGGCCGCCGAGGTTATGTTTGATAGGTCGGGGTTGCGGGGTAGTGATTAGGGTGCGTTTTCAGTTCGCCCGCATGACGTCCCTTTCTCTTCTTGCCTCCGAACCAAAATCTGGGGCGTCATTTCGCTAGGCACTTCAAGAAGTCCTGTGCGTATGCGGCAGTGACTGGCTTGTTCGGTGACCTTGGGTTTACGTTGTTGCGTGCGTTGATCCAGTCTGCCCTCTGGCCGTCTATGTAAAAAGACAAGGGCTGCCGATCCCCGAACCATCCTTCGAGCATGCCTCTCACGAGGACCTCGCCCGCCACAGACGGTTCAAGAGCCAGGTCCGGATGGCGGATCAAGTCGCGGCGAAGTTTCCTGCTTGCTTGCCGGTACCCATCGTAATGGGTGAGTTGAATGAACCCCCGTCCATAGTACCTCTGGCCGTTCTCGTACGGCAGTGCATAGTTCGCGCGAGGGGCTGTCCCTGCACGCTGCGCACGCTCTGCCAGAAGCTGTCCAATTACGCGCTCCCTGCAGGTTTCGTCCGCGTGGCACTTAGGTGCTTCTCGAATGGGCGAAAACGTGCTCATCGACTCGCGACGCGCTGTCGCCAAAACATATGCTAATCGCCTGGGATCGTCATCCCCGTGCTTCTCCCATACGTCTAACAGGCGGCTCAAGCCTGCTCTCATCGACGCAGAGAGCCGCGTTTTTCCCTTTGAAGTCACCGCGTCTGACTTGGGAACCATTTCGTAGTTCGGCACAGCAGAGCATCGACTAAAGAACGCCTCGCGGTCGGTAACGAAGACTTCGGCCTTCACCCCAGTTGCACCCAGCAAGAGCATAAATAACCAGCATTTCCTCAGCACAGACTTCCTCCTTTCGAATGGCGCCGGGTCGAGCAATGTCGCGGGCTCACCGCGCTGCAGGCGCAGCATGCAGCGCGGTCGCTCGAGTCAAGCTCGGCATTTAGCGGCTTTTGCGATCCATCGTTCAGTAGATGTCATGCTTGCGCGTTGTTGCGCTGCGCTCTGAACCGACGTGCTTTGGATGCGCTCAGGTGCGTTTGCCTTCGCGCATGCTCGCTCGACTCAAGAACCTGTTAAGTCAATTCCCTAATGGCGAGTTCACTCCTCACATGGGAGGTCAGCGGCAGTCTGCTGCGGGTTTGTCCCAACCGCTTCATCGTTTGAGCACCCTGAGCACAGATGCAAATCGTGAATAATGCATGCGGAAAAATTGCTGGAGGAGCGATGCGACAGGCCTTGTCGCGATCCTGTTTATGCTTATGCTTATGCTTATCAGCAACTGGGCCAAGGCGCTCGGCATTTCAACTCAACCCGCAAGCAGCCAAGACGACGGGAGCGACTTCTTTTAGCGTAGCTGAAGTCAGCATCCGCATTCGAACGGCAACTGCGTTTGGCTTGCTCGCCCCAATCGCGAAAGGCTCGCTGGACAACGCGTCGATGCCTTGTTGTCGAAGCTTCAAAACTGCTGTCTCGGAACGATAGCCGGGCGGCAATGGTAGCCAGAGCAGCCAGCCCGAGGACGAGGGGCTATGCGTTTTGAGTCCCACCGATGAGGCGGCCCGCCAAAGCTGTTTTGCATGTTCGCGCTGAGCATTTTGCAGCGATGCAATGGTTCCATCTTCGAGCCAGAGTCGGGCAAGTTCCGCGACCAGCGGCGGCGCAGCCAAGCCCCATGAAAAAGCCGTCCTTTCCAGTCTTGCCTCCAGCATCCTCGGTGCGACTAGATATCCGAACCGCAGACCATCTCCCATCACGCCGGACAAGCTTCCGACTAACCAAGTCCTTTCCGGTGCGAGCTCGGCGAGCGTAGGCGGCGCGCCTGGAACAAGATGGTTGTAGGTGACATCCTCCAGCAGCGCGACATCGTGTTTGCGGGCCAGTGCCACGATCTCCCGCCGCCGCTGCAAAGGCACGACCCAGCCGAGCGGATGGTGAGCGGTGGGCATGCAATGTAGCGCCGTGACGCGCTTGCGGCGAAATAGCCATTCGAGTTTCTCCAGCTCCGGACCCGCATGGTCGAACCCAACGGGCATGACATCGAGTCCCAGTTGCTCCATCACCAGCCGCCATCCGGGATATGTCACTGCGTCAGAAGCGACTCGCTGCCCTCGCTGCAGGTTGAGGAGCGCTGCCAACCGCATTGCGGCCAAGCCGCCCCAAGTGATCACGATCCGCGCGGAGTCGACCATGAGACCCAGCTGCCGACGCTCAAGATATGCGCCTATTGCGCGTCTGGTCGATGCGCTGCCGAAAGGACTTGTTTGCGCCGTCAGCCGCTCAATGTCCGATGGCCCCGACACCGTCCTCAAGGCTTGACGAAGCGTCGGTGCGTCGATGGTTTCCGCGGTTCGCGCCAACGCTGTATAGCGCACCGCTTCAGACAGAAGACCCGGCTCGATCGGCCGCTCTCGCACAAACGTCCCGCGTCCTACCTCACCCACGATCAAGCCTTGACGCTGCAGTTCGGCATAGATGCGCGTTGCCGTGCTCAGCCCGATGCGCCGCTGGCTGGCGAACTCCCGGTGAGTCGGCAAAGCGCTTCCCCCAGGCAGCCGGCCCTCTGCAATCGCTTTGGCCAGCTCATCGGCGAGGCGTTCGTAGAGCTTCAATGTACTCATGACAATATTCGAATTGTCATGAAATCTTCGTGCAAGATGCCCATCATCGAAAAATAAAAGTGGGAGAAATCTTCGATGGACACTGGCTTTGCGCATCTGGCGCTGATGTTCGCGCTGGGCGTTCCGTGTGGCATCGTGGCGGTGACCGCAGGCGGAGGGGTAACCCTCGGCGTCCCGCTGTTGATGCTCGTTGGCGCGCCAGCGGGAGCGAGCGTCGTCGCTGTCAAGGTGGCGCTCTGGGCCTCCTTCTTAACCGGCTCGATCGCTCACGCCAGGAAGCAGCCGGAGCTGGCCGTTCCCACCCTCTGGTGGATATGGCCGCTGTGCCTGGTCGGCGCTGTAGCGGGGTCTCAACTGCTAACTGCCGTGAAGCCGGAGCACATGCGAGAAATCGTGTTGGCGATGCTCGTCGCCTCCACCGTCGGCACCATTTGGGCAACTCGCCGTAAGAAAGATGTCAACAGTGCCTCGACCCCACTACAACGCGTCGCCGGATATGTGGCCGTGGTGGCCCTGGCCGTCTACTCGGGATTCTTCGGTGCAGGCTTCGGCGTATTTCTCATCTGGGCCCTCGTCGCTCTGCACGGTCATACGCCGGGTAGCGCGGCGGCGCTGGGCACACGTTTGAGCCTGATCATTTCGAGCGCCTCCGTAGCCGTCTTCATCTGGCATGGCGTGGTGCCATGGGCAACGGTGATACCGCTCGGCTTCGGTTGCGCCGCGGGCGGCGTGCTAGGCGCCCGAGCAACCAACGCGCTCGGAGATCAGTTCATCAGAACCACGACCTGGGTCGTATGCATTTTGGTGGCCGTGAAGCTGATCGCGAGCCCCCCTGATCATTAACCCCGGCAAGGCGCATTGCATCACTCCAGACTGCGCCGTGCGCGCCTTCCATCGAGAGAACGACGAGATGACTTCCTACGACTGCATCGGCATCGGTTGCGGCCCGTCCAACCTCAGTGTGGCTTCGCTGCTGCACGGCAGTCCGGACCTGCGCTCAATTTTCTTCGATCAGAAGCCCGAGTTCGCATGGCACGACGGCATGATGCTCAGCGATGTCGGCCTGCAGGTGTCGCTGTTCAAGGACTTGGTGACGCTGGCCGACCCGTCCAACCGCTTCTCCTTCATCTCATACCTCCACGGTAAGGGTCGCCTGCACCAGTTTCTCAATGCCGGCTTCTCGCAGATCTCGCGCCAGGAGTTCAGTGACTACATGAAGTGGGCTGCAGACGGCAACGAAGACATCCACTTCGGCGAGCGCGTGCTGCGCGTTGATTTCGATGGCAGCGATTTCGTGGTCGAAACCACGAAGCGCGATGTGCGCAGCGCCAACGTCACGCTCGGCGTCGGCGTCGTGGCTGAAGTGCCCGAGTTCGCGCGCCGGCAGCTGGATGGCGAGACGCAGTTCCACATTCACGATTTCGCATCGCGACCCAGGCGACTCGGCGGACGCCGCATCGTGGTCGTCGGCGGCGGGCAGTCGGGCGCCGAGGCGGTGCTCGAACTGCTGCGGCGCCGCGGGGTCGATGCGCCCACGCAGCTGACCTGGATTTCGCGGCGCGAAAACTTCTTTCCGATCGACGACTCGCCGTTCGCGAACGACTTCTTCACGCCAACGCATTCGGACTATTTCTTTGCAAGGCAGCCGTCTTATCGCAAGGCCTTCCTGCAGCGAAACGTGCTCGCAAGCGACGGCATTTCTGGGCATACGCTGAGGGACATCTACCAGCGCATTTACACGCTGCGCTACGTCGAACAATCGCCGATGCGCGTCGAGCTTATGCCATTCCGCGACGTCCAGGAGGTCTGGCGCGACGGGGTGGGCTGGCGGCTGGCTGCGGGTCACCTCGCCGACAACAAGAGCGAGACGTTGGGAACCGACGTCCTGATATGGGCCAGCGGATTTCGCTCCGCCACATTGGACTTCCTCGAGCCGCTGCAGCGCAGGTTCGAACGCGAGGGCCCCGAGTTCCGTATCGATCAGGACTATGCAGCGGTGTGGGACGGCCCGCGCCATCGCAATCTGTTCCTGCTCAACTCGACGCGTCGCCAGCGCGGCTTGCCCGACCCCAACCTGAGCCTGACCGCGTGGCGCAGCCAGGCCGTCATCAACCGCATGCTGCAGCGCCCGCGCACCGCGCTGAAGATGGACGATGCCTTTGTGTCCTGGGCCGCGACGACCGACGATTCGACGCAGGCGTTGGCGCCGGCGCAAGAGGTCGTCTGATGACGGCCCGCATCGTCGTCCTCGGGGGCGGGATCGTCGGCACGGTGGTCGCGTCGCGCCTACTGGCCGAGGACGGCACGCGCCGAATAACGCTGGTTGACGCCGGACTGGTCGGCAACGGGGCCTCGCAATACTCGGCCGGGGTCCACTTCCCCGTTGGCTGCAGCGCGCGAGTGAAAGCGCTCGCCGCGACGAGCGCCGACTATTACGAGCGCATGCGCACGCGGGCGCCGGCAGTGCCCATCCATCCGTTTGAGCCCTGGGTGGCCGCCGATTCTGCGCAGGCAGCGGAGGTCGAGGCACGTTGCACCGGCCTGCGCGCGCCGAATGCCGCGGACGGCAGGGTGCCCGCGGACTTGGCCCCAGGGCTTGAGCTGTGGCGCCTGCCGGGCTGCCACGTAGCCGACGTGCAGCAGGTCGCGCAGTGGCATGCGCGGCAGCTGCTCGAGCGCGCGAAACTGATCGAGGGTTTGCGGGTCACCGCGATCGACGAGTCGGCCGCGGGCGTGCGCGTGCAACTGTCCGATGGGCGCACGCTCGCCGCCGATGCGCTGGTGCTCGCACCCGGACCCTGGGCCAATACCGGCGCGTTCAAGCCGTTCACAGCGGCGCTGGGCATTCGCATCAAAAAAGTCGTCGCGCTCCATGTCGACCCTGCGCCGGCTCGCGACGCCGCGCTGTTCTTCCCGCTAGAAGACGCCTTTCTCGCGCCGTTGCCCCACCGCGGCCACGGGCTCTTCAGCTACACCTGCACGCAGTGGGATGTGACGCCCGAGGCGATGCGGCATGCGAGCCTGGAACGGCGCGAGTTCGACGAGGCACAGGCCGTGCTGGGGCGCGTCGCACCGGGCCTGCTCGCGCAGCCGCCCATGGGCGGACGCGTGTTCTGCGATGCCTACGGCCCCGAGCGTGAACCCATAGTCTGCGGCGTGGGAACGCACGGCCGCATCGTCTTCGTCGGCGCCGCCAACGGTTCCGGCTATCGCCTCGCACCCGGCATGGCGGACGAAGCCGCCGGGCTACTACGTCATCTCGCTCCGCAACAAGGATTCCTTACCCATGCAAATCTCTGACCTGTACGGCGCAGACTTCGCGCCCCACCTCGGCATCGACATGGCCTCGCTGGGCGGATTCGGCTGCGACGAGCGCTTGCAGGCCTCCTACGGCGTCGTGGCGCCCGGCGCCGAAAGCACGCCCCAGAAGCACGACGAGACCGAGGCCTTCGTGATCCTGTCGGGCCGCGGCGAGATTGTGGCCGATGGCCGGCGCCTCCCCGTGCAGGCCGGGAGCGTCGCGCTGTTCGAGCCGTTCGAGTCGCATGTCCTCCGCAACACCGGCGACGAGCCGCTGCGCTTCGCCGACTTCTACTGGCGTGACGCCGCGCAGCGCGAGTCGCGTGCCGCCGGCAACGCCGACGCACGCCTCGCGCAACGACCGGTGTTCGTTTTCTCGACGCCACCTACGCCGAACGGCGACCTGCATCTGGGCCACCTTTCCGGGCCCTACCTCGGCGCCGACATCTACGTGCGCTTTTTGCGCGCAACTGGCCACACGGCCTACCATCTCACCGGCAGCGACGATTTCCAAAGCTACGTGGTTGGTCGCGCGCGCCAGGAAGGTTCGACCCCGCAGGAGGTCGCCGACCGTTACTCGGCGGCCATCCGCGAGACGCTCGGGATGATGGACATCTCGCTCGACCAGTACACCGTCACCAGCCACGACGCCGGCTACGAAGAGGGCTTGCGCGGCTTCTTCACGCGGCTCGTCGAGGGCGGCATGAGGAACGAGTCCGGGCCGGCCCTTTTCGACGGCGAGAGCGGGGCCTATCTGCACGAGGTCGATGTCGGCGGCAATTGCCCGAGCTGTGGCGCGTCCGCCGGCGGCAACATCTGCGAGGAATGCGGAGAGCCCAATACTTGCATCGACTTCGCCGCCCCACGCTCGCGGGTGTCCAAGGCAGAGCCCGTCATCGGCAGCATAGAGCGCTTCACGGTGCGCTTGAGCGCGATGAAGGATGCGGTGCTCTCGCACCAGCGTCGCGCCAAGATCTCGCCGCGACTGCAGGAACTCACCGAGAAGGTACTGGCGCGACCCGATTTACGCGTCGCCATCAGCCATCCCGCCCAATGGGGCGTGCGGCCCGCCGAGAAGACCGAAGGCGAGCAGGTGATCTGGGTCTGGCCCGAAATGGCTTATGGCTTCCTGCACGGTATTTCCGCGCTCGGACAGCGCCTGGGTCGCGACTGGCGCGCCGACCGTCCGCAGGCCGACTGGAAGATCGTGCACTTCTTCGGCTACGACAACAGCTTCTACCACTCAATCCTGTTCCCGGCGCTATACCACCTCGCCTTCCCCGACTGGGATTGCGACATCGACTACAACGACAACGAGTTCTACCTTCTAGATGGCCTCAAGTTCTCTACCAGCCGCCGCCACGCGATCTGGGGGCGTGACATCCTCACGCCGCAGAGCGTAGATGCCGTGCGCTGGTATCTTGCCTGGACGCGCGGCGAAGGCGAGCGCACCAATTTCACGCTCGCCGACTTCCACGCTTGCGTGGAGCAGCAGTTGCTCGGCCAATGGCAGGCTTGGCTGTCTGACCTCGGCGTGCGCGTGCGGGAGGATTTCGAGGGCGAGGCGCCCGACGCCGGTTCATGGACGCTGGCGCAGACCGCCTACCTGGACAGCTTGTGTAACCGGCTCGCAAGCCTGCGCACCTGGTATGGCGCCGACGGCTTCTCGCTCAACCGGGTTGTCGATGAGCTTAACGCGCTGGTCGCCAACGCCGGGCGCCTCGGTCGTGCCAGCACGCGTCTGCGCGGCCATGCCGGAGTGCGCGACGAATACCGCAGCGCGATCGCGCTGGAATTGGCGAGCGCAAGACTGCTGGCGCATGCCGCCGCGCCGCTGATGCCGCGCTTCGCTCAGGCGCTCGCGCACGCTCTCGGGCTGGACGCGCCCACGACCTGGCCCGACTGCGTGGTACTGGTGCCGCCGGGCTCTACGGTCGCGCTCGACCGGGCAGTGTTCTTCGTGCCCCTGCGCGAGACCGCCTGCGGGCGACCCGTGACGGAGACGGTGTGACCGATACCCCGCACGCGGACGGCGCGATCGACACGATAGCGCTGAGCACCTGCACGGACACCCTCCACCGTATCCGCTTTCCTGAGGGCTCGGGCCTGGCTTCCTGGTCGCTGGCGGAACTCGACCGCCGCGCGGCACGCGTCGCCCGGCACCTGCACGCGCTCGGTCTGCGTGCGCGCGACCGCATCGGTGTGATGGCGCGCAATCGGATCGAATGGGTGGTGCTGGACCTCGCCGTACTGAAGCTGGGCGCCGTCACTGCGGGATTCGAGGCGGGGCGCTTCGATCCCGCGCAGATCGTAGAGATCTACGACCTGCGTGCGCTGTTCACCGAAGACATCGACTCCGCAGGCGCGCTGTTCGACATCGCAGACGTTGCACGCTGGGGCGAAGACGCGAGCACCGACGGCGCGCAGGGCGCGTTGCACGCTGGCTATGACCCGGCCGACATCTGCGCGATCAAATTCACGTCGGGCAGTACCGGCGTTCCCAAGGGGTTGGAAGCCACAGTGGCCAGCGTGGAGCGTTCGCTGGACGAGGTGCAGCGCCTGTTCGCGCACAGCGATGGCGACGACGTGCTGGTATTCCTTCGCCTGGCGTTGCTGCAGCAGCGTTACTGGGTCTACTCCGCGCTCGTCAACGGCCATGACGTGACGATCTCCGACCTTGACAACGCGGCCGCCACTGCTCAAGCGGCCGCCCCGACGGTCGTCATGGGCGTGCCGGGCTTCTATGAAGCCTTGCGTGCGCGGCTGCTCGAACGGCACGCCGGACTCGAGGCCGACCCGGCCGCGCGCGGGCGCGCCATCCAGACCGAGCTCGGCGGTCGCGTGCGCTACCTGTGGACGGGGTCGGCGCCGTGCAGTCCCGCGGTACTCGAATTCTTCAACGAGGCCGGGGTACCGCTCTACGAAGGCTACGGCCTAAACGAGACCTGCATCGTCGCGAAAAACCACCCCGGTGCGTTCAGGCGCGGTAGCGTGGGGCAGGTGCTACCGAACAAGACCGTGCGCTTCGACAAGGACGGCATCCTCATCGTCGGCAGCACGAGCCCGGTCAACTGTCGCTACACATGGTGCGGCGAAGGCGTCAACGCCAAGACCTTCCTGCCGACCGCAGAGGTCAAGACCTGGGATCTCGGTCACCTCGATGCCGACGGATTTCTATACATCCACGGGCGTGCCGACGACGTGCTCTCGCTGAGCAGCGGTCGCAATGTCCTCGTGCGTCCCATCGAAGAGGCCTTGCGGGAGCACCCCGGCGTGCACGAGGTCGTGCTGGCGGGCAATGGGCAGCCGTTCCTCTCAGCCGTCGTCTCGCCGGAGCCCACGGCAAAGGCCATCGACGTCGAGGCGCTCCTGCGCTACATGGTCGTGCTCAACGACCGGCTGCTGCCGGAACAGCGCGTCCATGCGCTGGTGATTGCCGACGAACGCTTTTCGCTCGAGAACGACCTGCTCACCTCGCAGTTCAAGCCACGCCGCAAGGACATTCATGCCCGCTACGCCGAGGCGCTGGCGCGTCTCTACCAACTGGCCGGCCCTCGAGTGCCCGCGCCCGGTCGCGTGCCGGTAGTCGTACGCGACGTCGGCGAGTCGATGCCGCCGCCGCACCCCGCCGCGCGCTCAGACTGACCACCCTATTCAAATTAACGTACAACGACTGCAAGGAGCAAGTGAATGAACTGGAACGACCTCAAGTCAGTGGTGCTCGAAAACGAGCGCGTCAAGCTGCGGCGCGTGCGCCTCAGCGACCGCGCCGAATTCGCACGCATCGCGTTCGATCCTGCCATCTGGCGCCACTTCGTCGCGCAGGTCACCACGCAGGAAGAGCTCGACAATTTCATTGAGCAGGCCGTGCACGACAGCCTGAGCGGCACGCGCATCGTCTTCGCGATCATCGACCGCGCGACCGACCGCATAGTTGGCAGCACCGCCTACGGCAATCTCGCGGCGGCGGAGCGCCGTCTCGAGATCGGCTGGTCGTGGCTGGGCGAGGAGGCGCGCCGCACCGGCGTCAACCGCGCCGCCAAGTGCGCGCTGCTACAGCATGCGTTTGACGTCCTGGAGTGCGAACGTGTTGAGTTGAAGACCGACGTGCTGAACGCGCCGGCGCGCGCTGGTCTCGCGGGCATCGGCGCGACTGAGGAGGGCGTGCTGCGCAGCTTCAACTTCATGCCAGGTGGCCGGCGGCGCGACGTCATCTACTACAGCATCCTTCGCCACGAATGGCCGCAGGTGCGTGCGGCACGCTTCGCGGCATATCGGCCGACGATCTGAGTTTACCGACCGAGAACTTGTCCGCCATGACATCCGAGACCCCGCTATCTACGCCGCTCATCGAGGACTTCCGCTTCGTAGCCGATGACCACCAGCTGGCGGCCACGCGCTTGCGCCCGGGCGCGGGCATGGTGCGTGTCCTCACGCTGCACGGCCTGGGCGCCACGGCGACGCGGCACACCGTGCGCTACGTGCTCGATGACCTCGCCGCGCATGGCCATGGCGCGCTGTGCTTCGAGTTTTCGGGCAATGGCGACAGCACCGGCATGCTAGAGCAGTCGTGCTTGCGGCGGCGCTGCGACGAGGCGCTCGCGGCCGCCGCGCAGCTCGACGCGGGCAGACGGCCGGTGCTGATCGGCACCAGCATGGGCGCGCACCTCGCGGCCTCGATCGTCCCCGCGCTACGGCCCGCCGGGCTGGTGCTGTTCTGCCCCGCCGCCTATCCCGCGCATGCAACTGACATGCCATTCGACGCGCACCTCCCGCGCCCAGGCCGCCACGCCGATTCGCCGGCCTACGCGGGACTGAGCGACTTCGAGGGCGATCTACTAATCATCGGCGCGCGCAACGACTCTGTCGTGCCCGGCGAGACGCTGGAAGGCTATCTCGACAATGCGCCGCGTGCACGCAGCCACCGGCTGATTTGGCTCGAGGGTTGCGACCACTTCATCCACCGCTGGCTGCCGCACCAAGGCGCGATCAAGGACGAGGTGCTGACCTCGATCCGGCGCGTTGTCAGCGCCGCGACGCTGGCCCATTGACCGCCCCCGCCCCCGCTCCCCGACCTCACAGGAACTGCATCCCATGTACTACGAAGCCAACGTCCTGAAGCGGCGCGATGTCGCGAGCCTGGGCGCCGTCGAGGCCGCGTTCCGCGAAGGTCCACTTGCCGCCGCGCTGCGCGCGGCACCATCCATAGAAAGACGCTGCGGTCTTGGCGCAGATGCCTTCGAACGCGAGTATCGGCGCGGCCTGCGCCCCGTGGTTATGCAAGGCGCTGCGGCCGACTGGCCGGCGGTGCGCGAGTGGAGCTTCGAGCGTCTGGCTGAGCGCTGCGGCGACACCCGTGTGGTGGTCGATTCTTACAGCAGCCAGCGCGCCCGTGAAACCACGTTCGCCGAGTTCGTAAGCCTGCTCAACGGCAACACAGGCACCGGCACCGTGCCCCTCTACCTGCAGGAGTGGTACTACCAGGAGCACTGCGCCCAACTGGCCGCCGACCTGCCCGAGTTGGATATCGCGCAGTACGACTTCCGACGCGAGCTCTACGGCGAGGCGGTGTCCACCAACCACCAGCTCTGGATCGGGCAGAAGGGCGGCATCACTCGGCTGCACCAAGACTCCTACATGGTCGACGTGATGCACGTGCAGCTCGTCGGCGCCAAACGCTGGAGCGTGCTGGGCCCGCGTGCCAACCTACCCAGGACGGGAGACGGGCGCGCAAACTTCGGACGCCTTGTTGACCACCCCGATACCGAGCTCATGCAATGCGTGCTTGAGCCCGGCGACGTTCTCTACCTGCCCGCTCAGTGGTTTCACCGCATTGAGCTGCTCGAAGACTCGATGGGCCTCGGCCGCAAATGCCTCGATCCGATACACCTGCAGCTACATGTGCGCCAGCGCATGGCCGAATTGCTCGCGATCGCGCTCAACGCCGAAGAGGTGAAGAAGACGCATCCCGAGCTGTTCAACGTCGTGATGGCCCGAAATCGCACATGGGCCGGACGCATGAACATTGATCTTTCGAAACTACGGCCGTGACGCGATAGAGGCCATCTCAGATTTCGATCAGCACACTCGTCCAGGATGAGCATGCCGAATTTCGCCTACCAAGAGGCGATGGACAGCACCGGCTCTTGGTAATAGTCCGACGAACACCGTCTTGCGGAGTTAAGTTGGCGGCGTAAAGATCGCGTCCACCATGAAGATAGCGGACGCCAAAAATAGCGGGGCCATTGCGGCGGCTCCAGTCAAGAGAATTCGCCGGCGCACCTACCCGCGCCAGTTCAAGCGTGAAGTCGTTGCCCAGTGCTTGTTGCCGGGCGCTTCGGTTTCCGCGATCGCTCTGAGTCACGGCATCAACGCGAATGTGATCCGCAAGTGGTTGCCGCAGCGTGCGTCAGGGATGGCGAGGGTCACGGCCACGATGCTGCCGGTGACGATCGACTCCGCGCTGCCGGCGCCGACACGCAGGCTGCGCGCAGCCGCGGTGCCGGCCGGCTCCCGCGCGCCGATCGAGCTGAGCCTGGCTGGTGCCACGGTACGCCTGCCGCCAGGCTTCGATGCGCAAGAGTTGCGCAGCATCGTGCAAATCCTGGCCGCGCTCGGATGATCGGTCTGCCCGCCGGAACCCGTGTCTGGCTGGCCGCGGGCATGACCGACGTGCGCAAAGGCTTTGACGGCCTGGCCGGCCTGGCGCAAAGCGCACTCGCCCAGGACCCCTTCTCGGGCCATGTGTTCGTCTTTCGCGGCAAGCGTGGTGACATCATCAAGCTGCTGTGGTGGGACGGCCAGGGCCTGTGCTTATTTGCCAAGCGACTGGAGAAGGGCCGATTCGTCTGGCCGCAGGCCGATAGCGGTGCGGTTTCGTTGACGCCGGCGCAGCTGTCGATGCTCCTTGAGGGGATCGACTGGCGCATGCCCACGCGCACCTGGCAGCCGCAGCGCGCGATGTAGATCGCGCGCGCATCGAGGGCGCAACACGTTGACAGGGACTGTCCTGTAGTGGCCTCGCTTCTGGCGTGGCAAAGTTCCACCCCATGACAGCCGACGCGCTACTTGCCCAGATCGACATCTGAGCAGGACCATCGGACTGCGCGATGAGGCTCTCAAGGCGGCGCAGCTGCTGATCGACAAACTCAAGCTTGAACTGAGCTACCTCAAGCGCATGCGCTACGGTCGCGCCAGCGAGCAGCTCGATCATGACGGACAGCTGGAGCTGATGAATGCCGCGCTGGCGCCAGCGCCCGCGGCCAACGATCCGGGCCAATCCAATTGGCGCCGACGTTGACGTGCCGCACGGTAAGCGCAAGGCCAAGACCCGCTCGGCGTTGCGCGAACTGCCGAACACCTGCCGCGCCACACCGTGGTGCACCAGCCTGAGAGCGGATGCGCCTGCGCGGCCTGTGGCGTGGCCCTGCGCGAGATCGGCCAGGACGTCTCGGAAGTGCTGGAGTACGAGCCCGGCAACTTCCACGTCACTCGCCACGTTCGGCCCAAGCTGGCCTGTGGCGGCTGCCACAGCATCACGCAAGCACCGGCGCCAAGCCGTCCGATCGACCGGGGCCTGGCCGGCGCCGGCTTGCTGGCTCATGTGCTGGTGAGCAAATACGCCGACCACCTTCCCTTGTACCGGCAAAGCCAGATCTACGCCCGCGAGGGCGTCATGCTGGAGCGCTCCACGCTGTGCGACTGGGTGGCCGGCGCAGCCCGGCTCCTGACGCCGCTGGCGCGCGCCATCGCCACTGCAGCGGGGTATTGCAGGTGGACGCATTCGCCGGCTACAACGGCTGCTTCGAAGACGGCAGCATTCTGGAGGCCGCCTGCTGGGCTCACGCCAGACGCAAGTACTTCGAAATCCACAAGCAGCAGCACCAGTTACCCGGCACGCTTGCGCACCAGGCATTGCACAGGATTGCGCGCATGTACGCGGTGGAAGCCGACATACGGGGGCAGCCTCCGGACGTTCGGATGCGTCAGCGGCAGCTGCGAACGCGTCCGATCCTGGATGAGATGTACGACTGGCTCAATTCCACCCTGGGGCAACTCTCGGCCAAGTCACCCAGATTCGCGGGTGACGGGCGCATCGAGGCGGACAACAACATCGCCGAGCGCGCCCTGCGCGCGGTGGCGATCGGGCGCAAGAACTACTTGCACTTCGGCTCGGACGGTGGAGGCGAGAGCGCCGCGGTGATCTACACCTTGCTGGGCACAGCCAGGCTCAACGACATCAATCCTCAGGCCTACTTGCGCCACGTGCTCGAACGCATCGCCGACCATCCGATCAACCGCGTGGGCGAGTTGCTGCCATGGGTGGTGGCCCAGCGGATGCAACAGGGCCACGAGCAGCTGCGCCGCGCAGCCTGAATCCGGGCGGTCTTGGCCTTGGCAGTTTCGCTAAAGTGGCGGATATGACTGCCAAGCTCTATCGACTGCAGGGCGGCCCAAGGAAATCACCTGCCGGCGACCGTGGCGTCGCTGCCGGCGATCTGCGGCTGGCTTACCAACTTCACATCGAACTCGAATGGGTGCGCCCCAAGGTGTGGCGCCGCTTCCTGGTCCCGTCCGCGATCGAGCTGCCGCTGCTGCATGTCGTGCTGCTTTGGGGCATGGGCTGGCAGGGCGGGCATGTGCATGAATTCATCTTTGCCGATGCCAACTACGGCCTGGTTGAGCCTGGGTACGATCTTCCCGACGGCGTATCGGACGAAGAAGGCGTGACGCTGGGCCAGGCGCTGGGCACGCGCAAGACATTCACCTATCTATACGACTGGGGCGACGAGTGGCGCCACAAGGTCAAAGTCGAGAAGATGGTCACGCTCGACGAGCCGTTGACCAGGGCGCAGTGCATTGACGGAGCAAACGCGTGTCCGCCGGAAGATGTCGGCGGAGCGCCGGGCTACGAGGAATTCCTGGAAGCAATCAACGATCCGCACCATCCCGAACACCGGGAACTCAAAAAGTGGATTGGCGGCGACTTTGACCCAACTGCCTTTGATATTGCCGAAGTCAACGCACGACTGAATCCACCGCCAGACTGATCAGCAAGAACGGTACTGGTCGGACTATTACCAAGCGCCAGTTCGGGCTGGTGAAGGTGCGCTTCCGCGGGCTGCACAAGAACACTGCGCACGTGGTCACCCTGTTCGCGCTGTCGAACCTGTGGATGGCCAGGCACCGGCTGATAGCGATGATGGGA
>JACDFR010000025.1 GCA_013815685.1 Ramlibacter sp.
CAAAAAGGCCATGCGCCGCGTTGCGAAGCCTTGCCGGACACTGAGTCCGGCTGCGTTTCGCGCCTTGCGCATGACCTTTTTGATCCGCAACGCATCTTGCATAAATAGTGTGAACAGGCCCTAGAGATCCGGGTAGAGGCGCCCGCGGTTGAAGATTCCGGCCGGATCGAACTCGCGCTTGAGTTCGCGGTGGATGCGTTCCAGCGGCGCCGACAGGGGCGTGAACCGGGACACGGCCGCACGGCGACCGCTTGCCGCGGCGAACAGCGTGGCATGGCCACCGACGCGCCCCGCGGCCTCGCGCAGGCGCTGCGCATCCGCGGCTTCGGCCCGGACCCAGCGCTGGCCGCCGTGCCATTCGATCAGCGGCGGCTCGGGCAAATCCATCACTGGCGCCGTTTGCGGCACCGACAGGCGCCAGAGGTCGCGTTGCTCGCGCGCTTCGAACCACGGCGACTGCTGGTTGCGGTAAAGATCCCAGTGCCGCGCCGCCTGCGACTCGTCCTGGCGCTCGCCGCCGAGTGTCTTGCATGCGCCCTCCACAGCAGCGGCGGCGCCGCGCAGCCGCAGGTACAAGGTCTTAAGCCCTGCTTCGTCCAGCCAGCAGCTGGCGTTCAGCGGCACCGGCCGGCCACCCCAGTCATTGAGCCGGCGCAGCGCATCGGCCTGGCCCAGTTCGAACTTGAGGGTGGCCTGCGCGGGCGCGACGGCCAATACCTTCAGGCTGACCTCGGCGATCAAGCCCAAGGTGCCGAGCGCACCGGCCATCAGCCGGGAGACGTCGTAGCCGGCAACGTTTTTCATGACCTGCCCGCCGAAGGTCAGCAGCTCGCCGCGGCCGTTGACCAGGGTGAGCCCGAGGACGAAGTCGCGCACCGCCCCCGCGCTGGCCCGGGCCGGGCCGCTCAGTCCCGCCGCGACCATGCCGCCCACGGTGGCGCCGCCCCCGAAGTGGGGCGGCTCGAACGGCAGGCACTGGCCGCACTCGGCCAGGACTGCTTCCAGCTCGGCCAGCGGTGTGCCGGCGCGCGCCGAGACGACGAGCTCGGTCGGCTCGTAGCTGGTAACTCCCGTCCAGGGCGTGGTGTCCAGCAGCTCGCCTTGCGGCGGCTCGCCATGGAAATCCTTGCTGCCCCCCCCGCGCAGGCGCAGCGGTGTCGCACTGCCCGCGGCTGCGCGTATGCGCTCGATCATCGAGTCAAGGATCGTCTCCATGCTGCGATGTTAAGGGCCGCCGGACCACGGCGAACTTGATCTTTTCGAAATCAGCCGCTGACGAAATTCACCGGCAGCCCCGGCACGTCGACGCGCAGGGCCATCAAGCGGCCCGACAGCGGCAGCGCCTCGAGTTCCTCGGCAGGCCGGTGGTGGCGCGCGCTGGTCACATACAAGGTCTTGAGGTCGGGGCCGCCGAAACAGGGCATCGTCGGGCAGCGGGCGGGCACGGGCACCTCCTGAAGAAGTTCACCCGCCGGCGAGAACTTGAGCAGGCGCTGGCCTTCGAACATCGCCACCCAGTAGTTGCCCTGTGCATCCACAGCGGCGCCATCGGGCCGGCCGCCGTAGCCGGGCTCGCCCGGCCGCCAGCCCGCGGGCTTGCCGGGGAATTGCTGGAACACCCGGTGGCGGCTCATCGCATTGCTGGGGCCGTCCCAGTCCCAGGCATGGATCACGTGGTGGGGCGTGTCGGACCAGTACACCGTGGACCCATCGGGTGACCACGCCAGGCCGTTGGCAATGACCGCGTTATGGGCCTTCACCTCGATCAGCGGCTCGCCGCCCTGGCCATTCGACTCGCGCAGGTCGATGGAGTACAGCTCGGCTTTGCGCGCATCGCGCGGCTCGTACATGGTTCCGGCCCAGAAGCGCCCCAGCGGGTCGGCTTTGCCGTCGTTGAAGCGCGTCGTGGCCAGGTCGTGGCTGAACCGGGCGACCAGGCTGAGCGGGCCGCCCCAGCCGTGCGCCCGGTAAACGCCGTCGCGCAAGGCAACCACCAGGCCGCCGCCGCGCAGGGGCGCGATGCATCCCGGCTCCGACGGCATGGCCCAGCTCTGCAATTCGCCGATGCCGGGGTCGACCCGGCGTATCTGAAGCGCCGGGATGTCGACCCAATACAGCAGGCCCTCATCCGGATGCCAGAAGGGCGATTCGCCCAATTGGTCGGGCACTTCGACCACGGCCGTCCAGCTGTTCATGTCGCTCGCTCCACTTCAATAGTCATCTGGGCGCTGATCGCGGCGGAGCGCAACACGGGGTCGCCGTCGAGCCACAGCCCGCCCACGCAGTCCCCAGCCGCGGGTGCGGCTCGCACACCGGCGCACCCGCCTGAAGTTGAACCATGCTTTCGCTCACGTTTCCTGCGCCGATTGTGCCCGCACCAGGGCCCAAGGGACCCGTGCGGGTACAAACCGGTAACATACCGCCGACGCTTGGAAAAGGCCATGCCGGACAAACAGGAAAGTGCATTGAATGCCGCTGCGCACTGGCAGGTGGAAGCCGCCCGCTACGCGCTGTTGCGGCGGCTGGCCTTCGCTATGCGGCACCACATGGTGGTTCACCTCCAGCCCATCGGGATGATCACCGAAGTGATGGAGCGGCGGCTGCAATCGCCGGCGCCCGACCTCGCGCAGGTGCACGAAAGCATGACCCGGATCAATGGCTTCTCGCGCGCCGCGGTTCAGTCCTGCCTGGACGTGGTGTCATGGCTCGCCCCCGAAGACGGCGCCATGGTGGCATTCGACGCCGGCGTCGGCGAGTGCCTGGCGCTGCTGCGCAGCAGCTTCAACTTCCGCGGCTTCACGCTCAAGGATGAAGTCGGCCACCTTTCGGTGCCGGTGCCGCGCGCGGGCGTGCGAAACGTGCTGCCCGGCTGCCTGCTGGCGCTGACGGACCGCGCCGGCTCGCCTGCCGACCTGGCGCTCTCGGCACAAGCCGGTGCGGGCGAAGTCGAGCTCGTGGTGGAAGTACGGCCCGGCCAGGGCTCCGCCGGTTTCGCCGGCGAGCCGCCCTATCGCCTGCTGGAATGGCGCGAGGTCGAGGCCCTCGCCCGTGCCGACGGTGTGGGCCTCGAACGCGCCGGTGAGCGCGTACAGCTGCGCTTTCCGGGCGCCTGAAAGAAAAAAAGGCCCGCGGAGCGGGTGCGCCGCGGGCCGAACATCCAAGGAGAACTCGCTTTCTATCGGGATGCCGCGGCAGTCGTGCCGCGGCGCAGTTGACTTAGCGGTTGTAGGCCGTCTCGCCGTGCGACGAGATGTCCAGGCCTTCGCGCTCATCTTCTTCGGACACGCGCAGGCCGATCAGCAGGTCGACGATCTTGTAGGCGACGAAGGCGACCACGGCCGACCAGACGATGGTGGTCAACACGGCCTGGAGCTGGATCCAGACCTGGCCGCCGATCGAGTAGTCAGGGTTGACCTTGTTGGCCACGTAGTCGTACACACCCGTGCCGCCCAGTGAAGGCGACGCGAACACGCCGGTCAGCAAGGCACCCAGGATGCCGCCGACACCGTGCACGCCGAACACGTCCAGCGAGTCGTCGGCACCTAGCAGACGCTTGAGGCCGTTGACACCCCAGAGGCAGACCATCCCGGCCAGCAGGCCGATGACGATCGCGCCCATCGGGCCGACAAAGCCGCAGGCCGGGGTAATGGCGACCAGGCCGGCGACGGCGCCGGAGGCGGCACCCAGCATCGAGCCCTTGCCCTTGGACAGCGCTTCACCGGCGATCCACGACAGCGTGGCGGCGGCGGTGGCGACCATCGTGTTGATGAAGGCCAGCGCGGTGACGCCATTGGCCTCCAGGTTGGAGCCGGCGTTGAAGCCGAACCAGCCCACCCACAGCAGCGAGGCGCCGACCATGGTGAGGGTCAGGCTGTGAGGCGTCAGGGACTCCTTGCCGTAGCCGATGCGCCTGCCGATCACATAGGCACCGACCAGGCCGGCAACGCCGGCGTTGATGTGGACCACGGTGCCGCCGGCGAAGTCGAGCGCGCCCTTGGCCCAGAGCCAGCCGGCCGCGGCCGTGACCTTTTCCAGTGAAGCGGCATCCGTGATCGCGTCCGGACCATCCCAGTACCAGACCATGTGGGCGATCGGCAGGTAGCTGAACGTGAACCAGATCGCGACGAACAGGAGCACCGCCGAGAACTTGATCCGCTCGGCGAACGCACCAACGATCAGCGCGCAGGTGATGGCCGCGAACGTGGCCTGGAAGGCAACGAAGCTCAGCTCGGGAATCACGACGCCCTTGCTGAAAGTCGCCGCGACCGAGTCCGGCGTGATGCCCTTGAGGAAGACCTTGTCGAAGGTGCCCATGAACGGATTGCCGGCCGTGAATGCCACGCTGTAGCCGTACAGCGTCCACAGGACGTAGATCAATGCGGTGACCACGAAGACCTGCATTAGCACCGACAGCATGTTCTTGCTGCGGACCAGGCCGCCGTAGAACAGGGCCAGGCCGGGGATGGTCATCAGGATCACCAGCGCGGTGGCCACGGTCATCCAGGCGGTATCGCCCTTGTTGGGGACGGGTGCAGGTGCAGCCGCGGTGGTGGCGGCGGCTGCCGGGGCCGCGCCGGCTGCAGGAGCGGCAGACGCCGCAGGAGCAGGAGCAGGAGCAGGAGCAGGAGCAGGAGCAGGAGCAGGAGCAGGAGCAGGAGCAGGAGCGGCAGCGGTGGCGGCCGCCGATGCCGCCTCCGATGCGGCCGGGGCTGCGGCACTTTGTGCGAAGGTGGTGCCGGCGCAGGCCAGCACGCCCAGGCCGAGGGCCAGGGAGGCAAGAAGTTTTCTCATGTTCGTTTCTTTGTCGGTTATGGAGGGGCCGCCGTTACAGCGCGTCCTTGCCGGTTTCGCCGGTACGGATCCGGACCACCTGCTCGAGGTCGTAGACAAAAATCTTGCCGTCGCCGATCTTGCCGGTGCGTGCCGCGGCCTCGACGGCCTCGATGACGCGCTCGACCAGGTCGTCGGCCACCGCGGCCTCGATCTTCACTTTGGGCACGAAGTCCACGACGTATTCGGCGCCGCGATACAGCTCGGTGTGCCCCTTCTGGCGGCCGAAGCCCTTGACCTCGGTGACGGTGATGCCTTGCACGCCCATGCCGGAGAGCGCTTCGCGCACCTCGTCCAGCTTGAAGGGCTTGATGATGGCGGTTACGAGTTTCATGATCGTTCCTTGGGAAATCAGAAAGTCTTCTTCACGCCCACGACCAGCCCGGCCTTGCCGAGGTCGCGCGTGCCGCTGCCGGGCAGCGTGTAGGGGAAGCCGAAGTGACTCTTCCAGTTCGTGCCCACGACGCCCGCGCTCACGACGAAACCGCTGAAGTCCTTGGCCACGCTGACCGAATAGTCCATGTAGGTGCCGAAATTCCTGATGCGCTGCCAGCCCACGTGGGGCACGACCGAGTAGCCGTCGCCCAGGTCGAAGGTGGCGCTCAGGTCGAGGTAGCCGCTGCCCTTGCTGTTGGGTGCGCCGAACAGGTGGGTCAGGCTGTGCGAATACTTGACCGTGGCCGGGCCCGCCGTCAACGCACCGTACAGCTCGAATGTGTTGGCATCCTCACCGGTCAGGTTCTCCAGGTTGTTGCGGGGATACCAGTACTGCAGGCCGCCCACGTCGAACGAGAAGGTATCAGTGATGGTGCCCTTGTAGCCGCCGTAGACATCGACTTCCAGCGGGCCCTTGAGGCCCGGGGCCGAATCCTTGATCCAGCGGATGGTGGACGCCCAGGTTCCCACATAGAAGCCGCTCTTGTGGGCGAAGTCCACGCCGCCCTGCAGCGCGGGTTTGCGGGCGGTCTGCGAGATGCCGCGGTACCGGTAGTCGCTCACCACGCCCAGGTTGGAGGAGAAGGTGTAATCCGGCTCCGGCGCCGCCGTGGTCTGCGCGAATGCGGCGCCAGAGACGGCCAGGGCCGCCAGAACAATTTTTTGGGTGACCTTGTGTTGCACTGAGTTCTCCTGAAGAAGGGGGTGACTGAGCTCTAAGCAGGAGCCGTGCCATAAATAAGTCACAAGGCCGTCCCGACGGTGCACGCAGGACGAGTCCGCGCCGTTGAGCTTGTGCATGGCAGCAGCCCGCACTGGCTTGGTGCGGCGCTGCATGCACCTGAATGGGGAGGGATCCTTCAATGAGTCTGTCTTTGGTGCAAAGCCGCGTCCTGGTCGGCTTGCAGGCTGCGGCCGTCACAGTGGAAGTGCATCTCGCCAACGGCCTGCCCGCGTTCACGCTGGTCGGTCTGGCCGATGTCGAGGTCAAGGAGGCTCGCGAGCGGGTGCGCTCTGCCTTGCAAAACAGCGGCCTGGAGTTTCCGCACAACAAGCGGATCACCGTCAATCTGGCGCCTGCCGACCTGCCCAAGGATTCGGGCCGGTTCGATTTGCCCATCGCCCTGGGCATCCTGGCGGCCAGCGGCCAGGTGGATGCCGCCCGGCTGGCCGGCTGGGAATTCGCCGGCGAGCTGTCCCTGTCCGGCGACTTGCGGCCGGTGCGCGGGGCCCTGGCCATGAGCCTGGCGCTGCACAGCGCGGGCGGCACCGCCAAGCTGGTGTTGCCCGCCGGAAGCGCCGAGGAGGCCGCATTGGTGCCGCAGGCCCAGGTGTATCGCGCCAACCACCTGCTCGATGTGGTGCGCCAATTCCTGCCGGGTCTCGAGCCCGAACCCGGCGACGGCTGGAGCCGTGTCGTCGCACAGCCATCGACGGCCGCCGCGAACTATCCCGATCTGGCCGATGTCAAGGGCCAGCACAGCGCCAAGCGCGCGCTGGAAATCGCGGCGGCGGGCGGCCACGGCCTGCTGCTGCTCGGCCCGCCGGGCTCTGGCAAGTCGATGCTGGCCCAGCGGTTCAGCGGGCTGCTGCCGCCCATGACGGTGGAAGAAGCCCTGGAGAGTGCCGCCATCGCGAGCCTGGCGGGCCGCTTCTCGCTGCAGCGCTGGGGCCTGCGGCCCACCTGCAGCCCTCATCACACGGCAAGCGCCGTGGCCCTGGTGGGCGGCGGCTCGCCGCCCAGGCCCGGCGAAATTTCCCTGGCTCACAACGGCGTGCTGTTCCTCGACGAAATGCCCGAGTTCCCCCGCGCCGCCCTGGAAGCACTGCGCGAGCCGCTCGAGACCGGGCTCATCACGATATCGCGCGCGGCCCGGCGGGCGGAGTTTCCGGCGCGGTTCCAGTTTGTGGGCGCGATGAACCCGTGCCCCTGCGGTTGGCGCGGCTCCACGCAGAAGGCCTGCCGCTGCACGCCCGATCAAGTAGCGCGTTACCAGGGGAAGCTCTCCGGCCCGCTGCTCGATCGCATCGACCTGCATGTGGAAGTGCCCACCATCCCGCCGGAGCAACTGCTGAATGCCCCGGCGGGCGAGTCGACCGGCGCGATCCGCCAGCGCTGCGAGGCGGCACGCGAACGTGCCATGCAACGCCAGGGCAAGACCAACCAGGCGCTGCATGGCAAGGAGATCGACCAGCATGCGGGGCTCGACGATGCGGCGCTGAAATTCCTCAACATCGCCGCGGCGCGATTGGGCTGGAGCTCGCGTTCCACGCATCGCGCGTTGAAGGTGGCGCGCACGATCGCCGACCTGGCCGGTGCGGCGACCACGCAGGTGGCGCACGTGGCCGAGGCGGTGCAGTACCGGCGGGCGCTCGGTGCGAGTGACGTATGACGCATGACGCATGACGCATGACGCATGACGACGGTTCGCAATCGTGGAAACACCGGTAACATGTTCGGCCATCGAAGGAGATGAGGATGATTCCATCTTTCAGGACTCGTCGCCGGGAACCGGCCCGGCTGGGTGCCGCCCTGGTCTTGCCGTGGTTCCTGGCCGGCTGCGTCGGCATGGCCCCCGCTTCTGCGCCGGTGGCGTGCGGCGTCGCCGGGCCCGACATCGCCTGCACCCGGCACGGGGCGATCCGCGGCGTGGCCGAAGGCGACACGCTCGCGTTCAAGGGGATTCCATACGCGCAGCCTCCGGTGGCTGCGCTGCGCTGGCGAGCGCCGGAGCCGCCCGGCCCCTGGGCGGGACTGCGCGATGGCAGCCAGTTCGGCGCCATCTGTCCGCAACTGGCCGGCGCCGAGGTGGTGGGCAACGAAGATTGCCTGACCTTGAACATCTGGCGCCCGCGCCAGGCCGAGGGCGGCCCGCTGCCGGTGATGGTCTTTCTCACCGGCGGCGGCAATCACGCCTACTCCGGACAGGGCGCGGCCTTGTTCGGCGGCGTGAACTACAACGGCCACCTGCTCGCATCCAAGGGTGCGATCTATGTGAGCTTCAACAACCGCCTGGGCGCGCTCGGCTTCCTCGCGCATCCGGCCCTCAGCGCCGAGCACCCGCGCAAGATCTCGGGCAACTACGGCAACCTGGACCAGATCGCCATGCTGCGCTGGCTGCAGCAGAACATCGCCGCATTCGGCGGCGATCCCAAGCGGGTGTTCCTGTTCGGGACGTCCGCCGACGGCGGCAGCATCTGCGCGCTCATGACGGCCCCGGCCGCACGCGGCCTGTTCCACGGCGCTTCGCTGCAAAGCAGCGTGCCGACCGGCTGCGAAATGCCGACCCTGGCCGAGGCCGAGGCCGGCACCGGCCGCACCGTCGAGCGCGCGCTCGGCTGCGGTGCCGACACGGCAGCTTGTCTTCGCGGCAAGAGCACGGCCGAGGTCGTGCGGGCGCTGCCCGGCACATTCGGCGTGCTGCCGCGCCTGTACGGGCCGAATGTGGACGGCCAGGTGTTTCCGGAGCAGCCCCTGGCTGTGATCGCGCGCGGCGCGCATGCCCACATGCCCGTGATCATCGGCAACTCCACCGAGGAGACGAACCTGTTCGTCAACGGCTTGGGACCGGTCACCGATGGCGCGAGCTACGACGCGGCGTTGGCGCGGGTGTTCGGCGCCGTAGCGGTGGCGCGGATCCGCGGCGTGTACCCGCCGCAGGCCTTCCCCAGCCCGCGCCATGCGCTGGTAAAACTGACCACCGACGCATTTTTTACCTGCCAGAGCCGCCGGGTGGCCGGTGTGCTGTCCAAGTCGCAGCGCGAGCCGGTGTATCGCTACCTGTTTGCCCATGCGCTCGAGAACGACCCCGAACAAAAGGCGCTGGGCGCCGTGCACACGATAGAGCACGCGTTCCTGTTCGCCTGGGAAGGCAAATACAAGCCAACGGACACCGACCTTGCGATCCAGCGCCTGATGACCGGCCATTGGACCGAGCTTTCGCGCAGCGGCTCGTTGGCCGGTGCGCGCCCGGCCTGGCCGGCCTCGGCGCCCAATGACGATTACCTCGTGATCGCCACGGCACCTGCGCTGGGGTCCGGCGGCGCCGATGCGCAGTGCGGTTTCTGGGACACTTTCCCGCTGCCGTGGCCGCACTTGTAGCCGGCCCGGTCGTACCTCAGGCCGCGAGGCGCTCCAGCAATCGGTTGAGCTCGACCAGGTCTACCGGCTTGATCAGGTGGGCATCGAAGCCGGCCAACTGCGATCGCTCGCGATCGCTCGCCTGGCCGTAGCCGGTCAGGGCGATGAACTTCGCGCCTTCGGTTCCGGGCAGTTCGCGAAGCCTGCCCGCCAGCTCGATGCCGTCCATGCCCGGCAGCCCGATGTCCAGGACGAATATCCGGGCGGGCTGGGCACCGGCCAGTTCCAGCGCCGCCACGCCGTCGAACGCGACCCGAACGTCGTGCCCTTCCATCCGCAACACGGCCGCCAGGGTCTGCGCGGCGTCGACGTTGTCGTCGACGACCAGTACGTTGGCGCGGGTGCGCGAGTCTGCGCCGCTTGCGGGCGACACGCCGGGGGGCTCTTGCGGCTCGGCTGCACGCGGCAGAACGACGGTCATAACAGCGCCCTTGCCCACGCCTTCGCTCGCCGCCGCAACGCTTCCGCCATGCAGCTCCACCAGGTTCTTCACCAGGGCCAGGCCCAGGCCAAGGCCACCCTGCGCGCGATCCGGCGAGCGCGAGCCCTGTGTGAACAGGTCGAATATCTCGGGCATCAGCTCCGGCGCGATGCCGGTGCCGTCGTCCGCCACGGTGAGGGTCAGCGCGTGCTCCCCGGCAGCGACCTCCAGCACGATACGCCCGCCTTCCGGCGTGTAGCGCGCCGCGTTGCTCAGCAGGTTGCTGACGATCTGGACCAGGCGCGCGTGGTCGCCCTGGACGAACATCGGCTCGGGCGGCAAGCGCACCGAGAGCGCGTGGCGGCGCGAGTCGATCAGCGGCTGGATCTGATCGACCGCCGCGCCGACCACGCCACGAAAGTCCACTGTGCGCCGGTCCAGGCTCACGAGCCCGCGCGTGACGCGCGACACATCGAGCAGATCGTCGATGATCTTGGTCATGTGCCTGGCCTGTCGGGCGATCACGTCGCTGGTGCGCGCGATCTGGGGGTCGGCACCTGAACGCCTCCCGAGCAGCTCGGCGCCGGTGCTGATCGGCGCGAGCGGGTTGCGCAGCTCGTGGGCCAGCATCGCCAGGAATTCGTCCTTGCGGCGGTCGGCGGTCTTGAGCACGTCCGTGAGCTGGACCAGCTTTTCTCGCTCGCTCGTGAGTGTCTGGTGCTGTTCGTTGAGCCGGTCCAGCATCTCGTTGATGGACCGCGCCAGACTGGCGACCTCGGCGCTTCCGGTCGTGCTCACCCGCTCCCGGCTCAGCCCGGTGCCGATGAACCTGCGGGCGAAGGCCTCCAGTTCGCGCAGGTCGCGCGTGAGCAAGGAAGCCAGCCAGGCGCCGGCTGGCACCACGGCGCTGAACAGCCCCAGCGCCACCAGGAAGATGGCGAGATACTGGGGCGCGTACGGCCCGGTGGGCTGCGCCACCGGCAGCGATCCGCTGATGCGGAACTCCAGCGGCTGGAAAACCGCAGGCACCGCCACCGGCGTGGCCGGTGCCAATTCCCCGGCCGGGCGCGGCCCCCACTCCAGCCGCATTCCCTCGTCAAGACGCATGTCGCGCAGCGCGATCTTGTAGAGCAAGGCCCCTTCCGGAGTCTTGGTGCGGGTGTAGGTGAGGGGCTCCATCGCCACCAGCTCGAAGTCTCCCTGCTGCGCAAAGATCGCCGCCGCCGCGTGCCCTGCGTCGATATGCTTGCGCAACCACTCCACCTGTGCCGGGGTGAACTGGGCGCCGGCATTGCCGGCGATTTCGCGCCCCTCGAAGTCGGTGAACACCACCTGCACCGGGATGCCGTTGATCTGGCGGGTACCGTTGAGGAACGGCGCGAGATACGTCTCCTTGCCTGCGCTGTCCACCAGCCCGGTGGCCAGGATGGTGCTGCTCGCCATCTCCGCCATGCGCTCCGCCAGCGCGCCCAGGTTGCTTCCCACCGTGGAGGCGTGGAACAGCCGCTCGCGGGTCGCGAGTTCGCGCAGCGACTCCTCGTGCTCCCGGTCGATCAGCCACCACGCGGCGAGCGAGGTGACCAGCAGTGCCGCCGCCGCGAGGCCGGCGGCCGCCAGCGCGAAGCGCCGGGCCAAGCCGGAGGGCAGGTGGAACGCAGCGCGCATTCTCAGCGGGTGGCGGGCACGAGCACGCCGTCCGCCCGGTAGCGGGCCATCAGCAGCTGTTCGGGGCCCAGCGCTTCGTGGCGCGTGGGCGTGAACGGCGGCGCGTAGCGCTTGACCAGGCCGTCGTGGACCGACACCTTCTCCATGGCATCGCGCACCGCGGTGCGCTCGGTGGATCCGGCCAGCGTGATGGCGCGGGCCAGGATGTGCGTCATGTCGTACGCGTGGGCCACCCCGACCGGGCTCTCGATATCCTCGATACGGTTGATGCCGAATTCCTTGGCGGCGGCGAGGAAGCGGGCGAGCGGCTCCTTGCGTGCATTGAAGAAACTGAAAGTCTGGATGACCGAAAAATCGACATCCCTCAAGGCCGGGCCCGCCTCCTGGAAGAGCCGCCCCCCGGTCACCCCCCAATGGCTGATGATGGGGACACGCTCGGCCGGTGGCAGCACGGCCACCTCCCGCACCAGCACCGCGGCCTCGTCGTCGTTGGCCACCAGTACGATGCCCTCCGCCCCGCCGGCCCGCAGCTTGCGGTAGCGGTCGACCAGCGTTTTTTCCTGCCAGTTGTACCAGGCCACGTCGGTAAGTTGGGGTGCCGGGCTCAACGCCGCGTACTTCTGGGCAGCCGCCAGGTTGCTGCGGCCCCAGGAGGTGTTGGTCAGCAACAGCCCGACGTTTTTCAATCCACGCTGTTCGGCGCTCCGCAGCATATGGGGCATGGCCAGGCTGTCGCGCAGGGAAAGGCGAAACACATAGTTGGGCGTGCTGCCGTTCTCGACGATCGCGTCCGCGGACGACCACACGGCCAGGAACGGCAGTTTGACTTCGCGCAGCAAGGGCAGCTGTTCGATGATCACCGGGCTGAAGCGGCCGCCGAACACAGCCACGACATCGGTCATGGCCGCGAATTCGGTGATGTTCCTGATGCCTCGCGCGGAGATCGACCGGTGGTCCTTGATCGCCACTTCGAGGGGCCGTCCGCCGAGCAATCCCCCCGCCTGGTTGATCTGCGCTGCGGCGATCCGCACACCTTTCTCGATCGCCTGCGCGGATGTGCTGTTCTCCAGGCCGAACTCGCCGTCGATGCCCACCAGCACCGGCCTTCTGGCCTGGGCCGCGGCACGGGAAGAGGCGAGCGCTGCGCCGGTCAACATGTGCAGCAGGGTTCTACGGGACATTTCCGCGGGAATCCGCGTTTTGGACATGTGGCGACTCCTTGGCTGAGGCTCAATCGTACAAGCAGCTCGGCGCGTTCATCGCGGCAGGCGGGTAATCCAGGGGCCGCGCTGGTGTTCGTGCTGATTCATGGCCCGGGCGACAGCATGATGACCCATTGGCGAGCTCAGCCTCCTCGGCTCGCGAACGCGTGAAACCGGGACCAAGGAAGCTTGAAGCCGCCCTAAAGCCGGGTAAGCGACTTGTCGTGAATCTTCACGGCTTGGCCCGCTCGCCAGGCCGGCCGCGGTTCCTGCTCGAACTTGCGCGAGCTTCCGTCCTTCATCTTCACCCTGGTCACCCACACTTTTCGCTGGCGACCTGTTTTGCACCTCGTTGCCCGCGTAGCCGCACTCGGTCTGCTGGCGCAGTCCCCATCGGATCAGCGCGATCTGCTGGATATCTAAGGCCGTTCAGAGCAATTAACATAGGGTCTAATTGTTCTCTATATTCTGCTGCTCGGCCCGCCGGGCTCTGGCAAGTCGATGCTGGCCCAGCGGTTCAGCGGGCTACTGCCGCCCATCTTCCAGCGAAGTGCGTGGCACCAGCGCGTAGTGCAGCTCGCAGTCCAAGGCCTGCGCCATCTTTCTGAGGCTGGCGGCAGGAAGTTCGGCGCCGTTTATGGCAATGCTAAGAAGCGGAAGAACTCTTCCCGAACGGCAGAACGTTGTGGCCGGAGTGCCGGGCAACCCCTTGCGCCTGGCCGGTTTCGATCAAACTCCGGGGCGCGCCTCGGGGCAGATAAAGCCTCACGGTGGTGCCCTGTCCCACCTTTGAATCGATAGACGCTTTTCCTGCGCACTGGCTGAGAAATCCGTGAACGGTCGCCAAGCCGAGTCCGGTTCCTTTTCCTGCGCCTTTCGTCGTGAAAAAAGGCTCCCAAACCCGCGCGAGAACGTCCGGGGGAATGCCCGCACCGGTATCGCGGACCGCCAAAACGACAAACTCACCCTGCAGTCCCTCGACCTCGCCCGCTACCGCGTTGCGCGTCATCACGGCCAGAGTTCCCCCCGCAGGCATGGCATCCCGGGCATTCATGGCCAAGTTCAGCAGTGCGTGCTCCAGCTCGTTGGCGTCGGTCGAAGCCCATCCGATATCTTCCGCCAGATCAAACTGCAACTGGATACCGGGTAAGGCCTCCCGCAGCGATTCACTCAATTCGGTCACCAGCTGATTCAGGTGAACCGGCCCGACATGGAGCGGCTGGCGTCTGGCGAACGTCAGGAGCTGCTTGATCAGGGCCTCCCCGCGCCCTACGTGTCGCAACGCGACGTCAACCTTGGCCTGAATGACCTCATCGGAGGCTCGGTGCTTGATGATGGTCAAGCTGCCCGAGAGCACCTGAAGCAAGTTGCCGAAGTCGTGCGCTACGCTGCCGGTGAGTTGACCGAGATCCTCCAGCCTGCGGTTCTGGAGCTCCGCTGCTTCGCTTTTCTTGCGGTGGTCCAGCTCGGACTGCAGAGCCATGGCCATGGAAGCGGCACGCCGCGCCGTGGCATTGAGCTGGTGCAGGTAAACGCCCACCAGTGTCGCAGCCGACATCAAGGCTTCCATTCGCCCCACATACCAGCCCACACTGTCCCTTCGCCCGCCTGCCATCGTGATCAGGTTGTCGAGCACCAGCGCGACCAGAGACACCACCAGCCAGAGCTGCAGCAAGGTCTTGCCGCGCGTCGTAATCCAAACAGCCAAGGCGGCGAGGGCGCACAGGAGGGTCACGGCAGGGCCGATGCCGGTGGAGACGATCAACGAGTAGTCGGCGCCCTCATTGAGCCGGGGAAGCAGATCGTGCCAGCGGGTGATCAACGCCAGCACGACGAAAAATGCGCCCGCGGCGCTCGCGACAGCCCAAATAGGTCCCCAGAGACGGATTTCTGGCGCATCGGGGGTGGTTTTCCTCTCCGCCAGGGCATACAGCGCGGCATAGATCGGAGGGCTCAGGTGCCACCACATCCAGAGATGGATCGTGGACTGGTCGCCGCCCAGCACGCGGCCTGCAATCAGCATACCCGGCGTGGAAAGCAGCTGGGTAAGCAAGATAAGGGCCGTCCATAGGCAACCGCCGGCGAGCACCAGCAGTGACCGCGAGCCGCTGAATGCGTAATCCTTCAGGAGCAGCCAGGTGGCCAGCAGGTAGCACGCCGCAGTGACGGTCTGATAGACAGGAACGAATGCGGGAATGGAGGCCCACGAAGCGGACGCGAACGGAAAAAACAGCGCGGTTGCCGCACTGAATATCATGCATGTCAGCAGCGCAAAGTAACGTTGACTTTGCGTCGCAACCGCACCCGCACCCGCAAGCGTATGGTCGGGGTTAGCCATCGAGTCTGACATGCTACTGCGGAATTTACGCGCGGTCTATTGCAATGCGATGTGCGCGTTTGTCGGGTCCAGGATTGCTTAACGAGGCCCTGGGCGCCCCTCCTGGTTCTCGCCAAGCGTGCAACACCACACCAGCAAAGCCAAGGTCGCGGAGCCACTTCTAAGATCAGTCGGAATAAAGCGCTCCGGGTTGGAAAATGTGCCCTTCAGATCAGGCATGGGGGTGAACACGCCGCGGGCGATGACATCGCGCTCGTGATGACTTGAATCTTTTTGCCCTTGGGTTAATACCTCGCCGCGCAAGCGGGCGGCCGATCAGAACAAGCGGGCGAGCGCATTCACGTTGACATCGTCGGGTTGGTCCAATGCCCAGCCGATCGCGCGCGCCACATCGGCGTCGTCGAGCGGCGCAACCTGCATCCCACCTTGAGCCGAAAGCGCCCGATTGCCCAGGGTGTGCACCAGGTTGAATCCCGTGCCGGCGCCCCCGGGCGAAACGTTCGTAACCTTGATGCGGCGCTCGACCAGTTCGACGCGCAGGCAGTCGCCAAAACTCTCTACGAATGCCTTGCTGGCAGCATATACGTGCCCGCCGGCGTAAGGATGGCTTGCTGCGATCGAGGTGACGTTGACGATGTGCCCGCGCCCGCTCGCGCTCAAGCTGTCAAGCAGGGCGGAGGTGGCGTTCAGCATGCCCGTGCAGTTCGCCGTGATCATGGCCTGCGCATCTTCTTCGCTGAGCTCATCGAAGCGGCCCTGCCCCAGCATCAATCCGGCGTTGTTGATCAACGTGTCCGGACAAGAGAATGGGTTGGGCAGGGACGCCAGGGACGCCCGCAGACGGCTGCGGTCCCGCAAGTCGGAGATCAACGTGCTGACGCGACCCGGCGGACACGGCGCGGCAAGCTCGCGCAAACGGGACTCACACCGGCCCAGGGCGATGACATGATGGCCTGCGCCCGCCAGCTGTGCGACACAGGCTGCACCGACGCCAGATGTCGCGTCCGTCACTACTACCGTCCTGGGCTTGCACGGTTGCCCCATGCTTGCTTGTGGTGTCACAGATCCCTCCCGAGATATGCTCTGCTTACTTGGCATGCCGACACTTCAGGTTTTCGAGCCGTTCCACTGGCTATAGTAGAAGCGCTGTACTGTTACGTACAAGACAGTTCAGACAATGGCGCTCAAACTGTACTTTCGACGTGCAACACACTCACGAGTCTTGGCTCAGGGAGGTTCTGTTTTTACGATCGACCGTGCTAGTGCCACCCCCCTGGCCGACCAGATATGCGAGGGCTTGGAGCGACTGATCGCTTCCGAGCGGCTCGCTGAGAGTCAGCGAATGCCATCGGTGCGCAAGCTGGCATCCACTTTGGGGGTGAGCCCATTCACCGTGGCCACCTCCTACGAAAGGCTCGCGTCGCGCGGAATCGTGGTCTCGCGCGCGGGCTCGGGCTATTTCATAGCGCGGACGGTTCATCCACCGGTGCGCGAAGCGCCTTTGTCCGCACCTCGCTCGCAACCGAGCAATGCCTTGGGCTTCGTGCGAAGCGTTGTCGATCCGAGCAGCCATGCCCTGGCGCCCGGATCCGGCTTTTTCCCCCGGGAATGGATGGAAGACGCGCTGCCGCCCGCAGTGGTGGGGCGCCTGCTGCGTGGTGAGGCCTCGTTCGCCGTCCCCGCGCCGGCCCTGGGAACTCTGGAATTCAGGCAACAACTGGCCATCAAGCTTGCCGCACTGGAGATAAACGTATCTCCGTCGCAGATCATCACCACTTTCGGCGCGACGCACGCGGCGCAGCTGATCTGCCGCAAGCTGCTGCAGCCGGGGGATCCGGTTCTGATCGAAGATCCAAGCTATATGGTCCAGCAGGCGCAGCTCCTGGACGCGGGCTACAGGCTGCTGCCT
Organism: Ramlibacter sp.; assembly: GCA_013815685.1. Taxonomy (GTDB): domain Bacteria; phylum Pseudomonadota; class Gammaproteobacteria; order Burkholderiales; family Burkholderiaceae_C; genus Ramlibacter. Next base: position 16,942 of record JACDFR010000025.1, read on the forward strand.
GTGCCGCGCCGGCACGACGGGCCCGATCTCGACATCCTGGAGAAACTGGCACGTGAGCACCGGCCGCGACTGTTCTTCACCCAGAGTGTGCTGCACAACCCCACCGGCAGCACAACATCACCGGCGGTATCGTTCCAGCTCCTGTCGCTGGCCGACCGGTACAACTTCTTCATCGTCGAGGACGACGTCTTCGGCGACATCCTCGACCGGCCCGCGGTGCGCCTGGCGTCCCTCGACAATTCTCGCCGGGTGTTCTACGTGAGCAGCTTCACCAAGGCGTTGAGCCCGGCACTGCGCGTGGGCTACATCGTCAGCCCCCCGGAACATGTCGAAGCACTGGTCGATGCCAAGATCCTCGGTGTCCTGGGCGGCTCGGCGTTGCAGGAATCGCTGGTCACCAGCGTGCTGAAAACCGGCCGTTACAGGGTTCACCTCGCGGGGCTGCAGCGGCGGCTACACAAGGCGCGGTCAGTGGCGCTGCGTTCTCTGACGGACATCGGCATCGCGTTCGCGCCGGAGCCCATGGACGGATTGTTTCTGTGGGGAGAAGTGCCCCGGCACGTCGATGTGGACAAGTTGATGGCCGACACCTTCGAACACGGCATTCTGCTGACGCAGGGGACGATGTTCTCGCCCACCGGCAGCTTTGCGCGCCACTTCAGGTTCAACGCCGGGCTCTGCCTCGATCCGAAAGTTCTTTCCCTGCTGCGCAGCGCCTGCCGTCCAACCTGAGCGCCAACGGGCCTGCCCGGCCAGAGGCGACAATCCGGCAGATGACTGCCTCGCCAAGCCTGCCCACATATAACCGCAGGCGGGTCGCGTGGCTTTCCCTCGGGCAGCTGATCACCTGGGGCAGCGTGTTCTATACCTTCGCCCTGCTGATGGAACCCGTCGAGCGCGAGCTGGGATTGACGCGGGCGCAGTCCTCGCTGGCTTTCAGCCTGGCTTTGCTGGCGGAGGGCGTGCTGGCTTATCCCGTGGGCCGCTGGATCGACCGCGGCTATGAGCGGGCCGTCATGACCGGCGGCTCGCTGCTGGTGGCCGCGTGCCTGGTACTGCACAGCGCCATCGACAGCGCGGCGGGTTTCTATGCGGTGTGGACGGGCCTTGGCGCCGGGCTGGCCGCGACCTTGTACAGCCCGGTCTTCGCCGTGGTGACCCGCCGCTACCCCGACGATTTCCGGCGCGCGATCATCACGCTCACTTTTCTGGGCGGGCTGGCGAGTACCGTGTTCATTCCGCTGTCGGCCTGGCTGATTCACTCGCTGGGCTGGCGCCATGCGCTGTGGGCGCTGGCCGCCTTTCATCTGCTGGTCTGCGTTCCATTGCATGCGATGCAGTTGCGGGGCGCGCCGCCGCCGGCGCCCGATTCGCCCAGCCCCAGGTCGAGGTCACCGGCAGCCCATCTGCGCAGCGCGCCGTTCCTGCTGGTGGGTGTCTTCGTCGTCGGGATGATGGCTGTGACGGCCGCGGTGCCACCGCACCTGATCAGCTTGCTGCGGGGCAATGGCATGGCCGAGGCCTGGGTGATCGCCATCCCGGCCAGCATCGGTCTGATCCAGGTGCTGGGGCGGCTGCTGCTGTACTTCTTCGAGCACCACTTCGACCTGCACCTGGCCAATCGCCTGATACCGACGTTGATCCCGCTCGCCCTGGCGGCGCTGCTGGCGGGCGCGGGCCACACCTGGGCGGCGCTGCTGTTCGTACTGCTTTATGGTTTGGGCAATGGGATGATGACCATTGTCAAGGGCACGGCGATCGCGCAGTACGTCAGCCGCGACCATGTCGGCTCGCTCAACGGCGCTTTGGGTTTTCCGATGGCCATTGCGCGCGCACTGGCCCCATTGATGCTGGGCGTCCTCTGGACGGCGCAGGCCGGGTATTCCGCGGGGCTGTGGCTGTTGCTGGTGGTGAGCATCGCGTCAGTGCTGGCCCTGGTGCTGGCGCAGCGCAAGGCCGGGCGGATCACATGACCCGTTTCGCGTCGTTCGCTCGCCTGACCTCGTCCACGGCCTTGGCGCACCCCGCCGAATAAAGCAGGATGGCCGAGGAAAAGAAGATCCACATCAGCAAGACGATCAGCGAGCCGGCCGCGCCATAGGCCGATACGGCCGCGGCACCCGACAAATAGGCCGCCAGAACCTGCCTTCCGGCCGTGAACAAGGTGGCCCCGACCACGGCGCCGAAGGCCAGGCAGCGCGAGTGGGGCCTGGGGCCCGAACTCATGCGCATCATCCCGAAGAACAAGGCGGCGCAGATCAGGAAGGCCGCCACCTCGCTGAGAACGCGCAGCAGCTGGGCCATGGCCAGGCCGCTGCCGGCCCAGCCCGAGGCCATGTTGAGCAAGGTCGAGACCGCCAGCGACACCAGCAGCAGGAAACCGAACGCCAGCACATAGCCGATGCCGCGCAGGCGCAGCGACGCCGCGTGCCACCACTTCGGGGGCTCGGCAGGCTCCTCCCGGCCCCACCACAGGCGCTCGAACGCGGCCTGCAGTTCGGTGAATACGCCGGTCGCGCCCATGAGCAGCACGCCGAAGCCGATCAGCGAAGCCAGGGCGCCGTCGGCGGGCTCCTTGGCGCTCAGGAGCGCCTGCTTGATCACCTCGCCGCCGCGCTCGCCGACCACGGTAGCGATCTGGCCGACCAGGCGGGTTTCGAGCGACTCGCGATCGAGCCACCAGCCCAGGACCGCCACGAGAAGGATCAGTAACGGGGCCAGGCTCAGGACGCCATAGAAGGACATGGCCGCGCTCATGCGCGTCCCGTTGGCGTCGCTCCACAGCACGGCGGCGCGCAAGAAAGGTTGCGCGGGCCGCAGCGCATCGCGCAGCCAGCGGGGGACATGCTCAGTCCAGGAGGCCATCCAGGAAAGTGTAGCCCCCGCCTGGCCGGTCAGAGATTGGGCGCGAGCAGCCGCTGCAGCTGGGCCAGATCGGCGCCGCGCCGCCTGGCCTGGTCGTTGAGCTGGTCCTCGCCGATCTTGCCGACGTTGAAGTAGGCGCTGTCCGGATGGGCGAGGTAGAACCCGCTGACGCTGGCGGCCGGCATCATCGCCAGGCTCGACGTGAGCTCCATGCCGATTTCCTGGGCCTGCAGCAGCTCGAACATCTCGCGCTTGACACTGTGATCGGGGCAGGCCGGATAGCCCGGAGCCGGCCGGATGCCGCGGTAGTTCTCGGCAATCAGCTCCTCGACGGACAGCGCCTCTTGCGGCGCATAGCCCCACAAGTCCTTGCGCACCCGCTCATGAAGTGCCTCGGCAAAGGCCTCGGCCAGCCGGTCGGCCAGGGCCTTGAGCATGATGGCCGAGTAGTCGTCGAGGTCGTCCATGAAGTACTTTTCCTTCTTGTCCACCCCGAGGCCGGCCGTGACCGCGAAGACGCCGACGTAGTCATTGGCCAGGCCCTTGGGCGCGACGAAATCGGCGAGCGCGCGGCTGGGCCGCATCTTGCCTTCGATCGCCTGCTTTTCGGTCTGCTGGCGCAGGCCCCACCAGGTCATGGCGACGTGCTCACGCGATTCGTCGGTGTAGAGCTGGATGTCGTCCTCGTTGACCGAATTCGCCGGCCACAGGCCCATCACGCCGCTGGCCGTGAGCCAACGGCCTTCGATCAGGCGCTTGAGCATTCGCTGGCCGTCGGCGTAGACGCGCACGGCCTCGGTGCCGACGACTTCGTCCTTGAGGATGGCGGGGAACGGCCCCGCCAGGTCCCAGGTCTGGAAGAACGGTCCCCAGTCGATGTGTCTGGCCAGCTCCGCCAGGTCGAAGTTCTTGAACACCCGCCGGCCGATGAACTTGGGCACCGGCGGCTGGTAGCTGCTCCAGTCGACCGGCGTCTTGTTGGCGCGCACCTTCTGCAAAGGCCACAGCGGCACCTGCTTCTTGTTGGCGTGCGCAAAGCGCACCTTGTCGTAGTCGGCGTTGACGTCGGCGATGTATTTCGCGGCCTGGTCCGAGAGCAGCCCCTGCGCCACGCTCACGCTGCGTGACGCGTCCGGCACATAGACCACCGGGCCCTCGTAGTGCGGCGCGATCTTGACGGCCGTGTGGACGCGGCTGGTGGTGGCGCCGCCGATCAGCAGCGGAATTTTCCTGATGCGGAAATGATCGTCCTTCTGCATCTCGGCGGCGACGTACTGCATTTCCTCCAGCGATGGCGTTATCAGTCCGGACAGGCCCACGATGTCCGCGCCCTCGACCTTGGCCCGCGCCAGGATCTCGTGGCAGGGCACCATCACGCCCATGTTCACCACCTCGAAGTTGTTGCACTGGAGCACCACGGTGACGATGTTCTTGCCGATGTCGTGCACGTCGCCCTTGACGGTGGCGATGATGATCTTGCCCTTGGCCTTGACGTCCTCGCCGGCCGCAGCTTGCAGCTTCTTTTCTTCCTCGATGTAGGGGATGAGGTGGGCCACCGCCTGCTTCATCACGCGGGCCGACTTCACCACCTGCGGCAGGAACATCTTGCCCTGGCCGAACAGATCGCCCACGATGTTCATGCCGTCCATCAGCGGGCCCTCGATCACGTGCAGCGGCCGGCCGCCCTTGGCGAGCACCGCCTGGTAGGCCTCCTCGGTGTCGGGCACGATGAAGTCGGTGATGCCGGACACCAGCGCATGCGACAGGCGCTGCTCCACCGTGCCGGCGCGCCATTCATTCTTTTTGGTCTCGTCCTTGGCGCCGCTCTTTGCTGTCTCGGCGATCTCGACCAGGCGCTCGCCGGCATCCGGGCGGCGGTTCAGCACCACGTCTTCCACTCGCTGGCGCAGCTCGGGCTCCAGTTCGTCGTACACGCCCACCATGCCGGCGTTGACGATGCCCATGTCCATGCCGGCCTGGATCGCGTGGTAGAGAAACACGGTGTGAATCGCCTCGCGTACCGGATCGTTGCCGCGGAAGGAAAAGCTGACGTTGGACACGCCCCCCGACACCTTGGCGCCGGGCAGGTTCTGCTTGATCCAGCGGGTAGCGTTGATGAAGTCCACCGCGTAGTTGTTGTGCTCTTCGATGCCCGTCGCGATGGCGAAGATGTTGGGGTCGAAAATGATGTCCTCGGGCGGGAAGTCGAGCTCGTCAACCAGCAGCCGGTATGCCCGCTCGCAGATTTCGACCTTGCGCTCGTAGGTATCGGCCTGGCCCTTCTCGTCGAAGGCCATCACCACGGCGGCCGCGCCGTAGCGCTTGACCAGCCTGGCCTGGTGCTTGAAGGCCTCCACGCCCTCCTTCATGGAGATGGAGTTGACGATGCCCTTGCCCTGGATGCAGCGCAGGCCGGCCTCGATCACTTCCCATTTGGAAGAGTCCACCATGATGGGCACGCGCGCGATGTCGGGCTCGCTGGCGATCAGGTGCAGGAAACGCACCATCGCGGCCTTGCTGTCCAGCATGGCCTCGTCCATGTTGATGTCGATCACCTGAGCGCCGTTCTCCACCTGCTGGCGCGCCACGGCCAGCGCTTCCTCGAACCGGCCGTTCAGGATCATGCGGGCGAAGGCCTTGGAACCGGTGACATTGGTACGTTCGCCGATGTTGACGAACGAAGCTATTGGGGACTGACCTTCAGCGCTGTCTCTCGCTGAATGGACCGGGCCGATCGATACCGGCTCCAGGCCGGACAGCTTCATGGCAGGGACTTGTGCGTCGCGCATCTCTCACCTTTGTCGGGTCAAGGTGAGCGCGGTTGTGAATCCCAAGCCTGACGTTAAGCTAATTGCTTAATCGCTGCAGCGCTCCTTGGGCTAGCATCGATTCTAAATGCAGTCCGCCCCTACCATGCCCGCGCCCGCGCCGGGAGATTCCGGCATCCACGAGGAACGACTGCGCCTTATCGCGGGCTCCACGGCGGCGGACCGCGCCGCCGAAATGCTCACGGCCCCTAGCGCATTGATGCAGCTGAGCCATGACGAAGCCCGGGCCGTGGTTGCCTACATGCGGCCCCACAGGATCCCGCAGGGGACGACCTTCATCCGGGAGGGCGACACCGACGATACCGACTTCATGCTGCTGGTGCTGGACGGCGAAGTCACGATCGAGTCCATCGTCGTCAGCCGCACCGACCCCATCACTGTGTCGGTGCTCGGGCCCGGCAACCTGATCGGCGAGATGGGCCTGCTCGACGGTGCGCCGCGCTCGGCCTCCTGCACGGCGATGACAGCGGTCCGGTGCGCCATCCTCACGCGCGACGCCTTGAACCAGCTCCTGGGCGATGACCCTCGCACGGCCGCCAAGCTGATGATGGCCATTTCGCTGCGCATCGCGCAGCGAATGCGCGAGAGCCAGGAAAAGCTCAAGCTCTACGCCCAGCTCACCCAGGCCATGAACGAAGAGATCAACGAGCTGATGAGCTCAGACCCCGACTGATCAGGCCTTTCGCAGCAGCCGCGCCGCCTCTTCGGAGCGCGCGTCATCGATCTCGCGCAGCACCTCGCCCATGTCGACGGGCCCGGTCTTTGCCTGGAAGCGTCCGGTCAATGCCGTCTCTGGGCTCAACACGCCACGCTCGTAGAGTTGCCAGATCTCGGGGCCATACCCGGTCGCCAGCAATTGCGGCGCGAAGCGGCCGAAGAATGCGCGCAGGTTGGCGACGTCGCGCAGCAGCATGCGGCTGGCGTGGTTGTTGCCGGCGGCATCGACCGCCTGCGGCAAGTCGATGATCACCGGGCCGTCCGCGGCCAGCAGGATGTTGAATTCCGACAGGTCGCCATGCACCACGCCCGCGCAAAGCATGCGGACCACCTCGCCCAACAGCGTTGCATGGTGGGCCTGCGCGTCTTGCGCTGAGAACGACACATCGTTCAAGCGCGGCGCCGCGTCGCCGTGCGCGTCGGTCACCAGTTCCATCAGGAGCACGCCCTCCCAGAAGTTGTAGGGTTTGGGCACGCGCACGCCCGCGGCGGCCAGGCGATGCAGCGCATCCACCTCGGCGCTTTGCCAGGCCGCCTCCGCCGCCTCGCGCCCGAAGCGTGTGCCCTTGGCCATGGCCCGCGCCTGGCGCGTGTTCTTGACCTTGCGGTTCTCGGTGTAGTCCACCGCCTGGCGAAAGCTGCGCTGGGTGGCTTCCTTGTAGATCTTGGCGCAGCGCGTCTCATCGCCGCAGCGCACCACGTAGACCTCGGCCTCCTTGCCGCTCATCAGCTGGCGGACCACGGTATCGATCAGGCCCTCTTCGACCAGGGATTGCAGGCGCTTGGGTGCTTTCATTCCTTATTGTCGCCTCCCGGCCCGGCTGCTCTCGGTTACGTACGGCCCAGCGCGGGCGGGTACACAATGAGATTGGGTATTCAAAAAGGACCAACATGCCTGTTCAAGTTCGCAAGGGCCAAGCGCCACCGCCCCATTCCCGCGAAACATTCAAGAAGATCTTTTTTCAGAGCTTTTACGATCCTGCTTTTGGCCCGGAGCGAGCGGCGATCGATCGCCTGGAAGCCATCGCGTGGGATGCGTTCGAGCAGGGGCGAAAGGCCCCGCTCACGCGCAAGGCGGGGCCCGGGTTCGCCGATCCCGACTACGACCTGTCGGTCGAGTGGATCGACAACCGCCAGCGGCTTCTGGAAGCCCAGGCTCGCTGGCAGGATGCGAATACGCCGTCCCGTGTGCTGGTCATCGCCGGGGGGCCGCGCAATGACGGCACCTGCCCCGGCGAGATGTCCAAGACCTTCCGGCTGGCCCAGCTCGCGAGCGAGGCCCTGCGAGCAGAGAGCCTGGAGGTAGACCTGCTGGACCTGAGCCTGCTGACTTCAGACTACAAGCGGCATATTCATCCCTGCAAGGGCTGCGTATCGACCGCCATGCCGCTGTGCCACTGGCCCTGCAGCTGCTACCCCAACCATTCGCTGGGCCAGGTAGGCGATTGGATGGCTGAAATCTACGAGCGATGGGTTTCTGCGCATGGCGTGCTGCTGATGACCCCCACCCACTGGTACCAGGCGGCCAGCCCGCTGAAGCTCATGATCGACCGCCTGGTCTGCGCCGATGGCGGCAATCCCGATCCCACGTTGACAGGCGGCAAGGATCCGGCCAAGGCCAAGGCGGTCGAGCTGGAGGGCTGGCCCTACCCCAAACACCTGGCCGGGCGCACCTACGGGGTGGTGGTGCACGGCGACGTTGCGGGCATCGAGGGCGTGCGCCGCGCGCTGTGCGACTGGCTGGACTGGATGGGGCTCGTCGACGCCGGCCCGGCCAGCCGGCTGGACCGCTACATTGGGTACTTCGAGCCCTATGCCACCAGCCACGACGTGCTGGACGCGGACCATGCCGTTGCCGAAGAGGTTCGCAATACGGCCCGGGCACTCGCCAAGGCTGTGCAGGAGGTGCGCAACGGAACGCTGAGCGAGCCCGACCGCGGGCTGCACCGGCCCCGGCCCAAGTAGGCCGGCCGAACGCGGCCTACAGTGGCAGGTCGGCCTTTTTCAGGGTCCGCAATACAAAGCTGGACTTGCTGTGCCGGATGCCCTTGATCTTGTACAGACGCTCGCGCAACAGCCGCTCGTAGTCGCGGGTGTCCTTCACGGCCACGCGCAGCAGGTAGTCGTACTCCCCGGACACGAGATAAGCCTCGATCACCTCGGGGATGGCCGCGAGCGTTTCGCCGAATTTCTCGAGCGTGTTGTCCGAGTGGCTGTCCAGCGTGACTTGCACCAGCACCGTATCGTGCAGCCCCACGGCCTGCGCATTCAGGCGCACGGTATAGCCTTCGATGACACCGGCCTGTTCAAGCTTGCGGATGCGCTCCCAGCAGGGCGAAGAACTCAGCCCCACCGATTGGCCGATCTCCTGGAGGCTGGCCCGGGCGTTGGCCTGCAGCACGGCGAGAATTTTTCGGTCCATTTGGTCCATCGGGATGAATTATCCTTTATCTACCAAAGGACAGAAAAATCTTCCAGCGGCCATACGGCAGGCCAAAAAGAACCGAATAACTTTCGTTGGGCTCGAGCGCAAACTTCTGCTCCTGACGGATGCGTTTACCGGCGCATGCGGCTGACAAGGCCCCAGCGGGCTTACCCGCCCGCTGGGGGTCCGACTCAACCGGGCCGCGCCGGCGCCACTGGCAAATGGGCAGCGAAACGCGTGCCCTCCTGCGCGGATGAGTTGACGGTAATCCTGCCGCCGTGGGCCTTGGCGATCTCGCAGCAGATGTACAGCCCGAGCCCCAGTCCACCGCCGGGTTTGCTGTCCGAAGGGCGCCAGTAAGGCTGGAACACCTTGTCGAGGTTCTGCGGCTCTATCGGCCGGCCCTCGTTGGCGACCGACAGCACCAGGATGCCGTCTTCGATCCGCGCCTCGACCCGCACCGCACGCCCCTGCGCTCCATGCGCCAGGGCATTGCCCACCAGATTGGACAGCAGCTGCTGGACCCGTCCACGGTCGCAATCGACGGGGGCGTCGATGCGAAAGCTGTCGATGATCGTGCGGCCCGGGTTGGCGTCCCTCAGCTCGGCCACCACGTCGCGCAGCGCCGAAGCGAGATTGTCCTCCCGAGTCAGCGTGAGTCCCATCCCCGCGCCCAGCCGGCCGCGGGCGAAATCCATCACATCGTCGATGAGGCGCGACATCCGCCGCGCCACCCCTTGCAGCCGCAGGCCCAGGGCCGCGAGCTCGGCATTGGGCGCCGTGATTTCGAGCAGCTCGGCCGTGGCGCTCACGGCCATCAGCGGATTGCGCAGGTCATGGCCCAGCACCGCGATGAACTGCTCCCGAAGCTCCGCCGTGGCGCGCTCGTTGCGCAGCGCGGATTCGGCCGCCAGCTGCCTGGTCTCGCTCTCCAGCTGCAGCGAGATCAATTCGGCGAACAGGATGAACATGTCCACGATCTTGGGGTCCGACACGCGCGCCGGGCGCGGATCGAAAGCGCACAGGTTGCCGAAATAGGAGCCGTCCTTGAGCATGATAGGCACCGAGATATAGCTCTCGATCTTGTACATCCGCGGCGTGGGGTGGCTGCAATAGACCGGGTCCTGGCTGGCATGGTCGATCACCACGGGCTGCCGCGCCGCCCGCGATTCGATGCACAAGGTGGTCTGCGCACCCAGCTGGTCCCCGGGCATAATGCCGAATTCGATGTCGTCCTGCACGGCGCAAGCCGTCCAGGTGCTTTCCGTAACGCGCGCCACGGCGGCGAATCCCATCCCCGTGATCTGGCAGACCACACGCAGCAGCGCGGGGACGGCCCCGATGCGCCCGACCGCCGCGACATCGCGCGCGATCGCTTCTTCGCTGTCAGTCATGCCCTGCTGCACTCTGTATCAGGCAGCTTCCTTGTAAAAAAAAGATTTCTGGAGCGAGCGGATCGGCAGCGGTTCGACCGCCTGGCGGATCGCCGTGATGTGTTCCGGCGTGGTGCCGCAGCAGCCCCCCACGATGTTCACCAGGCCTTCGGCGGCAAATTCGCGCAGCAGGCGTGAAGTGACTTCAGGGGTCTCGTCGAACCCGGTGTCGCTCATCGGATTGGGCAACCCGGCGTTCGGGTAGCAGCTGATGAAGGTGTCGGGCGCCACGCGCGCCAGTTCCTGGATGTAAGGGCGCATCAGCGCCGCACCGAGAGCACAGTTCAAGCCGATGGCCAGCGGGCGCGCATGCCGCACGCTGTACCAGAAGGCGGTGACGGTCTGGCCGCTGAGAATACGCCCGGAAGCATCCGTCACCGTCCCGCTGATGATGAGCGGCAGCCGCTGGCCGGACTTGTCGAAGTACTCGTCGATGGCGAACAGCGCGGCCTTGGCGTTGAGGGTGTCGAAGATCGTCTCGACCAGGAGCAGGTCCGAGCCGCCTTCCACCAGGGCCTCGACCTGCTCGTAATAGGCCGAGCGCAGCTGCTCGAAATCGACGTTGCGGGCCGCGGGATCGTTGACATCGGGGCTGATGCTGGCGGTCTTGGGGGTGGGGCCCAGGGCGCCAGCGACGAAACGGGGCTTGCCCGGCGTCGAGAACTTGTCGGCCGCCGCGCGGGCCAGGCGGGCCGAGGCCAGGTTCATCTCGGCCGCCAGGTGGCCCAGCTCGTAGTCGTCCTGCGCGATGCGGGTGGCGCCGAAGGTGTTGGTCTCGATGATGTCGGTGCCCGCGGCCAGGTAGCCTTCGTGGATGTCGCTGATCACATCCGGCCGGGTCAAGCTGAGCAGCTCGCCGTTGTTCTTCAGGTCCTTCGGATGGTCCCGGAAGCGGTCGCCGCGATAGTGCGCTTCGGTCAGCTTGAAGCGCTGGATCATCGTTCCCATCGCCCCATCGAGGATGGCGATGCGTTGCTCCAGCAGAGCCGGCAGGGCCTGGCCTCGGGTATAGACGATGGGCTTCATGGTTTCCCGATTGTAGGAACAAAGGGCCGGGTGGGCGGCATCCAGGACAATAGCCTTATCTTGCTGTCACCCCAATCCGTCCTTCACGAAATATTCGGCTACGAGCAGTTCCGCGGGCCGCAGGCGGCGATCGTCGACCAGGTCATCGCCGGCGGCGACGCCCTGGTGCTGATGCCCACCGGCGGCGGCAAGTCGCTTTGCTACCAGATCCCCGCGATCGCCCGCCAGCGTGCCGGGCACGGCGTCGCCATCGTCGTGTCGCCGCTGATCGCCCTGATGCACGACCAGGTGGGCGCCCTGCACGAGGCCGGCGTCGAAGCCGAATTCCTCAATTCCACGCTCTCCGGCGAGCAGGCCAACGCCGTGGAAAAGCGCATGCTGCGCGGCGACGTCACGCTGGTCTATGCCGCGCCCGAACGGCTGACGACCCCGCGCTTCCTGGCCTTGCTGGATTCCCTATACGAACGCGGCAAACTCAGCCTGTTCGCCATCGACGAGGCCCATTGCGTGAGCCAGTGGGGCCACGATTTTCGCCCCGAGTACCGCGCGCTCACGGTGCTGCACGAGCGCTACGCCGCGGTGCCGCGCATCGCCCTCACGGCCACCGCCGACGCCATCACGCGCGAAGACATCGTCGAGCGGCTGCAGCTGGAGAAGGCCCGCCGGTTCATCAGCAGCTTCGACCGGCCGAACATCGGCTACACCATCGTCGAGAAGAAGGACGCGACCACGCAGCTGCTGCGCTTCATCGAACGCGAACACGAGGGCGAGGCCGGCATCGTCTACTGCCAGTCGCGCAAGCGCGTGGAAGAGATCGCGCAGACGCTGAGCCGGCAAGGCATCAAGGCCCTGCCCTATCACGCGGGACTGGACGCGGACGTGCGGCAAGCCAACCAGGACCGTTTCCTGCGCGACGAGGGCGTCGTGATGGTCGCCACCATCGCCTTCGGCATGGGCATCGACAAGCCCGACGTGCGCTTCGTCGCCCACCTGGACATGCCCAAGAACATCGAGGGCTACTACCAGGAAACCGGGCGGGCGGGACGCGACGGCCTGCCGGCGGCCGCCTGGATGACGTACGGCCTTCAAGACGTGGTCAACCAGCGGCGCATGATCGACGAGAGCCCCGCCGGGGAAGACTTCAAGCAGGTCATGCGCGGCAAGCTCGACGCCTTGCTGGCGTTGGCGGAGGCGACCGATTGCCGGCGCGTGCGCTTGCTTGGCTACTTCGGTGAAATTCTGCCCGCCGCCGGGCCGTCCCAAGGCGGGCACGGCCCCCTCGGGGGGCAGGGAGAGCCCGCAGTGCCGACCGGGGGGGCCCGTTACTCTTGTGGAAACTGCGACAACTGCATTTCACCACCCGAGATCTGGGACGGCACCGATGCGGCGCGCAAGCTGCTGTCCACCATTTACCGGGTCCAGCAGCAGAGTGGCATCAGCTTCGGCGCCGGCCATGTGATGGACATCCTGCGCGGCAAGAAGACCGAGAAGGTGGCGCAGTTCCGCCATGACCAGCTCTCCACCTTCGGCATCGGCGCCGGGTTCAGCGAGCCGCAACTGCGCGGCGTGCTGCGGCAATTGATCGCGACGGGCGCACTGGCGGTGGACGGGCAGGCCTTCAACACCTTGAAGCTGACGGATGGATCGCGCGCGGTGCTGAAAGGCGAAACGCCCGTGCAGTTGCGCGAGTCCGTGTCATTGCCGGCGGATGCGCGGCGCCGCAAGGGCGGCGCCAAGGCAACGCCGCCTGCCGTCGCGGCGGGACTGACGCACGAGGGTCAGGCTCGCTTCGCGGCACTCAAGGCCTGGCGCGCCGAAGTGGCGCGAGCGCACAACCTGCCCGCTTATGTGATCTTCCATGACGCGACGCTGGCCGCGATCGCCGCGCTGGCGCCGCGGTCGCTGGTTGACCTGCAGGGCATCAGCGGGCTGGGCTCGAAGAAGCTCGAAGCCTACGGCGGCGAGGTGCTGAGAGTGGTGGCGGGCGCGTGAACCGCGAAACTCAGGCTCGCCCCTTGGTTTCGATGTAATCCAGAGGCAAGGCCGTGGTGCTCTTGAGCACTTCCATCGCGAAGCTCGAACTCACATCCTGCAAGTCCACGGCTTTGATCAGGCGCTTGTACACCTTGTCGTAGCCCGCGATGTCGGGCGCGACCACCTTCAAGAGGTAATCGATGTCGCCGCTCATGCGGTAGATCTCCACGATTTCCGGGATCTCGCGCGTGCCTTGCACGAAACGCTTCATCCAGGCGTCGCTGTGCTGGTTGGTGCGGATGGCCACGAACACGGTCACGCCGACGTTGAGCTTGTCCGGATTGCACAAGGCCACCTGTTTTTCGATCACCCCTTCCTCCCACAGCTTCTGCACCCGGCGCCAGCAGGGCGTGGATGACAGATTCACCGTCTGCGCCAGTTCCGAAAGCGGGGTTGCCGCGTTCTTCTGCAGCTGGGAAAGGATTTGCAGGTCTTTCTTATCCATGGAAGGCATTTTCTCCCATTTGCAACTCTGTAGAAAGCGTTTCTAGTTCCGGCATCCTCCGGCTGCAATATTGCAAGCCATTGCCAGTGCATGCGCCCTAGACTTGATGCGATGAACCGCATCGCTCAAGCATTTACCGAACACCCACGCAGCGTGGGGGAAAGCTATTGGGAACACATGGGCGCAGCGCTGTCGTTCGCTGGGCCGCTGCTGCTGGCGGGGCTCGCGATGCTCGTCCACAGCGCATTGCCGTTCTTGTTCAACGGGACTGGCCGGAAGATCGTCAGCCGCCTGCACGATCGCATGGTGGTCAACCGCGTGGCCGGCGGCGGACGCGGCTAGCGCGGCCTATTGCAAAAAGCCGATGTTGCGCGCCTCGCGCACTTCAGGCTTGATGCGATGCTCGGCTTCGAGCTGCTCCAGGAATTCTGCCGCGGTGAACTGCGCCGCCAGGATGTCGACCTGGCGCTTCACGGCCGCGAAGTCGCCGGGGCACAGCTGCTCGAGCCGCGCCAGCTGGGCGCGGACACCTTCCGTGAGCAAGGCCTCATCGCCACCCAGCGCCTCGGTGACGAACATCCTTTCGCGCTGCGCGGCGGTGAGCGGCTTGAACCGGATCTTGAATGTGAAACGGCGCAGCGCGGCCTGGTCGATGCGGTCCATCAGGTTGGTGGTGCAGACAAAGATGCCGTTGAAGCGCTCCATCCCCTGGAGCATCTCGTTGACTTCGGTGACCTCGTAGCTGCGCTGGGCGCCGCGCCGGTCCTGCAGGAAGCTGTCGGCCTCGTCGAGCAGAAGCACGGCCTTCTCGTTCTCGGCCTCGCGGAACATGCCCGCCATGTTCTGCTCGGTTTCGCCGACGAATTTGCTCATCAGGTCGCTGGCTTGCTTGATCAGCAAGGGCTTGTCCAGGCTCTTGGCGATATGCTCGGCCAGCGCCGTCTTGCCGGTTCCGGGCGCGCCATAGAAGCACAGCGTTCCGTGGCCGCGCGCCTTGAGCGCCTGGACGATGCGAGGCAGTTCGAAGCGCGTCTCGACGTTGAGCATGTCAAGGTCGTAGGTGGTGACACTGCGGCGCGCGCCGGCGTCGTGCAGGCGGTTGCCCAGGGCCTGGTCGGCGTTTCGCAACTGGCGCTCGATCAGGCTTTCCACGGTGTTGCCCTCCGCGGCGGCCAGGCCGGCGAATCGCACCGCGGTACGGATCTGGGCCGGTGTCAGGCCCTTGCGCTCGGTCAGCTTGGCGACGAAGGCCTCGGAGACGATGGCGCCTTCCAGCGTCTTGCGCACCAGGCCTTCGCGGGCGCCGGGCGGGGGCGATTTCAGTTCCAGGTGATAGGCAAAGCGGCGCCGGAAAGCCGGATCGATCTGCTCGATGCGGTTGGTCACCCAGATGGTGGGGACCGCGTTGGACTCGAGGATCTGGTTGACCCAGGCCTTGCCGCTGACGCTGCTGTTGGGAGGCGCCACCACCTGCTCGGCACGCGCCATGAGCTGCGCGGCCTCGCTGGAGATCGGCGGGAAGACGTCTTCGACTTCGTCGAACAGCAGGGCCGCCTGCGCACTCCCCTTGAGAAAGACCTGCGCGATCTGCAAGGAGCGGTAGCGGTCGCGGCCGCTCAGCGAATTGCCGTCGCGATCGGCGTACTCGACCTCGAACAGCTCCAGTCCGGCGGCCTGGGCGACCACCTTGGCCAGTTCCGTCTTGCCGGTGCCGGGCGGGCCGTAGAGCAGTACGTTGACGCCGGCCTCCTTGCGTGCGACCGCGTTGCGCAGCAAGGCGCAAAGTACCCGCGCATCGTCATCGGCAAAACTGAAATCCTGCAGCGCCAACGCGCTCTTGGTACAAGGCCGGGTGAACACCGCCATCAGCTCGTTCTGGTCGCGGTACTCGCGCATCAGCACCGGTGGCAATTTCTCGCTGACCTTCATCAGGTCGGCCAGGTCCGTGATGTTGTGTTCGGAGATCAGGTTCTCGACCAGGCCGATGCGCTCCAGGCGCGAGCCCGCGCGCAAGGCCTCGCCGACCTCGGTGGCGTTGACGCCCGCGATCTCGGCGATGGCCGCGTAGGCTTCGGGCGCGTTGTTGACCTTGAACTCCACCAGGATGCTGCGAAGGTCGCGCTGGTAGCGAGCCAGCGTGCCGTAAAGCAGCAGCGCGCGCTCGGCCTTGTTCAACTGCAACAGTCCCGACAGCGCATCGATGTTCTTTTCCACCAGCGTCGAATGCTTCTTGAGTGCGTGGGTGAGCCAGTCACAGGTGACGGCGAGCACCGACAGCAGATCCTTGGGCAGGTCCTTGGCGTATTCGTCCAGGTAGAAGAACAGCGTGCCTTCTTCATAGGGACCGCGCCAGACGCCGTGGCGGGTCAGGAACTCCGGCGTGGACAAAAGTTCGTGGCCGCGCCAGAACTCGTTGTCCTTGCAGCGGCGGGTGAGAAACTCGCGCAGCCGCGCCAAGGCGGGCGCGGGCCACACCAGGTGGCGGCCCGCCAGCGACAGCAATCCATTGAGGTCGCGCCGCACGTTGAATTTGCCGCCCTGCTTGGCCGCCAGCGTCAGCACGAAATGCGAGCACATCAGGTCCAGCACCGGCGCTTCTTTGAGGCCCGGTGAGGGAAGTACCTGCAATTCCGCGGAACGCTTGACCATCGGGAACGGCCTCCAGGACCTGTTGCGCTTTCTGACGATAACGCGGGTTGATGCTACATGGAAGACGTTGATTGTGGGTAATCCCCCACTTTGCCCGTCTTTTACAGTGACAATTCCAACATGATCGAACTCGCCGACATCCGCGCCGCGGCGCAGCGCCTGCAGGGTCAGTTGCTCGAAACACCATGCGTGGAGTCCCGCACCATTTCCCAGATCACCGGCGCGCAGGTCTTCCTCAAGTTCGAGAACCTGCAGTTCACGGCATCGTTCAAGGAGCGCGGCGCCTGCAACAAGCTGGTGCAGCTCAGCGACGAGGAGCGGCGCCGGGGCGTGATCGCGATGAGCGCGGGCAATCATGCGCAAGGCGTCGCCTACCACGCACAGCGCCTGGGCCTGCGGGCGGTGATCGTGATGCCGCGGTTCACGCCGGGGGTGAAAGTCGAGCGCACCCGCAGCTTCGGCCCCGAGGTCGTGCTCCACGGTGACACGCTGGACGAGGCGCGCGGCCATGCGCTGCAGCTGGCCGCGCAGCAGCAGCTGACATTCGTTCACCCTTACGACGATGAGGCCATCGTGGCGGGCCAGGGCACCGCCGGCCTCGAAATGCTGGCCGCCGTGCCGCAGCTCGACACCCTGGTGGTGGCCGTGGGTGGCGGCGGACTGATCGCCGGCATCGCCGTGGCCGCCAAGGCCTTGAAGCCGGGCATCGAGGTCATCGGCGTGCAAACCCTGAGGTTTCCCAATATGTACAACGCGGTGAAGCACGAGTCGCTGCCCCAGGGCGGCAGCACGATCGCCGAGGGCATCGCGGTGGGGACACCGGGCAAGATCCCCCAGGCGCTGATCGAGAAATACGTGGACGACATCCTGCTGGTGGACGAGGGCGACATCGAGCAGGCCATCGTGATGCTGCTGGAGATCGAGAAGACGCTGGTGGAGGGGGCCGGCGCGGCCGGACTGGCCGCCTTGCTCAAGCACCCCGAGCGCTTCCGCGGGCGCAAGATCGGCCTGCTGCTGGGCGGCGGAAACATCGACCCGCTGCTGCTGGCGGCCATCATCGAGCGAGGGATGGTCCGCGCGGGACGGCTGGCGCGCGTGCGCGTGAGTGCGCGCGACGTGCCGGGCTCGCTGGCGCGCATCACGGCCATCGTCAGCGAAGCGGGGGCGAACATCGACGAAGTGCACCACCAGCGGGCGTTCACGCTGCTGGCGGCACAAAACGTTGAGATCGAGCTGGTGCTCCAGACCCGCGGGCGCGAGCATATCCAGGCAGTGCTGGATGCACTGCACAGCGGCGGCTTCCAGGCCCAGGAGCAATGATGGGCAAGAATGAACTGGAATCAGCCTTGCCGGAATACTTTGCGCCCTGGGTGCAGGCGCTGGGGCTGATGGTGGAAAGCTTCGATACCGACAGCGTCACCTTGCGCCTGGCGCAAAACCCGCAGCTGTCGCGCGTGGGCGGCATGCTCTGCGGGCAGGCGATGATGGCCGCCGCCGACACCGCGATGGTCCTGGCCCTGATCAACCAGTTTGGCGAATTCAGGCCCTGCACCACAGTCCAGATGAACACCAGCTTCCTCAAGCCGTTGTCGAACCAGGACGCGCTGGTCCAGGCGCGCGTGATGCGGGCGGGCAAATCACTGGCGTTCGGGGAAATCGATATCCGCGGCGCCGCGGATGGCAAGAGCGTGAGCCGTTCCGGCGTGACCTACGCCCTGCTCTAGCGCTTGCTAAAATCCCGCCCAGCACCACAGGAAACCACATGTCCAGCCCCGAACCCCGTCACAGCCACGGCGAACCGCATCAGCCCCAGGATGGGCTCGAAGCCGTCGTCCCGATGATCCCCATCGTCTTGCCGGTGATGGGCGGCGTGCTCATGTTCCTGCTGGCGTTCATCGCGATCTACGTTGCCTGAGGCGCCGCCGCGGGTTCTTTCTGCGGCATGATGTGAATCGCCTGCGGGTCGATCCCCAGCCGCAGCCAGTGGCCGGGCCCGGCCTTTAGCCCGCGCAACTGGGCGGTCGACAAGTTCAGGGTCACCCGTTCCTCTGCCAGGCCCTCGGGGCGCAGTGAACAAAGGCTGGTTTCACCCAGCGCCAGTTGCTCGACCATTTCGCAGCGCAAGACATTCTCGTGGGCCGGCCCATCGGCCAGCAGTTCGATGCGGTCACCGGCGATCACCCAGGTGACCGGCGCCCCGTGGCGAATCCTGTTCTTGTCCACCACCCGCAGCCGCACATCGCTGCCCTGCCCCCATTCAAGCCGGCCCCACCCTGGTTCGTGCCGCAAAAACCGCCCGCGGAAGTGGTTCTGGATGCCCACCAGCTCGGCGACCCTGGCATTGCGCGGGCTGGCAAAAACCTGGGCCGGCACGCCCACCTGCAGCGACTCGCCCGTGTCGAGGATCACCACCCGGTCGGCCAGGCGGCGGGCTTCGCCCAGGTCGTGCGTCACCAGGACCATCGGCGTCGAGACGCTCTGGCGCAGCGCCGCAAGCTCGCGGTAGAGCGCCTGGCGGGCCGGCGCATCCACGGCGGAAAACGGCTCGTCCAGCAGCAGCACCTGGGGTTGCCGCGCCAGTGCCCGGGCCAGCGCCACGCGTTGCTGCTGGCCGCCCGAAAGCTGGGCGGGCCGGCGCTGCTCCAGCCCGACAAGGCCGAGCCGCTCGAAAAGGGCGTCGATCAACCCGGCCGGCCCGCCCGAGGGTGCTGCAATCCTGACGTTGTCCAGGGCGCTCAAGTGCGGAAACAGCGCGTAATGCTGGAACACGAGGCCCACCTGCCGCTGCTGCGGCGGCAGGTCCAGGCCCTGCTCGCTGTCGAACCAGACGTTCCGGCCTACAGCGATCCTGCCGCCCAGCGTCTTGCTCTTCAGCAGGCCGGCGACGGCGCGCAAGACGCTGGTCTTGCCGCTGCCCGAGGGGCCCACCAGCGCCACCAGTTCCCCGGGCGCGCAGTCGAAGGCGACTTGCAGCCGCATCGGCGTGCTGTTGCGCAGCCCAACCTGGAGCGTGCCCATGCGCGCCTAGCGTTCCTGCAAGGGCCTGCGGCGGTCCGCCGCGAAGACCAGGGCCACCGCCATCAGCGAACAGGCCACCAGCGCCACGGCCATGACGTGGGCCGCGGCCAGGTCGAACGCTTGTACCCGGTCGTAGATGGCGATACTCAGCGTTCTCGTTTCGCCCGCGATGCTGCCGCCCACCATCAGGACGACGCCGAATTCGCCCAGCGTGTGCGCGGCCGTGAGCGCCACACCGCCCAGCAGGCCGGGCCAGGTCAGCGGAAGCTCGATCTTCAGGAATGTTCGCCAGCGGCCCAGGCCCGACACCCAGGCAGCTTCGCGCAACGATTGGGGAATGCTGGAAAAAGCGCGTTGGATCGGCTGGACCATGAAGGGCAGGTTGATCAGCAGGCTGGCCAGCAGCAGGCCTTCGAAGCTGAACACCAGCCGCACATCGAGGTGGTGCGCCAGCCACGCTCCGGCAGGAGAGCCTTGCCCGAGCGCGACCAGGAAATAAAAGCCGACGACAGTCGGCGGCAACAGCAATGGCAACATCAGAGCGGCCTCTATCAAAGGCTTGCCGCGCCATGAAGTGAGCGCCAGCCACCGCGCCAGCGCAATGCCGATGGGCAACAACAGCAGGGCCGTCAGCAGGGCCAAGAGCAGCGACACGCGGGCGGCTTGCCAATCCATGGCCGCGATTGTGACCGAGCGCCGGCGAAAGCCTAGCCGGTGGTAAAGCCGTAGCGCTGGAATACCGCGCGGGCCGGTGCCGCCTGCAAGAAACGGTAGAACCCGGCGGCTGCCGGCCGCGCGGTCTTCAACAACACCATGCGCTGGCGAAGCGGCGCATGCAGGTCGGCCGTGATCACGGCATGCCGCGCCAGCCGGGCGACCTCGGGCGCCAGTGCCAGCGACAGCGCCGTGATCCCCGCCTGCGCCGCGCCGGTGGCAACAAACTGAGTCGCCAGGGCCGCGTTTTCCCCGAGCACCAGTTTGGGCTTGGCAAGCTCCCACAGGCCCAGCCGTTCCAGCGCCTGCTGTGCAGCGCGGCCGTAGGGCGCATGCTGCGGATTAGCGATCGCAAAGCGGCCGACAGATGCCCAGTCCAGGCCCCGAAGACCCGATTCGAGGCTCAGGGGCGACGCCATCGGGACCATGGCAGCGATGCGGCCCTGCGCGTACAGATCGCCGCGCCCCCGCGTCAGGCCGGCCTGCGCCAGATCGAAAACAAAGTCTTCATCGGCCGACATATAGATGTCGGCGGGCAGCCCGTGGCGGATCTGCTGGGCGTATTGTCCCGACGATCCCAGACTGAGCTGCACGGCCTGACCCGTTTGGCGCTGGTAGGTGGCGGCGAGCTCGTCGAGGGCGAATTTAAGGTCGCTGGCGGCCAGCACCCGTACAGGCCCATCGGCAGCCGCGACGCCGGTTGACAACCAACCTACCAAGCCGCCTGCGAACGCAGCGGCGGCAAGACAACGTCTACGCATAAGAAAGCGCTCCTGCTGAGTAAAAAGATATTCGCATAACCTTATGCAAGTTTTGCATTATTTTCGGCCCCAATGTCTGCCACGGCGGCAGGGGCTTCCATAAAATCGATTCCCCAGCCGACCCGCGGGTTGTGGTTGTTAAACCCCGCAGCACCGCCCGTCGCATCCGCCAAGCCGGGTTTCATGAAGGCAGCGCTCAAGGCCAGAGCTCCTCCTTTTTGAAAGCAGGTTTTAACTTCAGGAGCTTTGGATGAACTCTCCCGTGATGCAGGGGCTGAATTTGAACAGCCCTTCGTACGTGAAAAACGCGAAACTGATCGCCTGGGTGGCCGACATGGCCGCGCTGTGCAAACCGGACCGCATCCACTGGTGCGACGGCAGCGAGGAAGAATACGACCGCCTGTGCCGGCAGCTGGTCGACGCGGGCACGTTCAGGAAGCTCGATCCCGTCAAGCGCCCCAATTCTTACCTGGCATCGTCCGACCCCAGCGACGTGGCGCGTGTGGAAGATCGCACCTACATCTGCTGCGAAAAAAGGGAGGACGCGGGCCCCACGAACAACTGGATGGCCCCGGCCGAAATGCGCGCCACCCTGCAGCCCTTGTTCGACGGCTGCATGCGCGGGCGCACGATGTACGTGGTGCCGTTCTCGATGGGCCCGCTCGGTTCGCCGATCGCGCACGTCGGCATCGAGCTGTCCGACAGCGCGTACGTGGCAGTGAACATGCGCATCATGACGCGCATGGGCCGCGCCGTGTACGACGTGCTCGGGGTCAACGGCGAGTTCGTTCCCTGCGTGCACACCGTTGGCGCGCCGCTGGCCCGGGGGCAGGCCGACGCGAAGTGGCCCTGCAACCCCACCAAGTACATCGTCCACTACCCGGAAAGCCGGGAAATCTGGTCGTATGGCTCGGGCTACGGAGGCAACGCGCTGCTGGGCAAGAAGTGCTTCGCGCTGCGGATCGCCTCGACCATGGGCCGTGCGGCCGCGCAGGGGCCCTCCGGTGGCCTGGGCTGGCTGGCCGAGCACATGCTGATCCTGGGCGTGACCAATCCCGAGGGCAGGAAGTACCACGTGGCAGCCGCGTTCCCGTCGGCTTGCGGCAAGACCAACTTCGCGATGCTGATCCCGCCCAAGGGGTTCGAAGGCTGGAAGGTCACGACCATCGGCGACGACATCGCCTGGATCAAGCCCGGCGCGGACGGCAAGCTCTATGCGATCAATCCCGAAGCGGGTTACTTCGGCGTGGCTCCCGGCACCAACACCGAGACCAACCCCAACTGCATGGCCAGCCTGGACAAGAACGTGATCTTCACCAACGTCGCGCTGACCGACGACGGCGACGTGTGGTGGGAAGGCATGGGCCCGGCGCCCGCCCACGCCACCGATTGGCTGGGCAATGACTGGACGCCCGAGATCGCCCGGCAAACCGGCGCCAAGGCGGCGCATCCCAACGCCCGCTTCACCGTGTCGGCGGTCAACAACCCGGCGCTCGATTCGGCCTGGGACGACCCCCGGGGCGTGGCCATCGACGCCTTCATCTTCGGCGGCCGCCGCTCGACCACCGTGCCGCTCGTCACCGAAGCGCGCAACTGGGTGGAAGGCGTGTACATGGCGGCGACCATGGGCTCGGAAACCACCGCTGCGGCGGCCGGCCAGATGGGCGTGGTGCGGCGCGACCCGTTCGCCATGCTTCCCTTCACCGGCTACAACATGGCCGACTACTTCCAGCACTGGCTGGACCTCGGCAAGAAGCTGGCGGCCTCCGGCGCTCCGCTGCCGCGCATCTACACCACCAACTGGTTTCGAAAGGGCGCGGACGGCAAGTTCGTCTGGCCGGGGTATGGCGAGAACATGCGTGTGCTCAAGTGGATGATCGACCGCATCGAGGGCCGGGCTGCCGGGGCGGAACACGTGTTCGGGGTGAGCCCGGCGTACGAAGAGCTGAACTGGACCGGGCTCGATTTCAGCGCCGAACAGTTCAAGACCGTCACCAGCATCGACAGGGCGGCCTGGCAAAAAGAGCTGCAGCTGCATACCGCGCTGTTCCAGCAGCTCGAATACCACCTGCCGCGCGAGCTGGGCGAGACGAAGGCGCAGATCGAGAAGCGGCTGGCGGCGTAGCGAATCCCGACAGCAGAAAAAGCCACCCCGCGGGGTGGCTTTTTTGTGATGACTGCGGGCACGACTACCTGGTCGCCTTCTCCTGCAAGGGGGCGTGGTGTCTGCCCGATCAATCGGCAGCCAAGGGCAGTCCGCGCGCCTCCCACTCGGGCAAGCCGCCCCGCAGCCAGTAGACCTTCTTGAAGCCTCTTTCGGTCGCGACCTTGGAAGCCTTGTACGACTTCCAGCATTCGGCGCCGTTGCACCCAAACACGGTGGGCTTGTTCTTGTCGAGCTTGTCCAGTGCGGAGAAATCATCGACCTTGGCGTCAAAGCTGATGTCCTTCACGCTCTTCTCGAGGTACGGAACCGACGCGGCGCCGGGAATGTGTTTGGCCTTGAATTCTTTTTCGGACCGCACATCCACCATCTGGGCGCCTTGTCCAATCAGCTCGGCGGCCTCTTTGGCCGATATCCGCGTCACCCCCGCCAGTTGGCCGGGGGTGAAATGCCCCAGACCGCCCAGGTACTCGTATCCCGCAGAGTCCTGGGGAGTCGTCAGACGCAACTTTCCCAAACCCGACTGCGCCGGATTGGACCCCACCGCCCACTTGCTCAAGCGCTCCCGCTGGGAATCCGTGGCGGTTTTTTTGACGAGGATGGTCAGCCCTGCGGGCACCTGCTTGGACTCCAGCAAGACCACCAGCTTGGTGCTCTGGTTGCGCGCCCACTCCTGGTATTCGGCCTTGCGCACAACGGTCGCGTGGGCAACTCCCAGGCTCACGGCGATGAGTCCAGCCCCGGAGGTGTTCTTGTACTGCACGTCGCCCGCCTCGTGGATCGATACGCCCGCCTCATTGAGCAATCCCTTCGCCATATACGAGTAAATCGAATCCTGCTGCGCCAGATAGAGCTTGGTGCCCTTGAGCTGCTTGACCGAAGCGACGCCCGGCTTGGCGACCAGGACAAAGGTCTCCACCTTGTCCGTCGCGGCCAAGGATATATAGCCATGAGACAGTGCCGAGGCCGCCACATGAGGAGGCACCACATAGATGTCGTATTCGCCGGTCCTCGTGGAACGCAGCACGTCGGCGAAGTTGGTGTTGCGGTCTACCCTCACATCCTGGCCGGTTGCCTTGGCGAGGCTGACCGAAAGGTCCACATACGCCGACCCCAATGCGTCCTTCGGGCTGGAAGGATCGACCGCTACCATGGCCGTCATTTGGGCATGGCTTGCGTGGGCGCCGGTCAGCACTGCCGCCACCAGGATCGTGCGCAGAGAACTCGAGAACACAGCCAGTTTCGACCTGTCGGTCATGATGGTCTCCAAAAACAGCTTTGAATGAGAGCCGAGCCCCGGGTTGGGAGGCTCAACAGTAACACTATGCTCGGTTCTCGGCCAGATCAAGCACTGGCGGGCGTTGCGTTGTTTTTACGCTTCTGGCGCTGCAGGGCTACAGGAGAGGATCGCGCCGCAATCGAGTAGGGCGACGGGTTACCCCTCACCCTACTCGATCTGCGTCGAAAATCTCAGTAGTAAGCCTTGACGTCCCGCATGGCGTCCGCGCCCATCGCGCGGCTGATGTCGGCCATGACGCGGGCGTCGTTCAGCGCGATATCCCAGAGCTTGCGGTCCTGGGCAAGCTGCCGGCGGGTCGCGGCCCAGTTCCGGTAACCGCCGCCGAGGGCGGCGCCCACGCGCCTGGCCGGCGTGGCCAGCAGGGCCAATGCCGTGAAGGCCACGGTCCACATCAGGATCCATGCCGCCATCAGATGGCCTTCGGTCCAGGTTTCGATGACTTGGTTGGCGACGACCAGCAAGGCCGAGACGATGGCAGCCAGCAGCAGGCTGGCGATGGCGCGGTTGCCGTCGAAGCGACTGGCCAGGCCCTTGACGCTCTCGACCACGCGCTCGGCCCGGACGACGCCCGGATGTTCGGTGGGATGGTCCACATGGGCAAAGCTGGTCATGATTTCTTCCCTCTTCTTGGAAACGCCAATGCGAAATTGCAGTGTCGTGCCGCAATACTAGGGTTATCACTGATATTTTTCCAATTAAGATTGGTGATTGATATCATTCACCACAGTGATGATAAAAGCACCGAACTTCCGGACCCTGGACCTGAACCTGCTTCGCGTGTTCGACCAGGTGATGGCCGAGCGCAACCTCACGCGTGCGGCCCGCAATCTGGCCATGACGCAGCCCGCAGTGAGCAACGCGCTCAACCGGCTGCGCGATGCCGTCGGCGACAAGCTGGTGGCGCGCAGCGGTTACGGCGTCGAGCCGACCCCCCGCGCCTTGTCCCTGTGGCCGGCCATTGCCGATGCCCTGCGGCAGATGGAGTCGTCCCTGGCGCCCGCCGACTTCGTGGCTTCCGAAGCCGCCAATACCTTCGTGCTCGCCATGGCCGACGCCACCGCCGCCGAGCTGATGCCCAACCTGGTGGAAATCATCGAGCGCGACGCGCCCGGCGTTTCGATGCGCGTGTTGCCGCTGACCACGCGCGACCCCCGCAGGCTGCTCGACGAAGGCCAGATGGACCTGGCCGTGGGCTTCTTCCCGGCGGTGCTGGCCGACCTCACGGCGCAGGCGCAACAAGGAGGCCTGGCGCCGTTCGATCACCAGCGCCTCTACGACGGCGAGTACGTCTGCGTGATGCGCGAGGGGCACCCGCTGGCTCGCAGGCCCATGACGATCGAACGCTATTGCGGCGCCCATCACCTGCTCGTGAGTTTTTCCGGCCGGCCTTTCGGCTTCGTGGACGAGGCGCTCGCCTCGTTGGGCCGCAAGCGCCGTGTGGTCCTCACGGTAAACCAGTTCTTCACTGCCGGGCGGGTGGTGGCCGGCTCGGATCTGCTCACCGTGCTGCCGCGTCACTTCGTCAAGGTCACCGGCATGGCGCACGAGCTGGTATTGCGCGACCTGCCGTTCAAGGTGTCGCCGGTGCACGTCGATTCGCTGTGGCACCGCCGCCAGGGCCAGCGCAGCGACCATGCCTGGCTTCGCCTGGCGGTGGCGGCCGCGGCGCAAAAAGCGTTCACGGGCACAATGAGCCGGTGATGATCCAGCTTTTGTCCGACCTCCATCTCGAGGTACATCCGCGCTACCAGCCGACGCCCGCCCCCGGCGCCCAGCTGCTCGTTCTGGCCGGCGACATCGGCTCGTACCAGGCGGGCAGCCAGCTGCCGGGCAAGGACTTCGGCCTCGAGCGATTTTCGCCCCGCCTCGGCTGGCCTTTTCCGGTGTTGTTCGTGCCCGGCAACCACGAATACGACAACCTCGATTTCGACGCCGCGCACGAGCGCCTGCGCCAGACCTGCGAGCGCCTGGGCATCACCTGGCTGGAGCGTGAGGTCCTCACGATGGAGGGGGTGCGTTTCGTGGGCACCACTTTGTGGGCGGACTTCGACGCATTCGCCACTGACGAAGACCTGGCTGCGTCGAGCCCGGCGCATTTGCTGAAAAAACGCGAGAAGGCTTTTCGCGCCGCCAATTACTACCTGCACAAGACCCGGACCACCCGCCACGGCAAGGCCATGCTGGCCGAAGAGTGGCGTGAACAGGCGCTGGTCTGCCAGCAGTGGCTGCGGCATGCGCTGGCCCAGCCGTTCGACGGAACGACCGTCGTTGTCACGCATTTCGCGCCCAGCTTGCGCAGTGCCGATCCGCGTTATGGCCTGACGCCCGGCACAGCCGGATTCTGCAATTCGCTCGACGAGCTGCTGCCGCGGGCGCAGGTATGGCTGCACGGCCACCTTCATTGCCAGCACGACTACCTGGCCGCAGGCTGCCGGGTGGTCGCCAACACACTGGGCTATGCCACCAAAGGCGAGCAGGGCGGGTTCCGGGAGCAGCTGGTGCTCGAGCTGGCCGGTGGCGATCCGAGAGCGCGCGCGATTGTGCCCCCCGGGGCCGCTGTGCCAGGCTGAATTCAACCTTCTTTTTTCAGGAGCCGACATGAGGATTCTTCTCCCCGTCGACGGTAGCGACTACACCCGCAAGATGCTCGACTATGTGACGGCCAACGCCGCGCTGTTCGACGCCAGCCATGAGTACACGCTCTTGAACGCGCAATCCCCGCTGCCTCCGCATGCGCGCTCGGCCGTCGGCGCGGCCGTGGCCCAGGAGTACCACGCCGACGAGGCCCGGAAGGTGCTCGCCCCCGCGGAGGCGGCATTGAAGGGGCGGGGCTTGCGGGCCTCGTCGACGTGGAAAGCCGGTCCCCTGGGCGAAACCATCGCCCGCTTTGCCGAGGAGGGGAAATTCGACATGGTGGTCATGGGAACCCATGGCCATGGCGCCATTGCGCGACTCGTGATGGGATCGGTCACCACGCAAGTGCTGGCACATTGCGGCGTGCCCGTCCTGCTTATTCGGTGAGGGTTACGTTCCTCCACAACTGGCGGAGGGAATTACAAGTGCGGCATGGCGCGGTGCGCGGCGCCGTGAAACACTGGGGCGGCAACAGAGGCCGCCATGATCATCAATCGCACCATCTGGACCCCCACGCTGGCATGGCTGGGCGCCGCGGTGGCGGCGCTGGTGCTGGCGCTGGCGGCGCCCAGCGAGTCCGACGTGATGGGCCGGCTGCCCGAGGTCACCGTCAAGCGGCTCGACCAGCAGCGCGTGGTGATTCCGAGCGGCTTCACGGCCGACCGCGTGCTGGCGTTGGTGGCTTATTCAAAGAGCCACCGGGCCGATATCCAGAGCTGGATTCAGGGCCTGCGGCTGGACCAGGACTCCTCCATCGAATGGTTCAAGATGCCCGTGCTCGACGACCCCGGTGACGAGGGCGCGCGCGATGCGCTCGAGCGCAGGCTGCTGGCGCAGCTTCCGCCCGACGGCGACCGGTCGCGGCTGGTGCCGGTGTTCACGGACCGGCAGGCCTTCATCCGGGCGGCCGGCCTGTCGGGCCCGGAGCACGTCTCGGTGCTGGTGCTCAATCGCGACGGCAAGGTACTGGCGCGCGCCGAAGGCCGGTTCGACGAAGCCAAGGCGCAGGCGTTGCGCGAGACGCTGCTGACTCAGGGGGATTGAGGCTGGGCGTTGGCCAGGGCGGCGCCGGCGGCCCGCATCAACGCGGTGCTCAGTGAATCCAGCACCTCCGATTCCAGGTTCCAGCAATGCCAGTACAGCTGAATTGCGAGCGCGCAGTTCGGCGCGACGTTCACCAGCTCGCCCTGCAGCAGCCGGCTGCGCACCAGCAGCTCGGGCACCACGCTCACGCCCCAGCCGGCGAGCACCGCGCGTACCTGCCCTTCCGAGCTGGGCACGAACAACTGGTTGAGCGAAACCCGCTTCAGGCCAAACGCCTTCCCGACGAATTCGCTTTGCATGTCGTCCTTGCGGTTGAATGCGATGAAGGGCGCGTCGCGGAAGTTGTGCGGTCCCAGTCCCTGCGGGAAATGCCGCTGCGCATACGCCGCATGTGCCACGACCACATACTGCATGGCCCCCAGGGGCACCACCTTGCAGCCGCGCAGGGCCTGCTTGAGCGTCGTGACACAGCCCAGCACCTGCCCTTCACGCAGCCATTCCTGGGTGAAGTCCTGGTCGTCCGCGATGATTTCCACGGGCAGGCCCTGGCGGGCCAGCTCGTTCAGGGCGGGCAGGGCCCACGTGGCGATGCTGTCGGCATTGATGGCGATCGAGATCCGCTCCTCTTCGCGGGCGCCACCTGTGGAACTGGGCGCCAGGTCCTTGAGGTCGCGCTCCAGGTCCGCGCGCAACAGGCGCAGCTGTTTGGTGTGCTTGAGCAGCAGGTTGCCGGCCGAGGTCGGCTTGAGCGGCCGGCTGCGCACGATGAGCACCGTGCCGACCTGGGCCTCCAGGGCGCGCAGCCGCTGCGACACGGCGGATTGGGTGATGGACAGGCGCTGGGCTGCCCGCTCGAACCCGCCCTCTTCCACGATGGCTGCCAGACACTCGAGGGCATCCGGATCGAAAGTACTCATGGCCTCCCTCCTCCTATAAGCAATGCTGATGTTTTCACTGAGAGTTTAATTTTTCTTTTAATCGGGCACAAGTTGCCACAAACTTGTCTGGAATGAAAATACTGGTTTTGGGCGCGGGGATCATCGGGACCAGCACCGCCTGGTATTTGCAGGAGCGCGGCCACGAAGTCATCGTGGTGGACCGGCAACCCGGCGCGGCGCTGGAGACGACTTTCGCCAACGCGGCTCAGATCTCGGTCAGCTATTGCGAGCCTTGGGCCAATCGCCATGCGCCGGCCAAGCTGCTCAAATGGATGTTTCGCAATGACGCGCCCCTGCTGTTCCGCCCGCAGCTGGAATGGCGGCAATGGCGCTGGGGCCTGCAATTCCTGTCGCAGTGCAACGATGCCGCATTCGAGCGCAACGTGCGCCAGCTGGTGGCTCTCGGCGCGTACAGCCATGAGGCCTTGAAGGAAGTCGTCCGCGCCACCGGAATCGAGTACCAGCGGCTCGAACGAGGAATTGCCCACTACTTCACCGACCAGGCCTCGCTCGAAGGTGCGGGCGAAGCCGCGCGCCTGATGCAGAAATTCGGCGTGCAGCGCAAAGTGGTGACTCGCGACGAGCTGCTGGCCATCGAGCCGGCCTTCAAGTCGTTTGCGCACCGCATCACGGGCGGCACCTACACCGCCAGCGACGAGAGCGGCGACGCGCGGCTGTTCACCGAGCAGCTGGCGCAGTGCTGCGCAACGCGCGGCGCCCAGTTCCTGTACAGCCATGACGTGGTGCGCCTGGACCAGGTGGGCGGCGCGCTCGACACCGTCGTCGTGCGCGACCGGCTCACGCAGTTGCCGCGGACGCTGAAGGCGGATGCCGTGGTGGTGGCCTGCGGCTCGTACAGCGCCCCGCTGCTGCGCACGGTCGGTGTCGATCTGCCAATCTATCCCGGCAAGGGGTACAGCGCCACGTTCAAGCTCAAGAAGCCGGAACTCGCCCCTCATGTGAGCACCATCGACGACGAAGTCAAGTGCGCGATGAGCCGTTTGGGCGACGAGCTGCGCGTGGCCGGCACCATTGAATTGTCGGGCTACGACCTGTCGCTGGATTCGCCGCTGGCCAAGGCGCGCTGCCGGATGCTGGCGCGGCGGATCGAAGAGGTTCTGCCCGGCGTGTGTGACACCCGCGGCCAGGACGAAGGGGGGAACCCGCGTTTCTGGACCGGGTTGCGGCCCGCGACGCCCACGAACATTCCCTACATCGGCCGCACCCCTGTCGGCGGGCTTTGGGTCAACGCAGGCCATGGCACCTTGGGCTGGACCCATGGCGCGGGGTCGGGCAAGGCCATGGCCGAGCTGATCAGCGGCGAGCGGCCGCGAACCGTTTTTTCTTTCTACGGCTTCCCGGCCAGCCAGGCACAGCTGACGCCCACTGCCGCCTGAGGCGCGGGCGCGGGGCGCGGCTCATCTATCATCACGCCCATGAGCTCATCGCCGCAGTACCTTTTCCTGGTCGCCTCCGCCCGGCAAACCGGGCATCCCGGCAACACCGAATGGTTGGCCCGCCGGGCCGCCGAATCACTTGCCGCCGGCGCGGTGCAGACCTGGCTGCAACTGGAGCAAATGACGCTGCCGCCGTTCATCGACATGCGTCACACCACGGGCAGCTATCCAATGCCCGAAGGCGACCTGAAGCGTCTGCTCGATGCGACGATGCAAGCCAGCGACATCGTCCTGGTCTCGCCCGTGTACTGGTACAGCATTCCGGCGGCGCTGAAAACCTATATCGACCACTGGAGCGCCTGGATGCGGGTGCCGGGCCTGCCATTCAAGGAACGGATGGGCGGAAAAACGCTGCGCCTGGTGACCACCAGCGGGGACCGGCCCAAGGCGCAGCCCATGATCGATTCGGTGAAGCTGTGCGCGCAGTTCCTGGATATGCGCTGGGGCGGCGAGCTCTGGGGCAAGGGCGGCGCGCCCGGCGCCGTGAAAGACGATGCGCAGGCGCTGGCGGCCGCCGGGCGCTTCTTGCGCGACGCCTGAGCGGCGAAGCTACTCGTCTTTTTCCCCGGGCTCGTAGAGCGTTTCGCGGCCCATGCGATCCAGCACCAGTTCGGCGGTCCACGGCAGCATCAGCGAGCCGCAGCGGCTGTCGCGGTAGATGCGTTCCAGCGGCAGGTGCTTCATCATGCTCTGGCCGCCGCAGGTGCGGATGGCCAGGCGCGCGATGTCGTTGGCGCCCTCCATCACGCTGTAGTGCGCGGCGTACAGGCGCATGCGTACGTCCCTGGACGGATCGGGGCCCGCCTCTTCGATCGCCCGGACGAAGAGGCTCTTCATCGCCTCGAGCTGGATGCGCATCTGCGCCACGGCGATCTGCTTGGTCGGGTACATGCGCCGCACCGTCTTGCGCTCGCCCGCGCGCCATGGCTCGCCGGTGCCCTCGTTGATTTCGCCGCGCAGGTAGCTCACCGTGAAGTCGTAGGCCGCGGTGGCCAGGCCCAGGTAAGTCGGCGCCAGCGTGAAGAACATCGCCGGCCAGGTCAACGCGCCCTTGAAGTAGATGCCGCGCGGCATGAGCTGCTCGTCGTCGGGGACGAAGACATCCTTGAAGGTGAGGTTGCGGCTGACCGTGCCGCGCATGCCCAGCGGATCCCACTCGCCGCTGATCGCAAACCCGGGGCTGGCGCCCGGCACGGCCAGGTAGAGGGTGTCGCGCGCGTCGGGCTTCTCGTCGCCCTTGTCCTCGGTGCACAGCACCCCGTAAAAGTCGGCGGCGCCGGACAGCGAGGCGAAGATCTTGCGGCCGTTCACGCGCCATCCGCCCTCGACCCTGCGCGCCGTGGTGCCGAAGGGTGCCCGTCCCGCCGCGGCCGCGCTGCCTTCGGAGAAAGGCTGGGCGTAGATCGCGCCATCCTGCACGACTCGCTTGAAATGCAGCTTGCGGCGGCGCCCATGCTCGGCGCGCTGCTCGTGTGCCATGGGAATACCGTCCGCGAGCACACCCGTCCACATCGTGGAGCAGATGTGCATGTTGTAGGTGAGGGCCGTGGCGCCGCAGAACCGCCCGATCTCGGCGGCCACCATCATGTAGGTCGGGTAGTCGGCGCCGAGCCCGCCGTGCTCCTGCGGCACGCACAGCGCCAGCAGCCCAGCCTGGCGCAAGTCGTCGTAATTGGCGAACGGGAAGCTGGCCGTCTCGTCCCATTGCGCGGCGCGCGGCGCAAAGCGGGTGCGGCCGAGCTCATGAGCCAGCGACAGCAGGGAACGCTGCCGGGACGTGAAAGCCAGGTCACCCACCACCGGAGTAAAACCAAGGTCGGGCAATGCGTCCATGGATGGCTCCTTCGCGTGCGATCAGTGCAGCAAGGCCGGTGGCAGCGCCAGGAAATTCAGCACCAGGGTGTCGAAATCGTCTGGCGCTTCCAGGTTTTGCAGATGGCCGATCCCGCGCATCTGCAGATAGGTGCTGTGCGCAATGAGATCGGCCATCTTCTTCATCACCGCTGGCGGCGCAGAGCGATCGTGCTCGCCCGCCACGACCAGGGTAGGCACCCGGATGCGCGGCAGTTCGGCGCGCCGGTCGAACGCCAGCATGGCTTCCAATGCGCGCCGGTAGGTCGAGGCCGGCACGAGGCTCATGCAATGCGTGGCCAGCCGCACGCCTTCCGGCAGCGAGCCCGGACCCACCATCCGCGGCACCAGCAGTTGCGCCAGTTGCGCCATGGATTTGCCGGCGTCCAGCGCCGCGGTGCGCTCGGCCATGAAGTTGCGTTGCCACGGCCCGTCGGGTTTCCCGAACGCGGGCGAGGTGCCGCACAAGATGAGCTTGTTGACCAGCTCGGGCCTGCGGGCGGCCACCTCCTGCGCCACCATGCCGCCCATGCTGTGGCCAAGCAGCGTGACGTCGCCGCAATTCAGGCCCTCGATCAGGGCGGCGCAGCTTTGCGCCAGCCCCTTGAAGTTGTAGGGCTCGATCGGCGGGCTGCGGCCGTAGCCGGGCATGTCCCATGCCACGGCCCGATAACCCGATGAAGCCAGCGTTTCGACCTGCGGCGCGAAGGCCAGGTGGCCGCCGCCGACGCCGTGCAGCATCAGCACCGTCGGCCCATCTCCGAGCACCGTGAAAGATGGGACGCTCATGCCACGACCTTGCCGGCATCCACCACGGCTGCGCCATCGAGTTCGACGGTGCAGTTGCGCAGCGGCAGGTCGAAGTGCCCGCGCGTGTAGCGCCCGGCCACTTCGTTGGCACCCGTGCTGTAGAGGAAATTGCCGGAGAAGGCGCGCAGCTCGGTGCCGTTGAAATCGCGCTTGTCGTACAGCGCCATGCTGTCCCACCGGGCCGCGGCGTTCAGCCCGTAGCCGACGTGGCTCACGGCGTAGGCTTCGCGGTCGCCCCAGGCTGCGATGTAGCTGCGCAGGAGTTCGGCGTCGACGCCGCTTCCTTCGATGCGCGTCACGTAGTCGTTCTCTATCCGCAGTGTGATGGGCCGCTCGATATAGCGTTTGAAGGTCAGGTTCACATCGCCCTCGGCGAGCACCAGGGTGCCGTTGACGCTGCCGGCTGCGGGAAAGGCCAGTGCCAGGCCTGCGGGCCAATGCGTCATGGTGCCCGGCCGCGTCGTGTAGCCCCAGTTGCCGCCGCAGGCCGCGCCTGCGAGGGAGATGACCAGGTCGGTGCCGGCCGCGGAAGAGACCCGCATGCTGCGCGCGGCGCGCAGGCGTCTGATGTGGGCCTTGACCAGCGGCTCGAGCGACCCGTCGGGCACAAGCCTCGCCAGCGCCTCCGGATGCTCATTGCTGACATAGAGGACGCGGGCGCCGCCGCCCAGGATGGCGGGCAGCTCCGGGGCATGCATCAGTCCTTCGACGGTGCAATCGACCACCAGCGTGCTGCCGGCCAATGCGGCCACCACGGGTGCCATTTGCTGCAGCGCGGTGGAAGCGCCGGTCGACCGGACCGCCGGCCCGGGCTGCCATACGGCAGGCACCTCGATGCGGTAGGTCCGGCACCCCATCCTGGCCGCCGCCAATGCGGCCGCCTCGACCAGGACCGGCCGGCTCTGGCTCTCGCTCAGAACGGCCACGGTATCGCCGGGACGCAGGGCGCAGCGCGCCAGCACGGCTTCGAACGCATCGACCCAGGCGGGCTCCAGTCTTTCCTGCAACATGATTTCAGGCCATAATACATGAAAATTCATGCAAATGGCCTCGTGAACCCGCCCCGCAAAGCCCAGCCGCCGAGCTTCTCGTCGCAGGAGTTCCGCGCCGCGCTCGGCATGTTCGCCACGGGCGTGACCATCGTCACGGCGCGCACCACGCAAGGCACGGTGATCGGGCTGACGGCCAATTCGTTCAATTCGGTATCCCTGCATCCGCCGCTGGTCTTGTGGAGCCTGGCCCAGGCGGCCGCCTCGCTGCCCGCAATTCGCGGCGGCTCCCACTATGCGATCAATGTGCTGGCCGCCGACCAGAAGCTGCTGGCGCAGCGCTTCGCGGCCAAGGGCGCGGACCGCTGGGCCGGGGTCAGCTTCACCGAGGGCATGGGCGGGGCGCCGCTGCTCACCGGCGCGGCAGCCACCTTCGAATGCTTCAACCGCAGCCGCTACGATGAAGGCGACCACGTGATCTTCGTCGGCGAAGTCGAGCGCTGCAGCTGGCGCGACGGCGCCTCTCCGCTTCTCTTTCACGGCGGGCAGTTCTATACGGAGCATCCGTTCTGAGATGGCCGCGCCGCGCTTCGTCGACGAGTACCTGGGGTACCTGCTGGGCCAGGCCAATCACGCGCTCTACAAGGACTTCGACGCCCATGTCCGTGCCGCCGGACTGAGCTCGATCGAATGGCGGGTGCTGGCGACCTTGCATGATGGCGAGCCGCTCACGATCAGCCAGCTGGCCCACGAGGTGCTCTCCAAGCAGCCGACGGTCACCAAGCTGGTCCAGCGCATGTGCGAGCACGGCTGGCTGGCGTTGCAGGCCGACCCCGACGACCAGCGCCGCACCCTGGTCGTTGCGACCGCCGCGGGCAAGCGTCTTGCCCGGCCGCTGGTCGACAAGGCCCGCGCCCACGAGACCGCGATGCTGCGCGCCCTGCCGGCGGCGGAAAAGACGGCGCTCAAGAAGCTGCTGGGGAAGCTGGCGCGGCGCTGATCGCCGGCGTGTGCAAGCCAGGGTCTGTTCACACTATTTATGCAAGATGCGTTGCGGATCAAAAAGGCCATGCGCAAGGCGCGAAACGCAGCCGGACTCAATGTCCGGCAAGGCTTTGCAACGCGGCGCATGGCCTTTTTGGCCGCAACCCGAAGGGAACGTGGTTAAAACAGCGCCACTCGTTGTTGCACTCCTAGCCCAGGCGGCCAGCCTGGGCGTCGTCCTGCGCCTAGATTGGCGCTGTTTTAACCACGTTCGCACTTGCATAAATAGTGTGAACAGCCCTAGCTAGGGGCAGCACCGCCAACATGGCGCGCCGCGCCCAACTGGAACGGGGTGAAGTCGCGCAACGCGATTGGCCGGGTGCCCCGCC
The DNA here is from genome assembly GCA_013815685.1 of Ramlibacter sp. Classification (GTDB taxonomy): domain Bacteria; phylum Pseudomonadota; class Gammaproteobacteria; order Burkholderiales; family Burkholderiaceae_C; genus Ramlibacter. The sequence goes on from JACDFR010000025.1 coordinate 52,417, forward strand.
GAAGCAAGCCACTCGCTAGCGCGCAGCCACGCCTTACTGCCAGTTGGCAGCGATCACACCATCAAGGCCATTGTGATAACTCTGCGGCAGGCTCGTTTCACCCACGGCAGGCGGAGCAAACGAGGCCATAGCCTGCACAAGGTTTTGAACCTGGCTGTCTAGCAGACGCTGGCCGTTGGCCAGCTCAATGACCTCAACATGGTGATTGGCGTCCAAATACCACCCTGAAATCGTCGCCTTGTCCGTAGTTCCGATAACTGAGACTTCCAGGTTATTGCCCAGGCGGCGCAGCCACACTTGGTCAGCTGCGATGCCGCTACCCAAGCTCAGTACGTCCTGCACCCCAGCCGTTCCATCGACATCGGTGAGCGTGTCCTGTCCGTCGCCGCGGCCAAACACATATGTATCCGCGCCTAAGCCGCCATTCAGCCTGTCCGCACCTGCGCCGCCTTCCAATGTGTCATTGGCCGCGCCGCCCGTGATGACGTCATTGCCGCCGAGGCCACGCAGCCAATTGGCGGCGGCGTTACCGACGATAGTGTTGTTGAGCTCGTTGCCGGTTCCATCGTTTGCGGTCGTGCCGATCAGCGTGAGATTCTCAAGCTGATCGCCCAACGTATAGCTGACAGAAGATTGGACGAGATCTACGCCTTCACCGGCCTGCTCGATGACGGTATCCCCCGCGTCATCCACTACGTAGAGATCGTTGCCCGTTCCTCCAGCTAGCTGGTCCGCTCCCGCCCCGCCGTCGAGCCGGTCATTGCCATCGCCGCCGTAGAGCGTGTCGGCTGAAACGCCGCCTCGCAGGGTGTCATTTCCGCCCAGCCCCCAAATGGCACTCGCTGCCGTGTTGGCGGTGATTACGTTGTTCAGGTCGTTGCCAGTCGCCACCAGAGAATTTGTGCCGGTCAAGGTGAGGTTTTCGATATTCGCCGCCAGGGTGTGACTCAGCAAGGTTTGAACCGAATCAATGCCCTCGCCAGTGAGCTCGACCAAGACATCGTCGGCGTTGTCGACGATATAAATGTCGTTGCCGCTGCCTCCCACCAGTAGATCGGCCCCCGCCCCACCGTCGAGGCGGTCGTTACCCTCACCACCGTACAAACTGTCCGCACCCAGGCCGCCACGCAGCGTATCGTTGCCGGCCAAGCCCTGCAAGATGCTGCCTGCGGCGTTCGCCGTCAGCACATTGGCCAACTCGTTGCCAATCCCTGCAAGATCATCCGCGCCCGTCAGCGTGAGGTTCTCCAGGTGGCCGCCAAGGACGTAATCAATGGAAGACGAGACCGTGTCGGTGCCCTCGCCCGCCAGTTCCAACACCAAGTCGCCCACGTTATCGACGACGTAGCTGTCGTTGCCCAGGCCACCGATCATGCGGTCGGCGCCCAGCCTACCGTCCAGCCTGTTCGCTCCGGCGTTGCCCACCAGGTCGTTGTCCAGCGCGTTGCCCGTGCCACTGATGCTGGCCGTGCCGGTCAGCATGATGGCCTCCACGTTGGCGGGTGCGGTATAGGTGACGGACGTCTCGATCCGGTCATAGCCCTCATCGGCCGACTCGATCACCGCGTCCCTGGAGTTATCCACGACGTAGGTATCGTCGCCGTCGCCGCCCCGCAGCGTATCGGCACCCGCCAA
>JACDFR010000003.1 GCA_013815685.1 Ramlibacter sp.
GCCTGGAGCAGGCCTGCCGCGAGTTGCGCCAGGCCGGTGCGGCGGCGGCGCTGGCGGTGCCGGTGGACATGGCCGACCAGCCGGCCGTGGAGGCGGCCGCCGAGCGGGTGGAGCAGGCGCTCGGGCCCATCGACGTCTGGGTCAACAATGCCATGGCTACCGTGGTGGCCCCGGTGGCGCAGACGCAGCCCGAGGACTTCCGCCGGGTCACCGATGTCAGCTACCACGGCTTCGTATGGGGCACCATGGCGGCGCTGCGACGCATGCAGGCACGCGGCAGCGGCAGCATCGTGCAGGTGGGCTCGGCGCTGGCCTACCGCTCGATTCCCCTGCAGGCGGCCTACTGCGGTGCCAAGCACGCGGTCCGCGGCTTCACCGACTCGCTGCGCACCGAGCTGCTGCACGAAGGCAGCCCCGTCCGGCTGAGCATCGTGGAACTTCCGGGCGTCAACACGCCGCAGTTCGACTGGTGCAAGACCAGCCTTGACCACAAGCCGCAGCCCCTGGGGACCGTCTACCAGCCCGAGGTGGCGGCACGCGCTATCGTCCACGCCGCCGGCGGCGGACGCAGCGAGATCTACGTGAGCTGGTCGGCGGCCTTGACGATCTGGGCCCAGCGGGCCGCGCCCCGGGCGATGGACTGGCTGATCGCGCGGCGCGCGTACGACGGGCAGTCATCGCAGGAGCCGCTGCCGCCCGATCGGCCCACCAACCTGTGGCAGCCGGTGCCTGGTGACGTCGGTGCGCACGGTCGCTTCGACGCGCGCGCCAAGGCGCACAGCACCTCGCTCTGGATGAACCTCAACCGCTCCTGGCTGATCGGATCGGCGGTGGCGCTGGCCGCGCTCGGCTGGCTGGCCCGGGACGCGGGCCGAAAGCAGCGATGAAAGCGGATCCGTTCCGGCAAACGGCAACGCATGGCCCGACCCAGCCGGTGCAGGCTGCCATCGGCGAGCATGGCGTCATCGGCGACCAGCGCACGGCTGCATTGGTCGCGCGGGACGGCACCATCGACTGGTGGTGCCTGCCGGATTTCGATGGCGCGCCCGTGTTCGCCCATCTGCTCGATGCGCACCAGGGCGGCCGCTGGCGGCTCGGGCCGGCGACCGCAAGCGCGGGCGTGCAGCGTTACCTGGACCACAGTGCGGTACTCTCCACCCGCTGGAGCACGGGCGACGGCGAACTCGAACTGACCGACGCCATGCTGTGGCCCGCCCGGGAATCCGAGGCGGACGACGGGCACCGGGTACTGATGCGCCGGCTGAGCTGCACGCACGGCCGTGTCAGCTGCGTCCACGAACTGGTGCCCGGCAGCCTGGGGTCTTCCCAGCCTTTGGTGGTGGTGCACGCCGGGGCGGCGGTGCCCGGCGCCGATGCGCTCTGGGCCGGCCTGTGGTGCTCGGATCCGCGACTGCAACTGCAACCTGTTGACGCACCGTTCGAACTCGCGGCCGGTGAGTCCGTCTGGGTGGCCCTGGCGTACCGCGAACCCGCCGACGCCTGGGACCTGCCCCGGGCGCAGGCGGCGCTGCAGCACACGCTACAGGCCTGGGCGCATTGGGCCGATCGCCATCCGTACCTGGGCGCGCATCGCCACGCGGCCGCAGCATCGGTGCGCGCCGTTCGGCTGCTGGGCTACCAGCCGGCGGGCAGCCAAGTGGCTGCCCCCACCACTTCGCTGCCGGAGCGGATCGGTGGCAGCCGCAACTACGATTACCGCTACGCCTGGGTGCGCGATTCGTCGCTGGCGATGGCCACCCTGGCCGTGCTGGGCGACCTGCCGTCCGCCGAGCGCTACATGGACTGGCTGGCCGAGCGCGACAGCCGCACCGAGATGCCGCTTCAGGTGCTCTACGGCATCGACGGCCGCTGCGAGGCGCCGGAGCACGAAGTGCAGGGGGCTGCCGGCTATCGCGATTCCCGGCCGGTGCGGGTGGGTAACCACGCAGCGCAGCAGTTCCAGCTCGACTCGCTCGGCTACCTCGCCGACTGCGCCGAGATCTATCTGGCGCAGGGCGGCAACTGGAAACCGGCCTACACCGACTTGCTGCAGCGCATAACCGACTTCACCGCCGCCAATTGGCAGCGGCCGGACGACGGGATCTGGGAACTCGACACGCCCGCCCAATACGTCAGCAGCAAGGCCATGGCTTGGGTGGTGCTGGAGCGGGCCTGCAAGGTTCACGAGCGGCTGGGCCTGCCGGTGCCGCCGCACTGGCCGGACGCCGCGCAGGCCATCCACGCGGAACTGATGGAGCGGGGCTGGTGCGAGGCGAAGGGCGCGTTCCGGCAGCACTACGACACGGACGAACTCGACGCCTCGACGCTGCTGATCGGCACCATGGGTGTGCTGCCGGACGACCATCAGCGGGTGGTGTCCAACATCGCCGCGATCCAGCGCGAGCTGATGCGGGGCGGTTTCGTCTGGCGCTTCCATCCGCGCAGCCAAGGCGAGCCGAACGAGCGGCTCGACCAGCAGGAGGGCGCCTTCCTGCCCTGCACGTTCTGGATGGCCTCGGCCCTGGCGCGCTTGGGCCGCACGGACGAAGCGCGTGCGCTGATCCAGAAGGTGGAAGACGCCTTTGCCCCGTTGCACCTGTTCTCCGAAGAGTACGACCCGCATCTTCGCCAAGCGCTGGGTAACTACCCGCTGTTGTTCTCCCACGCCGAACACCTCAAGGCCGTCATGGACCTGAGCAAGGCCGAACCGCTGGCCATGGCCGGGATGATGGCCGGCAAGGTCGGCGGCAAGCTGGTGCGCGCACTTGTGCCCGATTGATTTTTTCAGCCACAGAATAGGAGTCAGCACATGCCCCAAATCACCCAATGGATGGGCCACCAGCCGAGCGAGCTTCGCCAGTACCTGCAAGACGGCTCGGACCCCTACCTCAACCTGCGCCGCGGCGCGATCGTGGTGTCGCTGATCGGCATCGCGGCGATGGCGGCCACCACGCTGCTGCAAACGGGCGTGGTCAAGCAGTTGCCCGACCCGCCGCGCGGTAACTTCCACACGAAGAAGGTCAACTCCTCCGACGAGGCCTACAGCTACGGCGGGCCGGACAGCCCGATCGCCATCACCACCCACGGCGTCAACATGATCCTGGCGTCCATGGGCGGCCAGGACCGCAGCAGCCGGCACCCGTGGCTGCCCCTGCTGGCGACGCTTTTCGCCGGCGCACAGGCGGCCACCGCTGGCCAGTACCTGTTCTGGCGCATGCCCAAGGTCGACAAGGCCTGGTGCCCGTACTGCATCGTCGATGCGCTGATGCATTTCGCCACGGTCGCGTTCACGCTGCCGGAGGCGCGAGCGGCATTGCAGGCCTACCGAGACCGCCGTCTGAGCGGCTGAGCTGAAACCAACCCATCCATCTTCATCGTTTCATTCAAGGAGGCCATCATGGCAACGCAACACGACACCATAGACACCGCTCACCGCACCCACCGCGGAACCGACATGCGCACCAGCATCCGCTGGGGCACCGCCGTCTGGGCCGGCATCGTCGGCGGCATTGTCTTCATGATGCTGGAGATGCTCCTCGTCTGGCTCGCCATGGGCCAGAGCCCCTGGGGGCCGCCGCGCATGATCGCCGCCATGGTCCTGGGCAAGGACGTGCTGCCCCCGCCTGCCACCTTCAGCGCCCCGATCATGATGGTGACGATGGCCATCCACATGATGGCGTCCGCAGCCTACGGACTGGTCCTCGGCGCGATCGTGCACCGGATGGGCAAGGGTGCCGCGCTGGCGACCGGCGCGGTGTTCGGCCTAGTGGCGGTTTACTTCGTGAACTTCCACGTCGTGGCGCCGATGATGTTCCCCTGGTTCACGGAAGCTCAGAACTGGGTCTCGGTGCTCACCCACGTGGTGTTCGGCGCCGTGGTCGCAGCCGTGTACACCGCTTCGCGGGACCGGCGCGGCTGAGATTGCGGTGCATCAAGCCACCGTTCTACTGATCGGTGGCTGGCGCGACGGCGGGCACACTGTTCGAGACTGAGGATCAACCCCCTCTGGGCCGCTGCGTAATTGGGTTTCACACGTCAACCGAATGGAGCGCACGATGGACTCAAAGATGAGCAGGGCGGGCGAGCACGCCGCCACCAGCATGGCCGACTTGCTGGAACGCGGACGCTACCGCGCCGCCGGCTCCGGCCCCAGCTTCGATCCCTCGCGCACGGTGCTGCTGGTGATCGACCCGGTCAACGATTTCCTGTCCGAAGGCGGTGCCGCCTGGGAGATGACCAAGAGCACGGTCACCGCACACGACGTGATAGGCCATGTGCGGCAGGCAATCGGCGCCGCGCGCGCGGCCGGCATCCCGGTCCTGTACGGCCCGATGGCCTATACCGAGGAGGACTACGCGGACGGCAAGATGCAATGCCGCTGCGGCATCAACCGGCTGATGTTCGAGCAGAAGATGTTCCTGGCCGGTTCCTGGGGCGCCGACTTTCACCCGGCGCTCAAGCCGGCACCCGGGGAGACCGTGCTGCTGCCGCACAAGGGCACGGACGTGTTCGAGACCGACCTGCCAGCGCACCTGGACCGCCTGGGAACCCGGCACATCGTGATCGCCGGCATGACCGCCAATCTTTGTTGCGAATCGACCGGGCGGCATGCGGTGGAGAAAGGCTTCGACGTCACGTTCCTGTCCGACGCCATCGGCGCCGAGAACATGATCGCCTACGAGGCGTCCATCCGCGTGAACTACCCGCTGATCGCCAACGCGGTGATGGAGGTGGACGAGTTCATCGCCGCCTTGGCCGGGGGCTCGGGCAGCCAGCTGGCAGCCGCGGTGGGCGACACCGTGCTGGGCTCCGACCGCGGCAAGATAGGCACGATTAAGGCGGTCGTCGACGCCGGCGCAGGGGATGGCGTGCCGTACATGACGGTGTCCACCGGCCTCCTCGGCCTGGGCAGCACGCTGCACGTGCCGCTGGACACGGTGACCAAACGAGCCGGCACCGATGTCTTCATCAACTTGCCGAAGCTGGTGGCCGGGAAGATGCCGTGGTCGGAGCCGCCGACGAGCCGGGGCCAGGCGGAAAAGCACGGCCCGGCGCTCGCGAGCGTCGGGCTGCTCTATGGCTCCGTCGGTCCGGGAACCTAGCCTGCACCGACGCCCGCGGACGCCATGAAGATTCGCGCGTTGGCCCTGGACACCGGGGGAACCGTTCTCGACTGGCATGCCCGGATCTCCGGGGTGTCAACATGGATGGGGTGCACGCGAAGGTGCTCGAGCCGACGCTGCAACACTTCGGGCTGCCAACCCTGCGCGCAGACGAGGTACCGGTGGATCTCCGAGCGCTACACGACACGCCACTCCGTTCAACAACCCAACTAACGCGTGTGCCATGTAGATCTTGACAATCGGCCTGTGATCCAATCACAAGACACGGTTATCGGAATCCTACAAGGTTTGCCTACTTCGCAACAAATCGCGACCAGTGCAATTCCGAGGTCAAACCACCGAACTCTCCATTTTTCATGAGCCACCCCCTCACGCCACAAGCCTTGCGAGCATCTCAGATCCGGGCCGATGAGGGACAAATCCAGGAAGTCAACGAGTTGCGCACCGTTGGCCTTGGCGAGCGCTTCTTTCCCCGTCCATAGCATGGTGAACACATCCGAGCCTTCCTTGTCGGGAAGACGCTGGATGAGGTCCCTCTCGGGCCTGGAGAAAAACCTTTCTGCTGTATCGCGCCAGCCCAAAGGGCGTTGCCACGACTCGACATCCACACCGACGCAGGAAGTGAGGTCTGCGCAGATGGCAAGAATGTGTTCGTTGTCGGCGATGCCGATACTTACCTGCGGACCACTGGACGCTCGCAATAACCGCCCGCCCGCTGTCGTCCGGCTGAATGCCCATTCTTTGGGGCGTACGCGTCCTCCGACCATGGCGCTCGCCGCGACTCTGGCTGCAGCTCGCGATAAGCTGGCAAGTCGCCGGTCCGAGCTTGTTTGGTACGCATTGATCTCAACCGTTTCAAGCTCTCCAAGGCATGAGGCATATAACTCCTCTTCTGGCAGGCTGCGCCCTCCGATGGGCAGCAGCCAAAACACGCCCTCGGTCACACCACAATGTCTTTCTTAGCCAGCATCTCCCGGATCTGTCGGAATGACTGCAGTGCCACGATCTCGGCGCCGCCGAATTGGATCTGGTAGCGCTTCTCGATGGCCATAACGAGCTCGACATGACGAGAACTGTTCCATGCCTTCAATGTCTTGGCACTGGACTCTTCCGTAATCTCTGCTTCGTCGACGCGCAGGACATCCGCAATAAGTTTCTTCAAGGTCATGATGGGCTTTCTTTCTACGAAATCTGCGCGCGCAGCGCATGAGGCCACTTGGCAACGTCCATCCCATGCTGGCTGAAAACAGCCAGAACCCAGCGCTCTAACCCCCAGCCAACGCAACCTGTGAAGGCCGGCTCTCCAAGATGGTCCCGGATGTTGAATCGATCGCCGAAAAAGGCGCCGTGAAGATTCATCGAGCCGGCGGCGATGGATCTGGGTGCGCCATCGTCCTTGGGTTCCACATCCAGGCACACTTCGTACTTCACATCCATGGTTTCTTGCCAGAAGGTTTTGTCGGCATATACCGTTGCGAAGAACGGGTCGGTTGCTGTCTCAATCCGACCGCTCAGGTCCCATTCGCCCATCATCGCGATCGTCAGAGCCATCGCGTCAGCCCGGCCCTTCATGACGAACTCGTCGGTTCCGATGAACACCAGTTCGCGCACGTTGAATTCGCCCAGTCGATCAAGCCCTGCGGTGTTACTGGATTCGTATCGAAACACTCTTCCTTTCCAGGTCAGCACCAGGCCGTCGGCGTCGATGGTCTGGTTTTCAAGGTTTTCGTAGCACGGAAAACAGGCTGCCGGGTTGAGGCAATGGTGGACAGGGGCGAAGGCGCCAGAGTGGGTTGTTCTGAGTTCGGTCGAGGCGCTGTTTGCCTGGCGGAAAGCCTCGATCTCATCGAAGTCGTTGACCAGGTGCGACACAAACGACAAGGCATTGGGGTGCATCTCAAAATAGCCGCAGCGAGCCAGAAGGCTGGCCTTGATCATCGCGGGGTACGCGCGCATCACCGCGGAGAACCGTCGTTTGTACTCGCGTGAGAAAGTTCCATCCACGGCGTTCATCAGGTCCAGAGCCGGGCCACTCAAACTCACCACACCTTCGCTGTGCTGGAAGGCCCAATGTCGCTCCTCCAGCTGTTGAAAGACCTTCCTTGCCGGCTTCGCCATCGCAGAGCCTTGCCGGCGGAAATGTACGGTTGGCTCGATGCGGCGGAAACGTTGAAGCATCGCATCGAGGAAGCGTGTTGCCTTGTCACGCACCTTCTCGCTGTCGCCGCTTGCTTTGTGCGTGACCTTCACCTGTGTCTGATCCTCGATCACGCGCAAAGAAACAAGATCCTCGCTCACGTATACCGACTGCTTCTCGATGTCAGCCGCCAGCTCCGAGTCGATGGAGCGAGAAAGATCGAGAACGAATTCCACCGTGTCAGTTGTCTTCATTTGAGTTTCCCTTTGGCGCTAGAACTTGTAGTAAAGAAACTGCGTGGGCCCACCGCCCATCAGCAGCGCGATGACCAGAGTCATTCCCAGGAACACAGCCCCGGCGGGCGTCGCCGACCAGGCAAGCCCAGCAAGCCTTCGCGGTGGCCCCTCCACTTCGTCGCTCGATATGCGATAGCGACTCAGGACCTGTTGGGAGTTCGGCAACAGCACGAGCACACCAACCAAGGCGAACACCACCAATCCCATAAAAGACGGCAGCAACCCCGTCGCCGCGCCTGAACTGGACGCCCCAATGGCCGCCTGCAGGACAGCCCCCGCTGCATTCAGCGATGAGCTCCTGAAGATGACCAGAGAAACCAGCGCCGTGACCATGGTCAGAGCCCAGGCAAGCACCCACGGGACCCTCACTGGCCAATAGCGACTCCATGCTTGAAAGACGGACAGCGCGATCCCCCAGTAGAGGCCGTAAGCAAAGAAGGTCCAGCCATTCCCGTGCCAGACACCGGCAACGATGAATGCAACCAGCGTGGGCATGACCACTGCCAGCGCGAACCGAGGGATCTCGCCATCGATCGGCTTGCCTCCCAGCCATCGAGTCGTTGCGACAGCAAGCGGCAGGTACAGGTAGTGCGTGATGAACCTGGTCAGCGTCATGTGCCACCGACGCCAATAGTCCATCACCGTGGTCGCCTTGAATGGAGAATTGAAGTTCAACGGCAACCTCATGCCGACGAGGTACCCGATGCCAATGGCCATGTCGGAGTAGCCCGAGAAGTCGAAGTAGAGTTGAAGCATGTAGACAGTGCTCCCGAGCCATGCATCTCCCATCGAGATCGCGTGGCCCTGGTCCGCAGCGTCGAAAATGACCGTTGCATACGGCGCCAGCGAGTCAGCCACCACAAGCTTCTTGAAAAGACCGATCGCAAAGAGCGCCACACCGGCCAGCAGGTGCTCTGCATCCAGCCGATGGCTGCTTTCTCCAGCGTCGTATTGCGCGGTAAGTTCGGTCGCGCTAACGACAGGCCCTGAGGTCACGTATCCGAAGAAGGTCGAAACTTGCAGGTACTCAAAGGGTGAAAGCTTGCGCAGGGTTCCATTGAGCGTTTCGACCAGATAGATGATCTGGATAAAAGTGATGAAAGACGCTCCGAGCGGGAAGTAGCCGCCCGTCCACCCCAACTCACCTGAATACTTGAACGCGGCGAGCAAGATGACGTTCAGCGCTATCCCCATTCCGGCAAGCGTCCCAGCTGCAGGTCGCACCTTGCCGCGAGCTCTATGAATCCAGTTTCCGACGAGCAAATTCATGGCGCACGAGAGGAACAGGAACGGCAACGAAGTGGGACTCAGCAGGCCATAAAAGACGACACTCGCTGCCACGAGCAAGTAGCTTCTCCAGCGTCGATCAAGATGTGGGCGTCGCAAAAATTGACAGCACAGCACCAGGATCGGCAAGAAGCAGAAGATGAATCCGTAGGACTGAAAGAGCATCACGACTCCAGTCAAGGAGCGGCCGCGGCGCGTGGAGGGATCTGGTCAAATATCGTCTTGAGGCAGCCCTCGTCGAGATGGATGTAATCGCGGAATGAACTTTCCTTGCAGCCTGCTACCTGCGGGTCGAAACTCCCGACGAACACAGCGTTGCTCTTCAGCGCAATGCCCTTGATGCTAGCTTCGAGCTCGGACAGCGTCCGACCGTAGTTCTCTTTGGCAACGCCGTTCCAGAATGCCGGGTGGTGGGGAGTGATGGCGATCACCGGCTGGATACCTTTGGCATGAAGGTACCGGAGAAGTTTTTCCAGCGACTTTGCGTCTTCGCCGGTCGGCAATGTGGCCTTTTTCTTGCTGAGATTTTTCGCTTGATCCGCAGCCTTTGCACGTGCCGACTCGGTCGAAAACGTGCCAATGTGGTTCTTGGAGAACGCCATAGAACCATCCGCGTGCAGGATGTCTCTGTCAATGGCATTTGGTTGCGAGGTCGCACCATATGGCAAGGCGGTTTTCTGCGTTGCCATCGCGATTCCGTGCTTCAAGTACTCCACTGAGAACATGGATTGGTAGTGGCTGAGGGGAAACCTCTCGAGCGCTGATGCCACGGGAATATCAAGGCGCTTCGCCATGCGCTGGTACTCGTCCGAGAACATCCGCCACTCATCGGTCTCGCGTTCGCTGATTGGGCGAAAGGATAGGTGCCGCACGCTGAGCACCAAGGTCTTCGGAAGTCTGTCCGCCTCTTCCAGAAGCGCAGTCACCGCGAGCAAGTCCTCGAAATAGTCGTTATGGGCGAAGGCGTTGTAGAACGTCTGCCCAGGAAAAGTGTTGGCTGTAGCCACCTCGAAACGGCTGCCCGCGAACAACAGCACATCCGGCTTCGATGGCATGAGCCGCACATGTTCGCGACGAAGCCCTCGAAAATCGATGTTTGGACCATCGAGCGCGAAATTCTGGCCGCGATTCAGGACCTCGGCGACCTCGCGCAGTGCGCCGACTCGAAACGTCAGAGGGTTCAACAGATAGTTGAAAAGTCCCAGAAGCAGTATCACCGCGAGGGCCGTCGCGCTGATCCAAGCGACGAGCGCGCGCACGCTCCCCGTAGCCGATTTAGATCGATCATTCATGTTCTCCCCTTTGAAAAACTCGTCTTCTGCTGTAGCCCTGCACAGCTCTTCTCAACCGCAGTACGCCGCCTAGGGGATCGTCTGCGTTGTATGGCGAAGGAAGAAGTCGCGCGATATCTCCGGCGCCTATTGAAAATCTATATTCATGATTTGTCTCCTACAACAACTTGTGATTTAACTCGTCGATAGCGCATTACCGAACTGGCTCACGTCCTTGGCATCGGCTGTTTGCACTCCGGATCCGCTTTGTGCACTTGACATGCATCAAGCGATACCGAAAAACCATTTAACTGCAGCTGAATATTGAAGCCTAGCTACTATAGTTAGTAGATAAGCTAGAAATAATTTAACGCTGGTTGTGGTACGAGTTGAATGGGTCGTTTTTTCAATGGCACTGCTAAATAAATGAATTTCTATTAAGTGGTTTTTCTTGAACGGATCGGAAGCGAATTTCGATCCTGCGGGTGCATCTGATGCAGAACTGGCTTGCGTTGAGCGACCCAGCGATGGAAGAGGCACTGTATGAGACGCCTCACTGCGCAGCTTCGCGCACCTGAGCCTGATCGAGCCGCTTTCCGACGAGACCACCATCCTGAACTTCCGCCACCTGCTGGAGGAGAACGACCTGGCCGAGGACATCCTGAAGCTGGTCAACGAAGCACCTGGCCAATAAGGGATTGCTGCTCAAGCGAGGCAGCATCGTGGACGCCACCATCATCGCGGCGCCCAGCTTCACCAAGAACGCCCAAGGCGAACGCGACCCTGAGATGCACCAGACCAAGAAGGGCAACCAGTGGTACTTCGGCATGAAGGCCCACATCGCCGTGGACGCTGACAGCGGCCTGGTGCACACGGTCACCACCACCGCGGCCAACGAGGCGGCGTAGAACAGGTCGCCGACCTGTTGCACGGCAAGGAAGAACGCGTGTACGCCGACGCGGGCTACCGGGGAGCCCAGAGCCGTGTGAACCGCGACGACCTGCAGTGGCACATCGCAGCCAGGCCGAGTGACATTGCCAAGATGCCCGAGGACCGAGACCCGTTCAGGAAGCCTTCGGCGAAGTGGGATTTCCGTTTGCCTTCCACTCCTCGATGCCGCCGGCAAGAAACTCAGCATTGAGGCCCGCGGCTCTCAAGCGCAATGCCGTGCCGCGACTCATCTCGTGCCCGGCGACGCAGTAGACGATCACCTTTTGACCAGAGGGGAGTTCGTGTGCCCAGTCGTTCACCAGCGACGGATCCCGCCATGTCGCGCCCTGGATCAAGTCGCTCGCCGCTTCGAACGCCCCGGCGCGACGCACATCGAGAAGTAGTGCGCCCTCGACATCCCCGTGCGCCGCAGCGTGTGGTTCGGCCGCGTCATGGACAACCCGTTGGTAGCGCTCGTGCACTCCCCCCCAGCGAATGTTGGCCATGAATGCGTCCACGTAAGCGCCCGCCCGGGCGCCATAGTCGATGTGGTAAGCGTGCTCGTACATGTCCAGCGCAAGGATGGGAATAGCGCCGGCGAGCGCGTGAGTGTGATCTGCAGCCCATTGATTCGTCAGCGATCCGTCCTGGGGCAGGAAAGTCAAAAGCACCCAGCCCGAGCCACCCGAAAGAGCGCGAGCCATGGCGCTGAACTCCGCTTTCCAGCGTTCGACGCTTCCGAAATTCGCAGCAAGCGCAACGCCCATCGGTGGAGGAACTCCGGCCGGTGGGCTGCCGAGACTGTCGAAGTACAGCTCGTGAAGCAGCATCGAGTTGGCCGCGATCAATTCCTCACGCTTCAATCCGTTGAGGCTGAAGTTGGCAATCGATTGAAAGTCCACAGATGACAGCTCTGCCCGAATGGCATTCAGCCGTCGCACGGCACCCGAGTAGTTGTTCTCATGGTGACTGCGTATCAGCGACTCAGACAGCCCCTGAAGTTCGGAGGGGTTGAAGGGAAGGGGTTTGGGGGTTGCATTCATCGTTGTTTTCGCCGTGTATTGCCTACAAGAAGGGGACTTCGATCAGTTTCGAACCAGCTTCGACGTCGCGTGGCGCTCTCTGAAGAGCAGAGCACGCGAGGCCAAGCAGTTCATCTCATGATAAAAGTAGAGATCGCTACATATTCGTAATATGCGATATAACTCTGACTTTGGCAATGGGCATTTCCAGCGCCGTAGCGCGATGAGACAGGCCCGCCTTTTCCAGCTACAGGGTTGCGGCAAAACGCAGTGATTGCCGACAGGGGTCAGGCGGTGATCCGAGGCGGCCAGTTGTGGGTTTCGTCCTGGCCATCGCGGCACCAGGCATGCAGCGCGTCATACATGACGAGGCCATGCCTCAACATTTCATGGTCGTCGGCGAACACGCGCGAGAGGCCGAGCGAGATCGCATACAGCCCAGCCGACTGTGGCGCGAGATCAAGCCTCGAGGTGTCCGCACCGCGGATGATGATGGCCAGGCGCTGAAGGGCGGGGTCCTCGAGATGGTATTTCGCCAGGAAGGCATCAAAGCTGCACAACTCGCCCACGTGGCTCAGCTCCACGCCAGGGACGTCATAGGGTGTAGCGCCGGCGTCGGCCGCGGTTTTCAGGACCTCGGCGGCCGGCACGTAGAGAAATTCGGCCTCGCGATCTATGAAGCGCGTGATCAACCAAGGACATGCGATCCGGTCGATCTTCGGACGTTCGCGGGTTACCCATTTCATGTGTCTTCTCCCTCGATGAAAAGAAGTCGATCGATGCCCAGGCAAATTAACGCTGCAGCACTTTCGTCACGTGTCGCGAGATGCCCGGCCCTTAACGCAGTTGCGGCAACAGCAAGGTCACCACCAGCCCGATGGCCGCACAGGCACCGAGCAGTGGCAGCACACCAACTTTGAAGCGGAAGAGCGCGATGGCGGCCGCGACGGTGATAGCCGCAGACAATGCGTCGAACCGATCACTGAAACCCTGAGGCCACAGCACGTGATACGCGAAGAAAAGCGCCAGATTCAAGATGACGCCAACTACGGCCGCAGTGATCGCCGACAGCGGTGCCGTGAAGCCAAGTTTTCCGTGGGTTGCCTCGACGGCCGGACCGCCGGCAAGAATGAAGATGAACGACGGCAAGAAAGTGAAGAAAGTGACCACCGTGGCTGCGAGCGCCGCGCCGACGAATAACGCGTCGGGTCCAAGGACCTGCTTCAACCATCCGCCGACAAAGCCCACGAAAGCCACGACCATGATCAGCGGACCCGGTGTCGTTTCGCCCAGCGCCAAGCCGTCGATCATCTGCGCACCAGAAAGCCAGTGGTGCTGCTCGACCGCACCTTGGTACACATACGGCAGCACCGCATAAGCGCCGCCGAAAGTCAGCATGGCAGCCTTGGTGAAAAACCACCCCATCTGCGTCAGCGTGCCCTGCAGGCCTTGCGTGACCACGAGAACCCCCATCGTCACGGCCCACATGCCCAGCCCGACGCCGAGCACCTTGAGCAAGTGGCTTCGGGAGAAACGCGCATGCACCGGCGTGGGGGTATCGTCATCGATCAGCGCCGGGCCGTAGCTCTGCTTTGCTGCCCCGTGACCACCACCAAGCGCAAACGCCGAAGGTGCCCAGCGCGCTCCGAGGTAGCCGATCAAGGCCGCTGCGGCGACGATCGCGGGAAACGGCGTGTCGAACGCAAAAATGGCAACGAAGGCAGCTGCGGCGATCCCCCACATCCACCCGTTCTTCAGAGCCCGGGTGCCGATACGGTGCGCTGCATGCAGCACCAACGCCGTGACAGCAGGCTTGATGCCGTAGAAGATGCCGGCCACGATCGGTACATCGCCGAACCGAAGGTAGATCCAAGACAGTGCAATCAGAATGAACAAGGACGGCAGCACGAACAAGGCGCCGGCGACGATCCCACCCCATGTGCGATGCATCAACCACCCGATATAGGTGGCCAACTGTTGTGCCTCGGGGCCAGGTAGCACCATGCAGTAATTGAGTGCATGCAGGAATCGCTTCTCGCTGATCCAGCGGCGCCGCTCCACCAGCTCCGTGTGCATGATCGCGATCTGCCCAGCCGGGCCTCCGAAGCTGATGAAACCCAGCTTCAGCCAGAACCAAAATGCCTCGGCGAAGCCGATGGGATCGGGCGCAACGGCGGGCGTTTGGCCCTCATCAAGCACGGCGCTCACAGCGTGCTTTCCGCGATGGGTGGCCCGGCAATGCAGATGAGAACCCCATCGAGTTCCCAGGCGAATAGACGGCGCGACCGGCTTTTTTCATTTACGTGCCCCTTTGTTTCTTAGTGCGTTGTTCGTCACGCTGGTAGTGCGCATAGAACGAGTCGAGCACTGTGCTGATTTCCGCCAGCAAGCCATCGTCGTCCGCCAGTCGTTCGCGAGCGCCGGTGAGCACGGCCTCGAAACCCAATGCCTCCGGGACCGACGCACCACCCACGTCCAAGGAGTGCACCATGGCTCCCAGGCGCATGAGTGCGGCGTCCTCCTCGAGGCCGAAGCTCGCCAGCAACGTTTCAAAGGTGACCCTGTCCCCCACGTGCGTGAAAGCAGCGCCGTCGAAGTCGAAACCAAGCGCCTTGCGCGGGCAGTCGGCAGGTTTGGCGATCCATTGAAAGCGAGCCGCAGGATCGATGAAGCGACGGATCAGCCAGGCACTCGCGACACGGTCGACCCAGAGCCGCTTGCGAGTGGCCCAGAGCCGCCCCTGGTAGTCGCCGATCTTGAGGCGCGGGACTTGATTGGCAGTCTCCTGCGGCTCGTCGGGCGACAGCAACTGGCCTATGCGGTTGCTGAAGTCCGTCCATGACGCCTCGGCTTCGACGCCGGCGTCCCCAGGGAAGAAGTCGATCGCGCACAACGCGTCGTAGTCACGCCGATGCTTCTTGTGCAGTCGGGCCAGTTCAGCGGGGCCCAGCCCGGACAGTGAAGCTGCGGATTCCTTCCAGCTTTTGATGAGAACAGCGTAGTCCTCGCTGCGATCGAAAAGGGCAGGGTAGGCCTCGGCGTCATCCGCATTTGTCGCCACCGCCGAGAGTATCCAGGCATTGCCACCTTCGCGTGCACATTCGTCCGAAAGCTCTTTCAGCGCATCTTGATGTGACGCAGTGGCCGGCAAAAGGTAGGCACCGTCGCGCAGCGCGGCGCAGCCCAGCGCCTTCAGCGCGCGCCAGATGCGCATCCGGGCTGTAGCGCTCTGTGTGGGCAGCGAAAGCACCAGGATGAGCCAGTGCATGTCTGATTTTTCCATGTAACTGATAATACATTTATGTCTGTATATCTACAACATGCAATGACTCGGTTCCTTGAGGTCTTTAATTACATCGCAATCCCCGCAGTGTGAACCCAGAAGGCCGGCTGCTGCGCTGTGGACGTTTTGATCCGCTCAAAAAATGCAGCCACAGCGATGAGAAAGCAATGAACAACGATCCCGAGACTCGCCCGCGCTGCGGGATCGCGCGCCTGCTGCCGACTGGTGTCGATGTCAGCGCGGCGCCTCTGCTGGCCGCCAGGGCGCTACGCGCCTTTGGCGATGGGTACATGGCTGTGTTGCTGCCGGCCTACCTGCTCTCAATTGGGCTGGGCACGCTGGAGGTGGGCATCGTGAGCACTGCGACGATGCTGGGCTCCGCGCTGGCCACGCTAGCGGTAGGTGCGTGGGGTTACCGGTTTGCAGGTGGAGGGTTGCTACGCGGTGCTGCCTTGTTGATGGCCGCTACCGGCTTGGGCTTTGCGGGTCTCTCATCGTTCTGGCCTTTGCTGGTCGTGGCGCTTGTCGGCACGCTCAACCCCAGTTCGGGTGACGTGAGCGTTTTCCTTCCTCTTGAACACGCCCGCCTGGCCGCCGCGGCGCAAGGCCATCAGCGAACCGCGCTGTTTGCGCGCTACAGCCTTTTGGGTGCGCTGTTCGCCGCAATGGGGGCCTTGGCCGCAGCCGTGCCGGATTGGCTGGTTCGACACAGCGAACTCGCACGCCTCGACGCGCTGCGCGGGATGTTCCTGGTGTACGCGGCGACAGGGTTGACCGTTTTCTGGATTTATCGAGATCTGCCGGCACATGGCGGAGACAACAATGCGGGCGGCGTGCCTGTCGCGCCAGCGCCCTTGGGGCCATCGCGCCGAGTAGTGGTGCGATTGGCAGCGCTCTTCAGCGTCGACGCCTTTGCCGGTGGACTGACGGTCAACGCGTTGATGTCGCTGTGGCTGCTGGAGCGATTTGGTCTCTCGCTGACCCAGGCAGGCGTGTTCTTCTTCTGGACTGGCCTGCTCAGTGCGGCGTCGCAGCTGGCTGCACCGCTGGTCGCCCGGCGCATCGGGTTGTTAAACACAATGGTTTTCACGCATCTGCCGGCCAACGTTTGCCTGGTGTTGGCGGCACTGGCGCCAAGCCTGCCGATCGCATTGGGCTTGCTGATGATTCGCAGCGCGCTGTCATCGATGGACGTCCCCACGCGAACGGCCTACGTGATGGCGGTGGTGACTCCGGCGGAGCGCAGCGCCGCAGCGAGTTTCACCGCCGTACCACGGAGTCTGGCCGCAGCAATTAGCCCGACCATCAGCGGCGCGCTCTTCGCGGCCGGATGGATCGCATTGCCGCTCATCGCATGCGGTCTCATCAAGATTTCCTACGACCTCGCGCTCTGGCGCGCCATGCGGCGGGATCAACTCGACGGGGAGAAATCAAAGAGTTAAGTACGATTCCGCAAATTTTTCAGGAATCACGGCCGACCCTCATGCTGCGCTTGACTGTAATTTGACATAATATACATCGTATAAAGTTACCATTTCCCCTTGGGCTGGGCTGAGCGAACGGCTGCCGCGATCAGGTCCGCGGCCTCCTTGCGGTTGGCGCGATTGGCAAAGTCGATCGCCGTCAGGCCCAGCTGATTTTTCAGCTTCGGGTCGGCGCCCGCGTCCAGCAGCAACTTCACGGCGGCGGGCGTTCCGTAGTGCGCCGCCATCATCAAGGGCGTGGTTCCGTTCGGCGATTCCGCGTCGATATAGGCGTGGTTCTCCAGCAGGAGATCAATGACCGGCATATGGCCATTGGTCGCCGCGTAATGCAGCGGAGTCCAACCGGTCTTGTTGACGTCTGCTCCACGATCGATCAGTTTCCTGACCAGTTCCAGGTGCCCCTTGAGCGCGGCCATCATCAGCGGACTCTCATCCTGGGCCGTCCTGACTTCCACGTTCGACTTTGGCCAGGCAATCAGGGCCTCGGCCGCCTTCAACGACGAGTCCCGCAGCGCTACGTATAGTCCGGGCAAACCGGCAGGATCGGGAGTGTTGGGGTCGAACCCCCGCTTCAGCAGCGTCGTAATGGCGCCCGGACTGTCCTGTTTGATGGCGATAAAGAAATCCTCATACGACCCCGCCATAGCGACGGAATAACCAGTCACGACAACAAGATATAAGAGGTTTCGAAGGTAAATTCTCATGCTCTGCCCACTCTGAAAAGTTGTTCGAAATTGCCGCTGGTGACGCGGCCGATCTCTTCTACGGGCAAATTGCGCAGGTCTGCCAACTGCTGAGCAACACGGCAGACATACGATGGGTTGTTGGTCTTGCCGCGGTGCGGCACGGGTGCAAGGTACGGGCTGTCCGTCTCGATGAGGAGCCGATCCAGGGGAACGAAAGCCGCTATATCCCGCAGATCTTGTGCTTTCTTGAACGTCAGGATCCCCGAAAACGAGATGTAGAAGCCCATGTCCAACGCGGCCCGCGCGACGTCAGCCGTTTCGGTGAAGCAATGAAACACGCCACCCGCCGAGCCCGCCGAGCCGTCCTCGCCCTCCTCCTTCAAGATGGCCACGGTATCGGCCGAGGCCGACCGGGTGTGGATCACCAGGGGCTTGGCAACTTCTCGCGCCGCGCGGATGTGGGTTCGAAAACGCGCCCGCTGCCATTCCATGTCAGCCACCGTGCGGCCCCCCTTGCGCTGCTCCATCTGGTAGTAATCGAGCCCGGTTTCCCCGATAGCGACGACCTTCGGCAGGGCGGAGCGCGTCAGCAGGTCCTGCAGGCTCGGTTCCGTCACGCCTTCGTTGTCGGGGTGCACGCCGACGCTGGCCCAGAAGTTGTCATATTGCAAGGCCAATGCATGCACGGCATCGAATTCTTCGAGCGTGGTGCAGATGCACAGCGCGCGATCGACTCGCGCCTGGTCCATCGCTTGCCGGATTTCAGGCAGCCTGGACGCCAGTTCGGGAAAGGTGAGATGGCAGTGGGAGTCGACGAACATCGGCGCGGCGGGCCGCTTCAGATGGTTTGGGTGGGCCGCTCGGACGCCAGGTGGCCGCCGAGGATCTCTTCGATTTTGAGTTTCAGCAGGCGTGACTTCTCATCGGAGGGGAACCGGATGCCCACACCCTGGGTGCGATTGGCCGCCGCCCTGGCCGGCGTTACCCACGCGACCTTGCCGGCGACGGGGAAGCGCTGCGGGTCGTCGGGCAATGACAGCAACACATAGACGTCATCCCCCAGCTTGTAGTCGCGGGTGGTCGGGATGAAGATGCCGCCGTCCGCGAACAACGGGATATAGGCCGCGTACAACGCCGCCTTTTCCTTGATGGCGAGCTGGATGACGCTGGGGCGGGGAGTGGTGGGGGACGGATTGCTCATGGGGTACTGCTCAAGCCCTAGAGTTTAGGGCCGAGTGGGCCTGGCTCACAAGCGCTTCGAGCATCAGCCCGGCATTGAAGGGATGCTCGACCGTGCGGGCCGTCCGTACCAGCTCGTGCGACCAGGCAGCGAGGGCCGCGAATGACGTGGGTGGCGGCAGGTCGCACGGCTCGAAAAAGCGCGGTGCGGCTCCCGCCTTGACGGCCAGCAAGTCGTGGCAAAGTTTGAGCAGGGCATCGACGGCCTGGGACGGAGTCCAGTTGGCCAATACGCTGACGTCGCCCCGTGCCAGCGCTTTCGGCAGCGACGGCCAGACCTTGGCGTGGCCTCCCGCCTGGGCATAGTCCAGAGCATCGTCAGGGCGCCCGCCGGCCGCACGCAGCACTTGAAGTACCACCGTCTCCTCGACGCCTTGTCCTTGCAGCCAGGCGGCCGCCTCCTGCTGCGTCGGCCAGCTCATGGTGTGGCTCTGGCATCGGCTGCGGATGGTGGGAAGCAGCTGGTGCGCCGCCTCGCTGGCCAGGACAAAGTGCAGGTCGCCGGCCGGCTCCTCCAGGGTCTTGAGCAAGGCGTTGGCGGTGACATGGTTCATGCGCTCGGCGGGATAGACGAGCACGACCTTGCCTCGGCCACGCCCGCTGGTGCGTTGTGCGAAATCGACAGCGTCGCGCATCGCATCCACGCGGATTTCCTTGCTGGGCTTGCGGGACTTGTCGTCGATCTCTTTCTGCGCCTTTTCTGCCAAGGGCCAACCCAGTGCGAGCATGACCGTCTCGGGCATCAAAACGCACAAGTCGGTATGGCCGCGAACCTCGATCGCATGGCAGCTCGGGCATTGCCCGCAGGCGCCGTCCGGTCCGGGCTGGTCGCACAACCAGGCCCGAGCCAGCTCCAGCGACAGGCTGTACTGGCCGAGGCCGGAGGGGCCCAGCAACAGCCAGGCATGACCGCGCCGCCTGAGCAGCTGCCGGGCTTGGGCGACGATCCAGGCCGGCGGAACCGTCACGTGAGCCAGCCCCTGCTGCGCAACGCCGCAAGGACGTCTGTCCAGACGGCCTCGCGGGGCTGGTCCGCATCGACTCGCGCGAACCGGCTAGGGTTTTGCCTGACACGCAGCGCGTAACCGGTGGCGACCCGGCTGAAGAAGTCGACCGGCTGGGACTCGAATTTGTCCGGCACGCGGGCACCCGCCAGCCGTGCCGCCGCGATCGAGGGATCAATCTCGAACAGCAACGTGAGGTGCGGCTCCCGCAAATCTCCCGCGGGCGTTCGCTGCACCCACGCTTCCAGCTGCGCCAACACCTGCAGGTCGAAGCCGCGCCCGCTGCCCTGGTAGGCGAATGTGGCGTCGGTGAATCGGTCGCACAACACCGCTTCGCCTCGGGCCAATGCCGGCTCGATGACTCGAACCAGGTGGTCCCGGCGGGCGGCGAACATGAGCAATGCTTCGGTGAGGGGGTCCATGGGTTCGCCAAGCGCCAGGGTGCGCAGCTTCTCGGCCAGCGGCGTGCCGCCGGGCTCGCGTGTGACAGTCACCGCCCAGCCTTGCGCCCGGAACGCCTGCGCCAGGGTTTGCACATGGCTGGACTTGCCGGCGCCGTCGATGCCTTCGAAGCTGATGAAAAGGCCATCGGCACCCTGGGAGCTGCTGCTCATTGCCCGCGTTGGTATTTGTTGACGGCGCGGTTGTGCTCGTCCAGGCTGGCGCTGAACTGGCTGGTGCCGTCGCCCCGGCCCACGAAATAAAGGGCTTTGCTCTGGGCCGGCTGGACGGCCGCCAGCAGGGATGGCTTGCCGGGCATGGCGATCGGGGTAGGCGGCAGGCCGCTGCGCGTATAGGTGTTCCAGGGCGTATCGGCCTGCAGGTCTTTCTTGCGCAGATTGCCGTCGAAAGCCGCGCCCATTCCATAGATCACGGTCGGGTCGGTCTGAAGGGGCATGCCTGCGCGCAACCGGTTGTTGAAAACGGCCGCGACCAGCGTCCGGTCGGCCGATTTGCCCGTCTCTTTTTCGATGATGCTGGCCAGGATCAATGCTTCCTCGGGGGTCTTCACGGCCGCTTCGGGCGAACGCTGGGCCCAAGCCGTGGCCAGCCGCTTGTCCATGGCCCGCAAGGCGCGCTTGAGCACGGCGACATCGCTCGATCCCTTGGCATAGGTATAGGTGTCGGGAAAGAACCGCCCTTCCGGATGCTGGCCGGCGCGGCCCAGGAGGGCCATCAGCGCCTCGTCCTGCAGGCCCTTCGTCTCGGGTTTGAGCACGTCCTCTTTCAGCAGCGCCGCCCGGACCTGGCGGAAATTCCAGCCCTCGACCAGAGTGACTGCACGCAGGGTTTCCTCGCCGCGCGCCAGCTTGGCCAGCAGCTTGTGCGGCGTGATCCCGGCTTCCAGCTCGTAGCTGCCGGCCTTGATGGCCCTGTCCTGGCCGGAAATGCGAAACCAGAGATACAGGAGCTCGGGATAAACATCGACGCCCGCTTCTTTCACGGCCTGCGCGACGCCCCGCGGCAAAGTGCCGGCCTCGATCGACAGGTCCACCGCCGGCGCCGACAGGCGCAGCGGCTGATAGACCCACCACAATGCCCAGCCGCCGCCGCCCAGGACGATGAGGGAGGCCAGCAGGAAGACCGTCAACAGGAATCGCTTCACGAACCGCTGCCCCTATGTCATGGAGTGAATTGGAACGAGCATGATAATTCACCCTATGAGCCATCCATTGAACGGTGTAACCACCCTGCCCCACCTGGGTGTCATCGGCGTGCAGGGCGATGATGCGGCCAGCTTCCTGCAAGGCCAGCTGACGCAGGACTTCGCGTTGCTCGGGTTGTCCGAAGCCCGATTGGCGGCTTACTGCACCGCCAAGGGCCGGATGCAGGCCAGCTTCGTCGGCGTCAAGCGAAGCCAGGGGGAGATTCTCCTGGTCGTCAGCCGCGACATTCTCGCTCCGACCCTCAAGCGCCTGTCGATGTTCGTGTTGCGGGCCAAGGCCAAGCTGCGCGACGCGACGGCCGAGTTCGAGCTGTTCGGCGTCGCGGGCGGCACCGGGCCGCAGGCACCGTGGAAGACAACGGGCAGCGACGGCACCAGCATCGTTTCACTGTATCCCGCCGACGGCCGGGTGCGCAGCCTTTGGCTCGCGCCGGCCGGGGAATCGCCACCTTCGGGGCCGCAGCTTGCGCACGAACTGTGGCTCTGGGGCGAGGTCCGCAGCGGAGTCGCCACCATCACTCAGCCCGTCGTCGAGGCCTTCGTGCCGCAGATGCTCAATTACGAGTCGGTGGGCGGCGTCAATTTCAAGAAGGGCTGTTACCCCGGCCAGGAGGTAGTGGCGCGAAGCCAGTTTCGAGGCACGCTCAAGAAGCGGGCCTACCTCGGCCACGCGCAGGAGCCTCTGCAAGCCGGGCAGGAGATCTTCCACGAATCGGATGCGAGCCAACCGTGCGGCCTGGTGGCTCAGGCCGCACCGGCGCCCGGTGGAGGGTGGGATGCCATCGTGTCCATCCAGATCGTGGCCTCGCAGGGGGGCCTGCTGGCGGTGGTGAGTCCGCAAGGTCCCGCGTTGCGGGTGGAGCCCGCGCCCTATCCCTTGCTGTCCGACGTCTGAGGCGGCGCCGGCGGCTGGGCTGCGGCGTCCGGTGCAAGCAGCCTGGCGCGGTAACCCGGGGGTATCCGGTCAAGCAACGTCTGGCGCTGCGATTGCGAAGCCAGCGCGATGGCCTGCTGGAACGCGGCCAGCGCCTTTTCGGGTTCTCTCGACCCCGACGCATACATGTTGCCGAGCTGAACATGCCCTTCGGCGCGTGTCGCCGGCCACCCGGCCATCCGCAGCGCCATCGCGCTTGCTGCGAGGGTGTAGTCGCCCGCACGCCAGGCCAACAGGAAAGTGGCGTCGGCCAGGTCATAGTCGTAGATCCTGTCGGCGACGGCCTGCCGCCCCAGTTCGAGCGCCCGGCCCTCCTGGCCGCTTCGGCTGAGCAGGATGACCTCCAGTGACCGCACCGATGGTGCCTGGGGCTGCAATTTTTTGGCGCGTTCCAGGAATGCCATGGCTTTGCCCGGGTCGTCCATGATCGTGTAGCCGCGCGCGACGTTGGCCATGATCGCCACCACATACGGGCGCGAAGACAGCACGCTTTCCCAGATCCAGGTGGCGTTTCTCCAGTCGCCCCATCGCGCCAGTTCATCCGCCACCATCGGCGTGATCTTGCGGTAGTGGGGGTTCAGCGCCACCCCTTCCCTGATCAACTTGAGCATGTCCGCCTTGCTCTTGGCCCATTTGGGATGGTTGGGGTTGCCCGACGCCGAAATGGTCAAGGCGATCTTGGTCGCCCTGACGATCTTCTGTTCGCTTTCGGCGGCGAGTTGGGTGATGTGGACTGCCAGCACGAGCGCCGCCGTCAGCGAGCCCAGCGCCACCAGCGAGAACGAAGAACGCCAACCCAGCCGCATCGCCGGCCAGGGGAACGCGTTCATCCTTGCATCGGAGGCGGCCAGGGCCGCCAGGCACAGCGCGAACAACGCTCCCGTGGCGGCCATGCGCCAGGGAAAGCCGATGCTGCTCACGATGAACAGCGAGAGCAGGCTGGACAGGACCACGGCACGCCAGGGGGCCTCGGCCTGCGCATGGGGGTGTTTGCCCAGCAGCGTGCGGCTGAAGGCGGCAATCAGGTAGACCGACAGGCCCAGCAGGAACAGCCAGCCGACCAGGCCGTATTCCGCCAGCAATTGCAGGAACTCGTTGTGGACGTAATAGTCGGTTTCCAGCTGCGAGCCCTCGGCCTGGTACAGCGGGATCTCGCTCTCCCAGGCGCCCGCACCGACACCCGCGAAGGGACGCTGCTCGAGGATTCGGCTGGTGGCTTTCCACATGATCATGCGAACACCCAGCGATGGGTCGCTGGCCGAGATCGAGCCGGTGCGGTTGAAGCCGCGCTCCAGGGCCGTCGAGCCGCGGCCCTCTTCGATGATCTTCGGGTCGCCGGTGTGAATCATTCCGAGCCCACCCACGGTGGCGAGCAACAGCCCTGCCGCCACCAGGCGCGTGCCAGGTCCCCAGGCGGCGAAGGCCAGTTGCTTGCGGTACATCCAGCCCATGTAGGGCAGCAGCACCAGCAGCTGCAGCCACAGCGCGATCAGCGCCGCGCGCGTCCCCGTCATCAGGATCGCCAGGATGATCAGGCCGCTGCTGGCCGACAGCAGGGCCACCTGCGCGCTCTGCCGCGCCCGTGCCAGCAGCATGGCGGCAAAAGGCAGGGTACACACGGCGAATTCGGCGAAAAAATTCCTGTTGACGAATGTCGAGGCGGGGTGCGGGCCCTGCGGGAAAAACTGGAAATCGAACAGGAACTGCAGCACCGCCCACAAGGCTGCGACCAGCGCGCCGGCGTGGATGCCCCAGGCGAGAACGGGCAGCCGTTCCCTGGACAGGGTATTGATCCCCAGCCAGAGCAAAAGGCTGAAGATGAACCACCGGATGGCCTCGACGCCCCCCAGGTAAGCATGAGACCAGGCCATGCTGCCGAGCGCGTAGGCCATCAGCGCGAGCGGAAGCCACATGACAGCGTGCCAGCGCAGCGGCTTGTCGCGCCCGCGCTCCTGCCAGAAGAACATCAGTGCCGCGCCCAAGGCGCCGAATGAGACGATGATGGATTTCAATGTGTCCTGCAGCATCTCCTCGTGCGGCACACCCAGGGCCGGCGCCAGGAACATCATTACGGCGAAGATGGCCGAAGTGATGCCGCCCGGCGCCTCGGCGGGAAGCGCATTCGCCGCCGGCGCCGTCACAGGGGCGGCCAGGTGGGGCTCGATGGATACGTTGGCCGGCTGGCTGCGCTTTTTGCGGGCCATGCTAGTGCCCGAGCGGCCGCGACATTTCGATATGGGCGATACCGGCGTCGTCGAAGGGCTCGCCATGCGGCTGAAATCCCAGGCCCAGGTAGAACGCTTGCGCCGTGCGCTGGGCATGCAGCAGGGCCTTCCGGTCGCCTCGTTGCGCGGCAATGTCCAGGAGCGCCTGCATCAAGTTGCGGCCCACGCCCGAGCCGCGCAGCACCTTGTGCACCGCAATGCGGCCCAGCCTGGCCACACCGGGCGCGGATTGCATCAGCCGGCCGGTCGCCACGGGCTGGCCGAGCCGGTTGTAGGCGACAGCATGCAGTGCGGCGGCGTCCGCTTCATCCCACTCCATGTCGGCGGGGATTCGCTGCTCTTCGATAAAGACGTGGGTGCGGATCTTCTTCGCATCCGGGCCCAGGTCTGACCAGGCACCGCATCGAATATTCAGCATGGGCTCGCCCGCTTCGTAGCCGGTCAGGATCTCACGCAGCAGCGGCGGCACAGGGCTGGACGTCTGGGTAACGGGGTCCGCAAACACGTAGATCAGTTCGCAGGTGATCAGCAGGTGCTCGCCGCGGAATATCGCGCCGGTGAAGGCCATCGACGAATTGCCGATGCGGCTGCATCGCAGTCCCACGTCCAGGCGATCATCCATCCGTGCCGAAGCGTTGAATTCCACGGTGGCCTTCTTCACGTACAGGTCGCCGCCCAGCTGGTGCATGGCTTCCTCGTAAGGCAGTGCCAGGGCCCGCCAGTAGTCGGCCAGCGCCGTGTCGAAATACATGAGGTAGTGGGCGTTGAACACGATCTTCTGCATGTCCACTTCGGCCCAGCGCACGCGCAGGCGGTGAAAAAAACGGAAATCCTGGCGATTCATGATTAAGGTTCGAGGGCGGCAGCCAGGGCGCGCGCCGCGTCGGCATGCGCTTGGCGCGCCTGCGGGACAGCGCGCCCCATCTTGATGAATTCATGGGTCGTCACTTGAACTGGACAGAGACGGGCATGGCTCCGGGCAGGCCGTTGTAGGTCGCCGTGGCCTTGAGCCCGGCCTTGGGCGGCAACAGCGGGGAAAACGAGCCCAGGCTGATCAGGTCCCCGGGCTTCATGGCCAGGCCCTCCTGGGCCAGCGCCTGGGCCAGCCACACCACCGCATTCAACGGGTGCTCGAGGATGTCACTGCCCTTGCCCTTGCCGAGTTCTGCGCCGGCGCCGTCGGCCAGCACCACGTTCATGTCGCGCAGGGCATCCAGCATGGCATAGCGCTCTCCCCGGGTGGCGGGCACCGCCACCGGCTTGCCGGCCACGCCCAGCCGGGCGCCGACATTGATCGCGGTGATGCCGGTACCGCCGAGCTTGGGCGGCGCCTCGACCACCAGGTCCGGCAATTCGATGAACGGGATCACCTGGTCCACCGCGTTGAGCACATCCATCGGTGTCTTCGCGCTGTTGATGTTCGCACTCTTGACCCGCACCAGCATGTCGGCCTCGAACAGGGGGCGCGCGCCGAATGCCACGTCCACCGTTGCCCCGTCCGCGAGGACCATGCCCTGGAAAAGCTTTCCCCAGACCGGCTTGTCGTAGCCGAATCGCTTCTGGACCGCCGGGTTCGTCAGGCCCGCCTTGTAGCCAATCACCTTGCCATACTGTTTTTCGAGCAGCGCCGTCACCTTTGCCCGGCTGCAGGCGGCGTCGGCTTCGCTCAGACCTTCGGGGGTTGCGGCCGGGGTCTTGGCAACGAACTTCGCCATCAGCTCGGCCGCCTGGGTGTCGCTCAGGCAGGCCGCGTCGGCGGCGCCGGCAATCGCGACGGCGCCGGCAATCAGCAGTCGGGTCATTCGCATGGTGTTGTCTCCAGTTGAAGTTAAAGTTGGACTTCGATCGTAATCGGAATTGCGCCATGCCCTTCATCTACTACGTGACCCAGATCCAGCTTGATTTCGGGGCCGTCAAGCTGCTCAAACAGGAGTGCGAGCGCGTGGGCATCACGCGGCCACTCGTCGTCACCGACCCCGGCGTCAAGGCGGCGGGGGTGCTGCAAAAGGCCCTGGATGCGCTCGCCGGCCTGCCCGTTGCGGTGTTCGACCAGACGCCCTCCAATCCGACCGAAGCGGCTGTGCGCGCCGCCGCGCAGGCCTACAAGGCCAACCGCTGCGACGGGCTGATCGCCGTGGGCGGCGGCTCGGCGATCGATTGCGCCAAAGGCGTCGCGATCGCGGCCACCCACGAAGGGCCGCTGACGGGGTACGCCACGATCGAGGGCGGGTCGGACCGCATCACCGATCGGGCCGCGCCGTTGATCGCGGTGCCCACCACCAGCGGCACCGGCAGCGAAGTCGCCCGGGGCGCCCTCATCATCGTCGATGATCATCGCAAACTGGGCTTCCATTCGTGGCACCTGGTGCCCAAGACGGCAATCTGCGACCCCGAGCTCACGTTCGGGCTGCCTGCCAGGCTCACCGCGGCCACCGGCATGGATGCGATCGCGCATTGCATGGAGACCTTCATGTCGGCGGCAGTGAACCCGCCGGCCGACGGCATTGCCCTCGACGGGCTGGAGCGCGGCTGGGCCAACATCGAACGCGCGACGCGTGACGGCGGCGACCGCGAGGCCCGCTTCAACCTGATGAGCGCGTCGATGCAGGGCGCCATGGCCTTTCAGAAAGGCCTGGGTTGCGTGCATTCGCTCAGCCACAGCCTGGGCGGGGTGGATCCGCGCCTGCATCACGGCACCCTGAACGCCATGTTCCTGCCGGCCGTGGTGCGCTTCAATGCGCAGGCCGAGTCGGTGCAAAAGGACAGGCGCCTCGAACGCATGGCGCACGCGATGGGGTTGCAGTCCGCGGGCGATATTCCCGAGGCGATCAGGGACATGAACGCGCGACTGGACCTGCCCACGAGCCTGGCCGCCATGGGCGTGCGGCGTGACTGGTTCGATCAGATTATCAAGGGCGCCCTGGCCGATCACTGCCACAAGACCAACCCGCGTGTTGCCTCGGCGCAGGACTACGAAGAAATGCTGGCCGCGTCGCTATGACGGCCCGTTGCACTGCCACAAGTCGGTGACCCGAACCCCTTTGTCGCTGAACGACGCGACATGAAACAAGCCGCCCGCCGGCACATTGCCTTCGAAGTTCACGATACTTCTGTCATGATTCCCTGTCCGCAAACAAAGCGTGCCAAGCCGAAGTTCATTCAGCACAACCCGTTCAATGTGACCGATGTCCCAAACCGAGCGTTTGTACAGGTTGAAAAACTGGTTTGACGCCGGTCGGTGCGTCACAAGGGACTTCCTGCTTCAGGAATTGGCCGTGTCCCCTGCGACGCTGAAGCGAGATCTGGCGCATCTACGTGATCGCATGAACGCACCCGTGATCTTCGATCGGGAGCAGCAGGGATGGCGTCTTGATCCCGGCCTGCGCCACGCCGGCAAACAATATGAGTTGCCGGGCCTGTGGTTCAGCGCCGAGGAAATCCACGCGCTGTTAACGATGCAGCAACTGTTGGCCCAATTGGACGCCGGCGGCCTATTGGGGCCGCACATTGAGCCGCTGACCGCGCGGCTACACACATTGCTGGGGACAGGGACGCCTTCCGCAGCTGATGTCGCACATCGCATCAAGGTCCACATGGTCGCCGCGCGCCCGATGCACCTGCCTCATTTTCAAGCTCTCGGCAGCGGCCTTCTCCAGCGCCGGCGGCTTTTGATCGGTTACTTGTCCCGTGGCCGAGGCGAAGCCAGCGAACGTGAAGTGTCACCCCAGCGGCTGATCCACTACCGCGGCAACTGGTACCTCGACGCTTGGTGTCACCTGCGCAATGCATTGCGCAGCTTCAGTGTCGATGCTGTGCAATGGGTTCAGGTATTGGACAGCCCCGCGGCCAGTGTGCCGGATGCCGAGCTGGATTCCGTACTCGGCTCGGGCTACGGCATTTTCGCGGGGGAGGACGTACAGTGGGCCAAATTGTGCTTCAGCGCGGACCGGGCGCGCTGGGTGGCGGCTGAACTCTGGCACCCGAGGCAGCGGGGAACATTTGCCAAGGACGGTAGCTACCCCCTGGAACTGCCTTATGCCGATCCGCGCGAACTGGTGATGGACATCCTGCGGCATGTGCCGGAGGTCGAGGTGCTTGGGCCGGACGCGCTAAGGGACGAGGTGAAAGAAAAACTGAAGGCGGCCTTGGCCAGGATCACCCCGTGAGCCTGGAGCCTGCGACGATCCCCGCCGTGAACAACTCGTGGCTTTATTGGGGCAAGGCCCGCCCGGCGGAGGGATCGGAAGCGAAATTTCATTTGCTGCCGTATCACTGCCTGGACGTGTCGGCGGTAGCCGCGGCCTATCTGGGCGCCGCTCCTGGCTTGCGCCGATGGCTTGCCAGCAGTTTCGGCGTAGCTTCGGAACAGGACATGGTGGCGTGGGTTTCGTTCTGGATGTGCCTGCACGACCTCGGTAAATTCGCCGAGGCATTCCAGGGCCAACGTTCAGATATCTTCCATGATTTGCGGGGTCGGGCACCGCGCAAGGCATACAACGAACGGCACGACACGCTCGGCCGCGTTGCGTGGACCGATCTGCTGGAACAGGTCGCTATCGACGAATCGTGGATGGGGCCGCAGACCGAAGACTACCTGCCTGGCCTTAACGCCTGGGTCCGCGCGGTAACGGGTCACCACGGCCAGCCGCCGAAGTCCGAAAAGATTTATCTCTCGCATCACTTTGACGCCTCGCAGGACTGCCAGGCTATCGTCGCATTCGTTCGCGATGCCCGGTTGCTGATGGTGGGTGACTCTGCGCCGCTGTTGCCCACGAGCCTCGACGCAGATGGTTTTAGCGACGCCAGCGAGCGGCTGTCGTGGTGGATCGCAGGCCTGGCGGTTCTGGCCGACTGGATCGGCTCGAATACCGAATACTTCGAGTATTGCGACCACGCTCCGACCGACGGCCGGCTCGACGCTTATTGGGAGCATGCCCAGCGGCGCGCGTCCGTCGCCTTGGCCGCCACCGGCGTGCTGCCCGGGGCAGCCCCGTGCAGCACGACCTTGGCCGCGTTGTTCCCGGATATCGCAAAACCCTCGCCGTTGCAAGCATGGGCGCGTGATCAGCCCCTTCCTGCCGAACCTACTCTGATCATGCTGGAAGACATAACCGGCGCCGGCAAGACCGAAGCCGCCGTGCTGCTGGCGCATCGGATGATGTCAAGTGGCTTGGCCGACGGCTTCTTCGTCGGCTTACCGACCATGGCGACGGCCAATGCAATGTACGGCCGAATTTCTGCCGTTTTCGGTCGGCTATTCGGCGCCAACGACAGTCTCGCACTCGCGCATGGACAGAGCAGGCTGGTGGAGGATTTTGCCGCCACCGTACTGCGCGCCGGGCGCACCGAAAGCGACACGGCGCAGCACGACGAGACCGCCAGCGCGCGCTGCACTGCCTGGCTGGCCGACCATAACAAGCGCGCGCTGATGGCTGCGGCCGGCGTCGGCACCATCGATCAAGCGATGCTCGGAGTGCTGCACAGCAAGCACCAGTCGCTGCGCCTGCTCGGCCTGTTTCGCAAGGTGTTGATCGTTGACGAGGTTCACGCCTGTGACAGTTACATGCAGCGGGTGCTGGAGTCCTTGCTGGAGTTCCACGCTTACGCGGGTGGCAGCGCGATCCTGCTTTCGGCCACGTTGCCGCAGGCGATGAAGCAGGCGTTGCTCGGGGCTTACGCGCGCGGCCGGGCTCTGGCGCAGGGCAAGCGCGCTCGGTTGCAGCCACTGCTCCAATCCGACGACTATCCACTCGCGACCACGTGGCACGAAAGCATCGGTACCCAGGTGATCGAAACACGGCTGGCTTCGCGAGTCGAGGTGTCCCGCAGTGTCGCGGTACGCTTCCTCTCGAACGAGGGCGATGTCGTTGAAGCCATCATGGGTGCACTCGGCGCGGGCCGCTGCGTCTGCTGGATCCGCAACACGGTGGCCGACGCGCTGGCGGCGTTCGACGAACTCGCCCCGAGGATCGGCAGCGATCACATCACGCTTTTCCATGCGCGCTTCGCGCTCGCCGACCGCTTGCAGATCGAGAAGCAGATGCTCAACCGTTTCGGTCCCAAAGGCTTCGCCGAACTGCGACGCGGGCAGCTGGTGGTGGCCACGCAGGTGGTCGAGCAGAGTCTCGATGCGGATTGGGACGTGGTCGTCACCGACCTCGCACCGATCGATCGGCTGATCCAGCGCGCCGGGCGCCTGCAGCGGCATGTGCGCGATGCGCGCGGTGATCGGTTACTTGAAGCCGGCTCGCGCGACCAGCGCGGCGAACCGTGTCTGTGGGTTTTTGGTCCCGAGTGGGCTGACACCCCAGAGGCCAACTGGTTCAAAGCCGCGTTCCCGAAGGCCGCCTCGGTGTATCGACACCACGGCCAGTTGTGGCTGACCATGCAGGTGATGCAAGCCGGCCGCTTCCGCATGCCCGAAGATGCACGATACCTGATCAAAGCGGTATACGGGGAAGACGCGGTCGTCCCTGACGCACTGACAGCCAACGCCAACCGAGCCGAAGGTGAACACTGGGCGGCACGCTCGCAAGGCGGCAACAGCGTGGTCAAGCTGATCAGTGGCTACACGCGTGGGGACGTGATTGACTGGTGGAGCGAGGCCCGCACGCCGTCACGTCTTGGGGAAGCCAGTACCACCGTGATGCTGGCACGTTGGGATGGTGACCATCTGCGGCCGTGGTGCGAGCACGCGAACGAGGCAGCTGCCTGGGCGTACAGCAGCGTGCGAGTCGCGACGCGTTCGATCGCGAGTCGTGCCGTTGAACCCACACCTCAGCGCGAGGCAGCCGTGTGCGCAGTCGAAGCCGCACTGCCGGGCGCCGGCAAATGGGCTGTGCTGCTGCCGCTGGAGCAAGGCCGCGATGGTGTGTGGCGCGGCCACGCGATGACGGGCGAGAGCAAGCACCGCGCAGGAGAGGTGCGGGCTTGGGCCTACTGCTCGTCACGAGGCTTGGTGCCCGCCAAACAAGGCATAGAGGAAGACAGCGAATGAATGATGCTTTCTCTGCTGTTCAAGGTGGCGTGCGGCAAGAAGAGCTAGGAAAAGTTGGGTGGCGAGCTGCCGCCACCCAACTCGAACTCCCCACCGTTCGTGGGGAACGTAGTGCCGTCCACGGCTCATCACGCGCCGAGACACGGGTCATCCCCGATGGATCGAGGAACCAACCCTGGAGTCTGCCAGAAAATGTGGTTTAAACCGCTAAAGCACCAAGACACTTGTACTTTATCGAATCTGCGCCTATAGTGCATTGATCGGCGGGGCCCGACCTCGCATTCACCAGAAAGCCGATATGAAGACCAGTGAAGACAGAGAGCTCGCTGTTTCCGACTTAAAAGCCCTTGAGCGTTCAGTGGCCACCAACCTGCTCAACGCGTCTTGGATGCCGGTGCGTCTGCGTGATGGCAGCCAGGAATGGGTCAGCCCGGCACGACTGGCGCGACCCGATATCGTGGCCTTCGCCGCCAACCGTGCCGACTTCAACGGTGCGCTTGCGCAGTTCGCGATCGGGTTGTTTCAGACTGCGTCGCCGGTCGATGGGCCGTCGCGCTGGCGAAGTTGGTTCAACGAGCCACCAAGCGCAGAGACGCTGTCGCAGTGGCTTGCACCGTTTGCCGCGGCCTTCGACTTCGACGGCGGTGGCCAACGCTTCATGCAAGACGCAAGCATGGGCGTGGACGAAGGTGTGGTTTGCGATATTGGCGGCTTGCTGATCGAAGCGCCAGGTGAAAACACTGCCAAGGACAACAAGGACCTGTTCGTCAAACGCGGTGGTATCCGGCAGCTCTGCCGGTGCTGCGCGGCGACCGCCCTGTTGACGCTACAAATTAACGCTCCATCGGGCGGCGCGGGGCATCGCACTGGGCTACGAGGGGGCGGACCGCTGACCACGCTTTTGTTGGCAGCCGAAGGCAGCAGTTTGTGGCAAAGTCTGTGG
This sequence comes from Ramlibacter sp., assembly GCA_013815685.1. Lineage (GTDB taxonomy): Bacteria > Pseudomonadota > Gammaproteobacteria > Burkholderiales > Burkholderiaceae_C > Ramlibacter. The sequence continues at coordinate 32,528 of JACDFR010000003.1, forward strand.
CTAAACGTGATGGAACGTGATCGCTTTGCCGGTGACGCTTCATGGACTGGCGCTGCGAGTCCCCTCGTCTTCCCCTGGCTGACGTCCACGCCGGCAACGCAGAGGGAAGACGGCAAGACCACCCCGGCGCAGGTCGATCCGGCACATGTCTTCTGGGCAATGCCACGACGCATCTGGCTGAATGTGGACGCGCGGCGCAGCGGTGATTGCCACGTCTGTGGTCGTCACTCCGAGGCGCTTGTCAGTAGTTACCGCACGCGCAATTACGGGCTCAACTACAAGGACGGTTGGAGTCATCCGCTTTCGCCCTATTACGCGCTAGAAGAGGAATGGCTCCCCGTGCATCCACAGCCCGGCGGCCTTGGGCACAGGCATTGGCTGGCCTGGGTTCTCGGTCAGACCAGCGCGCGCAAGAAGCAACGCCGAGCACGCGTGGTCGAGCATTTCTTGACAGCACGCCTGCGAAGCGCCCCGGGCTCCTTGCGACTATGGGCGTTTGGCTACGACATGGACAATGCCAAGGCGCGCTGCTGGTACGAAGCGACCCTTCCTCTATACGGGTTGGCCAATTGCGACGCGAAAGCGCAGCGCCAGATCGAAGCTGAAGTCGGCCGCTGGCTCGACGCCACGGAAACCGTTGCAGGGATGTTACGCGGTGCCGTCAAGGAAGCTTGGTTCAAGGAGGCACCGAAGAAGGCTGACTTCAGCGCCGTTGACGCTGCCTTCTGGAGTGCCACCACAACAGCGTTCTATCGACAACTCGGCCCATTGATCGAGGGCGCTGCGCGCGCAGCTGAGTTCGATGCCGCCACCGTCAATCCGGCTTGGCTCAGGCATCTCGAGCAGCGTGCCCTGTATTTGTTCGACCATCAATTCGTCGGCGCAGGCCCGGTCGCACAGCAGAACCCGCGCCGTATCGCCCAAGCGCATCGGCAATTGCTGGCCAATTTGCGCGGGCCGAAGTTGCGCGAAGCGCTCGGCCTGCCCGTCGATGCTGGGGCGCTGGCCCGCAAGGCAACCCGGTGCAAGAAGGACACAAAAGGAGGCAAGCCATGAAGTTGAACAAGGATCAAGGCCCAGGGCGCGTGCTGTACGAGTGGTGGCGCGATGTGACGCAACTGCGCGAGCATGGGTCCGACCGCGCGGCGCGCGCACGACATTACAGCCGTGACACTGGCGCAGCCGTACCAGTACCTCTTCCAGCGCATGCGCCAAGCTGGATGGAACGACGGCTACGCACGCCGCAACGACGCGCTGGCCGCCGCAGTCGGCCTGCTCGTTCACGTTGAAACCGACGCGTCCGACCACGGCATGGCTCAAGCAATGAGCGCGCATGCCGAAGGTTCCGACCAACCCTGTGTCAGCGAGGCGCGCTTCAAGCGGCTGCTCGAAACGCAAGACCTCGACGCCCTATTTGGCGGGCTGCGACGAACGCTGCCGTTGATGAAGAAGGGCGCACCAGTGATGGCCCTTACCAATGACGTGTTGTCGTGGGCGTGGCCCGACCAGCGCGACGCGGTCAAGAAGACCTGGGCCTACGGCTACGTCTGGCCCACCAAGTGATCGTCTGGAAAATTCATCCAACCCGAGGAGAACTCACATGTCCCGCTTCCTTCAATTGCACGTGCTCACCACCTACCCACCGGCGAACCTCAACCGCGATGACACCGGCCGGCCCAAAACTGCACTGATGGGCGACGCGCAGCGGCTGCGCGTGTCATCGCAGTCGCGCAAGCGTTCGTGGCGGACCTCCGACGAGTTCAAGAGCGCCTTGACAAAGGGGCAGGCGGTGAAGTCTGCGCCTGAAGTTGTGCTCTGGGAGGACGCGCCGCACCCGCACCTGGGCACACGCACCAAGGAAGCCGGCGTCCAGGTTTATAACGCACTGACCGCACGCGGTGTCAAGGACAAAGATGCCAAGGCCTGGTCCGCCAGCATCGCGCAGCAGTTTGGCAAGCTGCAAAAGGAAAAGAAAGATGCCCCGTTGAACGAGCTGCGCATAGAACAGCTATCCCATCTGAGCCCTGAAGAAAGAGCTGCTGTCGACGCGCTGGTTGAGACTTGTATCGCTCGCGGCAGTGCGCCGACCGACGATGAACTCGAACTGCTGCGCGCACCACTTGCCGCGGTCGATATCGCAATGTTCGGCCGCATGCTCGCCGACAGCCCGGCTCACAACGTCGAAGCCGCCGTGCAAGTCGCCCACGCCATCACTGTCCATGAGGCCGCCGTCGAAGACGATTATTTCAGTGCCGTAGACGATCTCAACCGGGAAGACAAAGGCGCCGGTCACATCGGCGAACGCGGTTTCGGCGCGGGCCTGTTCTATCAATACGTGTGCGTCAACCGGGAACTGCTCGCCGCCAACCTCGGCGGCGACAACGCCGAGTTGGCCAAGCGTTCGATCGGAGCCCTTGTCCACGCCATCACCAAGGTATCGCCCACCGGCATGCAGAACAGCCACGGTTCACGCGCCTACGCAAGCTACGTGCTTGCCGAGAAAGGCAATCAGCAGCCGCGATCGTTGGTGCAGGCCTTTCTCAAACCGGTAAGGCCGCGCGACGACGGGAGAAACGGTGGCGACGACATGCTGGCACTGGCAGTGGCTGCGGTTGAAAAGCGTTGCACAAACTTCGACAAGGTCTACGGTGCTTGCGCCGATGGGCGACGCCGCATCGATGTCGAAGACCCGCAACGGCCCATCGAACCGAACGACCCGCTCGGCGCCATTGGCAACCTTGACGATTTGGTCGCCTTCGCGCAGCAAGACTAATCGCCATGGACTACCTCGTGTTCCAACTTCAGGCGCCGCTGGCGGCGTGGGGCGAACCGGCTGTGGGCGAGTTCCGTGGCAGCGCCAACCATCCGGGCGAGTCGGCGCTGCTCGGGCTGCTTGCTGCCGCGCTGGGTATCACGCGGGACGAAGAAGCGCGGCTGGCAAGCTTGCAGGCCGGCTACATGTTCGCGGTTGGCGTGCAGTCCTCAGGCACGCTGCTGCGCGACTATCACACAGCGCAGGTACCGGGGACCAGTGTGCTCAGGGGCCGACAGCACGCCACGCGAGCAGACGAGTTGGCGCTACCACGGCATGAGCTCAACACCATCCTGTCCACGCGGGACTACCGGCAGGATGCCGCGTGTCTGGTTGCCGTGCAGGCCCGGGCCGAATCGCCGCACGCGCTGGGCCAATTGGCCGATGCATTGCGCGCGCCGCTCTTCGTGCTCTACCTCGGTCGGAAGGCGTGCCCGCCGGCAGCACCGCTGTGGCCGCAGGTAGTGCCGGCAGAGTCGGCATTGAGGGCCTTCGAGGCCTATCGCGCGTTGATCGAAACGCAAGCTGCCCCGCATGCTGATCGCTGGAATCGCGCGGCCGTCGATTTGCCATTGCCAGTGCGTAGTCTTAGCTGGAGCGACGGCATCGAAGCAGGCGTTGCGGTGCAATTGAGCGCGCCGCGCAAAGACCGCATCATCCGTCGGAGTCGCTGGCAGTTCGGCGACCGCCTGGAGCACACCTCGATGTTGGCGGAGGAGCCGTGAATATGCATTTCAGCTTGATTCAGCCGCTGCCCCAGCGCGAGCGTGAAGCTGCCTACGAGCGCACGCGAGGCGGCGCCTATGACGACCATCAATGGCTGTGGGAGCGCTTCTTTCCGGCACCTCGCGACACGCCACGTGACTTCTTGTTTCGACGGCTCGATGGCGGGGTTGCTGCACGTTTCTATGCGGTTTCGGCCCGCCCGCCGCGGACCGATGTGCCAGGTTGGGATGTGAAAGTTACCGGTTACGCGCCACAGTTGAGCGCTGGTGAGCGCCTGCATTTTGACCTGCGCGCCAACCCGGTGACAAGCCATCAGGGTGAGGTACTACTCAACCCTGACGGTTCGCCGAAACTGCGGATGTCGGGCAAGCGAGCTGGTTCGGCGAAACACAAGGGTGTTCGCCACGATGTAGTGATGAATGCCAAGAAGCGGCTGCTGGCCGAGCACGGTCTAGCCCGTTGGGGGGACTGGAACGACTTCGACAAACCGCCCCTGTACGAACTGGCTCGCCAAGCCTGCGGCCAATGGCTGATTGACAGCGGCCCGAAGTTGGGCTTTGCGGTGGACGAGTGCAGCTTACGCGTCGAGGCCTACACGCAGCACCGAGGCAAGAACGAGAAGCTACGCTTCAGCAGCGTGGACTTCTCGGGGGAGTTGACGGTGCTGGATTCAGGCAAGCTCGGCGAGGCATTGACTCGTGGCATCGGCCATGCCAAAGCCTTCGGCTGCGGTTTGCTCCTGGTGCGCCGCAAGGAGTAAGCTTGCATATACCCTCCACCGGGAGCAACACCATGCACACCATCACCGCCGACGATCTAAACCGTCAGCCGCAGCAACTGATCGACGACGCGCAGCGCGGCGACTCGGCCATCGTCACCGTGGCCGGGGAGCCGGTATTGCTTGCGCTGCCACTGGGCAAGGGCCTCGATTCGCAGCCGGTGCTGATGGAACTGGCTGCAACGCTCTTCGACCGCGAACAGATCAGCTTGGGTCTTGCGGCGCGAATTGCCGGCTTGTCCTATAGCGAAATGGTCGATGAGCTGGGCCGGCGGGACATATCCGTGATTCGACTGGCACCGGGGGAACTGGAGCGCGAGCTTGCGGCCTTTGGCAACTAGGACCCCCCACGGGCTTCGCCCTGCCCCCGAGGGGCGCAGTCACCTTGGGGCGGCCCAGCGGTGACTAGCGTCGTCGTCTGCGATTCGGGCCCGTTGATTGCCCTGGGGCGGCTGGACAGGCTGGAGCTGTTGCTCGCGCTGTTCCAGGACGTTCAGGTTCCGCGGGCGGTGTTGGCGGAGTGCGTCCTGCGACCTGAGCTGGCCGACGCGAAACGGATTCAGTCTGCCGTCACGACCGGCCTGCTGCGCGTGTGCGAAGCGCAGCCTGTGCGCGTAGACGGGTTGGGCGCAGGCGAGAGCGCGGCGATCGGGCTCGCGATGGAGATCGGCGCAGGACTGCTGGCGGATGACTTGGCCGCGCGGCACCACGCCCAAGGGCTGGGCCTGACCGTTATCGGCACGATGGGCGTGCTGGTGCGCGCCAAGCGTAAAGGCCTGGTGCTGGCGGTGCGGCCGCTGATCGAACAGTTGCGCGCCAGCGGGCAAAGATTGAGCCACGCAGCTGTGGCCGAGGCACTGTCGGCAGCGGGCGAATGAGCCTCATGTCCTCCGGCCTCCTCCCTCCCCTCAAACCCATTCCAATCAAAGAGCGGGTATCGGTCATCTTCATCGAGAAGGGCGAAATCGACGTGCTCGATGGCGCATTCGTCGTTGTGGACGTGACCGGCGTGCGCACGCATATCCCTCTCGGCGGGGTCGCCTGCCTGATGCTGGAGCCCGGCACCCGCGTATCGCACCGCGCCGCAGCGCTGGCGGCTCGCGTGGGCACGTTGCTTGTATGGGTGGGCGAGGCCGGTGTGCGGCTCTATTCGGCGGGTCAACCCGGGGGCGCGCGGTCTGACCGGTTGCTGTATCAGGCAAAGCTCGCGCTTGATGAGAATTTGCGGTTGAAGGTCGTGCGCAAGATGTATGCGGTGCGCTTTGGAGAGGCGCCGCCGGAAAGGCGCAGCGTGGAGCAGTTGCGTGGCATCGAAGGCGCGCGGGTCAGACGTAGCTATCAACTGCTGGCAAGGCAGTTCGGTGTCGAATGGGCTGGCCGCGACTATGACACGCAGGATTGGAATGGTGCCGACCTGCCCAACCGATGTCTGTCGGCGGCCACGGCTTGCCTGTACGGAGTAGCCGAGGCGGCGGTGCTCGCTGCCGGCTACGCACCTGCCATTGGCTTCATACACACGGGAAAGCCCCTGTCTTTTGTCTACGATGTCGCCGATGTGTACAAATTCGAAACGGTGGTTCCGGTGGCGTTTCGCATTGCTTCATTGGACCCAGCCAATCCAGAACGGGCGGTTCGCTTGGCGTGCCGCGACGTGTTTCGGCAAACGAAGCTGCTTGACAGAATCATCCCGGACATCGAAGACCTGCTGGCAGCAGGCGAAATCCCGCGGCCCGATGCCCCGGCGGATGCGGTAGGACCTGCGATCCCCAACCCCGAGAGTCTGGGCGATGCTGGTCATCGTTCTTGAAAACGCGCCGCCCCGTTTGCGAGGGCGGCTGGCGGTATGGTTGCTGGAGGTGCGTGCCGGCGTCTACGTCGGCAACTATTCGCGTCGAGTGCGCGAGCACATCTGGACGCATGTGGAGGAAGGGATCGAAGACGGCAATGCCGTGATAGTCTGGCGCTCAGCCAACGAATCGGGGTTTGAGTTCAAGACCCTTGGCAAGAACCGGCGGATTCCCGCCGACTTCGATGGCGTGCAACTGGTTTCCTTCCTACCAGAGGCCGCCAAGCCGGCTCTTTAACAACATAGATTCCGCCTGCCAAAATTCGGTGGAAAATTAGGTTGGCAAAAAACCGTTGTGAATCAAGGGGATGAGAGTAGTGCGTTCCCCACGTGCGTGGGGATGAACCGGCTTCGGCCTTGATTACCCGTCGGCAAGCCGTGCGTTCCCCACGTGCGTGGGGATGAACCGACAGACTGCTTATCCTCGCCACCACACATCAGGCGTTCCCCACGTGCGTGGGGATGAACCGTACTCCTTCATCGCCTTTTCGCGCTCTGCGCCGCGTTCCCCACGTGCGTGGGGATGAACCGGTCCCAGTGCTCCATTGCCTCGGTTGGGTCAAGCGTTCCCCACGTGCGTGGGGATGAACCGCGCGAATGCGCCTGAGATGAAGCGCACCTACAGCGTTCCCCACGTGCGTGGGGATGAACCGAGGTGGAGCGCGCCACTATGTCTGCGATGCCGGCGTTCCCCACGTGCGTGGGGATGAACCAGCAGCTGGCCGACGACCCCAACAACATCGTGCGCGTTCCCCACGTGCGTGGGGATGAACCGTCATTTGCCATCGTGCTGCTGGCCCCTGAGCTGCGTTCCCCACGTGCGTGGGGATGAACCGCCACTCGGTGGTCCTACGCAGAAAGATGGGCGGCGTTCCCCACGTGCGTGGGGATGAACCGCAGAAACGTAGGCGCGCGAGCGTCATGCACCTGCGTTCCCCACGTGCGTGGGGATGAACCGTTCTTTCGCGTCTTCTCGGTGTTATAGGGGTTGCGTTCCCCACGTGCGTGGGGATGAACCGGCGGCGCAGGCGGTCACCAGCGCGCACGGCACGCGTTCCCCACGTGCGTGGGGATGAACCGGACAGCCAGCAGGGCAAGGGTGGATCAGAGTGGCGTTCCCCACGTGCGTGGGGATGAACCGACCCATTTGTAGGTGTCGTTGCTCTCCAGGAAGCGTTCCCCACGTGCGTGGGGATGAACCGCGGCACTTGATCAGGTGGCACTGCATCGCCGTGCGTTCCCCACGTGCGTGGGGATGAACCGTTCGGCGTATGGCCGCGCGGGCTGCAAGACATGCGTTCCCCACGTGCGTGGGGATGAACCGGCCGCGGCGGCGAAATGGGGGCTGCGTGTTGTGCGTTCCCCACGTGCGTGGGGATGAACCGAGCAGAGCGCAGGGCGTTGATGTAGTTGCCCGGCGTTCCCCACGTGCGTGGGGATGAACCGCGCTCCAGCCGCACAGAGATGATGAGCGCGATGCGTTCCCCACGTGCGTGGGGATGAACCGTATCAACAGGAGCCACCATGCACCCTTCCTCTGCGTTCCCCACGTGCGTGGGGATGAACCGTTACGGGCCGCGCCGTCGTGCGGGATGAAGTCGCGTTCCCCACGTGCGTGGGGATGAACCGCCTACGCCCAGCGCCCGCTGTTCGCAGCCGAAGCGTTCCCCACGTGCGTGGGGATGAACCGAGCCCGTCGCCAAGATGCTCTATGCCGAGGAAGCGTTCCCCACGTGCGTGGGGATGAACCGCGGTGCGCCCAGCACGCGCAGGCGGTCGCGCAGCGTTCCCCACGTGCGTGGGGATGAACCGACGACTTGTGAGAACGGCACCTGCACGACGAGGCGTTCCCCACGTGCGTGGGGATGAACCGACGACTTGTGAGAACGGCACCTGCACGACGAGGCGTTCCCCACGTGCGTGGGGATGAACCGGACGCTATTGTTTCGGGTGGCGGCATTATCTAGCGTTCCCCACGTGCGTGGGGATGAACCGACCCCGGGACCGCCTTTACCACCGAAATAGCGGCGTTCCCCACGTGCGTGGGGATGAACCGAACCCGCTCGCTACGATCTGCTCGCACAGGCTGCGTTCCCCACGTGCGTGGGGATGAACCGACTTCCCGGTGACCGTTCTTTTCCCAGATCGAGCGTTCCCCACGTGCGTGGGGATGAACCGGTAGCTATTGCACGCTGAACCCGAATGCGCTGGCGTTCCCCACGTGCGTGGGGATGAACCGCGGTTGACAGCGATGCCGGCGAAGCCGCTGAAGCGTTCCCCACGTGCGTGGGATGAACCGCGGTTTGGCGCTTCGGCGAGTGCTTCGGAGCTGCGTTCCCCACGTGCGTGGGGATGAACCGCACGCGCAGGTTGTTGACGGCGCCGGTGACGTGCGTTCCCCACGTGCGTGGGGATGAACCGTGCTATTCCGCTGCGAGTAGTCGCTCAGGGAAGCGTTCCCCACGTGCGTGGGGATGAACCGCCTGATAGCGCTATTCTTTCTGAAATGGTGAAGCGTTCCCCACGTGCGTGGGGATGAACCGGTAATTCGATATGCCCGCTGCAAATAAATTCAGCGTTCCCCACGTGCGTGGGGATGAACCGTAATTGGTGCAGTACGCCTGCGCCGCCTGAGGTGCGTTCCCCACGTGCGTGGGGATGAACCTACTCCTTCATCGCCCGCTCGCGCTCGGCGCCCGCGTTCCCCACGTGCGTGGGGATGAACCGCCGTGACGCGCGCCAGGCGGCGCGGCAGAACAGCGTTCCCCACGTGCGTGGGGATGAACCGCAGGCAATGAGGGCGAGAAAACGGCTGGAACGGCGTTCCCCACGTGCGTGGGGATGAACCGTGGATCGCAGGCTTTTCGTTCCGCTTCCTGATGCGTTCCCCACGTGCGTGGGGATGAACCGCTTGTCGCCGGGCAGAGACAACAGATGCCGCGGCGTTCCCCACGTGCGTGGGGATGAACCGCGCTTGGCGCAGTGCGCGCGATGGCGAACGGAGCGTTCCCCACGTGCGTGGGGATGAACCGAAGAGCTGGCCGAGTTTGCGCGGGTAACGCTGGCATTCCCCACGTGTGTGGGGATGAACCGCTGTACGAGTGGCAGATGCGCGGCTACATGGCGCCCGTGCTGCTCCAGGTGTTGCCGGGCTTTGGGGCCGGCGTAGATACGTAGCGCGGTCATCGCCTATTTTCTCAGGCCCTGCAGCTTGGCGAAGGCGCCTGCCATCGCCGTTGTATTGGCCGGCTGGTTCTGGGGCGCCCGCTGCCCTCGCCCCGCGCCCTCGAAACGGTTGTCCCGGGGGCCATCGCGGCGCGCGGGCGCATCGCCCAGCTTCATGGAGAGCGCAATGCGCTTTCGCGCCGCGTCCACCTCCATGACTTTCACCTTGACGATGTCGCCGGTCTTGACGATCTCGCGCGCATCATTGACGAACTTGTGCGCCAGCTGGCTGACGTGGACCAACCCGTCCTGATGCACGCCCAGGTCCACGAAAGCGCCGAAGGCAGCGACGTTGCTCACCGTGCCTTCCAGCACCATGCCTTCGCGCAGGTCCGCAATGTCTTCCACCCCGTCGTTGAACCGAGCCACCTTGAAATCGGGTCGCGGGTCGCGCCCGGGCTTCTCGAGTTCGCCCAGGATGTCGCGCACGGTGATGACGCCGAACTTCTCGTTGGCGAACAGCTCCGGCTTCAGCGGCTTGAGCATCTCGGCACGGCCCATGAGTTCCGTCACCGGCTTGCCGGTCGCAGCCATCATCTTCTCCACGACCGGATAGGTCTCCGGGTGAACGCCGGTCATGTCCAGGGGGTTGTCGCCGCCACGGATGCGCAGGAAACCGGCGCTCTGCTCGAAGCTCTTGGAGCCCAGGCCGCCGACCTCCATCAATTGCCGGCGGCTGCGGAACGCGCCATGTGACTCGCGCCAGCGCACGACGGCCCTGGCCACGCCGGCCGACAGGCCGGAGACACGCGTGAGCAGCGGAACGCTGGCGGTATTCAGGTCCACGCCCACCGAGTTCACGCAGTCTTCCACCACCGCTTCGAGCGTGCGGGCCAGCTCGCTCTGGTTCACGTCGTGCTGGTACTGGCCGACGCCGATGGATTTGGGATCGATCTTGACCAGTTCGGCCAGCGGGTCCTGCAAGCGCCGCGCGATGCTGGCGGCGCCGCGCAGGCTCACGTCCACGTCGGGCATTTCCTGCGAGGCGAACTCGCTGGCCGAATAGACCGATGCGCCGGCCTCGCTGACCACGACGCGCTGCATGCCCTCGTGGCGCTTCATGAGGTCAGCCGCCAGCTTGTCGGTCTCGCGGCTGGCAGTGCCGTTGCCGATGGCAATCAGGTTCACGCCGTGCTTGCGGCACAACAGGCCCAGCTGGTGTAGCGATCCGTCCCAGTCGCGGCGCGGCTCGTGCGGATAGATGGTCGAGGTGTCCACCAGCTTGCCCGTGGCATCGACCACCGCCACTTTCACGCCGGTGCGGATGCCCGGGTCCAGGCCCATCACCACGCGCGGCCCGGCCGGCGCGGCCAGCAGCAGGTCGCGAAGGTTGTCGGCGAAAACCTTGATCGCCACTTTCTCCGCCTCCTCGCGCAGGCGCGCGAACAGGTCACGCTCGGTGGAGAGTGACAGCTTGACGCGCCACGTCCAGGCCACGCATTTGCGCAGCAAGTCGTCCGCCGGCCGTCCCTGGTGGCTCCAACCCAAGTGCAGGGCGATCTTTCCCTCGGCAAGCGATGGCTTGCCGGGCTCCGGCTCGACCGGCAAGACCAGCTTGGCATCGAGGACCTCCCGCTGGCGGCCGCGAAACACGGCAAGCGCCCGATGGGACGGAACGCGCCCGATCGGCTCGTCGTAGCCGAAGTAGTCGCGAAACTTCGCCACCTCGGGATTGTTTTCATCCTTGCCGGCCATGAGCTTGGACTTGAACAGGCCCTCGCTCCAGAGCCATTCGCGCAATTGCTGGACCAGGGCGGGCGCCTCGGCCCAGCGTTCCGAGAGGATGTCGCGCACGCCGTCGAGCACGGCTGCCACGGTAGTGAAGTCTTCCCCGCCCTCGCCTTTTTCCTGCTTGACGAAAGCCGCTGCGGCCTCGGCCGGGTTCAGCGACGGGTCGGCAAACAACATGTCGGCCAGCGGCTCGATGCCCGCCTCACGTGCGACCTGGCCCTTGGTACGGCGCCTGGGCTTGTAAGGAAGGTACAGGTCCTCGATTTCCTGCTTGGTGGGCGCCGCGTCGATGGCAGCGCGCAGTTCGGGCGTCAGCTTTCCCTGCTCGCCGATGCTCTTGAGGACCGTATCGCGGCGCTCTTCCAGCTCGCGCAAGTAACCCAGCCGAAAGTCCAATTCCCGTAACTGAACGTCATCCAGCCCTCCGGTAGCCTCTTTGCGGTAGCGGGCAACAAACGGCACCGTCGCGCCCCCGTCCAGCAGTTCAACCGCGGCCCTGACCTGGCTCTCTTGCACACGAATTTCGGCGGCGATCTGGTGGATGATTTTTTGCACGGCTGTACTGCTGAGAGTCGGCGTCGCGGAGTTTGCCACAGGCTGCGGACACAAATTCGGCGCGATTGCTTACACCTGCCCGCCAGCCGCGCTTCGCACAATGCGCTGATTCCCAACCATGGAGACAGAATATGCGAGCCCGACTTATATTCATTGTGGTCGCCATCCTGCTGGTAGCAGGGTTTGCGGCGCAGAACTGGCCTGAATTCAATCGCAGCACGCCACTCAGTTTCGGCTTGATCCTGGCAGAGGCCCCGCTGGGCCTGATCCTGCTGGGCTTGCTGGTGCTGACGCTGACGTTCTTCCTGATCAGCAGCGCGGCCCAGGAGTCGCGGCACCTGTTGGAGCACCGCCGCTACACCAAGGCGCTGGAAGCCCAGCGTGACCTGGCCGACAAGGCTGAGGCGTCCCGCTTCACCGACCTGCGCCAGCACATCGACACGAACCTGCGCGACAATCGCCAGCGCGACGGCATCACCTCGACCGACTTCGAAAAGTCGATGCTGCAGAGCCAGCGCGACCTGCGCAGCCAGCTCGAACAGATGAACCAGACGCTGGCCACCCGGATGGGAGAGCTGGAGAGCCGTATCGATTCCCGCCTCGAGCGCGCCGGTCCGGTGGACGTGTCGCACCGCCCCGTTGTCGACGTACCGCCGCGCGACCGCGTGAAGGTGTAAGAAGCGCCGGGTCGACGCGATCAAGAGGCATCTCTTCGAAGGAGCGCCTTATGCGGTTTCCATCTTCCACCATTGCTGCCTGCGCCGTCCTGGTTGCCGGCGGCGCGCACGCTTCCATTGCCGCGTGCAGGGCCGAGTCGCCTGCGGCGCTGACGCCGGTGATCGAGCTGTACACCTCCGAGGGCTGCAGCTCGTGTCCGCCGGCCGACCGCTGGCTGTCCGGCCTCAAGGGCACGGCGGCGGGCGGTGGCGCCGTGGTTCAGGCTTTCCACGTGGGCTACTGGGACTACATCGGCTGGATCGACCGCTTCGCCAGCCCGGCGCACACCTCTCGCCAGCGGACGGTAGCGGCTCAGAACGGGAAGCCCGGCATCTACACGCCGCAGCTGGTTCGAAACGGCCAGGACTGGCGCGATTATTCGCGTGCCCTGGATCGAGGCGAGTCCGCACGCGCGCGCATCACGCTTGAGAAAAACACCGACGACTCGTTCGAGGCGCGGGTGACCCCGGCCGAGGGCGTGTCTGCCTGGGGCGCGTACTGGACCGTCACGGAGCACGGCCACAGCAGCAAGGTCAAGGCCGGCGAAAACGCCGGAGAGTTCCTCCAGCACGATTTCGTCGTGCGTCAGTACGTGCCCGTGGGTGAATACCGCGGGTCCTCGAAGCTCACCTTGCGTGCGGTGCCCCGGCAACCGGCTCATCCGCGGCAAGTCAACCTGGTGGTGTTCGATCCCAAGTCGGGCAAGCCGCTGCAGGCGCTGAGCCTGGGCTGCTGAATACCCGACCGCTGGAGCGGCCTTACACTGCCGCGCATGCCCTTGCGCCGCGCATTGCGTCTCGTTTTCACGCCGCTGATCGCGCTCGTTTTGCTGTTCGAGGAGTGGGGTTGGGAGCCGCTCTCGGCCCTGGTAGCGCGGCTCGCTCGCCTGCCGTTCGTGGCTTGGCTGGAACGTCACATCGCGAGCCTTCCTCCATGGGCCGCCGCGGCGGTCTTCACCGCACCTGCGCTGGGTTTGCTGCCGGTCAAGTTCCTGGCGCTGTTCCTGATCGGCAAGGGCTACGCGCTGCTGGGCGTCGGTGTACTGCTCGCGGCCAAGCTCCTGGGAACCGCGCTGCTGGCGCGCCTGTTCACGTTGACCCAGCCCGCGTTGATGCGGCTGGCCTGGTTCGCCCGCTGGTACCCGCGCTGGAAAACCTGGAAGGACGGCGTCTTTGCCCGGGTTCGGGCATCGGCCCTCTGGCGGGCGGCGGCAGGCAGGAAAGCCCGGGTGCGGGCCTGGTGGCAGGCTTTTCGCCGGAGCATCTAGTCGAACAAGCCCGGCTCAGGGCCCAGTTGGGCCTTCTCGATCTGCAGCATGCGCAGCTTGGTCGCCACGCCGCCCTCTGCGGAGAAGCCGCCGGCGCCTTGGCCCGCCGCCAGCACCCGATGGCAGGGCACCACCGGCGCGAATGGGTTGTGCCCCAACGCTTGGCCCACGGCACGCGCCGCGCCGGGCTCGCCCAGGCGCGCCGCCACTTCGCCATAGGTCAAGGTGCGGCCCGGCGGGATGGCGCGGGTGACCTCATAGACGCGCTGGTCGAATTGCGGCACGTCGCTCATGTCGAGCGCAACGTCAAGCAAGGGATCCGGCTCGCCCGCCAGCAGGGCCTGGACGCGCGCGATGACCTCTTGCACTTCCGGCGGGGCGCTGGTCTCCGCTGCGCCCGGAAACCGCCGGCGCATGCAGGCACGGGTCGCTTGCGCGTCGGCCAAGGGCAGCTGCACGCCCAGCAATCCGCGCTCGGCCCAGGCAATGCCACAGGTGCCGATGGCGGTGTCGAAAACGCAATACTGCGTCACCGGGGCGCCCACGATCAGGTGCCGTCGGCCTTGCGCAGCACGTAGCCGGTGCGCGGAAAGTGCACATGAAGGGTCCCGCCGCGCGGGTCTTCGCGGCGCAGCGAATAATGGGTGCGCGTTGCGGCGATCAGTACCCCTTCGGTGGCTTCCGGCCCGAAACTTTCCGCCGTGATCGATACGGCGCTGCCCAGGGCAATGCCGTGGTCATCCTGGAACGCGCTGTCGATCAGCAGGTTCTGGCCGGGCGGCATGGGCTCTGCCGCCTTGGCGACGGTCAGCGCGTCGACAGCGCTCAACTTGACCATTGCGCCGTGGCCAAGGGCCGCCATCCTGTCCATCCACTCGCCCACTGCAGGGGTCGCGTTCAGGATGTCGGCGAGCAGGGGGACCTGGGCACGTGTGTACCAGAGCGCGTGATACGCCGCGAAGTCGGCCAGGCAGGGATCCATGCCGAACAGGAAGTCGTGCTCCTCGGCCATGTGGGCGATGCGCCTGAGGTACGAACGATACGCCGACGTGGCGTCGCCCGGGCGCAGCCGTACCAGGTTGCCGCTCATCGCCTTGCGATCTTCCCCGAATACCTTCACCGCCCCGGGCGGCGCCTCGGCGAACACATGGGCCACGCCTTTGGGCTGGAGGTTGTAGGCCATGGCGGCCCAGAAAAGCGTGCTGTCGGCCCATTGGGCGAAGATGCGGCACACGCCCTTGAGATGCGGCGGATACAGCGTGGGCTCGGGCTGCACATGTTCCAGCACGTCGCAGATGAGGGCGCTGTCGCAGTAGATGTCGGCACCGGCTTGCAGGACGGGGGCCTTGCGATAGCCGCCCGTCAGGGCCACCAGGTCGGGCTTGGGCATGACGGCAGGCATCGCGACCGACTTCCACGTCAGCTTCTTGTAACCCAGCGCGAGGCGGATCTTTTCGGAAAACGGCGAGCTGGGGTAGTGATGCAGGATCAGGTCGGGCATGGTGTTCCTTGTGGCTCAGCGCGGCATCGCGCGCATGAGGATGCTGTCGAAGTCGGTGGCGGCGCCCAGCGTGCCGAATGCCTGTCCCCAGTTGCCCGCGAGGCGGGAATCGCAGAAGGCGGCGAAGACGGCAGCCGGGGCGCTTTGGCAAAGCAATGCGGCTTGGACGGCCAGGGCCACATCCTGGGCGAGCCGCCGCGCCTCGACCTCGCTGCACATTTCTTCCACGCGCACCGCAAGCGCGGCAATTAGCCGGTCGAGGGCGGGATGCGCTCCTCGGGCAGGCGCGAGTTCATGGGCCAGTGCCGCGGCGGCGTCGGCCTTGCGCAGCGCCCGCAGCAAGTCCAGCGCCATGATGTTGCCAGCGCCCTCCCAGATCGAATTGAGCGGCATCTCGCGGTAGATGCGCGCCATGACGCCCTGTCCGCCCTCCTCCACATAGCCATTGCCGCCCAGGCATTCCATGGCTTCCTGCGCAAAGGCGGCGCCGCGCTTGCAGATCCAGAATTTGGCGATCGGCGTCAGCAGACGCGCCATCGCCGCCTCGTGCGCATCACCGGCGCGGTCGAATGCACGCGCCAGCCGAATCGCAAGCGCCGTGGCCGCTTCGGACTCCAGCGCCAGATCGGCCAGCACATTGCGCATCAGGGGCTGCCCGATCAGGCGCTTGCCGAAAGCCTGCCTCTGCGCCGCGTGATCAAGCGCGATCGACAGGGCCTGCCGCATCAGGCCGCTGGTGCCGAGCGCGCAGTCCAGCCGCGTCATGGTGCCCATCTCGAGGATCTGCGCAATGCCACGGCCCTCCTCGCCCACCAGCCAGGCGCCGGCCTGGTGAAACTCGACTTCGGAACTCGCGTTGGCCTTGTTGCCGAGCTTGTCCTTCAGGCGCTGGATGCGGATGGCATTGATCGAGCCGTCCGGCAGGACACGGGGCAGGAAGAAGCAGGTCAGGCCTGCCGGGGCCTGGGCGAGGACAAGAAAGCCGTCGCACATCGGCGCCGAGAAGAACCACTTGTGGCCGATGATCCGGTAGCGCCGTCCCCAGCCGTCTTCACCGTCGGCGACCGCCTGGGTCGTGTTGGCCCGGACGTCCGAGCCGCCCTGCTTCTCGGTCATCCCCATGCCCATGGTCAAGCCGGTCTTGTCGCTCCACAGCCCGATCGCGGCGTCGTAATTGCGGCCGGCGAGCTTTGGCCCCCAGTCCCGGTAGATGGCTTCATTGCCCTTCAGCGCGGGGATCACTGCGTAGGTCATCGAGATCGGGCACAGCACCGACGGTTCGAGTTCGGTAAAGAGCATGAAGGCGGCGGCGCGCCGCAGGTGGGGCGACGGCCCTGCCTGCGTCCACGGCGAGCCGTGCAGCCCGGCTTGCGTGGCGGCGGCCAGCAGGGCGTGATAGCTGGGATGGAACTCGACCCGATCGATCCGCCGGCCGAACCGGTCGTGGCTGTGCAGCTGGGGCGAATGCGTGTTGGCAAGCCGTGCATGGACTTGCATGTCGGCGCGGCCCAGCGCGCCGCCGAGCACGGACAGCTCCGCTGTATCGAGCCCCGGCGCATGGAGCCGGAGCGCATCGCGCAAGCCGCGGTTGCCCTCGAACAGGTTGTAGTTCACCAGCGGGTCGGGCTGGTTCTGCACCTCGTGGGTCAGGTCAAGCACTTGGTTTCCTCGGTGCGAAGATAAGCCGCCAGGTTGCGCCGATGTCGCGTACCTCGGCATCGGCCAGAGCGCCCTTGTGCGCCAGCAAACGGTGCAGCCGCGGCAGGTGGTAATGGGGCACCGCGGGGTACAGATGATGTTCCAGGTGGTAGTTCACGTGATGCGGGAACAGGATGGCGCGTCCTGCCCAATTGGCGATCGATCCGGCCGTTTTGTTGCTGCGTGCCGCGGTCAGCGGTGAGCTCAGGTCCCGCACCGCCCCATGCTCGCAGATGGCGCGCAATCGCAGGATGGGCTGCAGCACCGTGAGCAGTGGCAAGAGCCACAGCACGGCATAGAGCAGCAGTCCATGCCCCCCGCCGGCCGCCCATGCCGCCGCGGGCGCCGCGGCGTGGAAACCAACGACCCACCACCGGTCGCTGCGCGCGGCCGCGCGCAGCTCGGGTGAAGTGTCGTCGAGCGGGCGAATCTCGCGCCGGGTGTCGTCGTTGATCGCCGGCGCGCCAAAGAAGTACGCGAAGGTTTTCCAGGCGTTCAGGCCCATCAGGTCGAGCGCCAGCTTGCGGACCAGGTAGGCCCTGCCCCGCGGATAGCCCCCGTGGATGGCGGTGTCCGGATCTTCCTGGGTGTACAGGTTGTTGTGATGCAGGCGGTGGGTCACGCGGTAGGTGCACATCGATATGCCGGCCACCATGCCAATGGCCCGTCCCGCCACGTCGTTGGCGATGCGGTTGGCGAACAGCCGGTAGTGCGCGGCCTCGTGCGCCAGGACGAACAGCCCATGCTGGGCGATGCCGATCACGCCTGCACTGAGCAATATCCACGCGCTGGGCCAAGTGGCCACAGCCAGCGCGATGGCTGTGCCGATGAGCCCTAGCGTCTGCGCGATCGCAAGCAAGGAGCGCGGCGTGGACAATCCCGTGAGCTGCGCCAGTTCGGCGGGTGCCAGCAGGCGCCGGGCTTGGGCGTTACGCGACCCAGGCGCGCGAAGGTCTTCGCGAAACTCTTCGCCGGTGCGGGTCGAACGATCCACGCTAGCGTCTTTCGCTCATGCGAGCTTGACCAGCTGCTTGCCGAAGTTCCTGCCCTTGAGCAGGCCCAGGAACGCCTGCGGCGCCGATTCGATGCCCTGGGCGACGGACTCGCGGGGCTTGAGCTTGCCGCTGGACACGAGCATTCCCAACTCCGTCAGGGCTTCGGGCCAGATCTCCATGTGCTCGCCGACGATGAAGCCCTGGAGCTTGATGCGGTTCGTCAGAAGCAGCTGGGGATAGGCCATGGGCAGGGGCTGGCCGTCGTAGCCCGCGATCATGCCGCACAGCGCGATCCGGCCGAAGGCGTTCATGCGCAGCACTGCCGCGTCCAGCACCATGCCGCCGACATTCTCGAAGTAACCGTCGATACCGTCCGGACAGGCTTGCTTGAGGGCCTTGGACAATGACCCCGCGTCCTTGTGCTCCTTGTAGTCGATGCACGCGTCGAAACCGAGCTCGCTGGTCACGTACCCGCACTTTTCCGCCCCGCCGGCGATGCCCACCGCACGGCAGCCGCGGGCCTTGGCCAGGGCGCCGAAGGCGCTCCCCACGGCGCCGGCCGCGGCACTGACCACCATGGTCTGGCCCGCCTTCGGTTCGATGATTTTCGCCAGGCCGTACCAGGCCGTGACGCCCGGCATGCCCACAGCCCCCAGGTAATGCGACAGGGGCACATGCGTGGTGTCCACCTTTCGCAGTGCGCCCGGCCGGTCGGCGTCCACCACGCTGTATTCCTGCCAGCCGCCCATGCCCACCACCTTGTCGCCCGGCTGGTACCTGGGCGAGCGGCTTTCCGCCACCTCGCCGGCCGTGCCGCCGCCCATGACCTGGCCCAGTGGCTGGGGCGCCGCGTAGCTTTTGGCATCGTTCATTTGCCCGCGCATGTACGGGTCCAGGCTGAGGAAATGGTGGCGCACCAGGACCTGGCCCTCCCGCACTTCCGGCGTCTGCCCGGTGACCAGCTTGAAATTGCCGGCTGCAGCTTCGCCTTGCGGCCGGCTGTCCAGGTGAATCTGCTTGTTGGTTGGCATGGCAGTTGTCCTAATCTGTGGAAATGACGTTAAGGGTATTGGTGCTCCTGGGCCCCGTCGGCAGGCGGCTCACGTACTTGAACGTGCCTGTCGCGTGGGCGCAGGCCTGGTCCTCGCTGTCGAAGATCGTCGCCTCGGTAAAGGCCATGGTCGCCGTCCGATGCATCAGGCGGCCCCGGGCATACAGCATGCCGCGCGCCGGCCGCATGAAGCTGGTCTTCATTTCAATGGTGACCACGCCCATCTCCTTGTCGACGCTGCGCGCGGCGACCGCCATCGCCACGTCGAGCAGGGTCATGCAGGCGCCGCCATGGGTGACGGCAAACGAGTTCAGGTGTTCGGGCTTCGCCTCGTATTGGATCTCGGAATGCCCGCCTTCGAACAGCATGAGTTCGAAGCCCAGGTGATGAACGAAGGGGATGTCCACGCCGAATTTCATAGCAGGCTCCAGCCGCCGTCTGGGGCAGCGCAGTACACGAAGTGACAAGCGTGGGGGCCATAGCAACGCCGCCGGGCCGCCCCAAGGCGGCTGCGGCCCCCCCGGGGGGCAGCGCAGTACACGAAGTGACAAGCGTGGGGGCCATGGCAACGCCGCCGGGCCGCCCCAAGGCGGCTGCGGCCCCCCCGGGGGGCAGCGCAGTACACGAAGTGACAAGCGTGGGGGCCACATCAGCCACCGGTGACCACGCTGACGCCGCCATCGACCGCCAGGCATTGGCCGGTGATGTGCTTGCCCGCATCCGAGGCGAACAGCAATGTGATGCCTTTGAGGTCCTCGTCGTCGCCCAGCCGCTGCAGGGGCGCATGCGACGCGAGCTTGTCTTCGCCGATGCGGTTGAGCGTGGCCTGCGTCATCTTGCTCGGAAAGAATCCGGGGCATATCGCATTCACCGTGATGTTGTACTTCCCCCATTCGCAGCCGAGCGCTTCCGTGAAGCTGATCACGGCGCCCTTGGAGGTGTTATAGGCAAGCGTCGTGATCTCGGGCGGGTTGCCGCCCAGGCCGGCGATCGACGCGATGTTGACGATGCGCCCGTACTTGCGCGGGATCATGCTGCTCTTGGCGATGTGCTGCGAGAGGATGAAATAACCGCGGACGTTGAGGTTCATCAGCTTGTCCCAGGCCTCGACGGGATGGTCTTCGGCGGGCGATCCCCAGGCGGCGCCGGCATTGTTGACCAGGATGTCGACCTCGCCCATGCGTGTCAGTGTTTCGTCGGCCAGCCGGTGGATCTCGTCTTCATTCGCGCAGTCCGCGGCAACCCAGCGGGCGTCGATGCCGGCAGCCTGAAGCTCGGCCGCGGCCTCCTCCAGGTCGGCGGCCTTGCGGGAGGTCAGCATGATCCGGGCGCCGGCCTCCCCCAGGGCGTGGGCCATCTGCAGCCCGAGACCCCGCGAGCCGCCCGTCACGAGGGCGGTCTTGCCTTTCAGGTCGAACAGTTGCGAAACGGTGCGTGTCATTGGTTCTCTTTCTTGAGTGAGTGCGGCGTCGGGACCGGGCCGAGCCGCGCGCGAACCCAGATCAATACGATACCGGTTGCGGTGGCGATACTGCCCGCCACGATGAGCGTCCAGCCCGCCGCAGTGTCTCGCGACAACGCCGCCAAGCCCAGGATCGAGGCAAACAATCCCCCGTAGATCAGGATCCAGATGAGGCCTTCGATCCGCGCCACAGCTTTCGGCGGGGCCATCAGAAAGCCTCCTCGGGCATGCGCGCGCAAGTAAGGTCGCGGGCAGCGACCACGCTGAGCCAGGCAGCGATCTTGGGCAACTCGTAGCGGTAGAAGTAGCCCGCCGCCGCGCCGCGCCCAACGTGGGCCGCGCCGCCAGCGCCAGGAGGAATGGCCAGGATCACATCCAGCCATATCCACGCCAGAACGGTGTGGCCGAACGCCTGCATGTAGGGGACGGCATTGGCGAGCGCCTCGCCGGGGTCCCCGGTTGCCCAGGCCGCCGTGGTGGCGTCGCAGACCTGCTGCCAGGCCGCTTCCAGGGTATGGGCGTACCCGGCCAGGTCGGGGCGCCGGGCGGCGCGCTCGGCCGTGTCCTGGATGCGCCCGGTCAGGAGCTGCAGACCCCGCCCGCTTTCCATGAGCACCTTGCGCCCGAGCAAGTCCGCGGCCTGGATGCCGTGTGTCCCCTCGTGGATCATGTTCAGCCGGTTGTCGCGCCAGTACTGTTCCACAGGAAAATCGCGGGTATAGCCATACCCGCCATGGACCTGGATGGCCAGCGAGTTCGCCTCCAGGCACCATTCGCTTGGCCAGCTTTTCGCGATCGGCGTCAGCACTTCGAGCAGCAGGCGCGCCTCGTCGGATGCCTGCGGCCCGGACGTGTGCTGCTCGTCGACCAGGCGCGCGCAATACAGCTCCAGCGCCAGCGCGCCTTCGCAGTACGACTTCTGGGCGAGCAGCATGCGTTTGACGTCGGCGTGCTCGATGATGCGCACCTGCGGCTGCGCCGGGTCCTTGCCGGCGGGACCGGCCGGGCGGCCCTGCGGCCTGTTTTTCGCGTAGTCGAGCGAGGCGTAGTAGCCCGCCATGCCCAGCATGGCGGCCGCCGTGCCCACCCCGATCCTTGCTTCATTCATCATGTGGAACATGCAGCGCAGACCTTCGTGGGGACGGCCCACCAGGTAGCCGACCGCGCCGGCGCGTCCGCCGACGGGATACTTTCCTTCGCCGAAGTTCAGCAGGGTATTGGTGGTGCCACGCCAGCCCAGCTTGTGGTTCAGGCCGGCTAACGCGACGTCGTTGCGCTGCCCGGTGAGCTCGCCCTGGGTGTCCACGAGTTTCTTGGGCACTATGAAAAGCGAGATGCCCCTGGTGCCGGGAATCAGCTTGCCGTCGGGCCCGGGGATCTTGGCCAGCACCAGGTGGATGATGTTTTCGGTCAGCTCATGCTCGCCCGCCGAAATCCACATCTTGTTGCCCTTGAGGCGATAACGCGAACCGAGCGGATCACCCTCGAAGTCGCCGCCATCGGGCACCGCGCGCGTGGCCACATCGGAAAGCGAAGAGCCTGCTTGCGGCTCCGACAGGCACATGGTGCCCGACCAGCGCCCCGAGAACTCGTTGAGCGCAAACACCTTCTTCTGCATGTCGGTGCCGTGGATCATCAGCAGGTTGGCATTGCCCACCGTGAGCATGCCCGACCCCATGCTGACCGATGCCATGGCGAAAAACGAGTTGGCGGCCGCCTCGACCGTGTAGGGCAGCTGCATGCCGCCGAGGCCGTAGTCCTGCGCGGCGCTCAGCATGCCCGAGTCGGCATAGGACTTGTGCGCCTCGTGCGTGGCCTGCGGCAAGATCACCGTCTCGCCGTCGAAGCGCGGCTCCTCGATGTCCAGCGTGCGGTTGTGCGGGGCGTACCTTTCGCGGGCGATCCGCTCGCAGGTGTCCAGCACGGCGTCGAAGGTTTCGCGGGAGTGGTCGGCGAAGCGGGGCCTCGCCGTGAGTTGCTCGGCCCGGAGCCAGTCGTACAGCATGAAATCGAGCGTCGGACGGTGGCTCATTGCGGGAAGGCCTGGCTACAAGACTTCGAAGATGCCCGCCGCGCCCATGCCGCCGCCCACGCACATCGTCACGCCCACGCGCTTGGCGCCGCGGCGCTTGCCCTCGATCAGGGCATGGCCCGTCAAGCGCTGGCCCGACACGCCGTAGGGGTGGCCGACGGCAATCGCGCCGCCGTCGACGTTCAGGCGGTCGTTCGGAATGCCCAGCTTGTCGCGGCAGTAAATCACCTGCACCGCGAAGGCTTCATTCAGCTCCCACAGGTCGATGTCATCGACGGTCAGGCCCAGCCTTTTCAGGACTTTCGGCACCGCGAACACCGGGCCGATGCCCATTTCGTCCGGCTCGCAACCCGCTACCGCAAAGCCCAGGAAACGGCCCAGCGGCTTCAGGTTGTGCCTGCTCGCATACTCTTCGCTCACCACCACGCAGGCACCGGCGCCATCGGAGAACTGGCTGGCATTGCCGGCGGTGATCACCCCGCCCGGCAACGCGGACCGGATGCCGCTGATGCTTTCCCTGGTCGTTCCTTCGCGCGTGCCTTCGTCCTTGCTGACGGTGACTTCCTTGGTACGCAGCCCCATCACGGGGTCGGCAACGCCGGCCTTGACGGTGATGGGCGCGATCTCGGCATCGAGCCGGCCTTCGGCCTGCGCAGCGCAGGCCTTCTGCTGGCTGGCGGCGCCATATTCATCCATCACATCACGGCCGATCTTGTAGCGCTTGGCAACCTGCTCGGCGGTCTGGAGCATGGGCCAGTAGGCTTCGGGCTTGATCCTGTCGAGCTCAGGGTCCTTGCTCATGTGCATGTTTTTTTCCTGCTGCACGCAGGAAATATTCTCGACACCGCCGGCCACATAGACCTCGCCCTCGCCCGCAATGATGCGCTGCGCGGCCATCACGATGGTTTGCAGCCCCGCCGAACAGAAGCGGTTGACGGTGACTCCCGAGACCGAGACGGGCATGCCCGCCAAGAGGACGATCTGGCGGGCTATGTTGTCGCCGGTCGCGCCTTCGGGATTGGCACAGCCCATCATCACGTCTTCGACTTCGGCGCCGTCGACACCGGCTCGCTGGAGCGCATGCCTGACGACGTGGGCGCCCAGCGTGGCGCCGTGCGTCATGTTGAACGAGCCTTTCCAGCTCTTGGTCAGCGGTGTGCGGGCGGTGGAAACAATAACGGCGTTGGTCATGGCGGGGCCTTTCTGGACTGTCTTGGGTGTTTATGGTGACGGGGTGGAAGCCGGGGCGTTGGCGGCTGCAGCATTGCGCAGCAGCTGGTGATAAAAGCGCACCAGCTCGGCCAGGTTGCCGGTGCTGATCCGCTCGTTCGTGCCGTGAAAGCGCATCAGGTCCTCGGGCTTCGCGCGCACCGGCGAGAAGCGGTAGACATGATCGCTCAGGCTTGTGAAATGGCGCGAGTCCGTGGCGGCGATCATCAGCCCCGGCGCCACGACCACGTCCGGAAACAGGGAGCGCACGGTGCGGTTGATCAGCTGGTATGAGCTCGACTGCGTGGGCGACACGGCAGACGCCTCGGCGGCGCCGGGCAGCGCCATCAGCTCGAAGCGTTCGCTGCCGGCTTTCTTCTTGACGTGCTCGGTGACAGCCGCGATGGTGTCGCCCGGCAGCAGCCGGAAATTGACCGTCGCTTCCGCAAGCCCGGGAATCACGTTCTCGGCGTTGCCCGCCTTCATCACCGTCAGCGCCGTGGTGGTGCGCATCATCGCATTGGTGCTTGCGCCCTTCTCCAGCTGGCGCTGCACCACGGGCCCGAACAGCCACAGGTTGGCGAGCGCGACGCGGTTGAAGCCACCCATCTCGGGCGCGATGGTTTCGAACATTTCCCGCGCCACGCCCCGCAGCCCCGCGGGGAGCTGCTCGTCGTCCAGACGCCTCAGGGCGGCACTCATCATGGCGATGGCACTGGTGCCCCTGGGCGGCGGCATCGACGAATGACCCGGCGTGGCGGGGAGTTTCAGCACGACCGAAAGGAAACCTTTCTCGGCGATCCCGATCAGCGCGGCCGGCTTGGCGAGGCCCGGCATGATGCCGTCGGTGATCAACAGGCCTTCGTCCAGGACGAAGTCGAAGTTGATGTTGCGCTCCTTCAGGAGCCTGGCGATCTGAACCGCGCCGCGCTGGCCGCTGACTTCCTCGTCGTGGCCGTACGCCAGCATGATCGTCTGGCGCGGCTTGAAGCCAGCGGCCAGCAGCATCTCGATGGCCTCCATCTGGGCGATCAGGTTGCCCTTGTCGTCCCACGAGCCGCGGCCCCAGACATAGCCTGCCTTCACCTCGCCCGAGAAAGGCGCGACCTCCCATCTGCCCTCCGTGCCGGGTGAGATGGGCACCACGTCCTGGTGCGCCATCAGGAGGATGGGCTTGGCCTTGTCGTCGCTGCCCGGCCAGGTGTAGAGCAGGCTGTAGCCGCCGACTGTTTCGCGCTTGAGTGCGGCGTGCAGCCGGGGATAGCGTTGCTGCAGATACTCGTGCAGCTTGCGGAACTCGGCCGCGCTCGCGTGCGCATCGTCGCGGCTGGCGATGGTCTGGAAGCGGATTGCTCCCGACAAGCGCTCGGCCACCCCTTTCTCGTCCACGGGAAGTGCGGGCGCCGGAGCGACCTCCAGCTGCCGCGATCCATGGCGAAGCGTGTTGACCGCCACGGCTGCCGCCACGAGCAGCACCAGGGCCAGTAACGCCGAAAACACGCGCTTGATCACGATCGGCTCGGGTCAGGGGGTGAAGGTCTTGCCCTCGGCTGCCAGCCGGGCCAGCAGCGGGGCCGGCTCCCAGAACCCGGCGTCGTCGCGCGGGTTGCGCTGGAACCGCTTCATCGCCTGGACCACGTTGAACAGGCCGAGCTGGTCGGCGTAGTGCATGGGCCCGCCGCGATAAGTGGGAAAGCCATAACCCGTGAGGTAGACCATGTCGATGTCGCCGGCCCGGGACGCGATGCCCTCTTCCAGGATATGCGCCGCTTCGTTCACCAGCGAGAAGACCAGGCGCTGCACGATCTCGTCGTCCGCAATCTTGCGCGGTGCGATGCCCTGTTCCTTGCGATGGTCCTCGACCATCTTGTTCACGAGATCGGACGGGATGGCGTCGCGCTTGCCCGCCTGGTAGTCGTACCAGCCCGCGCCCGTTTTCTGCCCGAAGCGCCCCAGCTCGCACAACTTGTCGGCAGTGCGGCTGTGCATCAGGTCGGGCCGCTCTTGCGCGCGGCGCTTGCGGATGGCCCAGCCGATGTCGTTGCCCGCCAGGTCGCCCATGCGGAACGGTCCCATCGCGAAGCCGAATTTCTCGATCGCCTTGTCCACCTGCTGCGGGGTGGCACCTTCGTCGAGCAGGAAGCCCGCCTGGCGGCTGTATTGCTCGATCATGCGATTGCCGATGAAGCCGTCGCACACGCCCGACACGACGGCGGTCTTCCTGATCTTTTTGGCCACGGCCATGACGGTGGCCATCACGTCCTTGCCGGTGCCGGCGCCACGCACCACCTCGAGCAGCTTCATCACGTTCGCCGGGCTGAAGAAATGCAGGCCCACCACGTCCTGCGGGCGCTTGGTGAAGGAGGCAATCCTGTTCACGTCGAGCGTCGAGGTATTGGAGGCCAGGATCGCGCCGGGTTTCATCACCTCATCGAGCTTTTCGAACACCTTCTGCTTGACGCCCATTTCCTCGAACACGGCTTCGATCACCAGGTCGGCATCTTTCATGTCGTTGTAGTCGAGCGTGGTGGACAGCAGGCTCATGCGCTGCTCGTACTTGTCCGCCTTGAGCTTGCCCTTCTTGACCTGCGACTCGTAGTTCTTGCGGATGGTGGCGATGCCGCGGTCCAGCGCTTCCTGTTTCATCTCCAGGATCTTCACGGGAATGCCGGCGTTGAGGAAATTCATGGCGATGCCACCGCCCATGGTGCCGGCGCCGATCACGGCCATGGACTTGATCTCGCGCTGGGGCGTGTCTTCCGGAATATCGGGGATCTTGGACGTCGCGCGCTCGGCCATGAAGATATGGCGCAGGGCCCGGCTCTCGGGCGTGAACATCAGGTTGGTGAATATCTCCCGTTCGAAAGCCATGCCGTCGTCGAATTTCTTGCGGGTGGTCGAGGCCTCGACGGCGTCCACGCACTTGGCGGGGGCGGGAATGTTCTTCGCCATGCCTTTGACCATGTTGCGCGCGAACTGGAAATACGCCTCGCCCAGCGGGTGCTTCGATGGCAGGCTGCGAACCAGCGGCAGCGGACGCGCATCCGCGACGGAGCGCGCGTAGGCCAGCGCTTCTTCAGCCAGCGATTCGGGCGACGCAGCCATCTTGTCGAAAAGCTTCTGGCCGGGCTGCTGGGCCAGCAATTCGCTCTTGACCGGCTCGCCGCTGACGATCATGTTCAGAGCGGTCTCGACGCCCAACACCCGCGGCAGCCGCTGCGTGCCGCCGGCGCCGGGAATCAGGCCCAGCTTGACCTCGGGCAGCGCCACTTGCGTGCCCGGTGCGGCGATGCGGTAGTGGCAGCCCAGTGCAAGTTCGAGCCCACCGCCCATGGCCACGGAATGCATGGCCGCGACAACGGGCTTGCTGGAGTTTTCGATGGCAAGGATGACCGACAGCAGGTTCGGCTCGGCGACCGCTTTGGGCGAGCCGAATTCCTTGATGTCCGCGCCACCGGAAAAGGCCTTGCCCGCGCCGGTGATGACGATGGATTTGACTGAGGTGTCGGCGCTGGCCTTGTCCAGGCCGGCGGCGAGCGCCACGCGCGTCGCATAGCCCAGCCCATTCACCGGCGGGTTGTTCAACGTAATCACTGCCACGTCGCCGTGAACCTTGTAGTCAGCGGTCATGCTGTTGTCCTCGAAAGATAAAAAGAACGGTCGTTCGTTTTGGATTGTAGGGAGTCTATGTTGCTGTGCAACGGCGAATGTCGCGACTGGGACAAACGGCTTCGCCAAGGTGAGAACGCGGCCGTAAAGGCCGCGCCCTTGTGGTTTACACCTCCAGCCATTCCTTGCGAATATAGGCGTCTGCGCGCAGGCTGTCAGGTGTGCCTTGAAACACGATGCTGCCGTGGCCCATGACTAGCACGCGGTCCGAGATCGCCATCGCGATGGCCAGCTTCTGCTCGATCAGCAGGACCGAGACACCGCGTTCCTTGATCTTTTGCAAGTACTGCCCCACCAGCTCGACGATCTTGGGGGCGAGCCCCTCGGTCGGCTCGTCAATGATGATGAGCTGGGGATCGCCCATCAGTGTTCGGCACAAGGTCAGCATCTGCTGCTCGCCGCCGGAGAGCACGCCCGCTTCGGTGTGCTGGCGCTCCTTCAGCCGCGGGAACATGGTGTACATGTCGTCGAAGGACCAGCGCCCGGCCTGGCGCGCGCTCTTCTGGCCCAGCATGAGGTTCTGGTGCACCGTCAGCTTGGGGAAGATGTCCCGGTTCTCGGGCACATAACCCAGCCCCAGGTGAGCGATTTCGTAGGGCTTCATGCCCAGCGCCTGCCGGCCTTTCCAGTCGACGGTACCGGTGCAATGCACCATGCCCATGATGGCCTTGGCCGTGGTCGAGCGCCCGGACCCGTTGCGCCCCAGCAGGCCGACGATCTCGCCCTCGCCCACTTCGAACTGGACTCCGTGGAGCACGTGGCTCTTGCCATAGAAGGCGTGCAGGTCATCGATTTTCAGCATCTGCGCGGCCCTTCAATGTGCGACCTGGGCATCGGCCACATGGGAGCCCAGATAGGCTTCCTGCACGCGCTGGTTGGCGCGCACGGCCTGCGGACTGTCGAAAGCGATGACTTCGCCGTACACCACCACGGCGATCTTGTCGGCCAGGCCGAACACCACGCCCATGTCGTGCTCCACGGTCAGGAGTGTCTTGCCCACGGTCACCTCCTTGATCAGTTCGATGAAACGCCGGGTCTCGCCCTTGCTCATGCCGGCGGTAGGCTCGTCCAGCAGGATCACATTGGCGCCGCCGGCGATCGTGATGCCGATCTCCAGCGCGCGCTGCTCCGCATAGGTGAGATTGGCAGCCAGCACATCGCGTTTGCGATGCAGCTTGATCATGTCGATCAGCTGCTCGGCACGCTCGTTGGCATCGTCGAGATCGGCCAGGAACTTCAGGAACGTGTACTTGTAGCCCAGACTCCACAGGACGCCGCAGCGCAGGTTCTCGAAAACGCTGAGCTTGGGAAAGATGTTCGTGATCTGGAAGCTGCGCGACAGGCCCAGGCGGTTGATCTCGAACGGCCGTTTGCCGTCGATACGGTGGCCGTTGAGCAGCACCTCGCCGCTTGTGGGCGCGAACCGTCCGCTGATGAGATTGAACAACGTGGACTTGCCGGCACCGTTGGGCCCGATCACGGCGATGCGCTCGCCCTGTCGAACCGCCAGGGATGCGCCGCGGATGATCTCGGTCTTGCCGAAGCTCTTGCGCAGGTCTTTCAACTCCAGCGCGTACGTCGCGGGCTGGCTCATTCGTGCTCCCTCCGCTTCATTTCCTTTTCGATGTATTCCTGGATCGAGCTCCACTGGCGTACAAAACGGCGGCGCGCCAACTCGAACAATGCAAGCCCGGCCAGCATGACAAGGGAACAGGCGACCCAACTGGCCGAACCTTGGGCGTTGAGCGTGAAGCCCACGAACCGCAGTTCCGGGCCCAGCGCGGCATTGAGTTTCAGGTGATACATCATCTCGATCATTCCGGCCGCCCCGAGCAGCACGACCAGGGCCGTGACCGCCAGCGCGGCATAGCTTGCCCACAGCTCCTTCAGCCGCCCGAAGGCGGCCACACGCAGGTTCATCATGATCAGGCTGGCGATGCCGCCGGGCGCATACATCACCATGAACAGGAACACCAGGCCCAGGTAGAGCAGCCAGGCCTTGGTAAGCTCGGACAGCAACACGAAGGCCAGCACCATCAGGACGGCACCGATGATCGGCCCGAAGAAAAAGGTCGCTCCGCCCAGGAACGTGAACAGCAGGTAGGCGCCTGAACGGGGACCGCTGACGACTTCGGAGGTGACGATCTCGAAATTCAGCGCCGCCAGGCCGCCCGAAATCCCCGCGAAGAAGGCGGCGATGATGAAAGCGATGTAGCGCACCTTCTGTGTGTCGTACCCGACGAACTCGACCCGTTCGGGATTGTCGCGCACGGCGTTGAGCATGCGGCCCAGCGGCGTGCGGGTGAAGGCGAACATCAAGGCGGTGCACACGAAGGTATAGACGGCAATCAGGTAATACAGCTGGATCTGCGGCCCGAACGTGATGCCCAGCGGCTTGGGCCCCACGACGCGGTTGCCCGAGACGCCGCCCTCCCCGCCGAAGAACTCGGGGAACATCAATGCCATGGCCCAGACCAGCTCGCCGATGCCCAGCGTGATCATTGCGAAAGGCGTGGCTGCCTTCTTGGTCGTCACCCAGCCCAAGAACACCGCGAAGGCGGCGCCCGCCAACCCGCCGACGATGGGGATCAGGCTGACCGGCAGCAGCAGCCCTTTGCCAACGAGGTTCAGCGTGTGAATGGCGAGGAATGAACCGAGGCCCGAATACACGGCGTGGCCGAAGCTGAGCATGCCGCCCTGTCCCAACAGCATGTTGTAGGAAAGGCAGACGATGATGGCGATGCCCATCTGGCTGAGCATGGTCTGCGACAGGCTGCTGGTGAAGACCAGCGGCGCGGCCAGCAGGACGAGCGCAAAAAGACCCCAGACGGTCCATCGGCCAATGTTGAAACGCTTCGATGCGGCAGCGGCGGGCACGATCCGATCGGTTATGGCGCTCATGTTCATCCCTCCCTCGTGCCCAGAAGTCCCTTGGGCCTGAAAATCAGGATCAGCACAAGGAAAAGATAAGGCAGGATGGGCGCGATCTGGCTGATCTTGAGCTTCCAGACGGCGAAGCCGAAGGTCTTCTCGGTGATGTCGAGGCCCACCGACGAGGCCGCGCCCATCAACGAACTGTCGACACCCACGGCGAAGGTCTGGATGACACCGATCAGGATGGAAGCGACGAAGGCGCCCGACAGCGAGCCCATGCCGCCCACCACCACCACGACGAAGATCACCGATCCCACCGTGGCAGCCATGCCCGGTTCCGTGACAAAGGCATTGCCGCCGATCACGCCGGCAAGCCCGGCGAGCGCCGCGCCGCCGCCGAATACCAGCATGAACACACGGGGCACGTTGTGGCCCAGCGCCTCCACGGTTTCAGGGTGGGTCAGGGCGGCCTGGATCACCAGCCCCATGCGGGTGCGGGTGAGCAGCAGCCAGATGGCGATCAGCATCAGCACCGCCACCAGCATCATGAAGCCTCGGTAGGCCGGAAACTGCGTGCCGTACAGCGTGAAGAGGGGGCCGTCCAGTCCGGCCGGGACGCGGTAATTGACCGAACTCGTGCCCCAGATCAGCTGCACGACCTCCAGGATGATGAAGGACAAGCCGAACGTGATGAGCAGCTCGGGCACATGCCCGAACTTGTGGACGCGGCGCAAGCAGTACTTCTCGAAGCCCGCGCCGATCAGCGCGACCAGCGCCGGCGCGACGAACAGCGCCGGCCAGTAGCCCACCACAGACGTGGTCATGTAGGCGAAGTACGCCCCCAGCATGTAGAAACTGGCGTGGGCGAAATTGAGGACACCCATCATGCTGAATATCAGCGTGAGGCCGGAGCTCAGCATGAAAAGGAGCAAGCCGTAGCTGATCCCATTCAGGAGCGAGATGGTAAAAAATTCCATGACCTGCCCGTATGCGTCGGGAAACGCGGAAATGAAAACGCCGGGTTGGCTTGACGCGTACCCGGCGTTGATCGAAAGCCCTCGCTCAGGAAGCGTTGGCGGGGCGCTTCATCTGGCAACTGGTGGGCGTGCTGGAGACATACGCATCCATCTGCTTGACAGGAGCAAAGGTGTAGCCGGTGTTTTCGAAGTTGTACGGATACTTCGTGTCCACCTTTTGCCACTTGCTGATGTACATGCTCTGCTGGAGCTGGTGATCGGATGCGCGCATAGTCACATCGCCGGTGAAGCTCTTTACCTGCAGGTTCTCCATGGCCTTGGCGACTGCCACGGGGTTGGTGGACTTGGCTTTGGCCATGGCCGCGCTCAGCAGCTGGATGCCGTTGTAGGTGGCGTAGGTGTAGTAGTCGTCGTTGAATTTCTTCTTGAAGTCAGCGCCGATCTGGCCCAGCTCACCGGGGTGGTTGGCATGGCCATAAGCCACGAGATAGACCTCGCTGTCGCCGCCCGCGGCCAGGGCTGTCGGCGTGCCGGTGACGTTGGCGTAGTAAGTGTACATCGGGACCTTCATGCCCGCATCGTTGAGCGCTTTCACCAGCAGCGTGAGGTCGGCACCCCAGTTGCCGGTGACGATGGTGTCGGCGCCGGATTGCTTGATCTTGGCGACGTAGGGCGCGAAATCCTTCACCTGGCCGATCGGGTGCAGGTCTTCGCCGGCGATCTTCACGTCCGGGCGCTTGCGAGCGATGGCATCCTTGAAATACTTGGCGACCTGCTGGCCGTGCGAGTAATTCTGGTTGAGCAGGTAGATTTTGCTCACCTTGGGCTGATCCTTCATGAACGAGGTCAGGGCCTCCATCTTCATGCTGGTGTCGGCGTCCAGGCGGAAGTGCCAGTAATCGCATTTTTCGTTCGTCATCGCCGGATCGACCGCGGCGTAGTTCAGGTAGATGACCTCTTTGCCGGGGTTGCGCTCGTTGTGCTTGGCTACCGCATCGAGGATCGCCAGGCCCGCGCCGGAGCCATTGCCTTGCGTGACGTAACGAAATCCCTGGTCGACGGCTGCCTTCAGGGTGTTCAGGCTTTCCTGCGGCGAACCTTTGTTGTCGAATCCCACAACTTCGAACTTCACACCCGCGGCGTTCTTGCCGGAGTAGCGGTCGGCGATGAATTGCCAGCTCTTGAGCTGGTTCTGGCCCACGTTGGCAAAGGGACCGGACAGCGGGTCCATGAAGGCGATCCGTACGGTTTCTCCTTTCTGGGCGAGAACCACGCCCGACACGGCGATCAGTGTTGAGAAGACAAGCGTCTTGAGGGCAAACTTCATCGGCTTCATGGTGCAACTCCTGTGAATCAACTGCGGGCAGGGTACCGGTTTTTGTGCGCTGCAACGCTCAGGGATTGTCCCTAAAACCACGCGTTATCTATCGCCGAGGTGACAGGGCAGCCCGGCGATGCGACTGCACCTGAACGATCAAGCGGTGGGAAGCCGGTAGTCCTTGAGCATTTCCCGCAGACGCGTCTTGAGTATCTTGCCCGTGGCGCCCAGCGGGATCGTGTCGACGAACACGATGTCGTCGGGGATCTGCCACTTGGCAGTCTTGCCTTCGTAGAACTTGAGCAGTTCCTCGCGTGTCACCGCGGCTCCGGGCTTCTTGACCACGGCCACGATGGGCCGCTCGTCCCATTTCGGGTGCTTCATCCCGACGCAGGCCGCCATGGCGACCGCCGGATGGGCCACGGCGATGTTCTCGAGTTCGATCGAACTGATCCATTCGCCCCCGGACTTGATCACATCCTTGCTGCGGTCGGTGATCTGCAGGTAGCCGTCGGGATCGATGCTGGCCACGTCTCCAGTAGGGAACCAGCCGTCCGCCAGCGGGTCACCGCCCTCGCCCTTGAAGTATTCGCGCACGGTCCAGGGCCCCTTGACATAGAGGTCGCCCGACTGCTGCCCGTCCCAGGCGAGCTGGTTGCCGTCGTCCCCCACTATTTTCAGGTCTACGCCGTAGATGGCCCGGCCCTGCTTCAGGAGGATCTTCATTTGCTCCTGCGCGGACATCCCCAGATGCTTGTTCTTCAGCGTGCACAGCGTACCCAAGGGGCTCATCTCTGTCATGCCCCATGCGTGCAGCACTTCCACGCCGTATTCCTGCCGGAAGGCTTCGATCATGGCCGGCGGGCACGCCGAGCCGCCGATCACCGTGCGATTGAGTGTCGAGAAGCGAAGCTTGTCGGGCTTCATATGCCCCAGCATCATCTGCCACACGGTGGGCACGCCGGCCGCGAAGCTCACTTTCTCGGTTTCGATCAACTCATAGACCGACTTGCCGTCCAGCGCGGGACCCGGGAAGACCAGCTTGGCGCCCACCAGGGCTGCCGAGTAAGGGATACCCCATGCATTGACGTGGAACATCGGCACCACTGGCAGAACCGAATCCCGCGCGGACATTTTCATGACATCGGGCAGCGCCGCCGCGTAGGCGTGCAGGATGGTGGAGCGATGGCTGTACAGCGCTGCCTTTGGGTTGCCCGTGGTGCCGCTGGTGTAGCACATGCTCGACGCCGAATTTTCGTCGAAGCTGGGCCAGGCGTAGCTGGTGGGCTGTCCGCCCATCCATGATTCGTAACTCAGCAGGTTCGGGATGCCGCTGTCCTGGGGCAGCATGTCGGGCCCGCACAGCGCGACGTAGTGCCGAATGGTGGGGCAGCGGGCATGGATGGCCTGCACCAGCGGCAGGAAAGTCAGGTCGAAACACAGCATCTGGTCTTCCGCGTGACTGGCGATCCAGGCGATCTGGTCGGGGTGCAGGCGTGGATTGATGGTGTGCAGCACACGGCCCGAGCCGCTGACGCCGAAATACATCTCAAGATGGCGATAGCCGTTCCACGCCAGGGTTGCAACCCGGTCCGAAAACAGCAGGTTCATCCCGTCCAGTGCGTTGGCGACCTGCCGCGACCGGATGGCGACGTCTTTCCAGGTGTAGCGATGGATGTCGCCCTCGACCCGGCGCGAGACGATTTCGGCGTCTCCATGGTGGCGTTCGGCGAAGTCGACCAGGGACGAAATCAGAAGCGGTTGGCTTTGCATCAAACCCAGCATGGGATGCTCCTTGCAGTGCACGTTGTGGTGACGCTATGGTAAATGCCGCGCCGCATCCCCGGCAAACGGCACTGTGCGGCTTCTCAGCCGTTCTGGCGCGGGCTCGGCCGGAAGCGCAAGGTCACCGTGGCGCCCTGCCCCGGCGACTGGATATCGATGGAGCCGCCGATCGACTGCATGATGCGCTGGCAGAACATCAGTCCCATGCCGCTGCCGCCCGATTGCGCCCGGGTCGTGACCGGCTCGCGCGTCAGCTTGACGAGGACCTCCGGCGAAATCCCGGGCCCGTTGTCGCGGAAGCGCATCCACGGGCGGGCCACCTCCGCCGCGCCCGGCTCGACCCCGACTTCGATGCGCAAAGCCGGCTGCTGCGTGCCGCGAAGGGCCATCAGGGCGTTCTTGGTCAAGGTACAAAGCACCAGATAGAGCAGATCGCGCCGGCCCGGCAGGCGGAAGTCCTGCAGCACTTCGCTGCTCACCCAGGCGCCTTCATTCCCGTCGAAGGGAAATTCGTCGAGCAAGGCGGCGACCAGGCTGGCGGCACTGACGGTCTGGGCTGCCGCGCCCGGATAGGCGTCGCGGGCGGACTGCACGAAGGTCGATACCAGCGATTGGCAGTAAAGCGCCCGCCGCTCGGCCCGCTCCAGCGCCGCGAGCAATTCGCCCGGGTGATGCTCGACGAATTCCGCAACGCCGCTGGACTCGCCGGGCGCCGCGGGCCGGTACCGCGCCGCCACGGTGCTGACGCAGCCTCGCACGGTTGCGAGCGGTGTATTGAGTTCGTGGGCGAGAAAACCCAGGGTTTCGCGCAAGGCGGCAACCCGGCCTTCGTTCACCGCGCGCTCGAAAGCCTGCGTGCGATACAGGGCGGCGGCCTCGCGCAGGGCTTCGCGGGTCAAGGCTTCGTCCAGAGGCTTCTCGAGGATGCGCAAGACCTTGCCCTGGTTGACCGCTGCGATCGCCACATCCTTTTCGGCATAGGCCGTCGCCAGCAGCCGCACCAGATGCCGGAAATCCCGCTGCACGGTTCCAAGGAGATTCATGCCGTCGCGCTCGGGCATTCGGTAGTCGGTCACGAGCACCGCGAACTCGGCACCGCGTTCACCCAGCACCTCGAGCGCCTCCCGAACGCCCGCGGCGGTGACGATGGTGAACTCATCCCCGAAAGTCCGGGCAAACCACTTGCGCGACGTCGCTTCGTCATCGACGAAGAGGACGGCGCGAGCCTTGCTGGAAAGGGGAAACACCACGTCGGCCTCAACCCGCAGCGTGCATGGCGGCGTGGGCTTTGAGTGCCTGCTGGGTTTGCAGCGTGGTCGCCCTGATCTGCTGGAGCCACCCGGCCTGGGCGGGCCATGCGCCCGTCTCGACCATGGGGACATAGACCGATCGCACCAACTCGTGCAGGCTCGATCCCCCCGCTTCCCCGCTCATTCCGAGAAGCGAATGCAGGGCGTCCAGGGTCTGCGGAAGGTCCTGGCGGCCGGCGCTGCCCTCCAGGCGCTCGACCAGCCGTTCTATCTCGGGCATGTAATCGCTGAGCAGTTCCTCGAGCATACCGATGCGCCGGTAGCTTTCGAGACGGTCCACGTCGAGCAGCGCACCCGCCGGCACCGTGCTTCCAGGCGCCGATGACGGCTCCAGCGGCGCCGGTTCGCCGCAAAGAACATCGTGCAGGGCGCGGTACAACACCCCGGCCTCGACCGGCTTGGTGATGAAGCTGTTCATGCCCGCTTGGCTGGCGGCGCGCGAAGTGGCGTCATCGGAATGCGCGGTCAGCGCCACGATCGGGACGTTCCTGAACGGCGATGCGCTGTTCCGGATCGCCTGTGCAGTCTGCACCCCGCTCATGCCGGGCATGTTGATGTCCATCAGGATCGCGTCGCAGCCGCCGGGCAAGCGCAGCTGCTCGAGCACCGCCTGGCCGTGGCCGACTTCCACCACCGTGGCGCCGGCATGCCTCAAATAGGCGGCCACCGCCCGGCGGTTGAGGGCGCTGTCATCGGCCAGAAGCACGCGACGGCCCACAAGCGTCGTGTCGGGCCGGACCCTGCGCTTGATCAGGGCCTGGTGCAGCGCCTGTACCAGCGCCGGCTGGGAACAAGGCTTATTCACGAAACCGTCCATGCCCGCCTTGTGCGTCTTGATGCCCGCGATGTGCGACGGCTCGCTGGTGTAGGCCACGATGCAGACGTCGCGGTTGACCGGCATCTGACCCTGGCGCACCCGTTGCGCCACGGCGTAGCCGTCGAGCACCGGCATGTTCAGGTCGAGCAGCACGAGGTCGTAACGCTGGCGCGACAGGGCGTCCAATGCGCGCCGCCCGTCCGCGGCCTGGTCGATCTCGGCGCCCAACGCGGCAAGCTTGTGCCGGGTCGTCACGCGCTGGGCCGCATCGTCGTCCACGATCAGCAGGCGCTTGCCGGCAAAGGCAGCCTGGGCCCGCGCCAGCGGCGCCAGGCGATTCGCCAGCTCCTCCTCGTCGGTCACTGGCGCGAAGCTCAGTGCGAATTCGGTGTATTCCCCCGGAACCGACTCGCAGGTGATATCGCCGCCGAAGGCCTGCATGACGCGCTGGCAATAAGCCAGGCCCAGGCCGGTTCCGCCGGTCTTCCCCACCGAGCTGAACGGCCGGAACAGACGGGCCAAAGCGTCCGCGGACATCCCCGGTCCGGTATCTCGCACCCTGACCTGGTTGTGAGCCACCGTGATAGTCACGCGCGCATCGACGTCCGATGCCAGGTAATACATCGCGTTCTTGATCAGGTTGAAAAGGACGAACAGGTACGCGGTTTCGTCGCCACGGAAGTTGAAGTCGGATAGGACGTCCACCTTGACCCTGTGGCGCTCGGCGTCGCTCTCGAACACATACTCCTGCACGGCCTTGCTGGTGGCTTCCGCCGCAGATAGATAGGAAAACCCGATCGTGTCCACCGGCTTGGCGCTGACTTCGTCCAGCGTCATCGCAATCACCTGCAAGCCCCGCTTGACGGCGATCTCGCTCTGCGCCACGTGCCGGTACAAGGAATCGACCTGGGACGGGCCCAGCGTTTGGGCCTGCGCGGTGGCCGTCGGCGGGGGCAGCGCCTGTTGCATGCTTTCGAGCATGTGCTTGATCTGGCCGAGAGGCGTCCGCATCTCGTGCGCAATCGAGCCGGCCAGGGCCCGGACGGCTTCAAGCCTTTCGGCCTGGATCTGCTTTTCGGTGAACTTGAAGAGGCTGCCGCAGATGACCACCAGAATGAGCGGCGGCAGGCGGCCGATATAGTCGACCGGGACGGTAGGGTGAGGCGTGGTCGCCATATACGCAACGGTGGCGAGCCCTGCCCCGATGAGCAGCATCGCGATGGTGTTGCGCCAGTCGGTCAGCAGAATCAGGAAGAAGACGGCCATGAATGTGTTGGCCACCGAAACGACTCCGCCCGTGTTCTTCAGCGACATAAAGATGAAGAAGAACGGCAGGCCATAGAGAAGCGTCGCGTACGTCCACGGCAGGTAGAAGGGCTTGAGCCTGGCGGGCCAGTAGTCGCGCAGGGCGACCATGAGGAACATCAATGCCGCTATCGTTCTGAGGACGGCGCTGTCGTACGGGTGCGTGCTTCGCAGCTGCTGAAGCATGTAGAACACGGGGAAGGCCACCGCGCCCGAGTAGCCGGCGAACTTGAGAACCGGCCTGTCGTGGCTGTAGTAACCCTTGTACTCTTCCCAGAAGCGCGACAGGAAGCTCATGCCGGCTCCTGCGGGTGGCGAAGCGCCACCTGGTCGAGCAACTGCCCGGTTAGGAACAGCGTCGTGCGCGCCACGGTTGTCACCTGCGCCTGCTGCTGCGGGGTCGTCACGAATTCCTTGAGGCATGCCTCTACCTGGGCCATGTGTCCCACATCGGCCTGGATGTGGCTGCTGAAAAATGTCATCTGCTCCTTGCCGAGCGATAGGTCCTGGGCGATCTTCTTCAGCCAGCCGTCGATGTAGACGTATGAGCCTTCGGCCCAGAAACTGTAGCCCAGCCGGGGAACAGGGCCATAACGCAGCGCCACCGAATAAAGGTAGCCGATCAAGGCTTCCGTAGCCGGCAGCAGAGGTTGGGCGAGGTCTGAGTCACGAAAGAGGTCGACGCTTTGCAGGTCGCGCAGAGCCATTCGCTCATGCCCCAGTTCCTCGGCAGCGTGGCGAAATACAAATTTCAGGAGCTTCTCGGGCGCCTCCACGAAGGCAGTGACGGCCTGGTTGGTGGCGTTGTGCCGCGTGTAGTGATAGACCTGCATCATCATTTCGCGATAGAGCGCGCGCGTGACCGTGCCCTCCATGATGCGGCGGTGAAATGGTCCGGTCTTGATGGCAGCCCACTCTGCATCGACGACCGCGCGAAGGGATTGGAGGAAGTCGCTTTGCATGTGGTGTTCCTGGTTCAATGGCAGGCTTGCGCCGAGGCAATCACGCGCGCCTCGCTTTGTTCGGGCGCCGCATCGGGTGTGGGGGATGCCAGCGCGTGGAGGACGACCGGAATCGGCCCATGTATCAGCGTGTATTTCTTCTGCGTTCCGGCCAAGGGCATGTTCTGGGCAACGAAACTGAACCCCATCCGGCGGTACAGGCGCGCCAGAATGTGAGTGCATGAGCCCAGCAGGTACTGAGCGTCTGTGTGCGCCATAAGATGGAGCACGACCAGATGCAGGCACCTCTTCAGTACTTTCTGGCCGGTCCGGTATTGCGGCACCATCACCAGACGCCCGGCGTCCCAGCTGCGCGGCCAGCGCGCGCGGAAATCCGGCTCGACCTGCGCCAGCAGCTGCTCGGTCAGCGTCAGGCCGAAAAGAACAGGCATCAGACGGATGGTCCCGATCAATTCGCCGTGCAGGTCGAAGCCGAGCACCAGGCCCAGTTCGTCTTTTCGTCTTTCATGTGCATGAAAGTCCGGGTCGGCCGAGGCGACGGCGGCCAGGTCGATCTGTCGGCGCAGCTTCATGATGTGCTCGATATCGTCTGAAGTCCGTAGGTGGCGGATGCGCAGATCGTCCAGCGGGCAGTCCTTGTCCGGCTCCAGGGGACCGTCGCCCGGCTGGAACGGTGCAGCACCACGCTGGCGCAGCGCGTCAGCGCGGCTGCGCGAGCGCATGAAGCCCGATGGCGAGTTTTGTTGAGCCAGCGTGGCCAGCTCATCCGCGGAAATATGCCGCATCAACACTCCTCCCCTGGAATCTGGCCGCGCGTCGTGCGCACGCGGACCCGCGGCCGATTATCAGCAGATGACCCACTTTACGTAAATAGGGAAAGTAATAAGAACATCAGCCACCGCGCTGCCCTACGGCCAATTAATACCCCGCCCCGCCTGCGGAGAGTGGCGAGCGCCGACAATCGGTCCCATGGATCAAGCCGTCGCCGTTCCGCAACAACTGGACCTGGGCTTGCCCTGGTGCAACAGTTTCGCCCACCTGGGGCCCGCGTTCTATACCGAACTCGTTCCTACCCCCCTGCCCGCCCCTTACCTTGTGGGCTTGAACCACAGCCTGGCCGCCGAGCTGGCCCTGCCCCCTGAGCTTTTGGCTTCGGCTGATGGTGTCCAGTCTTTTACGGGCAACGTCGCACTGAGGGGCAGTCTCTCGCTGGCCACCATGTACAGCGGCCATCAATTCGGTGTCTGGGCGGGCCAGTTGGGCGACGGACGCGCGATCCTGCTGGGGGAGGTGCAGACGCCCTCGGGACCGCGGGAGTTGCAGCTCAAGGGCAGCGGCCGCACTCCCTATTCCCGGATGGGTGACGGGCGGGCGGTGCTTCGCTCCAGCATCCGCGAATATCTTGCCTCCGAGGCCCTGTTCGGCCTGGGCATTCCAACCACCCGCGCCCTCATGGTCACCGGCTCGGACGCCCCTGTGCGGCGCGAAGAAATGGAAACCGCGGCCGTGGTGACCCGGGTGGCGCCCAGCTTCCTGCGGTTCGGCCATTTCGAGCATTTTTCGGCGCGCGAGCAATATGACGAGCTGCGCCAGCTTGCCGACTACGTGATCGACAGGTTCTACCCGGCCTGCCGCGCCGGCGACGCGCTCGCGGCTAATCCGTATGCTGCCTTCCTTGAACAGGTCAGCGAGCGGACGGCCGCCATGGTGGCCCAATGGCAGGCCGTCGGCTTTTGTCACGGCGTCATGAATACGGACAACATGAGCGTGCTCGGCCTGACCATCGACTATGGGCCGTTCCAGTTCCTGGATGCGTTCGACCCCGGCCACATCTGCAACCACAGTGACGAGCAGGGCCGCTACGCCTACAACAAGCAGCCGAACGTTGCCTACTGGAACCTGTTCTGCCTGGGCCAGGCGCTGCTGCCGCTCATCGGCGAGCAGGAGCCGGCCCTGGCGGCCCTCGAGTCGTACAAGACTGTGTTCCCGCGCGAACTGCAGGCCCGGATGGGCGCCAAGCTGGGCTTGCTCGAGGTTCGACCTGTCGATCGCGAGCTGATCGAAGGCATCCTGACGCTTCTGGCCCAGGACAGGGTCGACTACACCATCTTCTGGCGCCGACTGACGCGTCATGTTGCCGGGGAATCGCCTGAAACGGTCCGCGACCTGTTTCTCCAAAGGGAGGCTTTCGACGGCTGGTTGCTACAATATTCAGAGCGCCTCGGCACGGGTGACCGGCACGCAGCCGCAGCGTTGATGCTGCGCACCAACCCGAAATATGTCCTGCGCAATCATCTGGGGGAGCTGGCGATCCGTCAGGCAAAATCGAAGGACTTTTCCGGAATTCAACACCTGCTGGCACTGGTCCAGGCGCCCTGCGACGAGCATCCCGGGCATGATGAAAAGGCCGGATTCCCCCCCGACTGGGCCACCCAAATAGAGATCAGCTGTTCCTCATGACTTACAAGATTCAGAAATCCGATGCGCAATGGCAGGCCCTGCTGGCGCAGAAAGGCGCCGAACGCGGCGCGTTCGAGGTCACCCGCCATGCAGCCACCGAAAGGCCCTTCACCGGGAAATTCGAGGCGGTCTGGGACGACGGCAGTTATCACTGCATCTGCTGCGGTGCCAAGCTGTTCGACTCCCACACCAAGTTCGATGCCGGGTGCGGCTGGCCGAGCTTCTCGCAGGCGGTGCCGGGCGCGATCAAGGACATCGTCGACTCCAGCCACGGCATGGTGCGAACCGAAACCGTCTGCGCCGGGTGCGGGGCCCACCTGGGGCACGTGTTCCCGGACGGCCCGACCGAAACGGGGCTGCGCTACTGCATGAACTCCGCCTCCCTGGACTTCAAGAGCGAAGAGGACTGAATTCCCCCATGAAACTGCTGATCGATTTCTTCCCCATCATCCTTTTTTTTGCCGCGTTCAAGCTGGCGGATATCTATGTCGCCACGGGCGTGGCAATCGTGGCCACGATCGCCCAGATCGCCTGGCTGCGCCACAGCACAGGCAAGGTCGAGCCGATGCAGTGGGTGAGCCTGGGCGTGATCGTGCTCTTCGGGGGCGCGACGATCGTCGCCCAGAACGAGACCTTCATCAAGTGGAAGCCCACGGTGCTCTATTGGCTGATGGCGGGCACGCTCATGGCGGGGCAGGTGTTTTTCAAGAAAAACCTGCTCAAGTCACTGATGGGTTCGCAGCTGGAACTGCCCGACGCCGCATGGCGTGTGACCAACTGGAGCTGGATCGCCTTCTTCGCGGTGATGGGCATCATCAACCTCTGGGTGGCGTACAACTTCGACACCGATACCTGGGTCAACTTCAAGCTCTTCGGCGGCTTGGGCCTCATGGCCCTTTTTGTGATCGGCCAGGCGCTGTACCTCGGCCGCTACATGAAAGCCGACGAAGCGACGAAGCAGTGAAGGCCGGGGACACTAGCACCGCCGGGCCGCCCCACGGGGCGGGAGCCCTCTCGTCGGGGGGCAGCGCGTCGGCCCGGGCCGCAAGCGTGGGAGCCGCATGAGCACCGGTGTCACCGCCGGGGACTTGCGCCTGCGCCTGGCTGAACTGCTGGCACCCACGGTGCTCGATGTGCTCGACGAAAGCGCGGCGCATGCCGGCCATGCCGGTGCGGATGAGAGCGGGTTCGGCACGCATTTCCGGGTGCGGATCGCCTCGCCCCTCTTCGACGGCCGGTCGCGCGTGGCGCGGCATCGCCTTGTGTATGATGCGCTGCAAGATTTTGTCGACCGGGGGCTGCACGCGCTGGCGATCGAGATACTTTGACCCAACTCCTGACTTACGGATCTCCCATGAAGCACGTTATTTTGTCCGCGGTCGCGGCAGCCATCATCAGCATCGCCTTGCCCGCCGCGGCCCAGAATGTGGCCGTCGTCAACGGTAAGCCGGTGCCCAAGGCGCGCGTGGATGCATTGGCGGCGCAGCTTGCCAAGAGCGGACGGCCGGTGACGCCGGAGATGCAAGGCCAGCTCAAGGATGAAGTCATTGCCCGCGAGGTCTTCATGCAGGAAGCGCAAAAGCGTGGCCTCGACGCCAGCGACGACTTCCGCAACCAGATGGAGCTGGCTCGCCAGACACTGCTGATTCGCGAACTGTTCGCCGACTTCCAGAAGAACAACCCGGTGACGGACGCCGACATCAAGGCCGAGTACGACAAGTTCACCTCGGCCAATGGCGGTAAGGAATACCGCGCCCGCCACATCCTCGTCGACAAGGAAGACGAGGCCAAGGCCGTCATCGCTTCGCTCAAGAAAGGCGGCAAGTTCGACGAAATCGCCAAGAAGCAGTCCAAAGATCCCGGCTCCGGCGCCAACGGCGGCGACCTGGACTGGGCCGGCCCTGCCAGCTATGTGCCGGAGTTCTCCGGCGCCCTGGTCAAGCTGAAGAAGGGCCAGATAACCGATTCACCCGTCAAGACCCAGTTCGGCTGGCATGTTATCCGCCTGGACGACATGCGCGAGGCACAGCTACCCAAGCTCGAGGAGGTGAAGCCGCAGATCGCCCAGCAGTTGCTGCAGCAGAAACTGGCCAAATTCCAGGAAGACATGCGCGGCAAGGCAAAGGTCGAATGACCGGGCGGTTGCCCGCAAGCGGCACGGCCTTCCGGCCGCGTTTTCATTTGGCGAGCGCCGTGGCTGCCATGACCACGCCGATCAGTACCGGCTGGTGCAGCATATACCACGACAGGCCCCAGCGTCCCAGCCAGGCCAGCGGGGCCGCGGCGCGCGGGATGGGCCGGTGCAGCGAGGGCCGGCGGTGAGCCAGCCACCACTGCCCCGCTGCCATGCCCCACCACATCACGCCCAGCCAGGGAAGTAGCGGCACATAGTCCTCGGTCACGGGCTTGCGCCCGATCAGCCCGAGCCAGTTCCATGCGGGCTGGTCGAGGAACGACAGCTCAGGCCACTGGGCGTGGGCCGCGGCTGCAAGCGGCCTGGCGGCGATCGCAAGGGCGCCGGCAAGCCAAAGGCTGCGGCCCCAGCCGCTGGTCCATCGCACGACGATCAGCATCACCGCGATGCCGTGCAAGACGCCGAAATAGATGAAGCTCTTGGGATACATCCAGTAGGAACCCGCAGTCACCAGCAAAGCGCAAGCCGCCACCTGGGCCCAACGCCTCCAGAACCTGCGCCAGCCCTGTCCCTGCTGTACGGCGACAGCCTGGCCGAGGCCGGCGCAGAACAGGAAGAGGCTGACGATGGCGGTGCGCTGCCAGGTCCAGAAGGGGTCGGTGTAGAAGTTCTGTTTAAGCCAGCCGAAGTGGTTGAGGTCGAAGCAGAAATGAAAAAGGGTCATCCAGACGATGGCGAGTCCGCGAAGGGCGTCGATGGAGTCGAATCG
The DNA here is from genome assembly GCA_013815685.1 of Ramlibacter sp. Taxonomy (GTDB): domain Bacteria; phylum Pseudomonadota; class Gammaproteobacteria; order Burkholderiales; family Burkholderiaceae_C; genus Ramlibacter. The sequence goes on from JACDFR010000003.1 coordinate 76,513, forward strand.
CTGGTTGGGCATGGGCAGCAGTGTAGAACCCCGCGCAGACCCGGTTGACGAACCCGGCAGCCGGCGCTCCAATGCGCCAGCATGGCAACACTTCCCCAACCTGTTATCGAAGCGCTCGGCAAGGGCAACCTCATGGAGGCCATCAAGCTGATGCGCGGCAGCGGCATGGGCTTGAAGGAAGCCAAGCAGGCGCTGGACGCCTACGCCGCCGGCAAGCCGCCGCCTCACGCCCCCACGTTCTCGGGCGTTCCTATGGGGCAGCCGCTGCCGCCACAGGTGGCGCAAGCGCTGCAGCAAGGCAATAAGATCGAGGCCATCCGGCTCATGCGCGAGCAGACAGGCCTGGGCCTGAAGGAGTCAAAGGATGCGGTGGAGGCTCATCGGCAATTCCATCCTCGCATCGCCAACGAGTTGTCGCCCGGCCAGGTCGGCGACACCGGCTCCGGCATCTGGTGGGTGATCGGCCTGGTCCTCGTCTGCGTGGTGGGCTACCTGGTGCTTCGCAGGCTGGGCTAGGGTTGTCTGCGGTATGCCCGCGAGCACGACCGGAGAACGACCCACGATCTTCAGCGGCCCACCCACTTGCGCGCGTTGCGCCAGATCCGCATCCACGGACTGAATTCGCTCGTGTCCCCGGTGGTCCAGCTCATCTGGATATTGCGAAACACGCGCTCGGGATGCGGCATCATGGCCGTGAAACGCCCGTCCGCCGTGGTGACTGCCGTCAGGCCCCCCGGGCTGCCGTTGGGATTGAACGGATAACTTTCTGTCGGCCGGCCCTGGTGGTCCGTGAATCGCATCGCGGCGATGGCTTTGGCCGGGTCGCCGCGGTGCTCGAAGTTGGCGAAGCCCTCGCCATGCGCCACGGCGATGGACAGCCGGCTGCCCGCCATGCCGGCGAAGAAAAGGCTGGGCGACTCCAGCACTTCCACTTGCGACAGCCGGGCCTCGTAGCGCTCGCTGCGGTTGGTGGTGAAGCGCGGCCACGAATGCGCGCCCGGGATGATGTCCGCGAGCTCGGCCAGCATCTGGCAGCCGTTGCAAACGCCCAGCGCAAAAGTGTCGGGGCGGCCGAAGAAGGACTTGAACTGTTCCGCCAGCTGCGCATTGAACAGGATGCTGCGCGCCCATCCAATGCCCGCGCCCAAAATATCGCCGTAGCTGAAGCCGCCGCACGCGACGAAACCCTGGAAGTCCTGCAGCTGGGCGCGGCCCGCCTGCAGGTCGGTCATGTGCACGTCGTAGGCCTCGAACCCGGCTTCCGTGAATGTGTAGGCCATCTCCACGTGCGAATTGACGCCCTGCTCGCGCAGGACCGCCACCTTGGGACGCGCCAGGTTGAGGTATGGCGCGGCGATGTCTTCGCGAGGATCGAACGTCGGCGCGAACCGCAGGCCCGGGTCGGCGGGGTCGCCGGCGGCGGCGTGCTCGGCGTCGGCACCGGCCGGATTGTCGCGCTGGCGGCAAATCTTCCAGCTCACGCTGTCCCACACCTGGTGCAGGTCGGCGAGCCTGGCCGAAAACACCGCCTTGGTGTCGCGCCAGACCTGCACTTCGCCCTTGCCGATCTCGATGCCCGACGACGCGGGCCGGGTCTTGCCCACGAAATGGCTGAACCTGGAGAGGCCATGCTGGCGCAGCACCTGCATCACGTCGTCGCGGCTTTCGGTGGGCACCTGGAGCAGCACGCCCAGTTCTTCGTTGAACAGCGCCTTCAGGGTCAGCTCGTCGCGGCGCGGCCCGACCTGGGCGGCCCAGTTCTTCGCATCGCCGAAATCGGCCCGGCTGTCGCTGATGCCGTCGCCTTCGGTCACGAGCAGGTCCACGTTGAGCGAGATACCCACATGTCCGGCAAAGGCCATCTCGCAAGCGGCCGCGAACAAGCCGCCGTCGCTGCGGTCGTGATAGGCCAGGATGCGGCCCTGGGCGCGCAGCGCATTCACCGCGTTGACGAGGTTCACCAGGTCTTGCGGCTCGTCCAGGTCGGGCACTTCATCGCCTACCTGGTCGAGTACCTGGGCTAGGATGCTCCCCCCCATGCGGTTGCGGCCCTTGCCGAGGTCGACCAGCACCAGGGTGGTGTCGCCCTCGGCTTGCAATTGGGGGGTCAGCGTGGGCCGGACATCGGCCAGCGTCGCGAAAGCGGTGATGACCAGGCTCACCGGCGAGGTGACCTTCTTGCGGCTGGCGCCTTCGGTCCACTGGGAGCGCATGGACAGGCTGTCCTTGCCCACCGGAATCGAAATGCCCAATGCCGGGCACAGTTCCATGCCGACGGCGCGCACGGTCTCATACAGCGCCGCGTCTTCCCCCGGCTCGCCGCATGCCGCCATCCAGTTGGCCGAGAGCTTGACCCGGGCCAACACGATGGGCGCCGCCAACAGGTTGGTGATGGCTTCGGCCACCGCCATCCGGCCCGACGCGGGGGCGTTGATCGCCGCCAGCGGAGTGCGCTCGCCCAGGCTCATGGCCTCGCCGGCGAAGCCCTTGTAGTCGGCCAGGGTGACGGCACAGTCCGCCACCGGCACCTGCCATGGCCCGACCATCTGATCGCGGTGCGACAGTCCGCCGACGGTGCGGTCGCCGATGGTGATGAGGAACCGCTTGGAGGCCACCGTCGGGTGGCTCAGCACCTTGACGGCCGCATCCTGCAGGCTGACGCCGGTCAGATCGACCGGCTTGAACTGGCGTTTGACGGTCTTCACGTCGCGGTGCATTTTGGGCGGCTTGCCGAGCAGCACGTTCATGGGCATGTCCACCGCGGCGGGCGCGCCCTCGTCGGCGACCACCAGCTGCCGCTCTTGGGTCGCGACCCCCACGACGGCGAACGGGCATCGCTCCCGTTCACAGAAATCCCTGAACTGCGGCAGCGACGCCGGCGCGATGGCCAGGGCATAACGCTCCTGGCTCTCGTTGCACCAGATTTCCCTGGGCGCCAGACCTGATTCCTCGAGCGGAATCTTGCGCAGATCGAATCGGGCACCCCGGCCCGCGTCGTTGCTCAGTTCCGGAAAGGCATTGGACAGGCCACCCGCGCCGACATCATGGATGGCCAGGATGGGATTGCCGTCGCCTTCCGCCCAGCAATGGTTGATCACTTCCTGGGCCCGCCGCTCGATTTCGGGGTTGCCGCGCTGGACCGAATCGAAGTCGAGCTCGGCCGCGTTGGCCCCGGTGGCCATCGAACTGGCGGCGCCGCCGCCCATGCCGATGCGCATGCCCGGGCCCCCGAGCTGGATCAGCAAGGTGCCTGCCGGGAACTCGATCTTGCGGGTCAGGCCCGCGTCGATCGTGCCCAGCCCGCCCGCGATCATGATCGGCTTGTGGTAGCCGCGCATGACGTCACCGGCTTGCTGTTCATATTCGCGGAAATAGCCCAGCAGGTTCGGCCGCCCGAACTCGTTGTTGAACGCCGCGCCGCCAAGCGGGCCGTCGATCATGATCTGGAGCGGGCTGGCGATGTGCTCGGGCTTGCCGAGCTCACCACCCCAGAGCTTGGACACCGCGAACCCGGTCAGTCCGGCCTTGGGCCTGGAACCGCGTCCCGTCGCCCCCTCGTCGCGGATCTCCCCGCCGGCACCCGTCGATGCACCAGGAAAGGGCGAGATCGCGGTCGGGTGATTGTGCGTTTCCACCTTCATCAGCACGTGGTGCAGGGCGTCCTGCTTGCGGTAGCGCGAGGCCTGGCTCGATGTCGCGACAAACCGCTGCACGGCCGATCCCTCCATCACGGAAGCGTTGTCCGAATAGGCAACCACCGTATGCTGCGGGCTCACCTGGTGCGTGTGCCTGATCATCCCGAACATGCTGCGCTCCTGCGGCACACCGTCGATGGTGAAAGACGCATTGAAGATCTTGTGCCGGCAATGCTCGCTGTTGGCCTGGGCGAACATCATCAATTCGACGTCAGTGGGATTGCGCCCGAGGTCCTTGAAAGCATCGACCAGGTAGTCGATCTCGTCCTCGGCCAACGCCAGGCCGAAGCGCACGTTTGCCGTCTCCAGGGCCGCCTTGCCGCCGAACAGCACATCGACGCGCTCCATGGGCGGTGGTTGGAGTTCAGTGAACAGCGAATGCGCGGCCCGCCGCTCGAACATCACGCTCTCGGTCATCCTGTCATGCAGCACCGAGGCGACGGCTCGCGACTGCGCCTCGTCCGGCCCGCCGCCGCCCAACAGGCCGCTTGCGAAGACGATACGGAATTCGACGATGCGCTCGATCCGCTTGAGCGAGATCCCGCAGTTATGCGCAATGTCCGTGGCCTTGGAAGCCCATGGCGACACCGTTCCGATGCGCGGCGTCACCACCACGAGGCGGCCGCCTGCGGCTGGGCGGCGAGCGGCGTCGCCATAGGTCAGCAGTGCGGCAAGCCTCCCGTTCTCGGCGGGCGTGAGTGCGTGGTCGGTGGCCACCAGATGCACATAGCGGGCGCTGATGCCGCTGACTTGGTCGTGGATGGCCTGCAGGCGAGGAAGTAGCTGCTGGACTCTAAACTCGCTGAGGGCGATTGCGCCCTCGAACTCGGTGATGTGCAGGGTCACGATGGACGGGCTCTCGGTATTAACCCTGCATTTTACCGGCAAGGGATTTCGCCCTCTGGGATAATCGGGGCCTATGAGCATCACGTACAAAGACGCCCCGGGCGTGCAAGGCATGCGGGTGGCGGGCAGGCTGGCCTCCGAGGTGCTGGACTACCTCACGCCGCACATCAAGCCGGGCATCACCACCAAGGACATCGACCGGCTGGCTGCCGAATGCATGAAGATTCAAGGCACGATCTCTGCCACGCTCGGTTATCAGCCGTCCGGCTACCCGCCCTACCCCGCCTCGTTGTGCACATCGGTCAACCACGTGGTGTGCCACGGAATCCCCAATGACAAAGCCCTGAAGAAGGGCGACATCGTCAACGTCGACGTCACCGTCATCAACGACGGCTGGTACGGCGACACCAGCCGCATGTTCATGGTGGGCGAAGTCTCGATCGCGGCCAAGCGCCTGTGCGCGGTAACGTACGACGCGATGTGGCAAGGCATCATGCGCGTCAAGCCCGGCGTGCGCCTGGGCGACATCGGTTTCGCCATCCAGAAATTCGCCGAGAGCAATGGCTTCTCCGTGGTGCGCGAGTTCTGCGGCCACGGCATCGGGCGCAACTTCCACGAGGACCCGCAGGTGCTGCACTACGGCAAGCCGGGAACCCTGGAAGAACTCAAGCCGGGCATGACCTTCACCATCGAGCCCATGATCAACGCCGGCCGCAGGGACGTGAAGGAGTTCGGCAACGATGGCTGGACCATCGTGACCAAGGATCATTCCCTATCAGCCCAATGGGAACACACAGTGCTGGTCACGGAGAGCGGCTACGAGGTCCTGACGCTCTCGGCCGGCAGCCCGCCACCACCGCCTTTCGTCAACGCATGAGTCTTGCAGGCCTCGCCCCCAGCCAGGCCATGCCCGACATACCGTCATTGCGCGCCGGGCACCGGGCGCGCAAGAGCAAGCTGCTGGCCGCGCTGCAGGCCCGGAGCAATTCCACTCGCGGCATTCGGGGCCTGCTGCAGCGCCTGGCCCGCGAAGCCGACGACACGCTCAAGTCGCTGTGGAGCGCTGCCGGCCTGCCGCCTGGGTTTGTCTTGCTGGCCGTGGGCGGGTACGGCCGAGGCGAGCTTTTTCCGCACTCCGACGTGGACGTGCTGGTACTGATGCCCGACGACACGGGGGCCGAGCAGGACCCGGAACTCAAGCGCCGGATCGAGGCCTTCATCGGGAACTGCTGGGACACCGGGCTGGAGATCGGCTCCAGCGTGCGTACTGTCTGCGAATGCATCGCGCAGTCGGGCAGCGACGTAACGGTGCAAACCTCGCTGCTCGAGTCGCGGCTCATCACGGGCGACCGCGCGCTTTTCGCGGACTTCCGCGCCCGATTCGAAGCCGACATGGATCCGCGGGCGTTTTTCGTGGCCAAGACGCTCGAGATGCGCCAGCGCCACACGAAGTTCGAGAACACGCCCTACTCGCTCGAGCCCAACTGCAAGGAGTCGCCCGGCGGCTTGCGCGACCTGCAAGTGATCCTGTGGGTGGCCGCTGCGGCGGGCTATGGCAACAGCTGGGATGAACTGGCGCGCACCGGGCTGGCCACCCCGTTCGAGGCGCGCCAGATCAAGCGCAACGAGGCGCTGCTGAGCCTGATACGCGCCCGCCTCCATGTCATCGCCAACCGCCGAGAGGATCGGCTGGTTTTCGATCTGCAGACCGCGGTCGCCGAATCGTTCGGCTACCAGACCCGCTCGACCGAAAGCGGAAGGATCGTTTCGCGCGCCAGCGAAGCGCTGATGAAGCGCTTCTACTGGGCGGCCAAGGCCGTGACACAACTCAACCAGATCCTGCTGCTGAACATCGAAGAGCGGCTGAACCCCAACGTCCAGGAGCCGCAGCCGATCAACGAGCGCTTCTCCAACAAGGCCGGCATGATCGAGGTTGCCAGCGACGGCCTGTACCTGAAGAATCCGCACGCTATCCTGGAAACCTTCCTGGTGTACCAGCGCACCGTGGGAGTCAAGGGATTGTCCGCGCGCACGCTGCGCGCGCTGTACAACGCCCGCAAGGTCATGGATGGAAAGTTCCGCAGCGATCCGGTCAACCAGGCCACCTTCCGCGCCATGCTGATGCAGCACGACGGCATTACTCATGCCATGCGCCTGATGAACCAGACTTCCGTGCTAGGCCGCTACCTCTGGGTATTCCGCCGCATCGTGGGGCAGATGCAGCACGACCTGTTCCATGTCTACACGGTGGACCAGCATATCCTCATGGTGCTGCGCAACGTGCGCCGCTTCTTCATCGTCGAGCACGCGCACGAATACCCGTTCTGCTCGCAGCTGGCCGCGGGCTGGGACAAGCCCTACATCCTCTACATTGCGGCGCTGTTTCACGACATCGCCAAGGGCCGCGGTGGAGACCACTCGGAACTGGGAGCGCGCGAGGTGCGCGTGTTCTGCCGCCAGCACCGCATCGAGCCCGACGACTGCCAGCTGGTGCAGTTTCTCGTTCAGGAACATCTTCGCATGAGCCGCATCGCGCAGAAGGAAGACCTGAGCGACCCGGACGTCATTGCGGCATTCGCCGAGCGCGTCGGCAACGAGCGTTATCTCACCGCCCTTTACCTCCTCACTGTCGCCGATATCCGGGGCACCAGCCCGAAAGTGTGGAACGCCTGGAAGGCCAAGCTGCTGGAAGACCTGTACCGCTATACGCTGCGCGCGCTGGGCGGGCGGACACCCGACCGCGACACCGAAATCGAGGGCCGCAAGCGCGAGGCCCTGGTGCAGCTGGCGCTCTATGCCCTTCCATTCGAGGGCCACAAAAAGTTGTGGGAAACGCTCGACGTGGGCTATTTCATGCGCCACGAGGCCACCGACATCGTGTGGCATACCCGGCATCTGGCGCGGCATGCCGGCAAGGCCAAAGCCGTCGTGCGGGCGCGGCTCTCGCCGGTGGGCGAAGGCCTGCAGGTGCTGGTCTACACGCCGGACCAGCCCGACCTGTTTGCGCGCATCTGCGGTTATTTCGACCGCGCCGGCTTCAGCATCCTGGACGCCAAGGTGCACACCGCCAACAACGGCTATGCACTCGACACATTCCAGGCCGTGAGCGCATTGCTGCCGCAACACAACCGCGAGCTGATCAGCATGGTCGAATCCGAGCTGCAGCAAACGATCGTGCGGGCCGGGCCGCTGCCGGCGCCCAGCCGGGGCCGCGTCTCGCGCCGGGTCAAGAGCTTCCCGGTGGCGCCACGCGTCCACTTGGCGCCGGACGAGAAGGCCCAGCGGTGGCTGCTGTCGATCTCGGCCAGCGACCGCGCCGGCCTGCTCTATTCGGTGGCCCGGGTGCTGGCGCGGCACCACATCAACCTGCAATTGGCCAAGGTCTCCACCTTGGGCGAGCGCGTGGAAGACACATTCCTGATCGATGGCCACGAGCTGCAGCAGAACAAGCGGCAGATCCAGATCGAGACCGAGCTGCTGGAGGCGCTCGCCGCTTGAGTCAGGCGGTGCGCTGCGCTGCGCCAGCCGGGGCAGGACGGCGCGCCAGCACTCTCCAGCAGCAGCCGCCCGATTCTTCGCGTCAGATCCTCATGGGCCGTGTGCCGTCCTCGGGGGACCACTTGTACATGCTTGCAACACAGCGCACACCGGCCAATTCGAGAGCAGCCACATCAAACGGATGGTTTAGATGATTCATCCGCTGGTAGCCTTTTCGAATACGGGAATATCCCTACCCACTACGTCGCCACGCCGACAATTGAGTAGTTAGTTGCTAATAGTCTAGTAAGCCTCGCGCAAAATTCGAATCACAAGGTGCATTGTGTCACTACTTGTTGCGATGCCATCAAGACTTGCCGGACACCCCTGTCAAGCCTGACAGGGGCGTTTGGCCATGCCCGTTTGACCGTTCAGGCGGCGCTTCCTAAGAGTCCAACCACGCCGACCCAACGGCAGAACTAGAAAGTGGGGATGTATGAAAGCCGAATCGCATACGCGCAGACAACTTTCGATGGCGCTCGCAGTCATCGCATTCGGCGCACCAGCCTGGGCCCAGACCGCCGCCGCACGGAAGCCGACAGCGGCGGCGTGGCGGCTCGTGGTCAACGAGGCGGTCACGGGCGAGACGAATGTTTTCCTCCTTACGAGCCGCTACCGCCCTTGGGCGGAATTCATGACCAGCCAGCTCAAGGGCCGCCCGTTCAACATCGAACCCATGGTCGACATCAAGCGTTTCATGGCGGTGGCGCAAGGTGCGGCGAAGCCGAGCTGGTATTCGGAAAGTCGGTCAACCAGTTGGCCAAGCTCGTGCGCGACGACGGTTACCAGCCGCTGGTGCGGCGAGCGGGGCCCTACAAAGCCGCCTTCATCGTGGCGAAGGACTCGCCGATCAAGACGCTGACCGAAGCCCGCAAGGTCCGCATCGTCATGCCCGATGAGCACTCCGCGACCACCGCGGTGGCTCGCGCGGAACTGCGGCGGCACAACATCACCAACCCGGATGTGCTGCATGTGAAGTTCCAGGAGGCGGTGGCGCAGCAGGTCACCGGTGGACTGGGCCAGGTCGGCGTCGTCAATCCCACGATCGCCCGCCAGTGGACCGAACAAGGCGGGCGCGTGCTCGCCGAGACCCAGCCGGTCGTCAACTGGTCCGTCCTGGCCTCCCCTGCGATGCCCGCGGATACGGTACGTCTGCTGCAGGAAACGCTGCTGGGCATGAACACGCAGGCTGCTCCGATCCTCGGCGCCCTGGGCGTCAAGGAATGGGCGAAGGCCGAGCGCCAGGATTACATGGCTTTGCTGGACTACACCAAGGAGTAAGACATGCAGACACGAGCAGTGAACAAGGCGCGCCGGGTAGCGGCGGCCGTGGCCATGGCACTGGCCGGCCTGGCCACAACGGCGCAGGCGCAGGAGGTGGCTGTACCGGCTGCCATCCAGCAGGCCGCGGGTGAGATTGCCGGCGAGCTGGCAAGCCACTGCCCGCTCGCAGCGGCGGGGGACACAACGGCCTATGACGCCTGCCGCAAGGCGCTGTTCGGTCCCAGCGCGCTGCGGGCCCAGCTGCCCGATTTCCTGCTGTGGGGGAGGCAAAGCAAGAGTGCGAATGCCACGCTGCGCCAGACCAACCTCACGCAGTTCGCGCCCGACGTCTGGACAAGCATGTACGCGCCGCTGTTCATGTTCAACGGCCGGCATACGGTGCAGTGGGTTCCGCAAGAAGGCATGTTCCTGATCCGCCTGGAAGCCGCGTTCCGCAACAGGCTCGCGCCGGGCCAGTTCCCCTACCCCTTCTGGCACGAAGAAGCCAAATGGGCCATGTACGAGAACGCCAACTCTTTCATGCTGTGGGTCCATCCCGAAAGCGGCAAGATCAGGGTGGCGCAATTTACCGATCAGGGCCCCAACGCCATGCTGCAGCCGGTGCAGTTCGTCAAGCACGCCAAGTACGAGGGCGGGTGGCTGTGGACCGACGACCGGGGCAAGACGCAGCCGGCGGTGACGCTGTTCGATGGCGTCTACCGCCCCGAGAACCCCTATATCAAGTCCATGGACCGCCAGTACCGCGATCTGGCGCTGCAACTGCGCGAGTCGCAATGCACCAGTTGCCACGTCCCCAACAACCCGGACAAAATGAGCCGGCTGGTGCTGCTTTCCACGCCCGCCCACGCCGCAGGCGAAGTGGACCGGCTGATCAAGTCGGTGCGCGAAGATCGCATGCCCATGGACGAGTACCGCCTGAGCTATGCCCTTTCGCCCGAAAACAAGAAATGGCTTCTGGAGAGCGCCGAGGCGTCCGACATCGGCGTCAAGCAGTGGGTCAAAGCCGACCGGCGCGAGTACCTCGCCTTGCTGGATTACACCGGCGAGCAGTGGGGGACTGTTCTCAGGAGAACGCTCGGTGTTCAGAGCTTTTATATTTGTGGCCACCACGGCCGCGGCCATCGGCGCCGCGTCCCCGGCCGGCGCCCAGTTCGCCAAGCCTGAAGACGCCGTCAAGTACCGCCAGGGGGCGTTGAACGTGCTGGGCCAGCATTTCGTGCGTATCGGCGCCATGACCCGGGGCCGCACTCCCTACGACGCCCGCGCGGCCATCGAGAATGCCGAGATCGTGGCGGCGCTGTCCAGGCTGCCCTGGTCTGCATTCACGCCGGCGACGGAGAAGATTTCCCCGGGCGTGAAGCCTGAACTCTGGACCGAGCAGGCGCGCTTTCGGGAACAGCATGAAAAGATGGCCACCGAGTCGGCCAAGCTGCTGGCCGCGGCCAAAACGCAGAACCTGGACAACCTCAAGAGCGCTTTCGCCTCCGCGGCCGCCACTTGCAAGAGCTGCCACGACGCCTACCGCACCAACTAGCGGCTAATCGTCGGCGGCATCGAGCCCTGGAAAAAGGACCTCGGTGAAGCCAAATTTTCTGAAGTCGCGCACGCGCATCGGGTAGAGCTTGCCGATGAGGTGGTCGCACTCGTGCTGCACCACCCGCGCATGAAAGCCGTCGACCGTCCGGTCGATAGGGTCGCCGTAGGGATCGAACCCCGTATAGCGGATGCACGACCAGCGAGGCACCACGCCGCGCAGGCCCGGCACCGAGAGGCAGCCCTCCCAGCCTTCTTCTTCATCGTCCCCGACGGCCGCGATGACCGGGTTGAGCAGCACGGTGCGGGGAATCAACGGCGCATCGGGGTAGCGCGGATTCACCGCATCCGTGCCGAAGATGACCAGCTGGAGGTCGACCCCGATCTGGGGCGCCGCCAGGCCCGCGCCATGAACCGCGCGCATGGTGTCGAACATGTCCGACACGAGCAGGTGGATCTCGTCGGTGTCGAACTGCGCAACGGGCTGGGCAACCCGCAACAGCCGCGGGTCGCCCATCCTGATAATTTCACGCACGGCCATGGAGCAATTCCTTCAATCCATTTTCGTCCAGCACGGTCACGCCCAGCTCTTTCGCCTTGTCCAGCTTGCTGCCCGCCTCCGCCCCGGCAACGACATAGTCGGTCTTCTTGCTGACCGAGCCGGTGACCTTGGCGCCCGCCGTTTCCAGGAGATCCTTCGCCTCGTCGCGGCTCAATGTGGGCAGCGTGCCCGTCAGCACCACCGTCCGTCCGGCCAGAGGCTTGGGCACGCGCGCGGCGGGCTCGCCTTCTTCCCAGCACACGCCGCACGCCCGCAACTGCTCCACCACTTCGCGATTGTGCGCCTGCTGGAAAAAGGTATGGATGCTCTGCGCCACGACAGGCCCCACGTCGGGCACTTCAAGCAGTCTTTCGACGCCGGCTTCCATGATCGCGTCGAGCTTGCCGAAATGGCGCGAGAGGTCCTTGGCAGTGGCCTCGCCGACATGGCGGATGCCCAGGCCGAACAGGAACCGGGGCAGGGTCGTCTGCTTCGACCCTGCCAGCGCCGCGAGCACGTTCTGCGCCGACTTTTCGGCCATCCTGTCCAAGCTGCAAAGGGCGGCCAGGCCCAGGCGGTACAAGTCCGGCAGGGTCTTGATGACGTTGCCTTCCACCATCTGGTCTACCAGCTTCTCCCCGAGGCCCTCGATATCCATGGCGCGGCGCTGCGCGAAATGCAGGATGGCCTGCTTGCGCTGGGCACCGCAGAACAGGCCGCCGGTGCAGCGATAGTCGGCCTCGCCCTCCTCCCGCACGGCCTGCGAGCCGCAGACGGGGCACTGGCGCGGCATCGTGAACAGCAGCGCCTCATGCATGCGTTTCTCGGGCACCACGGTCACCACCTCGGGGATGACATCGCCCGCGCGGCGCACGATCACCGTGTCGCCGACGCGCACATCCTTGCGGCGCGCCTCGTCCTCGTTGTGCAAGGTCGCGTTGGTCACCGTCACGCCGCCAACGAACACCGGTGCCAGCCGCGCCACCGGCGTCAGCTTGCCCGTGCGGCCGACATAGACGTCGATCGACTCCACGGTCGTCACCTGTTCCTGCGCCGGGTATTTGTGGGCGACGGCCCAGCGCGGCTCGCGCGAGACGAAACCCAACTGCTTTTGCAGGGCGAAGCTATTGACCTTGTAGACCACGCCATCGATGTCGAACGGCAGGCTGTCGCGCTCGCGGCCCACGGCTTGATGGAAAGCGACCAGTTCTTCGGCGCCTATTGCCATCTGGGTCCGCGCGGATACCGGGAACCCCCAGGCACGCAAGGTGAGCAGGGCCTCGAAATGCGTCGTGAACTCCGGCCCTCCCTGTTCGAGCGGCGTGACCTCGCCCCAGCCATAGGCAAAAAAACTCAGCGGCCGCCGGCGCGCAATGCCCGGATCCAGCTGGCGCACCGCGCCGGCGGCCGCGTTGCGCGGATTGACGAAGGTCTTTTCGTTCCTGGCGCCCTGGGCGATCTTCTCGCGCTGCTGCGCGTTGAGTTTCTCGAAGTCGTCCCGCCGCATGTAGACCTCGCCGCGCACTTCGAGCACGGGGGGTGCATCCTGGGGTAGCCGCAGCGGGATCTGGCCGATGGTCCGGATGTTCTGCGTGACCTCTTCGCCAATCTCACCGTCGCCCCGCGTGGCTGCCTGGACCAGCACACCGTTTTCATAGCGCAGGTTCAGCGCCAGCCCGTCGAACTTGAGCTCGGCCACGTATTCGATGGGCGGCCCCGACTCGGGCAGGCCCAGTTCGCGCCGCACCCGCGCGTCGAAATTGCGCGCGCCGCTGGCCGCGATATCGGTTTCGGTCCGGATCGACAGCATCGGCACCTTGTGACGCACCTTGGCGAAGCCGTCGAGCGGTTTCGCCCCCACGCGCCGGGTCGGGGAATCGGGCACCAGCAGTTCGGGGTGCAGTTCCTCGAGTTCCTGCAACTCGCGAAAGAGCTTGTCGTATTCGGCGTCCGGAATTTCCGGCTCGTCCAGCACGTAATAGCGATGCGCATGGTGATGCAGCAATTCGCGCAGCGCGTCCACCTTCTCCTGGACTTCGGCGGGGACGGGCATGGCTGTCAGGAAAACAGCCGGCGCGCCAGCGGCGAACCCGCGCCCAGGTCGCGCGCGTCCAGCGTGTCGTACAGCTGCTCGAGGTCCGACGCGATCACGTCCATTCCCTCGGGACGGATCGCCTCGCCGTTGTCGTCGGTGACCACACCGTCCATGGAGGCCGCCAGCGCCGTCGCCGCCTCGCACATGCGGGCGAAGGGCTGCTCGCCGCGATGGACCTGCGGAACGTCCAGGCTGAGCGTCAACTCCCGCAGGGCCGATTGGGCCGGGTCCTCCGCCAGCGCGGCCTGGGTGTCGAAAGACAGGCCCAGCAATGGTGGTGCGCCGGGCGAGTTGGCAGGCAGCACCATGCGCCCGGCGATCGCGCCGGGCATGAAGCCAAGGCGGGCCGCGTTCTGCTGCACGTAACCGGGGCTCCAGGCCGCGTTGCGGGCGCGCAGCATGAAACCGAGTTGCGCGTCATGGCCGCTCGCGAACTGGTCGAGTTCCCGCGCGCGCGCCACTTCGTCGATCATGTCGGGGAAGTCGGGCGCGCCGTTGACGGCATCGGCGAACTCCTGCACCTTCATCACGAATTCGGAGAATTCGATCTCGTTGAGCGCGCCGGTCCGGTTGGCCAGCTGCACTCCTGCTTGAAAGGCCGCGTAGCGCTGTCCCGCATGCGGCGTTTCCCATTGCTGCGCCGCTTCGTTCCAGCCTTCGATGGCAAACGGCTTGCTGCCGGCCCGGCGGGTGGGCGGCATGGCTGCGAGCGCGGCGTCGCCCGAAACGGCGTCCTCGACTGCGATGGGAGTGAGCACGTCGATCAGGGCGTCCAGGTTCGGCTTGCGCTCGGCCTGCGGCAAGGGCGTGTCGAGGCCCACATCGAATACCGGGTCGGCACGGTCAAGCGGCGCGGGCAAGTCTGCGGCCGGCGGGGCTTCGGGCTGGCGCGGCGCGTTCCTGCGCGAGGTCCACGCGTTGTAAGCGACCAGGGCGGCCAGCAACAGGCCGCCCAGGATGGCCAGGCCGAGCGTGAAGCTGCTCATCTCAAGCTGCTTCCGCCATGGAAGCAGCCGACTCCATATCAACTGCCACGATGCGCGAGACGCCCTGCTCCTGCATGGTCACACCGATCAGCTGCTCGGCCATTTCCATGGCGATCTTGTTGTGGCTGATGAAGAGGAACTGGGTGCCACGGCTCATGCTGGTCACCAGCTTGGTATAGCGCTCGGTGTTGGCGTCGTCCAGCGGCGCGTCCACCTCGTCGAGCAGACAAAATGGCGCCGGGTTCAGCTGGAAAATGGCGAACACCAGCGCGATGGCCGTGAGCGCCTTTTCGCCGCCCGACAGCAGGTGGATCGTCTGGTTCTTCTTGCCGGGCGGCTGGGCCATGACCTGCACGCCCGAATCCAGGATCTCGTCGCCCGTCATCACCAGCCGGGCGTTGCCGCCGCCGAAGAGCTCGGGGAACATCTTGCCGAAGTGTTCGTTGACGGTGTTGAACGTGCCTGCCAGGAGCTCGCGGGTCTCCCCGTCGATCTTCTTGATGGCGTCTTCGAGCGTCGCCATGGCTTCGTTGAGGTCGGCCGACTGGGCGTCCAGGAACTGCTTGCGCTCGCGCGCGGTGGTGAGTTCTTCCAGCGCCGCGAGGTTGACCGCGCCCAGGGCGCCGATGTCGCGGTGCAGCCGATCGATATCGCCTTGCATCCCGGCGAGCTTGACCTTGCCGTCCTCGAGCGATCCGGCAATCGCCTCCAGGTCGGCGTGGGCATCGGCCAGCAACTGGGTGTACTGCTCGAAGCCCAGCCGCGCGGCCTGCTCCTTGAGCTGGAATTCCGTGATGCGCTGGCGCAGGGGGTCGAGCTCCCGCTCCAGCTGCAGCCGGCGCTCGTCGCTGGCGCGCAGCTTGGCGGTCAGGCCGTCGTATTCGCTGCGCTTGGCCCCGAGCGACTGCTCGCGCTCCAGCTTGACGGCCAGCGCGCTTTGCAGGCCGGCCTGCGCCGCCGTGTCGGTCAGGCGCGCCAGCTCTTCGCGCGCGCGCTCTTCCTCGACGGCGATCGACGCTGCCTGCTGCGTTGCCGTCTCAATGGCACGCTGCAACTCGGCCTTGCGCGCTTCGACCGAGCGTTGCGAGAACTGCGCTTCTTGTGCCTGGCGCTCCAAGCTGCGCTGCTGCTCGCGGCATTCGGCCAGCTTGCGCTCGGCTTCGATGACGCGGTCGCCCAGCTGGGCATGCCGCTCCTGGCTGTCGGCCAGCTGCATGTCCAGTTCCTCGAAACGCGCCTCTGCCGTGACCCGGCGCTCCTGCAGCTCCTCGAGCATGGCGTCGACCTCGGCCAGGTCGCCGGCGATCTGCTCGCCGCGGGCGCGGGTCTGCTCGGCCAGCTGCGTCAGGCGCAGCGTTTCAACCTGCAGTTCATGCGCGCGGTCCTGTGTATCGGCAGCCTCGCGCCGGGCGGAGACCAGCCGCTGGGAGGCGTCGGTGTACGCGGCCTCGGCCCGGATCAGGGCCGATCGCGCCTCTTCGGCGATCAGGGCCTGCGCGCGCAGCTGCTTTTCGAGGTTCTCGATTTCCTGCTGCCGCGCCAAGAGGCCGGCCTGCTCCGAGTCCTGCGCGTAAAAGCTCACGCTGTGCGCGGTGACGGCATGGCCGCTCTTCACGTAGATCACTTCGCCCGCATGCAGCTTGTCGCGCGCGGCGAGCGCATCTTCAAAGCTCTGCGCCGTGTAACAGCCGTGCAGCCAGTCGGCCAGCAGGGCCTTCTGCCCGGCATCGTTCAATCGCAGCAGGTCCGACAGCCTCGGCAGCGCGGACTGCCCATCCGGCACGGCCGCTTGCGGCAAGCTGTAGAAAGCCAGCTTGGCCGGCGGGGCATCGTTGCCGAAAGCCCGCACCATGTCCAGGCGCGAGACCTCGAGCGAATTCATGCGCTCGCGCAGGGCCCCTTCCAGCGCGCTTTCCCAACCTTGCTCGATATGGATGCGGCTCCACAGGCCCTGCAGTCCGTCCAGGCCATGCTTCGCCAGCCACGGCCGCAGCTTGCCGTCGGTCTTGACCTTTTCCTGCAGCGCCTTGAGGGCTTCCATGCGGGCCGACAGGTCGGCCTGCTTGTGGCTCTCGCCGTTGACGGCTTGCTGCCGGCCGCGGCGGTCTTCATCCAGCTGGGGCACCTGCTCCTGCAATTCATGCAGGCGGGCGTCTGCCGCTTCGGCGGCTTCCTGCGCGCAAGCGAGCTGGGTCCGCAGATGGGTCAGGCGCGCTTCATCAGGCACGGCGAGCGCATTGCGGTCGGCGTCCAGGCGCTCGCGCCGCTGGTCCAGCTGGCGCGATTGCTCCTCGACGTTGCGCTGGTCTGCCGCCAGCACCTGGATCTGCTGCTGCACCTGCGCCACGCCGGCCCGCTGCTCGCTGGACTTGGCTTGTGCCTGGCGCAGAACCTCTTCCAGGTCGGGCAGCTGCTGCGACTGTTCCTCGACCTGGGCCGCCAGCAGCATTGCTTTTTCTTCGGCGTCCACGCCCTGGGCGGCAAGATTCCCGGTTTCGGCCGCCGCGTCGTCCCGGCGGGCGGCCCACTGCGCGGTCTGCTCCTTCAGCTGGGCCAGGCGCTGTTCGGCGCGCTGGCGCCCCTCGACCACGAAGCGGATCTCGGCCTCCAGCCGCCCTACTTCGGCGCTGGCCTCGTACAGGTGGCCTTGGGCCTGGTTTACCTGGTCACCGGCCGCGTAATGCGCCTGGCGGATGGTTTCGAGGTCGCTTTCGACGCGGCGAAGATCGGCCAGGCGCGATTCGAGGTCATTGACGGATTTCTCGGCGTCGCCCTTGACCTTGGCCTGGTCGGCTTCGCTCTCCGCGCGCTTGAGGAACCAGAGCTGGTGCTGCTTGAGGGTTGCCTCGGACTGCAGCGCGTTGTACTTCTGCGCGACCTCGGCCTGCTTTTCCAGCTTGTCGAGGTTGGAGTTGAGTTCGCGCAGGATGTCTTCCACCCGCGTCAGGTTCTCGCGCGTGTCCGTCAGCCGGTTCTCGGTTTCGCGCCGGCGCTCCTTGTATTTGGACACCCCAGCCGCCTCCTCCAGGAACAGCCGCAGCTCTTCCGGTTTGGATTCGATGATGCGGCTGATCGTGCCCTGGCCGATGATGGCGTAGGCACGCGGCCCCAGGCCGGTGCCCAGGAAGACGTCCTGCACATCGCGCCGGCGCACCGGCTGGTTGTTGATGTAATAGCTGGAGGTGCCGTCGCGCGTCAGCACACGCTTGACGGCGATCTCGGTGAACTGGGCCCACTGGCCGCCGGCACGGTGGTCGGCGTTGTCGAAAACCAGCTCGACGGAAGAGCGCGACGCCGGCTTTCGGGTGTTGGTGCCGTTGAAGATAACGTCCTGCATGGATTCGCCACGCAGTTCGCTGGCGCGCGACTCGCCGAGCACCCAGCGCACCGCGTCCATGATGTTGGACTTGCCGCATCCGTTGGGGCCGACGACGCCTACCAGTTTGCCCGGCAACATGAAGTTGGTGGGTTCGGCGAAGGACTTGAACCCGGATAACTTGATGGAATTGAGACGCACGGCCCTGCCCGATGATGCTGACTGGATGGAAGCCGCCGGGCTGCGTGCCGGCGAGTGGCTGGCATGATACCGTGCTGCGGCCGGTCTCCTTCCCCGGGGGCGGCACGCCTCGAGCACGGCCTTGAAACCGGGGAGCCACGTAGCACGCGCCAGATGGCGGTCAGGCGGGAGGCTGGATAATCGAGCCATGAACCCCTTGTTGTCCCGGCTGCAACCTTATCCATTCGAGCGCCTGCGGCAACTTTTCGTGGGCGTGACGCCCGATCCCGCCTATCGGCCCATCAGCCTGGGCATTGGCGAGCCCAGGCACCCCACCCCCGAACTCGTCAAGCAGGCCCTGGCTTCGTCGCTGAGCGGCCTGGCCACCTACCCTGGCACAGCGGGCGAACCCCGTCTTCGCGAGGCCTTCCGGCATTGGCTCCAGGTCCGCTACGGGCTCATGGCCGTGGATGCGAACACGCAGATGCTGCCTGTAAACGGCTCGCGCGAGGCGCTGTTCGCGTTCGCCCAGGCGGTGATCGATCCGGGCAAAAAGCCCGTGGTGGTCTGCCCCAATCCCTTCTATCAAATCTACGAAGGCGCCACTTTGCTGGCCGGCGCCGAGCCCTACTACGCTCCTTGCGACCCGGCCCGGAATTTCGCCGTCGACTGGGACAGCGTGCCGCTCGAGGTGTGGGCCCGCACCCAGCTGCTTTTCGTGTGTTCGCCCGGCAATCCCACCGGCGCCGTGATGCCGTTATCCGAATGGGAAAAACTTTTTGCCCTGTCCGACCGTCACGGCTTCGTGATCGCATCCGACGAGTGCTACAGCGAAATCTATTTCACAGGCGAGCCACCGTTGGGCGGGCTGCAGGCCGCGGCAAAGCTGGGGCGAACGGAGTTCAAGAACCTCGTCGCATTCACCAGCCTTTCCAAGCGCAGCAACGTGCCGGGCATGCGCAGCGGTTTCGTCGCGGGCGACGCGGCCTGGATGAAGCGATTTCTCCTGTATCGCACCTACCACGGCAGTGCGATGAACCCCATCATCCAGCAGGCCAGCATCGCCGCCTGGGGCGACGAGCGGCACGTGGTCGAAAACCGGGATCTCTACCGAAGCAAGTTCGAGCAGGTGACGCCGATACTCGCCGGCGTGCTGGACGTCAAGATGCCGGATGCGGGGTTCTACTTGTGGGCGGGTGTGCGCGGAAGCGACATCGACTTCGCCCGGGATTTGCTGGCTCAATACAATGTCACCGTGTTGCCGGGAAGCTACCTCGCCCGCGAGAGCAACGGCATCAACCCGGGGAGCGGCCGCATCCGCATGGCCCTGGTGGCCGAAACCGCGGAGTGCGTGGAGGCCGCGCAACGCATCGTTCAGTTTGTCCAGTCCAGATCGAAGTAATCCATGACCCAACAGCTTCAGCAAATCATCGACAACGCGTGGGAAGATCGCGCCAGCATGTCGGCCGGCGCCGCCCCGCGCGAAGTCGCCCAGGCCGTCGAACATGTCATCTCCGAACTGAACAAGGGGCAGCTGCGTGTTGCCACGCGCCAGGGCGTGGGCCAGTGGACCGTGCACCAGTGGATCAAGAAGGCCGTGCTGCTGTCGTTCCGCCTGAAAGACAACGAGATCATCCGGGCCGGCGACCTGGGCTTCTACGACAAGGTCGCGACCAAGTTCGCGCATCTGTCGGCAGAGGAAATGGCCGCGACCGGCGTGCGGGTCGTGCCGCCGGCCGTGGCGCGCCGCGGCAGCTTCATCGCCAAAGGCGCAATCCTGATGCCCAGCTACGTCAACATCGGCGCCTACGTGGACGAAGGCACCATGGTCGACACCTGGGCCACCGTGGGCTCTTGTGCCCAGGTGGGCAAGAACGTCCACCTCTCCGGCGGCGTGGGGCTGGGCGGGGTGCTCGAGCCCCTGCAGGCAAACCCGACCATCATCGAGGACAACTGTTTCATCGGCGCCCGCTCCGAAGTGGTCGAAGGCGTGATCGTGGAGGAAAACTCCGTGATCTCGATGGGCGTGTACATCGGCCAAAGCACCAAGATCTACGACCGCGCCACCGGCACCGTGACTTATGGCCGGATCCCGGCCGGATCGGTGGTCGTGTCCGGGAACCTGCCGAGCGCGGATGGCAAATACAGCCTGTACTGTGCGGTGATCGTCAAGCGCGTCGACGCGCAAACCCGCGCCAAGACAAGCCTGAACGACCTGCTCAGGGACTGAATGGCCCCCACGCTTGTCACTGCGTGTACTGCGCTGCCCCCCGAGGGGGCTCAGTCGCCTTGGGGCGGCCCTGCGGCGACTGGAATGGCCCCCACGCTTGTCACTGCGTGTACTGCGCTGCCCCCCGAGGGGGCTCAGTCGCCTTGGGGCGGCCCAGCGGCGACTGGAATGGCCCCCACGCTTGTCACTGCGTGTACTGCGCTGCCCCCCGAGGGGGCTCAGTCACCTTGGGGCGGCCCTGCGGCGACTGGAATGGCCCCCACGCTTGTCACTGCGTGTACTGCGCTGCCCCCCGAGGGGGCTCGGTCGCCTTGGGGCGGCCCTGCGGCGACTGGAACGGAGGATTTCTTGTGAGCACAATGGAACGGATTCTTCGCCTGATGGGCGAAAAAAAGGCCTCGGACGTCTACCTCTCGGCGCACGCGCCGGCGCTGATCAAGATCAATGGCCAATGCCTGCCGATCAACAACCAGCTGTTGCCGCCGGATGCGCCCAAAGCCTTGCTGGCCGAGGTGCTGCCCGCCAAACGGATGGAGGAGCTGGAGGAAACGGGCGAGCTGAACATGGCCCACGCCATTCCCGGCGTGGGCAACTTCCGCGTGTCGGCCATGCGCCAGCGCGGCACCTATGCGGCGGTGATCCGCTACATCACCACCGAGATCCCACCGCTGTCTTCGCTGTCGGTGCCGCTGATCCTGGCCGACCTGATCATGGAAAAGCGCGGCCTGCTGCTGATGGTCGGTGCGACCGGCGCCGGCAAGAGCACGACGCTGGCCTCGATGATGGATTACCGCAACGAGAATGTGTCGGGCCACATCCTGACCATCGAAGACCCGGTTGAATTCCTGTTCACCAACAAGAAGTCGGTGGTCAACCAGCGCGAGGTCGGCAGCGATACGAGCTCGATGCAGACGGCGCTGAAGAATGCGTTGCGCCAGGCGCCCGACGTCATCCTGGTCGGTGAGATCCGCGACCGAGAAACCATGTCGGCCGCGATTGCATATGCGCAGTCCGGCCACCTGTGCCTGGCCACCATGCACGCCAACAACAGCTACCAGGCCCTCAACCGGATCCTCTCGTTCTACCCGGTCGAGGTGCGCCCGACCATGCTCGGCGACCTGGGCGCGGCCCTTAAGGCCGTCGTGTCGCAGCGCCTGCTGCGCACGGTGCACGGCAGCCGGACGCCGGCGGTCGAGGTGCTGCTGAACACCAAGCTGATCTCCGAGCTCATCGAGAAAGGCGACTTTTCCGGCATCAAGGAAGCCATGGAAAAATCGATGGCCGAAGGCTCGCAGACCTTCGAGCAGGACATCGCGCGGCTGATCGTCGAGGGCACCGTCGACAAGAAGGAAGGCCTCGCCTACGCCGACTCGCCAACCAACCTGCAGTGGCGCCTGCAGAACGATTTCGGTGGCAAGGACAAGGCGCAAGCCGAAGACGGAGCCTCGGACGACGACATGGCCGAGGAGCCGTCGTTTACCGAGATCACTCTCGACGTGAAGCATTGATCATGTCTCGCGCCCTGCACCTGACCGAGCAGCTGATTTCCCGGCGCTCCGGCACGCCCGACGATGCGCAGTGCCAGCATATTCTCGGCGAGCGGCTCAAGCCGCTCGGCTTCACGTGCGAAATCGTGGAGAGTGGCCCGGCCGATTTCCGGGTGACCAATCTGTGGGCCAAGCGGCCCGGCCGGCTCGACGGCCAGGCCGCAGCCGGCCGCACGGTGGTGTTCGCGGGCCACACCGACGTCGTGCCGACCGGGCCCCTCGATCAGTGGACCAGCGATCCTTTCACGCCCTCGCACCGCGACGGCAAACTGTATGGCCGAGGCGCGGCCGACATGAAAACCTCGATCGCCGCCTTCGTCGTGGCCGCCGAGGAATTCCTGGCGGCCAACCTCGATCCTGCCATCTCGCTGGCCTTGCTGATCACCAGCGATGAAGAGGGCCCGGCCGTGGACGGTACAGTGGTCGTTTGCGAGCGGCTCAAGGCGCGCGGAGAGCGGCTGGACTACTGCATCGTGGGTGAGCCCAGCAGCGTCGAGCGTGTCGGCGACATGATCAAGAATGGCCGCCGGGGCAGCATGAGCGGCAAGCTCACCGTGAAGGGCGTGCAGGGCCACATCGCCTACCCGCAGCTGGCCAGGAACCCGATTCACCAGGCCATGCCGGCCCTGGCTGAACTGGGCGGGGTTCGATGGGACGCGGGCAACGATTTCTTTCAGCCCACCAGCTGGCAGATCAGCAACATCCACGGCGGAACGGGCGCCGACAACGTCATTCCCGGCACGGTGGTGGTCGACTTCAACTTCCGTTACTCCACCGAGGCCACTCCCGAGCGCCTGCAGCGGCGCACGCACGAAGTGCTGGATCGCCACGGGCTCGACTATCGCGTTGACTGGGTCGTCGGTGGCCTGCCGTTCCTCACCACCCCCGGCGAGCTGGTGTCCGCCATCCAGCAGGCCATCCGCGACGAGGTGGGCATCGAAACCGAACTCTCGACCACGGGCGGCACCAGCGATGGACGGTTCATTTCGCGAATCTGTCCCCAGGTGATCGAATTCGGGCCGGTCAATGCGTCGATCCACAAGATCGACGAACACGTGCGCGTGGCGGACATCGAGCCGCTGAAGAACATCTACCGGCGCACACTCGAGAACCTGGAAGCGAAACTGTGAGCCCCCACGCTTGTCACTTCGTGCCATCGCTGCCCCCCGGGGGAGCCGCGGCCACCCTTGGGGTGGCCCGGCGGCTGTCCGGCTCGTAATGCGCCTGGTCGAACTGATCGAGGCGAGCGCCGCGCAGCTCACCGATGCCGGTGTGGCCTTTGGCCATGGGGCAGCCAATGCCTTCGATGAAGCCGCGTGGCTGGTGCTCTGGCAACTGGGCCTGCCCCTGGACGACCTGGATGGCGTCGCGGACCTGGCCGTATCGCCGCAGCAGCAGGACAGCGTACGAGAACTGCTCGCCCGGCGCATCGAGAGCCGCAAGCCGGCGGCCTACCTCACGCGCGAGGCCTGGCTGCAGGGCGTACCCTTCTACGTGGACGAGCGCAGCATCGTGCCGCGCAGCTTCATCGCCGAGCTTGTGGCAGGCGGCGGCATCGATCCATGGCTTGGCGAACACACCGCACGCGTGCTGGACCTGTGCACGGGCAACGGCAGCCTCGCCGTGATCGCGGCGATGGCCTATCCCGACGTGACGGTGGCCGCCTCCGATATTTCGGCCCAGGCCCTCGAAGTCGCGCGTATCAATGTCGACCGGCACGGCATGCAGGAACGCATCCGGCTGATCGAATCCGACGCCCTGCAATCAGTGCCCGGCCACTATGACCTGATCCTGTGCAATCCTCCCTACGTGAATGCGCAAAGCATGGCGCAGCTGCCCGCCGAGTACCGGGCCGAGCCCCCGCTGGCCCTGGCCGGCGGCGCCGACGGCATGGACTTCATTCGGTCGCTGCTGCACCAGGCACCCGATCACATGAGCGGGCAGGCCGTGCTGGTCCTGGAGATCGGCAACGAACGGGCACATTTCGAAGCTGCCTTTTCACGCCTGGAAGTGGTGTGGCTGGAAACCAGCGCGGGCGAGGATCAAGTGCTGCTCGTCACGCGCGAAGCGCTATTGGAGAATAAGGCATGACGAGAGACATCGGCACCCAGGTACTTCACGCCGACCGAATGGGTTCGGTCGAGCACGGCGCGGTGCTCAAGCCGCTGCATATCGCCACGGCCTATGGTTATTCCACGGCCGAGGAACTGACGGCGGTATTCCGCGGCGAGCGTCCCGGCCACGTCTATGGGCGCCAGGGCAACCCGACGACCGCCGCGCTGGAAACCAAAATCAGCCTGATGGAAGACGCCGTCGGGACCGTGTGCTTCGCGACCGGCATGGCCGCGATCTGCGGAGCCATGATGGCCCTGCTGAAAAAGGGCGACCATGTGGTGGCCAGCCGCTTCCTCTTCGGCAATACCGCCAGCTGGATGAACACGCTGGCGCAGGTCGGCTGCGAGGTGAGCCTGGTCGATGCCACCGAGGTGGCCAACGTACAAGCGGCGCTGCGTCCGGATTCCCGCATGGTGTTCGTGGAAACGGTCGCCAATCCCCGCACCCAGGTCGCGGACCTGCAGGGCATCGGCAAACTGTGCATCGGGCGCGGGCTGCTCTACGTGGTGGACAGCACCATGTCCACGCCCCACCTGTTCCAGCCCAAGAGCGTCGGCGCCTCCCTGGTCGTGCATTCGCTGAGCAAATCGATTTGCGGCCATGGCAACGCCCTGGGCGGCTCCATCTCTGATACGGGCTTGTTCGACTGGAACCGTTACCCCCACCTGCTGCCGGCCTACCGCAAAGGGCCGCCAGCGGGCTGGGGCCTGGTGCAGATTCGCAAAAAGGGCCTGCGCGACATGGGCGCCACCCTCAGCGCCGAACACGGCCACCGCATCGCCGCGGGCGCCGAAACGCTGGCGCTGCGCATGGACAGGGCTTGCGGCAATGCGCGCGCACTGGCCGAATGGCTGCAGAACCAGCCGCTGGTGACCAGGGTGCACTACCCCGGCCTCGCCGGCCACGCGCAACATGCCCGGGCCAAGACCCTGTTCAACGATTTCGGCGCCCTGCTGAGTTTCGAGACCGTTGACGGCGTCGATCCCTTCGAGGTGCTGAATGCGCTGGAGCTGGTGATCAAGTCCAGCCATCTGGGCGATAACCGCACCTCGGCCTTGCCCGTGGCTCGCACCATCTTCTGGGAAATGGGCGCCGAGCGGCGCGCGAGCATGGAGATCGCCGACTCGCTGATACGGGTGTCCGTCGGGATCGAATCCAGCGCCGACCTGCTTGCAGACTTCGAGCAAGCCTTCGGCCGGCTCGCGCGAAGGGGATAATCGAGGGTTTTCCCCTCCGCGCCAGCGCCCGCATCCATGAGTCCTCCCCCGCCCGTGCCGCCCTTGACCTACGAGCAGGCCGGCGTCAACTACGACCTGATCGATCCGCTGAAAATCGCCGCGCAGCGCGCCGCCGCCCAGACCGCCGTCCACCTGGGCGGCCACGGCTTCGCCGAAGTCGAGGCCTCGCGCGGCGAATCCGCCTATGTGGTCGACCTCGGAACGATGTACCTCGCCTCCATCGTCGAATGCCTGGGCACCAAGACACTGGTGGCCGACGACATGGCCCGGCTCACCGGCAAGAGCTACTACGACAGCATCGCGCAGGACACCATCGCGATGGCCGTCAACGACCTGATCACCGTGGGCGCGACCCCGCTCGTGGTCCAGGCCTACTGGGCGGCCGGCGGTTCGGACTGGTTCAGGGACGCGGCGCGTGCCCAGGCCCTGGTCGCCGGCTGGAAAAAAGCCTGCGACATCTGCCGCGTCGCCTGGGGCGGCGGCGAAACGCCGGCGCTGGCCGGCATCGTCACCGACGGGCGCGTCGACCTGGCCGCCTCGTGCACAGGCATCGTCAGCCCGAAGAGCCGCCTGTCGCTGGGGGACAAACTGGGTGCAGGCGATGCGATCGTGCTGCTGGCTTCGAGCGGCATCCATGCCAACGGCCTGTCGCTGGCGCGCAGGCTTGCCGAGCGCCTGCCTGCCGGCTATGAGACAGACATCGGCGATGGACTGAAATACGGCGAGGCCCTGCTTGCCCCCACGGTGCTTTATTCGCCGGTGACCGAAGCCCTGGCCGCCGCGGGCATCGTGCCGCACTACAGCGCCAATGTCACCGGCCACGGGTGGCGCAAGCTGATGCGCCATCCCAAGGCGCTGACCTACCGCATCACCGCCCTGCCCCCAAAAACCGCTGTGCTCGATTTCATGCAGCGCGAATGCGGCCTGGATGACCGTGAAGCCTATGGAACGCTGAATATGGGCGCGGGCTTCGCGCTGTACCTTGACGCCGCGCAAGCGGACCATGCGGTCGAGATCGCCCAGGGCCTGCGAGTCGCGGCCCTCGTGGCCGGCCATGTCGAACAAGGGGCCAAGCGAGTCGTCATCGGGCCGCTGGGCGTCGAATTCGCCGGCGACGAACTGCAGCTGCGCTGAATATGATCATCCTGAAGAACCTGACCCTTCGCCGCAGCGCGAAGGTGCTGCTGGACAATGTATCCGTCACCCTGAACCCGGGCGAGAAAGTCGGCCTGGTGGGGCGCAACGGCGCCGGCAAATCCACCCTGTTCGGACTTGTCAACGGGACCCTGCACGAAGACGGCGGCGACTTTTCCATGCCTTCGCAATGGCGGCTGGGCCAGGTGGCGCAGAACATGCCGGAGACGCAGGAGTCGGCCACCGACTTCGTGCTGGGCGGCGACACCCGGCTGTTCGAACTGCGCGAAGCCCTTGCGCGGGCCGAAGTGCGCCACGACCGGGACCTGGACAACGCCGAACTGGGCATGGAGATCGCCCACCTGCATACCGACCTGGCCGACGCCGGCGAGCACGATGCGGTGCCGCGCGCCCAGTCGCTGATCCTGGGACTGGGCTTCACCACCGCGCAGCTCTACGAGCCCGTCAACAGCTTTTCGGGCGGCTGGCGCATGCGGTTGCAGTTGGCGCGCGCGCTGATGTGCCCGTCGGACCTGCTGCTGCTGGACGAGCCAACCAACCACCTGGACCTCGACGCCCTGGTCTGGCTCGAAGCCTGGCTCAAGCGCTATGCCGGCACGATGATCGTGATCAGCCACGACCGGGAATTTCTCGATGCCGTGACCAACGTCACACTGCACATCGAGCGCCAGCAACTCATCCGCTACGGCGGCAATTACAGCGCTTTCGAAACCCTGCGCTCCCAGCAGCTGGAACTGCAGCAGTCCGCTTTCTCCAAGCAGAAAGAAAAGATCGCCCACCTGCAGAAATTCATCGACCGCTTCAAGGCCAAGGCATCCAAGGCCAAGCAGGCGCAAAGCCGCGTCAAGGCGCTGGAGCGCATGGAGAAGATCGCGCCGGTGCTGGCCGACGCCGAGTTCACCTTCGAATTCAAGGAGCCGGCCAACCTGCCCAACCCGATGCTGGCGATCAATGAAGGCCAGTTCGGCTACGTGGTCGATGGCGAGGCCAAGCTCATCGTCGGGGGCGTCAGCCGCTCCGTCATGGCGGGCCAGCGCATCGGCATTCTCGGTGCCAACGGCCAGGGCAAGTCGACGCTGGTGAAGACCATCGCGCGCGATCTTCAGCCCCTCGGCGGCACCATCACGGAAGGCAAGGGCCTGAACATCGGCTACTTCGCGCAGCAGGAGCTCGACGTGCTGCGCCCGCAGGACACGCCCCTGGAGCACATGTTTCGCCTCGCTCGCGAGGCCGGGCCGAATTCGGGCGAGTCCGGACGCGAGCAGGACCTGCGCAACTTTCTGGGCACCTTCAATTTCACGGGCGAGATGGTCAAGCAGACCGTGGGCACGATGAGCGGCGGCGAAAAAGCCCGCCTGGTTCTGGCAATGATGGTGTGGCAGCGCCCCAACCTGCTGCTGCTCGACGAGCCCACCAACCACCTTGATCTGGCCACGCGCGAGGCCCTGTCCATGGCATTGAACGAGTTCGAGGGCACCGTCATGCTGGTCAGCCACGACCGCGCCTTGCTGCGCGCCGTCTGCGACGAGTTCTGGCTGGTCGGGCGCAGCAAGGTCTCGCCTTTCGACGGCGACCTGGACGACTACCAGAAGTATCTGCTGGACGAAGCCAAGCGGCTGCGGGAACTGGCGCGCCAGGAGAGCGCTGCCAACGCCGATAAACTGGCGCCGCCGCCACCACCGGTGAAGAGCGATGCGCAGCAACGCCAGCAGCTTGCCGCCCGGGCCAAACCGCTCAAGCGCGAGCTGGAACAGGCCGAAAAGCGCATGGCGGAACTGAATGCCGACAAAGCCTTCCTGGATTCGCGGATGGCTGCGCCCCTGCCAGCGGCCGAGATCGCCCAGGCGGGCCGGCGACTCAAAGCCATCACGGACGAGCTGCACACCCTGGAAGAGCGTTGGCTGGTTCTTTCGGGCGACATCGAGACCATGGAAACAGCGCGCTGATCACAGGGCCCACTTCCGGTCAATAGCGGGACGGGTCGTCCGGAAAGCGGTCGTGCCGGTTGCGCACACCGTCCCCATCGCGGTCGCGGTCGTCCTGGTTCATGACGCCGTCTCCGTCGAGGTCGCCATACGGCCCATACAGGCGTGCAAAGCGACGCTGGTTGCGCGGGCTGTCAGGATCGTGGATGTTGGCGATGCCGTCGCGGTCATGGTCGCCATAGGGGCCGCGGCGTTCCCAGCCTTGATCGTGATAGCGCCTGCCCTCGTCATGCCGGTACTGGCCATAAGCCGGCGCAGGCTCGACGTACACGGGGCGCGGCTGAACATACACTGGGGCTGGCTCGACATAGACGGGGGCGGCTTGGACCCCGATCGAGAAATACACGTCGCTTCGGGCGTGCGCGGAGGCCGCGCCGAAAACGGCAAAGGCCAGGGCGGCTCCCGCGAGGACCTTGGACGACAGGTAAGATTTCATGATGGCTCCTTGGTTGGCATGACTAAATGGTGCGACCCTGTGGATGAACGCAACCTGAACAGACGCGAGGCGGGCCGATACGCGTTGCAAGAGGTTGTGAATGCGTGCACCGGGTCTCGAACGAGACAGCCATGGCGTCAAGAATCGGTGAGTGCAGCCGGCGATGCGTCGATCAGGATGATCCTGACCTCACCTTCGGGAGTGACCACCTTCACGCGCCACACCGGACCCCACGCCCACTCGGATTTTTCCACCGACAACACTCGCCCGTTACTCATGCGCTGGGCGGCGGCGGCGGCATCGTGCCGGCTGAGGCCGGCCCAGGCGGGAGCCGATAGCGCCAAAAGAATCGCAAAAATCGGGATGATGAGCAAGCTCATGTGCAGAGGAAGCAGCCACAGCCTGCGTTTCATCGTGACACCGCGCGCAGGATTCGCCAGTCGCGGGGTGAAGCCCGACGGCTGTGATCGCAAGCAGAGAAACAGGGCAAGGCGTTTCATTGAAGGCTCCTCGGGGTCGGTATGGAGCACATCTTGCCTGCGCCTACATGAACGCCAACTGAACGAATCAACGCCTAGTGCTTCACCCCGCGAACTCTCATGAGCGCATACATGTCCATGCGAGCTTGGGCCAGCAGCTTCTTGAGCTTGGCGTATTCAATCTCCAGTTCACGCAGCCGCTTGGCGTCGGGCACGTCCATGCCGCTGTACCTGGCGCGCCATTTGTAGAAGGTGGCGTTGCTGAAGCCGCCCTTGCGGCACAGCTCCCTGATCGGCACGCCGGCCTCGGCCTGCTTGATGAACCCGATGATCTGTTCTTCCGTGAATCTGCTCTTTCTCATGCCCATCATGCCGGCCATGCTCGTGGTCGACGGACTTCCTGGCATTACACGTACCGCCAACGACGATGTCACTGAAGCGATTGGACGGCGGTCAATGCCCGTTCGATATCATCCTCGCTATTGACAATGCCCGCCGAAAATCGGGCGCAGGGTACGCCATAAGGTGAGCCGCTCGCAATCACGCCAACTTGCCGAAGCCGCTGCACGACTTCTCGGGGAGGAACGCCGATGACGTCGAAGGACACAAAGCCCGCCGACAGTTCAGGGCGTTGCGGCGAGTGAAGGCGGACGAGCTTCATCCCCGCGAGCCCTTCTTTCAGCCAGCCGTTGAGCTCGAGAATGCGATTGGACACGCGCGTCCTGCCGATTCGCTCGTGGAAACGGAAAGCCTCGGCGACAGCCCAGAGATGCTCGTAGGCCAAAAATCCCCCGGGACTGAGCCAGGAGGCTTCCGTGGGGCCTTTCGGCGCGCGTGACTCGCGCCAGGCGTTGCTTGGCTCCCTGGCCATCAGCGACGGAATCGTGGCCTGCACGAGTGCCCAGCTGCTGGCCTTTCCCCACACGATACCGGTTCCATGAGGACCCAGGATCCACTTGTGCGTGCCGGCGGCGAAAAAATCGCAGCCCATGTCCGCCACGTTCTCATCGAGCACTCCAAAGCCGTGCACGCCGTCTACCACGAGGATGATGCGATCAGCGTCGCTTCGCCCTTCGTTCACAGGCTTGAGCGCTGCGGAAACCGCTGTGACCGGCAGCACCACACCCATTGCGGAATGCACCCATGTCATCGCCAAGACACGCGTCTCCGGCCGGATGGCCTTGATGAGCCTGTCCACCATTTCGCCAACCGACGCCTTCGGACTTTCCTCATAGAGGCGGACCTGGCGCATGGTTCCCCCCCACTTCTGCGTCGCCAGGCGTATCGCCTCGTAGTGCGGGTAGAACTCATGCGTCGAGGTAAGAATTTCCTGGCCGGCGCGCAGGGCCAAGCCGTTGTAGATCAAGGACAGGCCCAGCGTCGTGTTGCCTGTCAGCGCGATCTCATCGGCCGACCCACCGACGTATTTATGAATCTGGTTGACGACATGCCGCCACAGCGCCTGTTCAGGTTTCGCGAACATGTTGTCGTTGAGAAAAGAGTGGGGATCGTTGTCCAATGCATTTCGATAATGGTCGATCGAGTCACGCACCGGCTTCGGATAAGAAGCCAGATAAAAGTTGGCAAGGTGCGCCAGACGCCGATCGAGATTGAACTGCCCCCGGATTGATGCCCAGTCCATCGGGTCATAAGCGTGGACGGCCTCGAAAATCTGGGTGGAAGCCGCGGCGGCATACCCACCAGTCGAGGTACTTGAGGAAGATTTGCCGGCACTTTGCTGGCCGAGCTCAACGTTCAGCGTCTCCATTTCATACCTCCGGTGCAGTGGATCTCTGATGGCCGCCTTAGGGAGCCGCTCGTGCAACAGCAGGAGTCAGCGCATTGCGCGTCAAGGCCCAAAAAATGAGTGCAGACACGCTGATCCCCAGGCCCAGCCAGCAGACTCCGGCCCATCCAGCGTGCGAAAAAGTGTAGGTCGCAGCGATCGCCCCCAACCCAAGGCCCGCGGCATAGAAAAGCATGTAGCAGCCGACGAGACGGCTGTGCATTTCAGGGCGGGTCTTGAAAATCATGCTTTGGTTGATGACGTGGACCGCTTGCCCGCCCAAGTCCAGGAGCACGATCCCGACACAGAGCACAACCAATGAGTGGGGAAGCAGGGCAATCGGTGCCCACGCCACGACCATGCACAGCAGGGCCAGAAAGGTGGTTCGCTCGCCCAGCCCCCTGTCGGCCAGCCGTCCCGCACGCGCAGCAGCCAGAGCACCTGCAATGCCCACAAAGCCAAATGCGCCGATGGCAGTGTGCGATAACTGGTAAGGCTCGGCTCGCAGCGGAAGAACGAGCGCGCTCCAGAATGCGCCGAAGGCGGCAAAGATCATCATCCCGAGGACGCCACGGACCTGGAGCACGCGTTCGCTCGCCAGGAGGTCGAACATCGAAGCAAGCAGCTGGGAGTACCTGAGTTTGACCGGGGCTAGCGACAGCCGGGGAAGCGAACGCACGAATACCATCAGCATGACGGCCGCGAGCCCGGCGGAAACTACGAATACGGCACGCCACCCAGCTATATCGGCGACGATGCCTGAAAGCGAACGGGCACCCAGGACACCCACCAGAACGCCGCTCTGAATCGTTCCGATGATCCGGCCCCGCTCGGACGGCGTGGAAAGAGTGGCCGCATAGGCAATGATGCCCTGTGTTACCGCGGTACCCAGGAGGCCAAGACCTGCCATCCCGATTAGAAGAAGCAATGGGCTCGATGACACCGAAATCACCAGCAAAACGAAAGCCAGCAGCGCCAATTCCGCGCACAGAAGCACCTTCCGGTTCAGCAAGTCCCCGAGAGGAACTACAAATAGCAGAGCGAGAGCGCAGCCTGCCTGGGTGGCCGTGATGACGCCGCCCACCGCGGCGTTCGAGATGCTGAACTCCTGCGCGACGACATCGAGCAGGGGCTGCACGTAATAGACATTGGCAACACTTGTCGCCGCGCAGGCAGCCATGATCAGCAAGGCCGCTTGCGATAGGACCGACATGGGTTCAGGTCGTGCGGTGTGTTCCATAATCCTCCCCGGCGGTTGCAACATGCAATCACATTCCATTCTAGAGGGGCATCAACGGCTACCCCTGGTACCCGCTGACGTACGACTCGATGAGCCGAGCACCGACGTGTAGTGCCTCAACAGGAATTCTTTCATCGGTTCCGTGAATCAAGGCCATGTAGGCCATGCCCTTGGGCATCGCAACAGGAAGAAATCCATACGTCTGGATATCGAGCCGGTTGAAATGCCGTGCATCCGTGGTTCCAGGCAGCAGCATCGGGACGGGGATTACGCCGGGGTACTCCTTACGCAAAAGGGCTTCCAGCCGTTCGTACTGGCTCATGTCCGTTTCGGACTTTTGCCTCGGCTGCGCGTGCACCGTGAATTTTGTGCCGAAGGGCGCCAGTTTCCTGAGCCGTTCCAATATATTCTCAAGACTGTCTCCCGGCACCAGACGCGCATCCATCTCGACCACGGCGATGCTGGGAACGACATTGCGTTTTGTTCCGCACTGAATCATCGTCACGGTGACTGAGGAAGCCATGCAAGACGACAGTGCTGAAGCCCTGTCCCCCAGCACCCGAATAATCAGGGGAGCAACTTTCGGAATGCCCAGCAGGCGAAGGGCGGCCGAAGCAACAGGGCCCACGCTGGAAGCCATCGTCCGCAGCATGCGTTTTGTCGGTACCGTTTCGACGATGGGAAAGACCAGACTCGACACCTTCTGCACGAACCTGGCTGCCGACACGGCGGCATTGGCAGTCCCCTTCAGGGCGGCATGACCGCCGGCCTCGAAGATGTTCGCGGTTATACCGACGAACTGGCGTTCGTCGACTTGAATAGGAACGAACCTGCTGCCGAACAGGTCGAAACTGAACCCGCCAAACTCTCCTATCGCGTGTCTCACCCCAGCGAACAGCTCGGGGTGGTCGTCAACGAGAAAGCCGGCTCCGTTCTGGCCGCCAGTCTCCTCGTCGCAGAGCACGCACAAGACCACATCCCCGGGAGGGGGGCTGTCCCGCATCGCGACAAACGCCGCGATCAGCATTGCAAGCCCGCCCTTCATGTCCAGGGCACCCCGGCCCCATATGAACCCATCCTTCATGAGCCCCGCGAAGGGATCGACTGTCCATCTCTGGCCCGAAACGGGAACCACGTCGATGTGGCCGGTCAATAGCAAGGGGGGAGCAACCCCACGGCCGGGCAGCCTGGCCACAAGGTTCGGGCGCATGGCATCGCGGGCATATATCGTGCTGTCGATGCCAAGCAGGCCCAACACTTCCTGGATGAAACCCACACAAGCGCGCACGTCTCCGGGGGGATTTTCCGTGGGAAACCTGATCAGCTCCTGAAGCAGGACAACCGGATCGACCAGATTGCCACGGATGCAGCCGGTTACTGCCAAAGAGGACTGAAGCGCTGCGTTCATAGAGAGGGTCCCGTGTACGGTTGCGTGTCCGAATAGGAGATCAGCATGTCGGTGAGCGGCCGTGTACAGCAAACGAAGACAATATCCCCGCGGGCGAATTTCGCGTTCACCGGCGTGTTCAGGCGTATGAATTCCCCCTGGACGACGCGGCACCTGCACCTGGTGCATTTCCCGGCGCCGCAACCGTAGGGCACCGTGATTCCGCTCTGCAACGCCCCGTCCAGCAATGTCTGATCGGGGCGGCACGAGAAGATCTTGACTTCGGGTTGGAGAATAGTCACCGTGAAAGCGCGCATGGGGTTAACTGACGGCTAGCGATTCCAGCAGGGAGGTCATGGCTTCATCAAACCCGGCGTCGATCATGCTTGGAAGCAGCGGCGGGATAGCCACTTCGGCAAGCACTTTCTGTTTCTCCACGACCTGCGAAGTCCGTATCAAGGAAAAGTTTTTCCACACCGCATGCTCTCTCGGTTCATGGTCTTTCGCCCAGTTCGAATCCAGATCGATCTCCTGTGTTGCGATGAAGTTCTCTCGATAAAGTGGTCCATCGTAGAGTTGCAGGTAGCCGTGGTTGACGGCAACTACATAGTCGAATTGGTTCAAGCCGAGCCATGGCATCGCGGAAAAGCCCGAGCTTTCGTACACGACGTTGTCGTACTCCGCAAGTATCCTGCGATGAGCTTGCGCAATCGAATCGGGGAGGTACTTGGCGACCATGAGGTTCAGCTCCTGGAGAGAGGAGAAATCGTAGACGGTGACGCCGTCGCTTGAAGCGAGCTTTTCGAAGTGACGCTCCAAGCCCAGGCCGGCGATCCGCCGCCGATCCAGCGCGAGGACGTGCCTTGCCGGATCGCCGCCCATCGTGCACCGCGCGGCGATCGTTGGACAGTACTCACCCTTGTGATCATGGCGTGCTGGGGCAACGAGGCGCAACGCCGGTGATATCGTTTCTTCAGGAAACGGAGACCCGGCCTCGCGGCACAGCAGATATGCATCATTCCCATACAACCTGCCCTCCCCAAGTGCACGGGCCACGTTCGGCCAGTCCTTGTACAGCCAGAACTCTCCGGCAGGCTTGAACGGACTGACCCGCAGTCCTCGGCCCAGTAAGACCCTGATGGCCGACCGGGCTGCAGTCGTTTTTCCGGCATCGGACATAGCAAGTGATGCGACCAGGAGTCTGGGCATGACGATCTCCAGTAAGTGATCTGCAAGTCTGTGAAATGGGTTCGCCGCCTATATCCGCTTCGGGTGCTTGGCGACACCCGCGGATCCACGGAACTTGGTATTGCGCCACAGCCGCGGTCCGATTTTGGCCGCGTGTTTTGCAATGCTGCCCGACACGATGGTGTAGCCGCCGCGATTCCGATGCGGAATCTGAAAGCTGCCGGCCACCGGGCGTGAGGCCGGCGATTCGGGCAATGCGACATACGCGAAATATCTCGTTATCCCGGTCAAGGCGAGGTAGATACCGCCGAAGAGGAGCAAGCCGTTCGTTACCTTCCTGTCCGGCCTGGAACTCACGAGCCGGCTTACTTCGACGGTCCGCTTCAGAGAGTGCGTCCCCAGGTTGGCGGTCAGGAAGTTCTCAGTGACGAAATCGAGGACTTCGAATGGATGGGGAACCGCGCGGACGGCAGCGAAAATTTCATCCTCGGCCGAGCGCAACTCGGCTACGAAAGCCGTGGCAGTGCGATCAAAGCGGTCCAGGCCGTTGCCGTCCAGCTCGTCTATCAGATAGGCGGATTTTGCGTTCCGGTAGACGTCGCAGCGAAGCCTTCCAATGTTCGCGAGCGTCCGCGGATCTCGTGATATCCGGTATCGCACATCCGTCCTCCGGGCTGTGCACAGGAGATAGGTGTCCGCGCACACGGCGGCCACATACTCGGCAATGGTCGATAGAGCTAATGAAGCGGGGCGCATTGGATGTCACCTCAGGGGTTGATCCCATTCGCCGACGGCAAATCCGCTCGCGACGCGAGCTGGAGCCGGGCAGAGCGGACAGGAATGCTGTTCGGAAGCGGTACGCGGCCCTGGGCCCGTACCTTGGGGATGCGATCTACGTAATCGCCTCGGGCCGGGGCGTCTTCTGATCGGCCGGGCGCTTCGCAGGCCCCAGGCTGGCAACCCCGAGCCTTCCGTCGGACGACGCAAGCTCCTGCAGGTACGCCGTGAACAGGAGGTAGTAGGTGTCGATGTAGCGATGCACGCGCTTGACGTCGTCCTCGTCGTGGATCTCCATCGTCACCACACTCCAGACGTTGCCGATATGGTCTTCGTCGTCATCGACTTCTATGTGCGCCTTGGCCCCATCGATGGCGCCTTTGCCCAGCACACGCTCAAGATTCTTGTTCCACTCTCCCTGTGTGTGATACGAGACAAACTCGAGGAAATACGCTTTGCACAGCAACCCCAAGGGGCCTTCATGCTCCAGCGTGTAGTAGATGAATCCCTGGAGAAGCTGGGTTGAAAGGAACGGCCTGGTGCCGTAGACGGACTCTTCCGTCGCGCCCATCTTCTCGATGTCCTGCAGAAACAGCCGATCGTGCAGCATTTCCTCGTCCGCATAGCGAGCCCAAAGCTGCGCGGCTCTGGGATTGGTCTTGGTGAGAAGAACCAGTGTCTTCGCGTCGGCCACGCGGGCCAGGCGTATGCGCAGGATCGTCTGCGTTGTGTGGCGAAGGAAGATGTCGCGCGATATCTCCGACGCCTCGCGGAAGTAACGCCCCATCGGGAACGCCTCGTACATCGTACGGATCATGCCGTGCATCTTCTCTTCCACGTCGGTTCGAAGGGATTGAAAATCGATATTCATGATTTGTCTCCTACAACAACTTGTGATTGAACTCGTCGATAGCGCATTACCGAACTGGCTCATGTCCTTGACATCGGTTTTTTGCACTCCGGATCCGCTTTGTGCAATTGACATGCATTAAGCGATACCGATATACCATTTAACTGCAGCTGAATATTTACGCATAGCTACTATAGTTAGTAGATAAGCTAGAAATAATTTAATCTATTTGAAGTTACGAGTTAAATGGTCATTTTCTTCTATGATAATCCTAAATAAAATAATTAGATTAAATGGTTTTTATCGATGGATCGGAAGCGTATTGTTTTCTGGTTAATAGGGAAGATTTGATGGCTGGTAGCCCACGTGTTCGCAGGTACGCCGCGGCCGCGGCCGCAGGCCGTATTTGCTGGAGTCGATGCTGCGGGTGCACCTGATGCAGGACTGGTTTGCGCTGAGCGACCCGGCGATGGAGGAGGCCCTGTACGAGATCGCTTCGCTGCGCACCTTCGCGCATCTGAGCCTGACCGAGGCCATTCCCGACGAGACCACCAGCCTGAACTTCCGTCACCTGCTCGAAGAGAACGACCTGGCCGAGGACATCCTGAAGGCGGTCAACGCGCACCTGACGCGCAAGGGCTTGCTTCTGAAGCGAGGCAGCATCGTCGATGCCACGATCATTGCCGCGCCCAGTTCCACCAAGAACGCGCAGGGAGAGCGCGATCCGGAGATGCACCAGACGAAGAAGGGCGAGCAGTGGTACTTCGGGATAAAGCGCACATCGGCGTGGACGCCGACAGCGGCCTGGTGCACACCGTGACGACCACGCCGGCCAACGAGTCGGATGTGGAACAAGTGGCCGACCTGCTGCACGGCAAGGAACACGTCTGGGCCGACTCCGGCT
This sequence comes from Ramlibacter sp., assembly GCA_013815685.1. GTDB lineage: Bacteria > Pseudomonadota > Gammaproteobacteria > Burkholderiales > Burkholderiaceae_C > Ramlibacter. Next base: position 113,843 of record JACDFR010000003.1, read on the forward strand.
ATCGGGGTGGGAGCAGTCCGTGCGAAAACAGCGTGAGGCCCAGGGAACGGGCGCAAATGCGTACACGACGCTTGCGGTCAGCGATTCCTGGCTTCATGCCGGTTTGAAACGCCGAGCCAAGTCATGGTTAGGCCTTGTTCAGACCTTCCCAAGCACGAGGAAAGAGTTTCAAGCTGCCGGCCTGAACGCGGCGTGCCTGTTTACCTGCAGGAAGCCTGCTGGTCTTCGGCTAACGATTGGGGCCCCCGCGCGCGTCTTTCATCAGGGTCCGCAGGAATTGAACCGCTGCATAAATGACCGCTTGTAGTTTCGCTGTCCGCGACCTTCGCCGATTTGAGCAACGCGCCGCCCAAATCGACGGAAGAGCGATATCGCCAAAATCAAATGGCGTTGGCAAAACAGGCGTGCAAGCGCAGCCGCCCATCCCTCCTCCACTCCCCTGACCCATTAGGCCTGTCGGGTCAAAGAAACTGACCGGGCCCCCCCCACATAGGTGAAGTCTTAAAAAGCTGCGGCTCAGATTCACGGACCACCGACGGCGCATACCTTCAGTTCCTTTCAAACACTTCGGGGTTTAAGCTGAGCTTATCGGCACCTTTATTTCTGCGCATCAAGTCAATACGGATCGGTAGATTTTCAGGAATAGCGACTCCATTGAGCTTGACACAAAAGATATGGAGCCGTCAAAAATACGATTCGACTCGTACACACGCACCACCGTCAGCATCGACCCGACCGGGATGGTTATGCGAAAACTGACTTCAGGGCCCTCAATCCCAGAGGGAGGAACAATGGAAACGAACTCTGCCTCGGATTTCGAGTGTCGCCTAAATCACGTAAGCACCAACGTGACCTACTATCGTATAAGTCGCTCCTACTACTTCTCGATAACCCTGCTGAGCGCTGACGTCTGTGTATTTCGTTTCGCTACAAGCAGAGAGCAGGGTGTTGCGGCAATCAAAAAATATGAGCTATGCGGGAAACCATATAGCCTCACCGACGGTATATGGTTAGGACGTTGCGCTCAAGTTGGAGCAAGGAGTTTCCGATCTCTCGCTTTATCGCGTCCAAATATGCTCCAGGCATAGTCGGAATGTTTGCTTGCCAGTCCGGCACACCTCTCGACACCATTTCATCGACCCGAGCGTCATGAATCTCGCCAAACGTTCTACCTGCCGGAATGCACTGCTCAATGATCCTGCTAATCGCGCCTCCGGGCGGCACGATCTGGTGGCCCTCTCGCCCTACAGTGTACGGCTGCGATGAGTTCTGCGGCCGGTACCAATCTATCCAAGCGGATCTATGTAGCTGACCGGATTCCCGCCACGATGCGGGCGCCGCCCGCAGCCCGGGGCTAATGCGGGGTGCCGCGCATCAATTCCTGCAGACGGAAGGCTCAGGCCCCGGCGCTTTGGCGCGGTGCATCGAAGGTCAGGCGGTAACAGCTGACGTATCGTCCGATGGGCGCCAATTTCTCGAACCTGGCGCCATGAATATCCGCCACTTTCTGTACGACACGATGTCCAAGGCCAAGTTCGAGGGATTTGCCCGGGAAGCTGTCATGCGCCAGCGGTTCGCCATGCGTCCGTTGGTCAGTAAAATCGCGGACCTCGATCGCCGGCACGTCATCGAGTACATGAACCTGGACCTGGGTGCCGGCCGGGGTATGAGAGATGGCGTTCTCGATCAGGTTTCTTAGCGCCAGCTCCAGCAAGACGGGATGACCTTTGACCTGGAGCGAGCGAATGCTTGAAAATGAGAGTTCGTGGCCGGATTCGTAGGCCAGTTGGGCGCAATCACCCACCACACGTCGTGCCAATTCCGCAAGGTCGACGATTCGCGATACCTCATCCATCTCGGTCCGGCTGGCACGGGCGAGTGCCAGCAGATGGGAGATGATCTCACCCGCCCGCCCCACGTCCTTTTCCATGCGCGACAGCGCCGCATCTCGCTGGGGGCCTGCCGGCAAATCCCGCAAAACACCTACCTGCAGACCCAGCGATGTGAGCGGGGTCCGCAGCTCGTGGGCGAACTCATCTGCGAGCGCCCGCTCGCGAACCACGGAGGCGTGATAGCGACCGACCAAAGTGTTGATGGCCTCGATGGCGGCTCGAAATTCCTCGTGGCGATTCGCGGTATCGAGCGGGACGGGCTTGCGAATATCCAAGGAGTTGATTTCCCTGGACAAGCTGTAAAGAGGACGCAAGCCCTGCCGCACGGCCAGACCCAGCCCCAGAGCCAGTACCGGCAGGACCCAGAGCCCCGGCTCCGTGATCTGCCCTGCAATATCACGCGCCAGGGCATCGCGCTCATTCAAGGACAGCAGGACCAGGACCTTGCGGTCCCGCGACACGCTCCATTTGGAAAATCCCCGCCACAGCGCGTGCGGTTCTCCCAATGCGATTGTCGCAAAACCCTCTTCGAGCGAGAACATCGGCGCAGGCCCTTCGGCCGATTGAGTCAACAAGCGGCCGGTCGCATCCCAAACGATAACCCGCATCGACCGCTGGTAGTCGTGCGCTTTAAGGTCGTGGTGACCACCGGGCGAAGGAATCGCACTGCCGTTGACGAATTCGCCCCCTCGCTGGTTCGCGAACAATGCGGCCACGGCCGCCAGGTGGCCGTCTGTCAATTCGTCCGCTTCGTGCTCGCCGGTCTCATACCCGATAGCGATGAAGGCCGCCCAAAGCAACACCAGCGCGCCCAGGATCCATCCCAGCAACTGCCCGGTCAGGGTGGGGGCCTTCATGCCGGCTCCCGGGGGATGAAGTAGCCCACGCCCCTCACCGTCCGGATAATGTTCTCGCCCAGCTTGCGCCGCAGGTGATGCACATGGACCTCGATTGCATTGCTATCCAGCGCACTGTCCCAGTTGTAGAGCTTCGCCTCGATCTGGAGGCGCGAAAGGACTCGCGGACTGGCTTCCACCAGCGCCAGGAGGACGGCAAACTCCCGCGTGGACAGCTCGATGGGCCGGCCGTCGAAAGTCGCTGCGAGGGCGGCTGGATCCAGCCGCAAGGCACCGTGGCTGATCCCGGGGTTCGCGCGGCCGGCCGCTCGCCTTCGAAGCGCGCGCATCCTGGCGGCGAGCTCGTCGACATCGAACGGCTTTGTCACATAGTCGTCGGCGCCCAGATCCAGGCCAGCGATGCGCGATGCCGTCTTGTCCCGCGCCGTCATGATCAGCACGGGTATCAATGGATCGGGTAACTGGCCCGCAGGGGCCCTTCTTATGCGGCGCAGAAGTTCGGTTCCGTCCCCATCGACAAGTTCCAGATCGAGAAGCACGATATCGAACGGCTCTGTGCCGAGTGCCGACCAAGCGGCGGCAACCCCGGTCATCACGTCGATGGCCCACCCCTGCAAGCGAAGGTTGGCCTGAAGCCCTTCCGCAATGCCGCGATCATCTTCAACAACTAGCACTCGCATCCCGGCATTTTGCTTTGTTTGCAGGCAACCTTCTTAAGACGGCGTTAAGCAAGGCCCGCCAAGCTGTCAGCCATGTCTTCTGCGAGATCGCCGAATGAACGAGCTCTGCTCGTCCGGACGAGTGTGCTCTTTGCCGCTTTGCTTGCGTGGGATGCAAGTCTGCTGGATCTGGTCCTGGCGCGAGCCGTGGGCGGGCCTGCCGGCTTCGACCTTCGAGACAACTGGGTCCTCGCGCACCTCCTGCACGATGGGGCGCGCCGCGCGGCGTGGGTCCTTGTCCTCGGTCTTTGCATGGGGGTGTGGTGGCCGGTGGGCCCATTGCGGCGACTGGATTTTCATGAACGCGTTCAGCTTGCGCTGACAACGCTTTTGGCCGCATTCGCCGTCTCTGTCCTGAAATCGTTCAGTACGACGAGCTGCCCTTGGGATCTGAGCTATTTCGGCGGTATCGCCCGCTACACCTCTCATTGGAGCGCGGTGGCCGACGGCGGGGCCGGCCGATGTTTTCCGGCCGGCCATGCCTCGTCAGGATTCGCCTTCGTCGGCGGCTACTTTGCTTTCCGGCGGACTTCGCCAGGGCAAAGCCGCGCCTGGCTGTGCACCTCCATCGCGGCAGGCCTGGTCTTTGGGATCGTGCAGCAGCTGCGGGGCGCGCATTTCGCGAGCCACACTCTCTGGACCGGGTTCATCTGTTGGGCAACAGCATTGGCAGTGGACGCCGCCTTCACAAAAGGCAGGCATGACCCGTCCTAGTCTTTCTCCCCTGCCGCTGACACTATTAGCAAGCGTCTGGATGGCGACGCTGGCGAACTTGCCGCTGTGGCGCGAACTGCGGCACGCCGGCCTGCTTCGCACGCCGGCCGACTGGACGCTTGCCGCAGCCCTTGGCGTGGTGATCTGTTCAGCCCTGGTATTCATGCTCAGCTTTGCGGCGTGGCGTTGGATCCTGAAGCCAGCTATCGTGGTACTCCTCGTCGTGTCGGCGTTGGGCTCCTATTTCATGTGGACATACCACGTCGTCATCGACGGGGATATGTTCGTCAACGTTATCCAATCCGACGTGAACGAGGCGCGTGCCCTCCTCAGTGCCGCAATGGCCGGTACCCTGTCGATCCTGGCCGCCGTCCCCGCGCTTGCCGTATGGCGCGTCCGGCTCCGGGTCAGGCCGATCGGAGCACAGTCGCTACGAAACATCGGCACGGCCCTGTTGTCGCTGCTGGTGCTGGTCGTTACCGTCATCGCAGCTTACCAACCGCTGTCGTCGGCCATGCGAAACCACAAGCAGTTGCGATACCTCATTAATCCCCTGAATGCGGTCTACGCTGCCGGTAACGTAGCGATGAAGCCGTTCCGTCGCAACGACTCTTTCCTCGAGGCCATCGGGATGGATGCAGCCGCTCCCACAGCCGCGCCAAATCCTCCTTTGCTCATTCTCGTTCTGGGCGAGACGGCCCGTGCCGACAACTTTTCCCTGAACGGCTACGGTCGGCCCACGACGCCGGAACTTCAGCAACATGATGTGACTTCATTCAGGAATGCGGTATCGTGCGGGACAAGTACGGCGGCTTCGGTGCCGTGCATGTTTTCACACCTCGGCCGGGGCGGCTTCGAGAGCCGATCGCGCAATTACGAGAATCTTCTCGACGTGCTGCAGCGGGCGGGTCTGGCTGTCCTGTGGCTGGACAATCAGGCGGGTTGCAAAGCCGTCTGCGCGCGTGTTCCTACCGTGAGCACGTCGAGCCTGACCGACCCGAACCTGTGCACCGAGGGCGATTGCCTGGACGGGATACTGCTCAAGCATCTGGAAGCCGCGATGGCATCCTTGCCCCCGGAGCGTCGTGCCCGTGGCACAGTCATCGTCATGCACCAGATGGGCAGTCACGGGCCCGCGTACTACCGGCGCTCGCCGCCGGACTTCAAGCGGTTCATGCCGGAATGCACGTCCAACAATCTTCCCCAGTGCAGCAGTTCGTCCCTGCTCAACGCGTATGACAATTCGATTGCCTACACGGATCACGTTCTCGCGTCGACGATCTCTTGGTTGAAGACGCAAGAGAACCTGTTCAGCCCGGCCATGGTCTACGTGAGCGACCACGGCGAGTCCCTGGGGGAAGGCAATCTCTACCTCCACGGGCTGCCCTACCTGATTGCGCCTGACCATCAAAAGCGCGTGCCCTGGATCACCTGGCTGTCCGCGAAGTTCGCCGCGCGCACGAGCCTGGACGCGGCGTGCTTGCGTGCGCGCGCGGACATCCCTGTGTCGCACGACAACTATTTTCATTCCGTGCTCGGCCTGATGCAGGTTAGAACTACCGCCTACCGGCAAGACATGGATGTCTATGCGGGCTGCTCGCGAAGCCAGGCGAAACCGGAGCCCGCAACGACGGCGATGCCGCAAGGACGATCTGATGGCCCAGTGGATCATCGATTTCATTGAACAATACGGCTACGCAGCGATAGCGGCGCTGATGCTGCTCGAGAACGTGTTCCCGCCGATACCGTCGGAACTCATCATGCCCTTTGCCGGCTTCAATGCGGCTCGCGGCAACCTGCAGCCCGTCTGGGTCGTCCTGACAGGAACCGCCGGCTCAGTGGCGGGGACCTTGCCGTGGTACTGGGTCGGCCGCAAAATTGGCCTGCAAAGGCTTCAGGCCTGGGCGGACCGTTACGGCCGCTGGCTGACCGTCAGCCGCAGCGACTTGCTCAAAGCGCACGACTGGTTCACGAAAAAAGGCGAGGCAGCAGTGGCGCTGGGCCGCCTCGTTCCCGCGTTGCGCAGCGTCATCTCTGCGCCTGCCGGAATCGTGCGCATGCCCCTAGTCAAGTTTGTCTGCTGGTCCACGGCGGGTTCGCTCGTCTGGACGTCACTTCTGGCCTCGGCGGGTTACGTACTTGAGGCGCACTATGAGTCGGTTGGGCGGTGGCTCGACCCGGTGGCGAAGGCGATCGTCGCCGTCGCGACTGGCGCGTACCTCTGGCGGGTCGCCACCTTCCGGAGCAATCGGTGATTCATGGGGGCTTTATGGGCCTGCGGTCCATGCCGAGGCGACCGGGATAGGAATTCGTGGCAATGGTCGAGAGCAGGATCAACACGTAGGCCAGGAGTTCGGCCACTATTCGAGGAAAGGATGCGCAGACCAGGGCTTGCTGCTTTCCATGAACTCGCCGTCGAGCAGAAAAAAGCCTGCCGTAGCCAACAGAAGGCCGGACCGCGATCTGATGAACAGCATGGCGCATCGCCTGTGACGCGAGAGATCAGTCAACGCAGCGTAGAGGAATATGGCCGTGAAGCCGATCGCCACGGTGGCGTTGCGGACTGTCCTGGAACCGATCCATTTCAGGGCGCCGGGAATGTCGAAGTTTTCGACATCCAGCTCCCGCAGGGCGCGATAGCCGGTCCCGAGCAATCAACGCACCGCATGACGGCTGCTACCAGTGCAACAAGCGGCGGCCCAGGACCGCGCCGGCCCCGGTAGGAATCAACATGCCCAAGACGTACCAGACGGCCAGGAACGGCGCCTGCGTTTCGGGACAATGAAGGGCGTAGGCAAAAGCGCCCACGGCGCCTGCAAAAAGCCCCGCGGTTGCGCCGGCCAGCGAAGGCCGGGTAGGAGCCAGCTCGCGCGTGGCCCACAATGCAAGCCCCAGCGCAGGCACGGACAGCAAGGCGATGCCAAAGGGGCATACGGTCCAGGTTTCGCCGAGCAACAGCGCCGGCCGTTCACTGGCGGGTGCGGACAGCAACACCAGGCCGGCCACCGTCCAGACCAGGGTCAGCGGCAGGACGGCACCGGCCGAGGCACGGCCGAGCCGCATGCCTGGATGGCTGAGCCGGCGTAATGCGACGAAAGCTGCGATGGCCAGTATTGCCGGAAAAAGCACTTTCATCCAGAACATCGGCAAAACCGCGGCGGCGGTCAAGTCTGCCCGCGGGCCCATGAGTGCCAGCATGGCCACCAATGCCGACAGAGCTCCTGCCATCAGCTTGGCGACGAAACGCCGGTCGGCCTGCGTCGGGTCTATCGGCGAGATATTGGCGGCCAGTGCCGCGACCAGGTCATCCGTTCTCATGGGCGCCCACTGAGTTTTGCCGACAAGGCCTTCAGGCTGCGATGAACCCCCACCTTGACCGAGGCTTCCGACATGCCCGTGGCGAGCGCGGTTTCAGCCACCGAAGCGCCCTCCAGCTTCGTCATGACCAAAGCCCGGCGCTGGCGCTCGGGCAGCGACTCCAGCAGCGTGGCCAGGTCGCGACGTGCGTCGGCGGCGTCGGTGTCGGCACTGGCGAAAACCTGCAAATCATCCTCCAGCGGATCATGAAGCAGCTCGCGGCGCGATCGCGAGCGCAGCAGATCGATCAATTTGTAGCGCGCGATCGTATGCACCCAGGCAGTCAGCGGCTGCGCGGGTTTGTAGGTGTGCCGATTGTTGTGAACGGCCAGCAAAGACTCCTGCACCAGATCCTCCACGTCGTCGGGCAACTGCGACAACCGCTTCCTGAAAAAGGCCCGCAGGTGCGTGCTCAGTGCGGCCAGGAACTGCTGGTAGGCAACCGCATCGCCAGCCAGCGCAAGCAAGAACTGCCTTCGCAGCCGCTCTTCGGTCGCCCCTGCCCGTTCCTTCCAGTCCATTCGTTTCCCGGCCTCAATGAGTTACAACGCTGCAAAAATATCGCCTCATTGTGCCCGCGCTTGTAACCCGGCGGCGTCCTCGCACGACTTCGAACAGTCCCACATTCATTCCTTGGCACACTCCAACCATGCAAGACAAGCAACTCGACCGTAGAAAGACCTTGCAATTCGCATTGGCGCTGGCAGGCGGCGCATCGGGCTTTCGTGCCCATTCCCAAATCTCGGCCGGGTGGGCGGCTATCTCTTAGGCTAACACCGGCGGGGAACAAGGTTCACTTCAAGAAGCCCGTCGTCGGGCCAGCCAGTGATCGACGGAGAACGCGCCGGGCCCCCTGGCCAGGAGATAAAGCAGGACCGCCGCCCAGGTCGCGTGTGTCGCGTAGGCTCCGGGATACACCAGCACCTGAATGACCAGCGTCATGATCAGCAGTGCCAGTGCCGAGAAGCGCGTCGCCAGACCGGACAGGAGCAGCAACGGAAAGACGTGCTCCGCCGCCGCAGCCAGGACCGCGGCGACCTCCGGGGCGATAAGCGGCAGCTTGTATTCGTCCTTGAAGAGTGCAATGGCCGAGTCCGAGAGCCGCGGCCAGCCCAGCTGGAAATCGCCGCTCACGAAGTTGACGGCCAGCCCTTCGACCTTGGTCTGTCCCGAGCTCCAGAAAACCGCGGCGATCGAAAAGCGCGCTACCAGCGCGACGAAGGTGTGAGGAATGCGATCGAGCAGGTCGATGGCGGAGCGCATGCCTGAGATCAGCGTGTTCATGAGGTGGGCCCGTCCGGCAGGTCGATGGAAGTCAGTGCGCCGTGGGTCATCAGCAGTGACAAGGTGGCGGGCAGGTCGAAATCGAGGGCGTCGGCGGCCGCCGTTGCAGCGCTTTCGGCCAACGCACAGCCGCGCTGGAGGCACAGCACGAACCTGGCGGTGCCGGGATCGCAACGAAGCACCAGCACGTCGAATTGCGGGCGCAGAACGAGCGCGGATTCGCCGTACCCCGGATCGACCGTCGCGAGATCGCCCTGCCCCTGGTGAGCCGCCCAGATCGAAACGATGGCATACCGCGATGGCACCAGCCGGACCGAGGGGTGCACCCCCAGCCGCAACTCTCCGATGCGCTCCCCGCTGGCGAGGGCGGCGCTCGCCGCCGAGGGTAGCGGCGGCGCAGCATCGGCCGCGTGGAAAGCTTCGACCCTGGCCATCTCCAGCCGGGCCACGTCGGCCAGGTAGGGAACGCTGCCGGCCGGCTCGAAGCTTTCAAGGAACTCGGCAAAGCCCTGTCCATAGTGAACCAGCAGGCGCGACCGGGGAGGATTCTGCCGAACGAAAACGCCGGCCATTGCGCGGAAGAAGTCCCCGCCCACGAGCGCGTGCACAACGGGAAAGGTGTCAGCCAGTGCTTCGGTCAAGGACCCGGCCACATTGTTGCGATAGACGGCAAGCCGTTTTTCCGGGTCGGAGCCGTTCCACGCCTGAAGGCCGCAGGGGCATGCGGCGGCTGGGTCCAGCAACGCGGCGCAAAGATCCGCCTGCGTGGGCGGGAGCAGCGTGGTCATGCCAATGCCTGATCCGTGCCGTGGTGGCCGGATTGGACCTGCCGAATCAAAATGCGCTGCGCCAACCGGGCCTGCGCCAACAGGGTGGAGAAAGCCGGCACGTCGTTGTCCCATTCGATCAGCGTCGGTATCGGCCCCAGCCGCTCGATCACCTGCCGGTAAAGCACCCACACGGCCTCATCTACCGCGCAGCCGTGGGCATCGATGAGCAGGGGCGCTCCGTCCCCGTCCGTGTCTTTCGCGAATCCCGCCAGATGGATCTCGCCGACCGCATCGAGGGGGAGAGCCTCCATGAAGGCCATCGGGTCGTGGCCGCGATTGACACACGATACATGGGCGTTGTTCACGTCCAGCAGCAGGCCGCAGCCCGTTCGGGCGACGATGGCGCCCAGGAATTGCGCTTCGCTCATGGTCGATGCGGCGAACTCCAGGTAGGTCGACGGATTCTCCAGCAGCAGGCGGCATCGCAAGCGCTCCTGCACACAATCGACGTGCCGGCACACGCGCGCCAAGGTTGCCTCGTCGTACGGCAGCGGAAGAAGGTCGTTGAGAAACACCTGGCCATGGCCGGACCAGGCGAGGTGTTCGGAGAAGACCGCGGGTTGGTAGCGCGCGATCAGCTGTGCGAGCCGGTCGAGGTGGCCGGGGTCCACCGGCTCCTCGCCGCCGATCGACAGGCCCACGCCATGCAGGGAGAGCGGGTAGCGCTCCCTGATCCTGCCCAGGTAGTGATGAAACGGGCCGCCGTCGACCATGTAATTTTCGGCATGGACTTCGAAGAACCCGATGTCGGGACGGCCGCTCAGTACATCCTCGAAATGCTGCGGTTTGAGGCCGACGCCGCACCCCGCCGGCAAGGCCGAAAGCTGCATGATGCGGCCGGCCGCTCAGGCCTTCTTTTCCTTGAACTCTTTCATCTGGCCAAAGCCCGTCGGCGAGGTCTTCGACGCCGTCTTCTCGCAGGTTCCCTTCGGCACGAGCGACCACGCGTTGGCCTGGAAATCGACCTTGGATGTGCCTGCACAAGTGGTGCCGGCACCGGCCGCGCAGTCGTTCTTCCCCTTCAGGGCCACGCCGAAACATTTTTCCTTGTCGGCCTGCTGCGCTGCGGCGGGCATGGCGGCGAAAGCGGTGCCGAGGGCGAGCGCGAGGGCCGCGGCGGGAATCGAGGTGGTTAACTGGTTCATGAGACTTTCCTTGAGAAAAAATGGGGAAAAGCCGGCGGCGCGGGCCGCGGCCATCACGTTCGACAGCCGTTGTGCTGCCTGACCACCATTCGTCTGAACGGACGCAGAGGTTACAACGAAGCCATTTTCACCCAAGCCGGGCAGCATGTAACCATTGGCACGGCCCGGCGAATAGGAACCATGAACATCGGAAAAATCGCCGCCGCACTGGTGATCGCGGCGGCGGTCCTGCTTTTCTTCGCCTTCGATCTGGCGCGCTACCTGAGCCTGGACTACCTCAAGCAAAGCCACGAGGCCTTTGCCGGGCTTTATGCGCAGCAGCCGCTGCTGGTGGTGGCGGTTTACTTTTCGATCTATGTGGTGGCGACGGCCCTGTCGTTCCCCGGCGCGGCGATCCTGACGCTGGCAGGCGGCGCGATCTTCGGACTGGCCGTCGGCACCTTGATCGTTTCTTTCGCCTCGAGCGTGGGCGCCCTGCTGGCATTCCTCGCCGCGCGTTTCGTCTTGCGCGACAGCATTCGTGCCCGCTTCAGGCAGCGCGTGGCCGACATCGACCGCGGAATCGAGCGCGACGGCGCCATGTACCTCTTCACGCTCAGGCTGGTGCCGCTGATCCCCTTTTTCGTCATCAACCTGGGCATGGGCCTGACCCGCATGAAGGCCTGGACCTTCTACTGGGTCAGCCAGCTCGGGATGTTGGCCGGCACACTGGTTTACGTGAACGCCGGAACACAGCTGGCGGCCATCGATTCGCTGAAAGGCATTCTCAGCCCGGCGGTTATCGGGTCTTTTGTCTTGCTGGCAATTTTCCCGTGGCTCGGCCGCCGCCTGGCCAATGCGCTCCAGCGGCGCAAGGCTTTTGGCCGCTGGAGCGCCGTGCGGCCGCGCAGTTTCGACCGCAACCTGATCGTGATCGGTGCCGGCGCCGCGGGCCTGGTATCAGCGTACATCGCGGCCGCCGTGAAAGCGTCGGTCACCCTGGTGGAAAGCCACAAGATGGGCGGTGACTGCCTCAACTATGGATGCGTTCCCAGCAAAGCCCTGATCCGCAGTGCCAGGCTTGCCCACCAGATGCGCCACGCCGGCCGCTATGGCCTGGGCGATTCCAATCCCTCTTTCAGCTTCAAGGCGGTGATGCAGCGGATCAACGACGTCATCCGCTCGATCGAGCCGCACGACAGTGTCGAACGCTATTCAAAGCTGGGTGTGGACGTGGTGCAAGGCCATGCCAGGATCGTCAATCCCTGGACCGTGGAGATGACGCTTGCGGACGGAAGCCGGAAAACCCTGACCACGCGCAGCATCGTCATTGCCGCGGGCGCGCAACCTGTGGTGCCGCCGCTGCCCGGGCTGGGTGAAATCGGCTACGAGACCAGCGACACCTTGTGGGCAAGTTTCTCGAAGCTGGAACACATCCCGCGCCGCCTCCTCATCCTTGGTGGCGGGCCCATCGGTTGCGAGCTGGCCCAGGCGTTCGCCCGCCTGGGCGCGCAGGTGACGCAACTGGAGATGGCGCCGCGACTCATGGGGCGGGAAGACGACGAGGTTTCGGCGTTGGCCCGGGCGGCGCTGGAGGCGGACGGCGTGCGGGTGCTGGTGGGCCACAAGGCGCTGCGCTGCGAGGCGGTCGGCGCAGAGAAAGCACTGATCGCCGAGGCCGAGAGCCGGGAGGTGCGCATCCCTTTCGATGCCCTCATCTGTGGCGTGGGACGGCAAGCCCGCCTTTGCGGTTATGGCCTTGAAGAACTCGGCATCCCGGCGCAGCGTACCGTGGACACCAACGAATATCTGCAGACCTTGTATCCCAACATTTACGCGGCGGGGGATGTGGCCGGACCTTTCCAGTTCACCCACACCGCGGCCCACCAGGCCTGGTACGCGACGGTCAATGCCCTATTCGGCGAATTTCGGTCATTCAAGGTGGACTATTCGGTCATTCCATCGGCCACGTTCATCGATCCCGAGGTGGCGCGAGTGGGGCTGAACGAGCAGGAAGCGCGGGAGAAGGACATCGCGTACGAGGTGACGCGGTATCGCCTGGACGACCTCGACCGCGCCATCGCCGACAGCCAAGCGGAAGGCTTCGTCAAGGTGCTGACGGTGCCCGGCAAGGACCGCATCCTCGGCGTCACCATCGTCGGCCAGCACGCGGCCGACCTGCTGGCCGAGTATGTTCTCGCGATGAAACATGGCCTGGGCTTGAACAAGATCCTGGGAACGATCCACACCTATCCCACCCTCTCCGAAGCCAACAAGTATGCGGCGGGAGAATGGAAGCGCGCGCATCAGCCCGAACGCTTGCTGCAGTGGGTGCGCCGGTACCACGAATGGAAGCGAGGTTGAGGTGTCGAATCCCGCGCGAACAACGTGATCTGCGCCAATGGCGATCGCTGCAATTCTCATCGCAGCAGACCCCGGTATTGATTGGTAGGACGTACAAGATTCGAACTTGTGACCAACGGATTAAAAGTCCGCTGCTCTACCAACTGAGCTAACGTCCCGCAAAGCCTACGATTATAGCGGCGATTCAGGCGCTTCTGGAAGCCAGCCGATCCAGCACCCAGCCCGCCGCGCATTGGCCGAATGTGGCCGTGACACTGACCACGGATCCGTAGCCATGGCAATTGAGCGACCCATCCCCTTCTATCGCGCACGACGGGTCCGGCGGAGCCACCGCTTCACGGCTGAAAACGCAGGCCAGGCCGGTCTTTTTTCCTTCCTTGGGCGCCCCATGGAATTTGCGCAGCTGGTAGCGCACCTGAGCCAGCAAGGGGTCGTGCGTGGTGCCGGCCAGATCATCGAGGTCGACCTTGTGCGCATGGCGCTTCCCACCGGCGGCGCCCACCATCACGAACAAGGTACGAGTCCTGAGCGCCCAGTCGGCCATCGCTGCCTTGGCCTTGACCTGGTCGCACGCGTCGATCACGGCGTTCACGCCCGGTGCAAGCAATTGGGTCCAGTTATCTGCATTGACGAATTCCTCGACGCAGTGCACGACGCAGCCGGGATTGATCCCGGCGATGCGCTCCTGCATCGCCAGGACCTTGGCCTGCCCCACGGTGCCGTCGAGCGCATGGACCTGCCGGTTGATGTTGGATTCGGCCACGTGGTCGAGGTCGATCAGCGTCAGCTCCCCGACGCCGCTGCGCGCCAGCGCTTCGGCCGCCCACGAGCCTACGCCGCCGATGCCCACGACAGCCACATGCGCAGCACGGATGGCAGCCGCGCCGTGGATTCCATAAAGACGTTCCAGCCCGCCGAAGCGGCGCTTGACGTCGATGGTCTCGCCGAGCTGCGTCAACCGGGTCCTACCGCAGGCGCACCAGCCGTTCCTTGGCTGCCACCGCTGCCTCGGACTGGGGATAGGCCCTCACCAGTTCGTCCAGCGTGCGCCGGGCCCCGGCGTTGTCCTTCAGCTCGATCTGGCAGTTGGCGATCGACAGCACCGCCTCGGGGGCGCGGGGATGGTCGGGGGACGCCGCCAGCAAGGCACGGAAGTTGGTGATGGCGCCGCGATAGTCGCGGTTGGCGTACTGGGCATTGCCCAGCCAGAAGAGCGCCGTAGGCCTGAAGCCGCTTTGCGGGAAGCGCTTGATGAAGTCGGCGAAAGCAGCCTGCGCCGCGGCGAACTCGCCCTTGCGGAAGATGGCCAAGGCGGCTTCGAAATCGCGCGACTCGGTCGGATCGGCGATGAACTCGCGTCCGTCGACCGACACCTTGGCCGGCTCGACCTTGCGCAGCCGCTCCTCGACGCCCTGGACGATGTCCTTCTGGCGCCGCTGCACGTCGGCCACATCGCGCAGCACCTGCTCGTTCTGGCCGTACAGACGCGCGATCTCGCCGCGCAGCGATTCGATCTGGGTCTGCAGCTCCAGCAAGCTGCGGCGCAGCTGGGTGATTTCCTGGCGCTGCTCCTCGGCCACGCGCTCGGCTGCCACGCGCTGCGCCTCGCTGCGCTGTCGCAGCTCGAGGATGGCGCGGCGCGCCTCGTCGTCCTCGAACAGGGCCGCCGAAGCCATCGGGCTGGCGCCCAGCAACAGCGCGGCGGCAAGCGCTGCAGTGCCGCGGCGCAAGCCGGCAAGGCCGGGGAGGTGGATAGTGCTCATCAGCGGTAGGCGATCTCGGCGCGGCGGTTCTTGGCAAACGATGCCTCGTCGCTGCCGGGCGCCGCGGGTTTTTCCTTGCCGAAGCTCACCGCTTCGACCTGGCTGTCGGTCACGCCCAGCAAGCCCAGGGAGCGGCGCACAGCCTCGGCGCGCCGCTGGCCCAGCGCCAGGTTGTACTCGCGGCCTCCGCGGTCGTCCGTGTGCCCTTCGATCGCCACCCGGCGGACGTTGTTGGCCTTGAGGAAACGCGCATGAGCCTCGATGAGGTTCTGGAATTCGGGCTTGATGACGTAGCTGTCGTAGTCGAAATAGATGATGCGCGCCACGTTCGCGGGACCGGCGGCGGTGCCCGCGGCCGGATCGGTGATGACGGGCGCCACGCTGCTTTGCGCCCCGCCGCCGGCCGGACCGGGTTGGCCGGTGGCGGCGCCGGCGCGCTTGTCTTCCACCGGCACGTCATCGAGCTTGACACTGGAACAACCCACCAGCGCCAGGGCGACAGCCCAAGCCAGGAACATGCGTTTCAACATCCAAATACCTCTTGTCAGTTCGTTGATGTTCATTTTTGGAAAGGGCCCCAATCCGGTTCGCGGATGTCGCCACCCTGCCCGGCCAGGCGTGCCTTGATCTTGCCATCCAGCGTCGTGGTCATCAGCGCCTCGCGGCCATTTTGCCGCGTGGCGTAGACGATCAGCCGCCCATTGGGCGCGAAACTCGGGCTTTCGTCCGCGGTGGTGTCCGTGATCGAGGTCGCCGTGCCGCCGCCCAGTTCCATCACCTGAAGCTTGAAGGCCCCGCCGATGCGGGAAATGTAGGCCAGCCACTTGCCGTCCGGGCTGACCGCGGGCGATATGTTGTAACCCCCCGTAAAGGTGACGCGCTCGGGATTTCCGCCCGCCGCAGGCATGCGGTAGATCTGCGGCGCCCCCCCGCGGTCACTGACAAAGTAGATGTTGCGTCCGTCCGGCGAGTAGACCGGCTCGGTGTCGATGCCGGCGGATTGCGTGAGCCGGCGCGCCTCGCCGCCATTGGCGTCGATGGTGTACAGCTGCGAACCCCCGTCACGGCTGAGCGTGACTGCCAGGGTGCGGCCATCGGGCGACCAGGCCGGCGCGCTGTTGGAGCCGCGGAAATTGGCGATCAGCCGGCGCCTGCCACTGGCGACCTCGTGGACATAGACGACGGGCTTGCGCGACTCGAACGACACGTAGGCCAGCTGGGCACCGCTGGCCGACCAGGCCGGCGAGATGATGGGCTCGCCGCTGGCGAGGGCCGACTGGGAGTTTTCCCCATCCGAATCGGCCACCCACAGGTTGTACCGGTTGCCCGACTTGGTCACATAGGAGATGCGCGTGGAAAAGACGCCCTTCTCGCCGGTGAGTTTCTCGTAGATGAAGTCGGCGATGCGGTGCGCCGCCAGCCGCAGGTCGCCCGCGACCACGGCATAGCTCTGGCCGCCCAGGTCCTGGCCCCGCACGACGTCCCACAGGCGAAAGCGCACGTCGTAGCGCCCGT
This sequence comes from Ramlibacter sp., assembly GCA_013815685.1. GTDB lineage: Bacteria > Pseudomonadota > Gammaproteobacteria > Burkholderiales > Burkholderiaceae_C > Ramlibacter. The sequence continues at coordinate 130,262 of JACDFR010000003.1, forward strand.
CGGCGAGGCGCGCCACGCTGCCAACGGCCAGAGAGTCAGCCCCTTTTTGCCGCCACGGCGATACATCGGGCCGGCTGGTTTCGTCGAGTGCAGCACCGGCCGCATCCACGGCACGGAACTGGCCGCTTCGCTCCAGATCGGCCTGGATGATGGCCGCGATCTTCTGCGGTGCCTGGGCCTCGCCGCGAAAGGGTGCGATCGCGATCGGCAGCTGCGTCAGCCCCACCCCGGTCACCTCGACCCGAAACTGGGCCCAGGCCGGCAGGACGGCCGCCGCGCCCACCAGGCCCACCATCTGGCGTCGCCGCCACTGCGCAGGAATATTCATGCTGGTTAGTCTCTCCATCGTCGATTCGGTTCAGTTCGGATGTGGCCTTGTACACGGCTTTCGTCTACGGCCGACGCCAAACAGCGTCACTTTGTTTCGACCGCCTGCTGCTGCAACCACAGCTTGACGTACCGGTAATAGGTAACTTCGGCATTGAACACCGCCAACATGAAGCCCCAACGGCCGTCCAGCAACCCCAAGCGCAGGAAATAAGTCCGGAAGAATGCCCAGAGGCCATGGGCTATCGCACGACCCAGGGAGCCCCTGCGTCCGCTTGCCGTCATGTCACGCGCGCTGGCCGAAGAATAGCGATTCAGCTTTTCGAGCACTGATTCCATGGAGCGATAGCTGTAGTGGACGATGGATTGTCTCAAGGTGCCGGTGCGTCCTTCGATTTGCAGGTGCGCGTGCAGGTAGTGCCCCGTGAAGCGGGCCTTGCCGCGCCTGGCAAGCCTCCAAGTGTAGTCAGGACTCCAGCCACCGTGTTTCATGAAGCGGCCGCAATACATGGACGTTCGCGGCACCCGAAACCCGTCGACGTCCTCGCGCTCGATCGCCGCGCGGATCTCAGCGGCCAGTTCGATGCCGATGCGCTCATCGGCATCGAGCGAAAAGAACCATTCGCCCGTGGCCAGGTCAATGCCCCGATTGTTCTGCGGGCCGTACCCAGGCCAATCGGTCGACACCACTGTCGCACCCGCGGCTGCCGCCAATTCCTGCGTGCCGTCCGTGCTGCCCGAATCCAGGACGATAATTTCCTCGGCAAACCGGGCGGTGCGCACGCAATCCGCAATATTGATCGCCTCATTCTGGGCGACGATGATAATACTCAGTCTTTTCATTGGCGCGTCCGTTCGCGGGCGAGCCGCCGCTGCACGGCATAATGTGCCTTCATCGATCGATCGGCTCATTATTGCATCTTCACTCGTGGCAGATCCGCTGCGAGTAAGAGTAGTGCGGGCCGCACTGGCATGATCCGTGTTGATTCATACAACCACCCTGCGATGGCTTGCACCCTACTTCGTCAAGTCGCGCCGCTTCTGGCTGCTGGCCGCAATCGCGACCGTCGTGTCCTCGGGACTGGAGCCGCTGTTGCCCGCCTTGCTCAAGCCGCTGCTGGACCGGGGATTCAAGCCCGGCGGCATCGAGTTGTGGATGGTGCCGGCCAGTCTGCTGCTGCTGTTCGCAGCGCGCGGTATCGCCGGGTTCACGGCCGACCTTGCACTGGCTAGGATTACCCAGGATGGACTGCTGGGACTGCGCCGCGATATGTTCGCGCGTCTGCTGGACGCGCGCCTGTCCCTGTTCCAGCAGCAGAATGCGACCGCGCTATCCAACACCGTGGTGTTCGAGGTGCAGAGCGGTGCAACTTTGCTGGTCAACTCGGTTATAGGCCTTCTCAAGGACGGCGTCTCGCTTCTCGCCCTGCTGGTTTATTTGCTGTACCTGAACTGGCAGCTGACGCTGATCGTATTTCTGATTGTGCCCGGCGTCGGATATCTGATCAGGACCGTCTCCAAGCGCCTCTACCGCATCGCGCGAAGCACGCAGACGGCGACCAACGACCTTGCCTATGTGGTGGAAGAAAACGTGCTGGCCGCGCGCTCGGTGCGCCTGCACGGCGCGCAACAGGCACAGGCCGGGCGGTTCGCGGCCCTCAGCACCGGGCTGCGCCGGCTGGCCATGAAGACCGCGGTCGCCTCCGCATCCATCACGCCGCTCACGCACATGCTGGCCGCGGCGGCGCTGTCGGCGGTCATCTGCATCGCCTTGTGGCAAAGCCGCGATGGCATCACGGTGGGCACTTTCGCATCGTTCATCACGGCCATGCTGATGCTGATCGCGCCGATCAAGCGGCTCTCCGAAGTCGCAAGCCCCATCTCGCGCGGACTCGCCGCCGTGCAGCGGGCGATGGACCTGATCGAGACGGTGCCTGCCGAAAGCGGCGGCACGTATGCGCCGGGCCGGGCCCTGGGCCGCATCGATATCGATGCCGTGCTGGTGCGCTACCGCGATGACGCGGCGGCGGCGCTGGACCGCGTGAGTCTCGCTATCGAGCCGGGCCAGGTTGTCGCGCTGGTCGGCCCTTCCGGCTCCGGCAAGACCACCCTCGCCAACCTGCTGCCGCGTTTCGTGCTGCCCACCGAAGGGCGTGTGCTGCTGGATGGGCACGACGTCGCGCAATGGCAGCTGGGCGCCTTGCGCGGGCAGTTCGCCTTCGTCAGCCAGGACGTGGTGATGTTCAACGACACGCTGGCGGCCAACATCGCGCTGGGCGGGCCCTTGCAGGCGGATCGCCTGGCAACCTGCGTCGCCGCGGCCAACCTGGCCGAGCTGGTGGCCACGTTGCCGCAGGGGCTGGATACCGTGGTCGGCCATAACGCCGTGACCTTGTCGGGCGGGCAACGCCAGCGGGTGGCCATCGCCCGCGCGCTCTACAAGGATGCGCCGGTGCTGGTCCTGGACGAAGCAACATCGGCGCTCGACAGCGCCTCCGAGCGGCTGGTGCATGTGGCGCTGCAGCGCCTCATGGCCGGCCGGACCACGCTGATCATCGCCCACCGCCTCTCGACCATCGAGCATGCCGACCGCGTCGTCGTGCTCGACAAGGGCCAGCTTGTGGAAAGCGGCAGCCACGCCCAGCTGCTGGCCCGTGACGGGCTGTACGCACGGCTTCACGCATTGCAGTTCGGGACGACATGAAGGACGCCGTGCGACGAGGCGCGCTGCCGACGGCCCTTGGCGCGCTCGGTTTTTTTCTCCCCTTTTCGTCGGCGGGCGTGTCCCTTGCGTTGGCGGCCGTGCTCGTGCTGGCGGCGATGCGCCTGCGCGAAGTCCTGCCGCTCGCGCCCTGGAAAGACCCGGTCATGGCCGGGGGGCTGGCGTTGTTCTGCTATATCGCCGTGCACACCCTCCTGGCCACGGGCGTGAGCCTCAGGACCCTGGAAACCGCTAACCAGTACCACGAGCTGGTCTTCGCGCCCCTGTTGCTGGCGCTGATGCGCGATCCCCGCCACCGGCAGGTTTTCATCCGCGCGCTGTTGCTGGGCGCCACAATGCTGGCGGCCGCCCAGTGGATCGCTCTGGAAGTTCCCGAACTGGGCGCCAGGCTCGCGTCGCGGCGCATCTCGGCGAGCTTCGCCCTGGCGGTTTGTGCCTATGTGGCCCTCACGCGGTCCCGAACGCACCCCCATCCATGGCCGCAACGGGCCTTGGCCGCCTTCCTCGCATCCACGGTGCTGTTCGCTATCGAGGGCCGCACGGGCCATGTCGTATTGCTGTTACTGGTGGGTTGTGCGGCTTGGTTTCACAGCCCGCCGAGGTGGCGCTGGCCCAGCGCCATCGGGGGAACGATGCTGGTCGTCGTTCTGGCCCTGAACTCCGCAGCGGTTGTCAACCGGCTGAATGAAACCTTCGCCAAGCGCGACACCGCAAAACCTGTAGAGAACATGACCTCCACGGAGATCCGCATGGAACTGCTGCGCCTGGCGACGGATTTGTCGCGCCAGTACGGGGCGACGGGCGCCGGTTTCGCCAACTTCACCGACGTGCACGAGCAAGCCGGAAAGGCGCGTTACAGCCGTAATCCCGAAACGCATTCGTACTTGAAGACCGACTGGCTGCGCATCGGCAATCCGCACAACGAATACTTCATGCAACTGATCGGCGGCGGCGTCGCTTCGCTCGCACTGTTCCTGGGGTGGCTGGCGCTGGCGCTGCGCCAGGCCAGCTGCGCCCCGCCGCCGCAGAGGAACCTGCTCACGGGCGTCTGCCTTGCCTTCGCGTTCGGAAGCCTCTTCAATTCGATGCTGCTCGATTTCGGCGAAGGGCACTTTTACATGGCCGTGCTGGCGTGGCTGCTGGCGGAAATCCACTACCCCGCGCCCGGCGCGGGCAACGGCCGCCAGGTCCGCAGCGTCCTGGTCGTGGCCACGCGCCAGATCGGCGATGTGCTGCTGACCACCCCGTTGATCCGGTCGGCGCGCGAGCGCTGGCCCGAAGCGCGCATCGACGTGCTCGGCTTCCGGGGGACCCTGGACATATTGCGCGGCAACCCGGACCTGAACGGCACCATCGAATCGCCCTCGCAGCGCGGGGTGCGAGGCCTCGCGGCGCTGATTCGGCGGCTCTGGCGCAACTACGACCTCGCGCTGGTGACCGACCCGGGCGATCGGGCTCACCTGATGGGATGGCTGGCGGCTTCACGGCGCTGCGGCATTGTGCCGGCGGCCGGCGGCAGCAACTGGTGGAAGAGAAAGCTGCTGGACCATGTCGTGGTGGCCGCCGGCGACAGCGGCTCGGTGCACACCACGGTGGAAAAACAATCGTTGCTCGCCCCCTGGGCGGACGTGAGCGCCATGCTGCCCCAGGTTGTGGGGCCCGCGGCTGCACCCCTGCCTCCGGCGATGCAATCGCAGTTGGCCCCCGGCGCGGTGGTGGTGCACGCGCCTTCGATGTGGCCTTACAAGCAATGGCCGATCGCCCATTTCCGGTCGCTTGTGACCGGCTTGCTGGCGCAAGGACGGCAGGTCGTGCTCACCGGCAGCGGCAGCGCGCGAGACCAGGAATGCATCGCGCCTTTGCGCGGCCTCGCCCCGCCCCCGCAACTGCTGGACCTGTCCGGGCAGATCGATTTCAACCAGCTCGCCACGCTGCTGAAAAGCGCCGCGCTCTACATCGGGCCCGACACATCGGTGTCGCATCTGGCGGCGGCAACAGGGGTGCCGGTCATCGCGATCCTGGGCCCGACCAATCCCCAGCGCTGGGCGCCCTGGCCCGCGCGCGCCGGCGCGCGTGACCTGTTCGCGCGTTCCGCGGGCGTGCAGCACACGGGCAACGTCACCGTGCTGCAGGGCAGCCTCGCCTGCGTGCCCTGTGGCCGTGCGGGGTGCGAAGACCATCGGCAAAGCCGCAGCGACTGCCTGGTGGACATCACGCCGCAGCGGGTGCTGGATCAGGCGGTCAAGACGCTGGCGCGGGCGTAAAAAGCCGCGCGGTCAAAGCAGCACGATGTCGTACTGCTCCTGGCCCATCGCGCTTTCGCTCTGCAGCGAAATAGGCTTTCCGATGAAATCCGACAATCCGGCCAGGTGCTGGCTCTCCTCGTCCAGGAACAGCTCGACCACCTTGGGCGAGGCGACGACGCGGTATTCGCGTGGATCGAACTGGCGCGCCTCGCGCAGGATCTCGCGCAGGATGTCGTAGGCCACGCTGCGCGCGGTCTTCACGGTTCCCTTGCCCTGGCAGGCCGCGCAAGGCTCGCACAGCATGTGGGCCAGCGATTCGCGTGTGCGCTTGCGCGTCATCTCCAGCAGCCCCAGCTGCGAGAAGCCGCCCGCCATGGTCTTGACGCGGTCGCGCGACAGCTGCTTCCTGAACTCCGCCAGCACCGCGTCGCGGTGGTCCTGGCGGCCCATGTCGATGAAATCGACAATGATGATGCCGCCCAGGTTGCGCAGGCGAAGCTGGCGCGCGATGGCCTGTGCCGCTTCCAGGTTGGTCTTGAAAATGGTCTCGTCGAAATTGCGCGCCCCGACGAAGCCGCCTGTATTCACGTCCACGGTCGTCAACGCTTCCGTCTGGTCGACGATGAGATAGCCGCCGGACTTCAGTTCGACCCGGCGGCCCAGCGCCTTCGCGATTTCGTCGTCGATCGAGTACAGGTCGAAGATCGGGCGCTCGCCCTTGTACAGCTGCAAGCGCTCGGCGGCTGACGGCATGAACTCGCGCCCAAAAGCCTGCAGGTGCGTGAACTGCTCGTGCGAATCGATGCGGATGGTCTGCGTTCCCTCGCTGACCAGGTCGCGCAGCACCCGCTGCAGCAGGCTCAGGTCCTGGTGCAGGAGCGAAGTCGCCGGCAGGCGGGTGGCGGTCTCGCGCACTCGGGCCCAGGTCTTGCGCAGGTAAGCGATGTCTTCCGCGAGTTCGGTGTCGGTGGCGTCTTCCCCGTTGGTGCGCAGGATGAAGCCGCCGCCTTGCGCGCCCACCAGCGCCTGCAGGCGCGTGCGCAACGCGTCGCGCTGCTCGGCGGGAATTTTCTGCGACACGCCCAGGTGATCGTCTTGCGGCAGGAACACCAGCAGCCGGCCCGCAATGCTGATCTGCGTGGACAGCCGCGCTCCCTTGGTGCCGATCGGGTCCTTGATCACCTGCACCATCAGGGATTGCCCTTCGAACACCTGCTTCTCGATAGGCACTTGCGGCTGGCTGTTGCGCGCGAAAGCCGGCGGCTCGCCTTCGGGCTGGCGGTGCCAGACGTCGGCCACGTGCAGGAAGGCCGCGCGCTCCAGGCCGATATCGATGAAGGCGGATTGCATCCCGGGCAGCACACGGGCCACCTTGCCCAGGTAGACGTTGCCGACCAGGCCGCGTTCCAGCGTGCGTTCGACGTGCAGCTCCTGCACCGCGCCGTTCTCGACGACAGCGACGCGCGTCTCCTGCGGCGACCAGTTGATCAGGATGTCCTGGAGCATTTTTTTTCTAGACCCGGAAGCCGAATGCGCGCAAAAGTTGCGCTGTCTCGTGCATCGGCAAACCCATGATGCCAGAGTAGCTGCCGCTGATGTGCGAAATATAGGCAGCCGCCCTGCCCTGCACCGCGTAGGCGCCGGCTTTACCCATCGGCTCGCCGCCGTCCACATAGGCCCGGATCTGGGCCGCAGCGAGCCGGGCGAACGTGACGCGCGAGTCGCTCAGGGCCTCCAGCCGCCTGCCGGCCTTTTGCACCGCCACGGCTGTCAGCACGCGGTGCGTCGCGCCCGATAGCTCGCGCAACATGCGCCTGGCCTGCGCCGCGTCGCCGGGCTTGCCGTAGATCGCCCGGCCCAGGGCCACGGTGGTGTCGGAGCACAGCACGGGCGCCGGCGGCAGCCGGCGGCGCCGCAGCCTTTCCAGGGCCGCATCGAGCTTCAGCCCTGTGACGCGCTTGACGTAGCGCGCCGGCGCCTCGCCGGGCAGCACCGCTTCGATCGACTCGGTGTCCTCGCCCGCCTCGGGCAGCAACAGCTCGTAGCGCACACCCAGCTGTTCCAGCAGTTGCCGGCGGCGAGGGCTTTGCGACGCCAGATAGATGAAGCTGCTCACGGCCGCCCCATCGCCGCCGGGCCGCCCCAGGGCGATTGCGCCCCCGAGGGGCTGAGGGCCAAGTCACTCACGATGGTACGGGTGGTTGGCGTTGATCGACCAGGCACGGTAGAGCTGCTCCACCAGCAGCACGCGCACCATCGCATGGGGCAAGGTCAGGTCCGACAGCCGGATGCGCTCGTGCGCGGCCTGCTTGAAGCCGGGGTCGAGCCCGTCGGGTCCGCCGATCACAAGGGCGACGTCGCCCCCCTGCAATTGCCAGGCCTTCAGCCGGGCAGCGAGGGCGACCGTCGCCAGCGCCGTGCCGCGCTCGTCGAGCGCCACCACGTGCGCCCCCTTGGGGATGGCGCCTTCGATGCGCTGGCGCTCCGCCGCGTACAGCGTCTCCAGCGTCCTGGAGGCGCGAGGCTCGGCCTTGACAGACTTGAGCTCCACCCGCAGCTCGGGCGGAAAGCGCTTGGCATAGTCGTCCCAGGCGGCCTGGGCCCAGCCGGGAACCCGCTGGCCCACCGCGACGACGACGAGCTTCATCTTTTGCGGGGTGCGCTCTTGCCGGCCGGCTTGCGCGCCGGACCGGATTTCTTGACGGGCGCTTTTTTCGCAGGCGCCTTGGCCGTCGTTTTCACAGGGGCTCGGGCCGTACCGGCAGTGCCTGCCTTGTTCGCCGTGCCCACCCTCTTCGCAGTTGCCTTGTCTGCAGTCTTCGCGGTCCCCTTTTTGGCGGGTGCCTTTTTGGCCGCGGGTTTTTCCGGCTGGGGCGCCGCCGGCTTGGGTGCGCCGAACTTCAGGCGCACCGGCTTGTCGCCCCAGATTTCCTCGAGATGATAGTACTGTCTGATCGCCGGCTGCATGATGTGCGCCACGGCGGCGCCGCAATCGACAATGATCCATTCGCCGTTCTCCTCGCCCTCGATGCGCGGTTTGGGAAAACCCGCTTCGCGCACGGAGTCGCGCACGCTCGCCGCCAGTGCCTTGGTTTGCCGGTTCGACGTGCCGGAGGCCACGATCACGCGCTCGAACAAGGGCGAAAGGTGCTCGGTGTTGAAAACGGTGATGTCCTGCGCTTTGACGTCTTCCAGACCGTCGACGATTGCCCTCTGGAGTTTTTGCGTATCTTTTTTTGCGGCGGCTTCTTGGGTCATCAGGCAGGTTGGTAAAGGTGATTTTGCTCAATATAACGTGCAACGCCCGGCGGGACCAGATGGGCGATGCCCTCGCCCCGGGCCACGCGGCCCCGCACCTGGGTGGCGCTTTCGGGCATGCTCGGCAGGCGCAGCAGCCGCAACTCGGCCTGTGCGGGCAAGCCGGGAGGCGGCTCGCCGTCCAGTGATTGCAGCGACGGCCGCGACGCGACGCAGATGATCGCGAGCTGCACGATGGCTTCCCATTCGCGCCAGCGTGTCAGCGCAACCGCCTGATCCTCACCCATCACCAGGAACAGCTGGGCACCGGGCTGCTCGGCCTTGAGCTCGCGCAGGGTGTCGATGGTGTAGGTCGGCCCGGGGCGGCGAAGTTCGCAGTCGTCGATCGCCGTGTGCGCCAGCCCGGCAAAGGCAAGCTCGGCCAGTGCCAGCCGATGCCGCGGCGCGGTCAAGGTGTGGGCCTTGTGCCACGCCAGGCCGGTCGGGAAGATGCGCAGCTGGTCCAGCTGCAGCTGTTCGACGGCCGCCTGGGCAAGCGCCACATGGGCGATATGCGGCGGATCGAAGGCGCCGCCAAAGACACCCAGGCGCATTGCGGCGGGCGTCAAACCCAATTCCTTCGCACCAGAAATTTCTTGTAAAGATCGTCCTCGGGCGAGCCGGGCGCGGGCTGGTTGCGGTAGGCCCAGCTGGCCAGCGGCGGCATGGACATCAGGATGGATTCGGTGCGCCCGCCCGATTGCAGGCCGAAGTGCGTGCCCCGGTCCCAGACCAGGTTGAATTCGACATAGCGCCCGCGCCGGTACAGCTGGAAATCCCGCTCGCGCCCGCCATGGGCTGTGTCCTTGCGGCGCTCGAGAATGGGCAGGTAGGCGGGCAGCAGCGCGTCGCCCACCGCCTGCATCAACGCGAAGCCGTTGGCGAATCCGCCCTGCGCGTAGTCGTCGAAGAAGATGCCGCCGACACCGCGCTGCTCGGCGCGGTGCCCGAGATAAAAATAGTCGTCGCACCAGGCCTTGAAGCGTGGGTAGTGGTCCCCACCGAAAGGCTCGAGTGCGGCCTTGCAGGCGCCGTGGAAGTGCACCGCATCCTCTTCGAAGCCGTAGTAGGGCGTGAGGTCCATGCCGCCGCCGAACCAGGACACGGGCTCGCCCGCGCCGGCCGGCGCCGCGCTGATCATGCGCACATTCATGTGCACGGTGGGCGCATAGGGGTTGCGGGGATGAAATACCAGCGAGACCCCCAGCGCCTCGAAGGGCGCGCCCGCCAGTTCCGGCCGGTGCTGCGTGGCCGCGGGCGGCAGGCGCGGCCCCGCCACCTGCGAGAAGCCGCAGCCGGCCCGTTCGAACACCGGGCCGCCTTCGAGAATGGCCGTGACGCCCTCGCCCTGCAGCGGCTCGTCCTTGTCCCTGGTCCACCGGTCCTTCGCGAAGGGGGTGCCGTCGATACCGGTACAGGCCGTCGTGATGCGATCCTGCAGGCCCAGCAGGTAATCGCGCACCGCGGCAATGTTGGCCATGCCCATCTCAGCCGCGCACCGCCCGGTGCCCGATGTCGCGGCGGTACTGCGCGCCCTCGAACCGGATGCCCTGGGCGATCTCATAGGCACGCTGCTGCGCGGCTTTGACTGTCTGCGCCAGCACAGTGACGCACAGCACGCGGCCGCCGGATGTGAGCAGGGCACCGTCCTTGTGCATCGTGCCCGCATGAAACACCACGGCATCGTCCGCCGGACCCGGCAACCCCGTGATGCCGTCGCCCTGGCGCGGCCTCTGCGGGTAGCCCGCTGCCGCCATCACCACGCCCAGCGCGGGGCGACGGTCCCACTGCAGCTCGACCTGGTCGAGCCCGCCCGAGGTGGCAGCCATCATCACGTCGAAGAGGTCCGACTTCAGCCGCATCATGATCGGCTGGGTTTCCGGATCGCCCATGCGGCAATTGAATTCAAGCGTCTTCACCCCGCCTCGCGCGTCGATCATCAGTCCGGCGTAGAGGAAGCCGGTGTAGGGGATGCCATCCTTTTCCATGCCCTTGATCGTGGGCAGGATGATCTCGCGCATGGCCCGGGCATGGACCTGGGGCGCCACCACCGGCGCCGGCGAATAAGCGCCCATCCCGCCGGTATTCGGGCCTTCATCGCCGTCCAGCAGGCGCTTGTGGTCCTGCGACGTCGCCAGCGCCGCCACGTTCTTGCCGTCGCACAGCACGATGAAGCTGGCTTCCTCGCCCTGCAGGAACTCCTCGATCACCACCCGCGCGCCGCCGTCGTTGTGGGCGACGCCCAGCTTGTTGTCCAGCAGCATGAAATCGATGGCTTCATGGGCTTGGGCCGCCGTCATCGCGACAACCACGCCCTTGCCTGCCGCCAGCCCATCGGCCTTCACCACGATGGGCGCGCCTTTACTGTCGACGTACGCGTGCGCGCCGGCCGCATCGCTGAAGGTTTCATATTGCGCCGTGGGAATGCCATGGCGTTTCATGAATTCCTTCGAGAAGGCCTTGGAGCTCTCCAGCTGAGCGGCCGCCTGCGTGGGCCCGAACACCCGCAAGCCGTGGGCCCGGAAATCGTCCACCACGCCTGCCGCCAGGGGGCCCTCGGGGCCGACCACGGTCAGGGCGATCTTTTCATTCAAGGCCCATTGCCGGAGTTCAGCAATGTCGGTGATCGCCACGTTCACCAGCCGTCCATCCAATGCCGTGCCGCCGTTGCCGGGCGCGACATAGACCGCCTGCACTTTCGCCGATTGCGCGATTTTCCAGGCCAGCGCGTGTTCGCGGCCACCGCCGCCGATCACCAATACTTTCATGCGGGCCTTTATGTTGTTGGGATCGCTGCGTTGTGGAAGACATCCTGGACGTCGTCCAGGTCCTCCAGCACATCCAGCAGCTTCTGCATCCTCGCAGCGTCGTCGCCTGCAAGCTCGACGGTATTTTCCGGGCGCATCGTCACCTCGGCCACCTCGGGCCTCAGGCCAGCGGCGTCCAGCGCATTCTTCACCGCCTCGAATCCAGCGGGCGCGGTGATCACCTCGATCGCGCCATCCGCGTCGACAATCACGTCGTCGGCCCCTGCTTCCAGGGCTGCTTCCATGACCTTGTCTTCGCTGGTGCCGGGCGCAAGGATGAGCTGGCCGACGTTCTTGAACTGGAAGGCGACCGAACCGGCGGTGCCCATGCTGCCGCCGTATTTGCTGAATGCATGGCGCACCTCGGCCACGGTGCGCACCTTGTTGTCCGTCATCGTGTCGACGATGATCGCCGCGCCGCCGATGCCGTAGCCTTCGTAGCGGATCTCCTCGTAGTGCACGCCTTCGAGGTTGCCGGTGGCCTTGTCGATGTTGCGTTTAACGGTGTCGGCCGGCATGTTGGCGGCCTTGGCCTTCTCGACAGCCAGGCGCAGGCGCGGGTTGATTGCCAGGTCGCCGCCACCCAGCCGGGCTGCGACCATGATTTCACGGATGACCCGGGTCCAGACCTTGCCGCGCTTTTCGTCCTGGCGGCCCTTGCGGTGCTGGATATTTGCCCATTTACTGTGTCCGGCCACTGGAAAACCCTTCTTCGCTCTTGTGCGTTGATATATTGCGTTGTCACCATTTTACTTTTCAAGCCATGGCTGAACCTCTCTTGATCGCCAGGAATGCGCAAACCGAGTGCCATCTGCTGCCCGGCCTGGCCAACCGGCACGGCCTGATCACCGGCGCCACGGGCACCGGAAAGACCGTGACCCTGCAAACCATGGCCGAGAACTTCTCGAAAATCGGGGTGCCGGTGTTCATGGCCGACGTCAAGGGCGACCTGACGGGCATCAGCCAGGCCGGCGTGGTCAGCGAGAAGCTGGCGGCGGTGCTGAAAGAGCGGGGCATCACGCCGACCGAGCCCGCATCGTGCCCCGCCACGCTGTGGGATGTCTTCGGCGAACAAGGCCATCCCGTGCGCGCCACGGTCTCCGACATGGGCCCGCTGCTGCTGGGGCGCATGCTCAACGTCAACGAAACCCAGGCCGGCGTGCTGCAGCTGGTCTTCAAGATCGCCGATGACAACGGCCTGTTGCTGCTGGACTTGAAGGACCTGCGGGCCATGCTGCAGTACGTCGGCGACAACGCCAAGGAGTTCACCACGGCCTACGGCAACATCAGCGCCGCCAGCGTCGGTGCGATCCAGCGCGGGCTGATGCAGATCGAGGCCCAGGGCGGCGACAAGTTCTTCGGCGAGCCCATGCTCAACATTGCCGATTTTTTGCAGACCGACGCCTCGGGCCAGGGCGTGGTCAATATCCTGGCGGCCGACAAGCTGCTGAACTCGCCGCGCCTGTATGCGACCTTCCTTTTGTGGATGCTCTCCGAGCTCTTCGAGCAGCTGCCGGAGATCGGCGACCCCGAAAAGCCCAAGCTGGTGTTTTTCTTCGACGAAGCACATCTGCTCTTCAATGAGGCGCCCAAGGTGCTGGTCGAGCGCATCGAACTGGTGGTGCGGCTGGTGCGATCCAAGGGCGTGGGCGTGTATTTCGTGACCCAGAACCCGCTGGACATCCCGGACAGTGTCCTGGCCCAGCTGGGCAACCGGGTGCAGCACGCGCTGCGGGCCTTCACGCCGCGCGACCAGAAAGCCGTCAAGGCGACGGCGCAGACCATGCGCCAAAAGCCCGGGCTGGACATCGAAACCGCGATCACCGAACTGGCCGTCGGCGAAGCGCTGGTCAGCCTGCTGGATGCCAAGGGACGGCCCAGTGTCACCGAGCGCGTGTATGTGCTGCCTCCAGGCAGCCAGATCGGCCCGATTACCGCGCCGCAGCGCCAGGCCCTGCTTGCCAGTTCGCTGGTCGCGGGCGTGTACGAAAAGACGGTGGACCGCGAGTCGGCCCACGAGAAACTCAAGGTGCGCACCGAGCAGGCCCAGGCCGAGGCGGCAGCCGCCAAGCCGGGCGCGCAAGGGTCGGGTGGCGTCATGGGCGGCCTGGGCGACATCCTGTTCGGCTCCACCGGGCCGCGCGGCGGCCGCCGGGAAGGCTTGGCCGAGAGCATGGCCAAATCGGCGGTGCGCACCATCGGCAGCAGTGTCGGCCGCGAGATCGTGCGCGGCGTTCTGGGAAGCATCCTGGGCGGCAAGCGCCGCTAGCATGCACGGGTGTACATTGCTTTTATGTCCATCGAAACACCAGCCCCACGCCACATCCGACTGACCTCGCACGCCGGTGGCTACGGCGCGCTGCCCATCGCGTGGGGCGCGCCCACGGCCGCGGAGCGCGGACCCATCGTCGGCACCACGACCCAGCGCAGCCACCGCAATGTCATCGGCACCCACAGCGGCTCCTACAGCGTCTACCGGGCGCTGGCCGTGGCCTCGGGTGCCCTGTCGCGCCAGCACAAGGCCGATCTCACCAACACCTCGCCCACCGATGTGATCGGGCCTTATCCGCAATGGGGCGAGCCGGGCAAGATCGTCAGCCTCGACCCCTGGGGCGCCCTGGTGGCGGACGTTTTTTCCACAGAATTGGCGGCCGGCTACGACATCCGGCCCACCATCGCCGTCACCAAGGCGCATGTGATCCTGCCCGAGGTGATCGAGGGCCTGCAAAAGGGCCGCCTCAAGGCGGACGGCAAGGTGCTCACCGCCGGCGGCGCGGCGATGGTGACCAAGGCGGCGATCGAGCCCGTGTGGTACCTGCCCGGCGTGGCCAGGCGCTTCGGCTGCTCCGAAGCCGACCTGCGCCGGGTGCTGTTCGAAGAGACCGGCGGCATGTACCCCGAGCTCGTGACGCGAAGCGACCTGGAAGTGTTCCTGCCGCCCATCGGCGGGCAGACCATCTACATCTTCGGCGATCCGCACGACCTGGCCAACCCCGAGGTCGAGCTCACGGCGCGGGTGCATGACGAATGCAACGGCTCCGACGTGTTCGGCTCCGACATCTGCACCTGCCGGCCCTACCTCACCCATGCCATCGAGGAATGCATACAAGGCTCGCAGCGCGGCGGCGTCGGCCTGGTGGCCTACTCGCGCAAGGAAGGCCGCGCGCTCGGCGAAGTGACCAAGTTCCTGGTGTACAACGCCCGCAAGCGCCAGGTGGGCGGCGACACCGCCGACCAGTATTTCGCCCGCACCGAATGCGTGGCCGGCGTGCAGGACATGCGGTTCCAGGAACTGATGCCCGACGTGCTGCACTGGCTGGGCATCAAGAAAATCCACCGGCTGGTGTCGATGAGCAACATGAAGTTCGACGCGATCACGAACTCCGGCATAGAGATCGGCGAACGGGTCAACATTCCCGACGAGCTGATCCCCGCCGATGCCCGCGTCGAAATGGATGCGAAGGTCGCGGCCGGCTACTTCACTCCCGGGGTGGTCCCCGATCCGCAGGAGCTGAAAAAAGCCAAAGGCCGGGGACTGTGAGCATGGGAAGCACACATCTGGGTTCCGGGCACGGCGAAGCGGAGGTTGCGGCCTCTATCCTGCGCACGACGGGCGCCGTGCGCGAACGCGCGGGGCAATTGCTCGCCCGCGCGCGCAACGGCGAATCGTCGTGGTTCTTGGTGGAAGACGGCGCCCTCGAAGGAACGGCGAACGAGGTGGCCGCCGCCACGCGCAGCCGCTATCCCAAGCTGCGCATCCCCGTGCACAGCCGATGGCGCCATTTCGAGGCCGGCGGCGCAGACCGCAAGGCCCGGTTCGAGCAGCTGCTGGGCGAGGTGCCCGCCGCATCCCGCGCACGCGCCATGATCGACCTCACGGTGATCAGCGTGCTGCTGGACGCCGGCGCGGGGCCGGACTGGAAGTACGTCGAGTCCGCCTCGGGCCAGGCCTTCACCCGCTCCGAAGGCCTGGCCGTCGCGAGCTTCCATGCCTTCACCTCGGGCATGTTCTCCAGCGACAAGGACCGCCCGCTGCAGGCGGACGCGGCGGGCCTGCGCGGCGTCGTCACCGACCGCCTGGCCCAGGCCTTCCAGGTCAGTGCCGCCAATCCCCTGGTCGGGCTCGAAGGGCGGGTCATCCTGCTGCGCCGCCTGGGCGAGGTGATGGCGGAGCAGCCCGAAATCTTCGGCGGCGAGGGCCGGCCCGGCAAGCTCTTCGACTTCCTGGTGCCCGGGCCCGACGTGCCCCACACCGCCGACGTGACGGCGCACGGCATCCTCTCGCAGATTCTCATCAGCCTGTCGGCAATCTGGCCGGCCAGCAATGTCATCGGCCTGGTGCCGCTGGGCGATTGCTGGCGCCACGCCGCCGTTCGCGGCGAAGGCGCGTCCGATGGCTGGATGCCCTTCCACAAGCTGTCGCAATGGCTCACCTACTCGCTGCTGGAGCCTTTCGAATGGGCCGGCGTGAGCGTGCGCGATGTGGACGCCCTGACAGCCCTGCCCGAATACCGCAACGGCGGCCTGTTGATCGACAGCGGCCTTCTTCGCTTGCGCGACGGCGCGGCCGCGCACGAAATCTGGCAGCCGGGCGACGAAATCATCGTCGAATGGCGCGCCCTCACCGTGGCATTGATGGACGAAGTGGCCGGCTCGGTGCGCAAAAAGCTGCGATTGAGCGCATCCGAACTGCCCCTGGCCCGCGTACTGGAAGGCGGCACCTGGGCCGCCGGGCGCGAGCTGGCCC
Source organism: Ramlibacter sp. (assembly GCA_013815685.1). Classification (GTDB taxonomy): domain Bacteria; phylum Pseudomonadota; class Gammaproteobacteria; order Burkholderiales; family Burkholderiaceae_C; genus Ramlibacter. Next base: position 146,408 of record JACDFR010000003.1, read on the forward strand.
AGCGCCACCGCGGCGGCTTGCCGCCCTTGAAGGTGGCGAGCGACGGCACGGTATTCTGAAAGATAAAAAATGAGCAAGGTCCACCTTATCGATCACCCGCTGGTTCAGCACAAGCTGACCCTGATGCGCAACAAGGAGGCCAGCACCAACAGCTTCCGCCGGCTCTTGAACGAGCTGGCGATGCTGATGGCCTACGAGGTCACCCGTGACATGGCCATGCAGGAAGTGGAGATCGAGACGCCGATGGAAAAAACCAGGGCGCGCGTGATCGACGGCAAGAAGCTGGTGTTCGTTTCCATCCTGCGGGCGGGTACCGGCATCCTTGACGGGATGCTGAGCGTGGTGCCGGGCGCGCGCGTCGGGCACATCGGCCTGTACCGCGACCCCAAGACCCTGACAGCCGTTGAGTACTACTTCAAGATGCCGCAGGACATGCACGAGCGCGACGTCGTGGTGGTCGACCCGATGCTCGCCACCGGCAACTCCGCCATCGCTGCGGTGGAGCGCCTGAAAGAGCTGCGCCCCAAGTCCATCAAGTTCGTGTGCCTGCTCACCTGCCCGGAAGGCGTCGCGGCGCTGCAAGCCGCCCACCCGGACGTGCCGATCTACACCGCCGCCATCGACCGCCAGCTCAATGACCATGGCTACATCCTGCCGGGCCTGGGCGACGCGGGCGACCGGATGTTCGGCACCAAGTAGCCAACATGAAGCGGCGTTTCACGCGGCCGTGGGCCGCGCTCCTCTTCCTCGGCCTGCCGTTTGCCGCGGCCGCCGCCCCTTTCACCCCCGCCGGAGACAATGAAGTCGTCGAGCGCCTTCCCAGCGGGAACAACGATCCGTCCGTGCGGCGGGTCGAGTCGCTGCGCAAGCAGCTGGCCGCGCGGCCGGATGACGCCGCGCTGCGCCTGGAGATCGCCCGGCGTTACTTCGACCTGGCGATGGCGCAGGGCGATCCGCGCTACGTGGGCTATGCCTCGGCGGCCATTGCTCCGCTGGCCCAGTCCGCCGCCGGCAACGCCGGCTATTGGACCGTGCGCGGGCTGATCCAGCAGTACAGCCACGACTTCGACGCCGCTCTCCAAAGCCTGGCCAAGGCCAGGGAGCTCGACCCGCAGGCCACGGAGCCCACCGCCTGGCGCTCGGCCATCTACATGGTCCAGGCCAACTACGGTGGCGCCTTGGCCGAATGCACGCGGCTGGTGCCGCTGGCCCACCCCTTGCACGCCCAAGGCTGCACCGCCTATGTCCAGGCCAGCACCGGCCAGCTGGCACCCGCGTACGAGGCCCTGGGCAAGTCGCTTGCAGCGGCCGGCCCGGTGGCACCCGAACTGGCGCTCTGGGCGCGCACCCGATTGGCCGAGATGGCGGTGCGGCTGCAGCGCTGGCCCGAGGCCGAAGCGCATTTCAAGGAGGCACTGCAGCTGGGCGTGACCGACCAGTTCCTGCTGGGCGCCTATGCCGACTTTTTGCTGCAGCAAAAGCGCCCCGCGGAAGCGGTCAAGCTGCTGGCGGACTGGGAACGCTCGGACATCCTGCTGCTGCGCCTGGCCCTGGCCGGGCGCGCCCTCAACGATTCGCGGGCCGCCGGATGGGCCGGCCAGCTGCGGGACCGGTTCGCCGCCGCCGCCCGGCGCGGCGACCGCCTGCACGAGCAGGAGGCGGCGCGCTTCGAACTGGACATCGAAGGCAATCCGGCCAAGGCGCTCGCACTGGCGGTGCGCAACTACGAGCACCAGAAGGAACCGCGCGACGCCGAAATCCTGATCCGCGCGGCCATCGCCGCCAAGGACGCCAGGCCTGCGCAACCGGCACTGGCCTGGCTTCGCACCCATGGGTACCAGGACCCGGCGCTGTCGGCCCTGGCCGGCCAGTTGGGCGCCACGGGGCCCAGGCAATGAGACGCTGGTTCGCACTGCTGGCCGCCCTGTTGCTCCACGCGGCGGCCTGGGCCCACAAGCCCAGCGACAGCTACCTGACCCTGCGCGCCACCGAGGGCGCCGACGCCATCAGCGTGCGCTGGGACATCGCCCTGCGCGACCTCGACTACGTGCTGCAGCTCGACCGCGACGGCAACGGCGAGTTGAGCTGGGGCGAAGTGCGCCAGCGCGGCGACGACATCGCGCGCTATGCCACCGGGCACCTCCAGCTGTCCTCGGGCGACAAGGCCTGCCCGCTGCAGCCCGCCGGCGCGATGATGCTGGACAAGCACAGCGATGGCACCTACGCGGTGCTCACGCTCACGGCCCGCTGCGAGGGCCTGGCGGGCGCGCTGAAAACCAGGTACTCGCTGCTGTTCGACGTCGACCCGTCCCACCGCGGGCTGGTGCAGTGGATCGCTCCCGGCGGCGATGCGGCGCAGGCGCTGGTCTTCGGCACCGAGTCGGCCGAGCAGAAGCTGGCGCTGAAGCCGCCGCAAGCGTGGGAGACCCTGCGCCAGTACGTGGTGGAAGGCGTGTGGCACATCTGGATCGGCTTCGACCACATCCTGTTCCTGCTGGCCCTGCTGCTGCCCGCAGTGTTGGTGCGGCGGGGCGGCCAGTGGCAGGGCGGGGACAGCCTGCGCGGGGCAGTCATCGAGGTGCTCAAGGTCGTGACGGCCTTCACGCTGGCGCACTCCATCACGCTGACGCTGGCGGCCCTGCAGCTGGTCACCCTGCCCTCGCGCCTGGTCGAATCGGCGATCGCGGCCTCGGTGATCCTGGCCGCATTGAACAACCTGCGCGGCACCGTCGAGGGCCGGCGCTGGATGCTGGCCTTCGCCTTCGGCCTCATCCACGGCTTCGGCTTCGCCTCGGTCCTGGCCGACCTGGGCCTGCCGCAAGACGCGCTGGTGCTGGCGCTGGTGGGCTTCAACGTCGGCGTCGAGCTGGGCCAGCTGGCCATCGTGGCGGTCTTTTTGCCGCTGGCCTTCCGGCTGCGCGGCACCCGGTTCTATCGCGTCGGCGTGCTCAAGGCAGGGTCCCTGGCCGTGGCCGCGCTCGCCGCCTGGTGGCTGGTCCAAAGGATGTTTGATCTGTAGCATGTGCGGGCGCTGGCACGACGCTTGCAGGCCCAGCCGAACCATCATCCAGGAGAACGCATGTCGATCAAAAGCATTCCGAGACGCCACCTCATTTCGCTCGCCGCGGCCCTGGCGCTGGCCGGCCCCGGCGCGGCATGGGCCCAGGCCAAGCTGAAGGTGGCGGGCATCTACACCGTGCCCTTCGAGCAGCAGTGGGCCGGCCGCATCCACCAGGCGCTGAAGGCGGCCGAAGCGCGCGGCGAGATCGAATACAAGGCCAGCGAGAACGTGGCCAACGCCGACTACGAGCGCGTGATGCGCGAATACGCCACCGGCGGCAGCCAGCTCATCATCGGGGAGGCCTTCGCCGTGGAAACGGCTGCGCGCAAGGTCGCCAGGGATTTCCCCAAGGCGTCCTTCCTGATGGGATCGTCGGGCAAGCCGCAGGCGCCCAACTTCAGCGTGTTCGACAACTACATCCAGGAGCCGGCCTACCTCACCGGCATGGTGGCCGGCGGCATGACCAAGACCCACAAGATCGGCATGGTCGGCGGCTTTCCCATCCCCGAAGTCAATCGCCTGATGCACGCCTTCATGGCCGGCGCGAAGGAAACCAATCCCAAGGTCGAGTTCACCGTCAGCTTCATCAACAGCTGGTTCGACCCGCCCAAGGCCAAGGAAGCCGCCTTCGCCATGATCGACAAAGGCGCGGACATCCTGTATGCCGAGCGCTTCGGCGTCTCCGACGCGGCCAAGGAACGCGGCAAGCTGGCAATCGGCAACGTGATCAACACCCAGGACAAGTACCCCGACACCGTCATTGCCTCGGCCCTGTGGAAGATGGAGCCGACCATCGACCGCGCAGTCAAGTTGGCCAGGGAAGGCAAGTTCAAGGCCGAGGAGTACGGCCAGTACTCGATGATGAAGCACAAGGGCTCGGAGATGGCGCCGCTGGGCACCTTCGAGAAGAAAGTGCCGGCCGAGATCGTGGTCAAGGTCAAGGCCAGGGAAAAGGACATCCTGGACGGCAAGTTCACCGTCAAGGTGGACGACAGCCAGCCCAAGTCGACTGCCAGGTAATGACTCCCCCCCGAAGCGGCCTGGCGGCCGCCTCCCCCTCAAGGGGGCGCCACCAGCGGCCCGGCGAAGCCGGTTCCGCGGTGGCTCTGGCATGAGGGACTGGCGCAGGTGGCAATAGCGACTTCGCCTGTCCTGCGCCTGTCCGGCATCACCAAGCGTTTCGGCACCCTCGTCGCCAACGACGCGATCTCGCTGGAGCTGGGCTCCGGCGAGGTGCTGGCGCTGCTGGGCGAAAACGGCGCGGGCAAGTCCACACTGGTCTCCATCCTGTTCGGACACTACACGGCAGACGGCGGCTCGATAGAGGTGTTCGGCAAGCCACTGCCGCCGGGCGACCCGCGCGCGGCGCTGGCAGCCGGCATCGGCATGGTCCACCAGCATTTCACGCTCGCCGACAACCTGACCGTGCTGGACAACGTGATGCTGGGCAGCGAGCCGCTGTGGCAGCCGTTCTCCCGCCGCACAGCGGGTCGCACCCGGCTGGCGCAGGTAGCGGCCCAGTTCGGCCTGGCGGTGCGGCCCGATGCGCGGGTGGCCCAGCTCTCCGTCGGCGAGCGCCAGCGGGTCGAGATACTCAAGGCCCTCTACCGCGGCGCGCGCATCCTGATCCTGGACGAGCCGACGGCCGTGCTGACGCCGCAAGAAAGCGAAGCCCTGTTCACCACGCTCGGGCAGATGGTTGCGCAGGGCCTTGCGATCATCTTCATCAGCCACAAGCTGGACGAGGTGCTGCGCGTGTCGCGCCGCGTCGCGGTGCTGCGGGGCGGACGCCTGGTCGCGCAAGCGCCCACGGCCGGCACCTCGCAGGAACAGCTGGCGCAATGGATGGTGGGCCAATCGGTGGCGCAGCCGCAGCGCGCGCCGGTCAGAGCGGCGGGCGAAACCGTGTGCGAGCTGGCCGATGTCTCGGCGGGCACCGGCCGTGAACGGCTCGCCCATGCTTCGCTGGTTCTGCGCGCGGGCGAAATAACGGCCATCGCCGGCGTCTCCGGCAACGGGCAATTGATCCTGGCCGAGCTGCTGTGCGGCACGATGAAGTCAACCGCCGGCGCCGTCACGCTGCTAGGCAAGCCCTTGCGCGCCGACCCCGCGCGCCTGGTCGAACAGGGCGTGGCCCGCATCCCCGAGGACCGGCGCGACGTCGGCGTGGTCGGCGACCTGCCGGTCTGGGAAAACGCCGTGTCCGAGCGGCTGCGCACGTCATTCACGCGCGGCCCCTGGGTTCGGCGGCAGGCCGCGCGCGGGCATGCCCGCCGCATCCAGGAGGCTTATGACGTGCGCGGCGCCGGGCTGGACTCGTCCGCGCGGGCGTTCTCGGGCGGCAACATGCAAAAGCTGATCCTGGGCCGCGCGCTGCTGGCGCCCGACGGGCGCCCGCCCCGCATGATCGTCGCGCACCAGCCCACCTGGGGCCTGGACATCGGCGCCGTGGCCTATGTGCAGCGCCAGCTCATCGCGGCGCGCGATGCCGGCGCGGCCGTGCTGCTGATCTCCGACGACCTGGACGAAGTGATGGCGCTGGGCGACCGCATCGCCGTGATGCACGCCGGGCGCCTGACCCCCGCGCACCAGCCTTCGCACTGGACGCGGGACACCATCGGCCTGGCCATGGCCGGCGTGCCATCGCAGGCCGCCGCATGAGGCTGGAAAGGCGCCCCGCCGTTTCGCCCGCCGCGCTGGTGCTCGCGCCGCTGGCGGCGATCGGCTTCACCTTGATCGTGAGCTCGCTGCTGGTGCTGTGGGCCGGTGCACCCGTGGGGCCGACCTGGGCGGCGCTGCTGCGCGGCGGCTTCGGCTCGGTCTTCGCCTGGAGCGAGACGCTCACGCGGGCCACGCCGCTGGTCCTGACGGGGCTGGCCGTCACGGTGGCCTTCAAGGCCCGGCTTTTCAACATCGGCGCCGAAGGGCAGCTCTACGCGGGCGCCCTGGCAGCGGTCACCGTCGGCGGGCTGCATGGCGGCACGGGATTCGATGCGCCGCCCGCCGCCCTGTTCGTGCTCATGCTGACGGCTTCGGCGCTTGCGGGCGCCCTGCTCCTGCTCGGTCCGGCGCTTCTCAAGGCGCGGCTGGGCGTGGACGAAGTGGTGACCACGCTGCTGCTCAATTTCATCGTGCTGCTGGGCGTTTCGGCCTTGCTGGACGGCACCCTCAAGGACCCGGCCGCCATGGGGTGGCCGCAAAGCGTGGCGCTGCGCGAAGAGCTCGAACTGTCCAAGCTGGTGAGCGGCACCCGCGTGCACACCGGCCTGGTGGCCGCTTGCGCCCTGGCCGTCGCGCTGTGGGCAGGGTTCAAGTACAGCCTGCCGGGCTTTCACATTCGCGCCCTCGGCGCCAACGCGCGCGCCGCCGCCTTTGCCGGCGTACCCGTCACCCGCACCGTCGTGCTGGTCGCCATGCTTTCCGGTGCGCTGGCGGGCCTGGCCGGCGCCGTGGAAGTGGCGGGGCGCGCCGGCTATGTGACGCTGGACATGTCGCCGGGCTACGGCTACACCGGCATCGTGATCGCCATGCTGGCGGGCCTCCATCCCCTGGGTGTGGTCGCCGCGGCCGTGTTCGTGGCCGGCGTCCTGGTGGGCGCCGACAGCATGAGCCGCGCCATCGACGTGCCCAGTTCCATCGCCGACGTGATCGTCGCGGCCGCGCTGATCGCCGTGCTGGTGGCGGCGCTGCTGGCGCAATACCGGGTGCGGTGGAAATGACCGAGTACCTCGACATCCTCCTCAACCCCGCCTTCTGGGTGGCCGTGCTGCGCATCGCCACGCCGCTGATCCTGGGGACGCTGGGCGTGCTGCTGTGCGAACGGGCCGGTGTGCTCAACCTGGGCATCGAAGGCATCATGGTGGCCGGCGCCTTCACCGGCTGGCTGGCCGTCTACCTGGGCGCGCCCTTGTGGGCCGGCGTGGGCGTCGCCGGCCTTGCGGGCGCGCTGTTCGGGCTGCTGCACGCGGGGCTGACCGTGGGACTGGCCCTGTCGCAGCACGTGGCGGGCCTGGGCATCACGCTGCTGGCGACGGCACTCAGCGCTTTCGGCTACCGCGTCAGCTTCCCCAAGGTGAACACGCCGCCGACGGTCACGCCCTTCGCGCCGATGGACTGGCTAGGTGTCCCCGTGCTCTCGGCCCAGACGCCGCTGACGCTGCTGGCCTTGCTGCTGGTGCCGGTGATCGGCTGGGCGCTGTACCGCACCCCGGCCGGGCTCGCGGTGCGCATGGCCGGCGAGAACCCCCACGCCGCCGAAGGCCAGGGGGTGCCGGTCGCCGCCACGCGCACCGCGGCGGTGGTGGCCGGCTCGGCCCTGATGGGCATCGCCGGTGCCTTCCTCACGCTGTCGGCTTTCAATTCGTTCTACTTCAACATGGTCAACGGCCGCGGCTGGATCTGCGTGGCGCTGGTCGTGTTCGCCGGCTGGCGGCCCGGCAAGGCGCTGCTGGGCGCGCTGCTGTTCGCTTTCTTCGACGCGCTGCAGCTGCGGCTGCAACAATCGGGCGATGCGCTGCTGCCCTACCAGATGTATTTGATGCTGCCCTACGCCTTGTCCATCCTGGCGCTGGTGCTGGTGGCGCGCAAGGCAGCGTATCCGCAGGCCTTGATGAAGCCGTACCGCAAGGGCGAGCGCTGATCCTCAGGCCGCCGCCGCGCGCTCGATCTGCGTCGCGCGGCAGCCGACGGGACACGCCGGGCCATCGCAGACCGCATGGTCACAGAAGCGGCACACGTTGCGGGCATACCCGCGATCGATCACGGGGGCGGTGAGCAGCTTGTCCAGCAAGGCCGACATAGTCACCTGTTCTTGCGGCGTCAGGGCCCCCAGCAAAGACCCGCAGGCCGTGAGCCGCCGGCCTTGCAGCCGCTCGGCCTCTGCCCTTCCGGCGGGCGAAAGCTCCAGCCACACCTCGCGCGCGCTGGCCGATAACTTGTGAAAAAATCCGGCTTGCACCAGCTTGTCGATGGCGCGGGAGCCGGCAGGCTGCGATACACCCACCACGCGGCACAGTTCCACAACGCCCGTGGGCGACCCGTGGTACAGCCAGAGCAACATGGCCGCGGCGGTTGCCGAATGCCCGTCCATCGCGCGTGCCATTTCACGATCCAGTGTGGACCACAGCGCGCCCAGCTTGTTGGCGTCAATCGGCGTGGTCATCGATCCTGTCGTCGGCATGCATGCGGCGGAGCGCGCCGGCATAGCGCGGCATCACGCCCGGCATCATCGACTGCCCCGGCGCCGGCCGCTCGACGCCGAACACGTAGCGCGGGAAATCGAGCGACTTCTGCACTTCCCAAATACCCTCATGGTCGCCGGCGGGAAGAATGCGAGCGGGCGAGCCGACAGCCACCCATCCGATAGGCACAGTCGTGCCTGGCTCCAATACGGTACGCAGGTGGACCAGGCCGTTGATGCGCACCTCGCAGCCGCGCCCCAGCACCGCCCCGTTGAACACGGTGGCGCCCGTGGCCAGGAACACATCGTCGTCCACGTCGCATCCCACCAGATAGGCGCGCGGCCCCACCAGCACGTGATTGCCCAGCCGCAGGGTCTGGCCGGGCACGCCGCGCAGCACAGCCGTTTCCATCACCACGCAATGCGCGCCGATGCGAATGGGCCCGCCTTCAGCGACCAGCACGGCACCATATCCTATCGAGCAGTTGGGGCCGATACGAACATCGCCCGAGACCACGGCCGTGGCAGCCACGCGCGTGGTCGGATCGATGACCGGGGACGAGCCATTGGAGTGAATATTCATGGTAACTCGCTAGCATGCACAGTGCATGCATAGTAGCAAAGATTCGTCTCTTCGCGGTTCGTCGCGCTCCAGCTCTACCACAAGGCGACCGTGGGGTCTCAGCCCGGCCAAGCGTCCGGCAGGTCTGGTTTATCCTGATGCCCATGCTCGACCTCCTCATCATCGATGCCGCCCTGCCCGACGGGCGTGGCGGCATGTCCGTCGCCGTGCAGGGCGGCAAGATCTGCGAAGTCGCGCAAGGCCTGCGGGCCCCGGCCGCGGAAACCGTCGATGCCGGCGGCTGCCTGCTCACCCCGCCCTTTTGCGACCCGCACTTCCACATGGACGCCGTGCTCAGTTACGGCCTGCCGCGCGTCAACGAAAGCGGCACGCTGCTGGAAGGCATCGCGGTGTGGGGCGAACTCAAGCCCTCGCTGAAGGCCGAATCGATCATCGAACGTGCCCTCGCCTACTGTGACTGGGCCGTCGCCAAAGGGTTGCTGGCCATCCGCAGCCATGTGGACACCAGCGACCCCAGCCTGCTGGCCGTGGACGCGCTGCTGGAAGTGAAACGCCGGGTGGCGCCCTACATCGACCTGCAGCTGGTCGCCTTCCCCCAGGACGGCGTGCTGCGGACGCCCGGCGGCGAGGACAACCTGAAGCGCGCGCTGGACAGGGGAGTGGACATCGTCGGCGGCATTCCGCACTTCGAGCGCACCATGGCCGAGGGCGCGGCCAGCGTCAAGCTGCTGTGCGAGATCGCGGCCGGGCGCGGCAAGCTGGTCGACATGCACTGCGACGAGACCGACGACCCGATGTCACGCCACATCGAGACGCTGGCCTTCGAGGCGCAGCGCCTGGGCCTGCAGGGCCGCGTCAACGGCAGCCACTGCACTTCCATGCACAGTATGGACAACTACTACGCGAGCAAGCTGATCCCGCTGATCGCCGAATCAGGCGTTAGCGTGGTCGCCAACCCGCTGATCAACATCACGCTGCAGGGAAGGCACGACACCTATCCCAAGCGCCGCGGCATGACCCGCGTGCCCGAGCTGATGGCCGCCGGCGTCAACGTCGCCTTCGGCCACGACTGCGTGATGGACCCCTGGTACGGCATGGGATCGGGCGACATGCTGGAGGTGGCGCACATGGGGCTGCATGTGGGGCAGATGACGAGCCAGAAGGGGATCAGGGCCTGCTTCGACGCGGTGACGGGAAATGCGGCGAAGGTGATGCACCTGGAGGGGTATGGGATAGCGCCGGGATGCGATGCGAGTTTTGTGCTGCTGCAGGCGCGGGATGTGATCGAGGCGATCCGGTTGCGGGCGAATCGGTTGAAGGTTTGGAAGAAGGGGGTGGTGGTGGCGGAGACGGCGGAGGTGGTGGCGCGGGTGCATCTGGCCGGGCGGGCCGCCGAGGTTATGTTT
>JACDFR010000077.1 GCA_013815685.1 Ramlibacter sp.
GGCCGCAGGCGTTGTTGCAAATCCTCGCCAGGTGTCCAACCTGGCTACGGTTTGCGCCTAGCCTGCGGCCTTTCTGGCGCTCACGGGGGGTGCCATTTCCCTGTTTCACTGGACTAGGCGCCGCGGCTTTTCTTTTCGGTGGGCGCAGGTGGTGCGGGCTCCGGGTCGCGACCCGCCCGCATCTGCCGCTTCGCAAGCATCGCCACCAGCGCGGTGTCGGCGCCCGAACCTGTGTGCTTCAGTCCTCCCGGGGCGGGCGCAGCCGCAGCCGCAGCCGCAGAGGAAGTAGGGGGGACGGGTGTTTTCTTTTTGGGCTCCGGCCGGCTCATTGGCGGTGGCTCCCCGCGGCGTCGTCGGCTTCCCCTGCCTGATGGCGGTGTTCCTGCCCTTGCAGGATCAGCCGGGCCATCGCGCTGGCCGCGCCCTCGCCCGAGCAGCCGGTGTCGCTCGGATCATGGCTCGAAGAACGCTCCTGGAGCTCGGCTCATCCTTTGTATCGCTTGAACTTGTCTTGCTCATAACTGGGTCTCCAAAGGCGGCGTGGGCCGCGCTGAAGTCCGATTCTGTCGAGCAGCCGCGAGCTCAGCCGTCGGAACACGGCTGAGCCATTTGTAGGAATTTTTCCAATCAGGCGGGCAGGCCCGCGTCCGCAAGACCCGTGGCCCGTTGGACCTCGATGCGGATTTCCTGCGTGAGGCGCGCCTTCAGGTCCATGAACACCGGCGTCGTCTTCACCGAGTAATGCCGGGGGTGCTCCAGCGGCACCGGAACATCGCACTTGATGCGGCCCGGCCGGGCGCTCATGACAACCGCGCGGTTGCCCATGAAGATGGCTTCGTCGATGTCGTGCGTGACGAAGAGCACCGTCTTGCGCTCGGCTTCCCAGATGCCTTGCAGCAGTTCCTGCATCAGCTCGCGGGTCTGGTGGTCCAGCGCGCCGAACGGCTCGTCCATGAGAAGGATGCGAGGGTTGTTGACCAACGCCCGCGCCAGGGCGGTTCGCTGCTGCATCCCGCCCGACAACTGCTTGGGAAAGTGGTTCTCGAATCCCCTCAGCCCCACCTTGGCAAGGAATTGCCTGGCCAGCGCTTGCTGTCCGGCAAGCGCCATTCCCTTTTCGCGCAGGCCGAAGCACACGTTCTGCAGCACCGTGAGCCATGGGAAAAGCGTGTAGCTCTGGAACACCATGCCGCGGTCGGCGCCCGGGCCGGTGACCGGCCGCCCGTCGAGTTCGATGCTGCCGCTGGTCGGCGTGTCCAGGCCGGCGACCATCCGCAGCAAGGTGCTCTTGCCGCAGCCGGAGGGGCCGAGGATGGTGAGAAAATCGTTTTCCTCGACCTGCAGGTCCGTTGCCTGCAGTGCCACCGTGCCGCCATCGGCGCCGGGGAAGGTCTTGGAAACGCCGGTGATTTGGAGGATGCTCATGATGAAGTGGCGCCGGGGCTCATAACCTGGCCCAGGGAAACAGCTTGCGGTTGAAGGCCTTGAAAGCGTAATCGCTGCCCAGTCCGATCAGGCCGATGACGATGATGCCGAAGATGATCTGGTCGGTCGCCATCAGGGCCTGGCTGTCCGTGATCATGTGGCCGATGCCGCTGGAGGCGCCGATCAATTCCGCGACGATCACGTAGGTCCAGGCCCAGCCCAGCACCATGCGAAGCGTCTCGGCGATTTCGGGCGCGCTACTGGGCAGGAGCACGCGGGTCACGACGCCGCGGTCGCTCGCGCCCAGCGTGTAGGCCGCCTCGACCAGGTCGCGGCGGGTGTTGCCCACGCTCACGGCGATCATCAGCACGAGCTGGAAGAACGAGCCGATGAAGATCACGGCCAGCTTTTGCGCCTCGCCGATGCCGGCCCAGAGGATCAGCAGCGGGATGAAGGCCGAGGCCGGCAGGTAGCGCGCAAAACTGACGAAGGGCTCGAAGAACGCTTCGACGGGCTTGTAGGCGCCCATGGCAACGCCGAGGGGCACGGCCAGGACCGCGGCGATGGCGAAGCCGCCCAGCACGCGCCACACGGTCATGCCGATGTCCTTGATGAATCCCTGATTGGCCAGCAGGTCGTAGCCGGACCGCACCATGGTGATCGGGTCCGCCAGGAAGGTCTTGGAAACGAAGCCGCCCAGTGTGGCGGCGGCCCAGACCAGGAAGAAGAGCACGAAGAAGGCCACGCCCAGCACGATTCTCGCGCTGGGGTTCACGGCTTGTAGTGGGCGCATGGAGACTACCGCCCGGCGCCGGGCCGACCCAAGCCGGGCGCGGCCCCCTCGGGGGGCAGCGCAGCCTTCAGGCAAGCGTGGGGGCTCATTTTTCCGGCGCCGGGCCGACCCAAGCCGGGCGCGGCCCCCTCGGGGGGCAGCGCAGCCTTCAGGCAAGCGTGGGGGCTCATTTAATAAAGCGGGTGTCGGCCAGCTTGCCCATGTCGGGCTGCTGCTTGATGATTCCCGCCTCCATCAGCAATTCGGCGGCTTCCTTGCTGAAGGCGGCGTGTTCGGCGGAGAAGAACTTGAGGTTGGCTTCACGGTCCTGCCAGCGCAGGTACGCGGCGGATTTCTCGAAAGCCTCGGCGCTTTGCTTCACGTCGGTGCCCATGATCTCGAAGCTCTTCTTCGGGTCGCGCCTGATCATGTCCACGGCTTCGAAGTAGCTGTCGGCCAGGGCCTTGGCGGCCTTGGGGTTCTCGCCCAGGAATTTCGGCGTGCAGCCGAAGGTATCCATCACCATGGGGTAGTCCAGCGTGGTGGCGATGATCTTGCCGGCTTCCGGCTTGGCGCGCACCGCACTGAGATAGGGCTCATAGGTCATGGCCGCGTCGATGCCGTCCGTTCCGGCGATCATGGCGTTGGCGGCGGCCTGGGGTTCCAGGTTCACGACCTTCACGTCCTTCACGGACAGCCCGTTCTTCTTGAGCATCCAGGCCAGGGTGAAGTAGGGCGCGGTGCCCGGGGCGCTGGCCGCGACGGTCTTGCCTTTCAGGTCGCTGATCTTGGCGATGTTGGGCTTGACCACCATTCCGTCCGCACCGTAGCTCTTGTCCAGCTGGAAGATCTGCGTCGTGGCGACGCCATTGGCGTTCCAGACGATCCAGGTTTCCACGGTGGTCGCCGCGCATTGCACGTCGCCCGAGGCGATGGCCAGGTGGCGGTCTTTCTGCGGAATCTTCTTGATGCTGACGTCCAGCCCGTTCTTCTTGAAGATGCCCGCTTCCTTGGCCAGTGTGAGCGGGGCAAAGCCGGTCCAGCCCGAGATGCCGACGGCGACCTTGGTTTCCTGGGCCTGGGCGATACCGCAGGCCAGCAGTGCGAGGGACAGGGCGAGCAGCTTTTTCATGATGGCGTCTTTCGTGGTTGGTGGTCAAACAATAGGCCGGCCGGCGACGGGCTGCCCCTAGCCGGTTGCGCCCCCTTGGGGGGCAGGGCGCAGCCCGTGGGGGACCGTACCGGCCAGGCGTAGCGCCTGCAATTGGGGAATCCCGGCTTCGATCGCACGGCCGATGTCGCCGGCCGCCACCAGGTGGTGCACGGCTTCGATATCGCGCGCCAGGCTGCGATCTTGCATCATCGCGGGCGAGACGCTGCGCACCAGGCGCAGAACGCCCTCGAGCGCGGGCGCGCTCTTCAGGGGCCGCAGGAACTCAATGCCCTGGGCTGCCGCAAGCAGCTCGATGGCCACGATGTGCGCGGTATTCTTCAGCATCGGGCCCAGGCGCCGCGCAGCAAAGGTGGCCATGCTCACGTGGTCTTCCTGGTTGGCCGAGGTGGGCAGGCTGTCGACGCTGGCCGGATGCGCCAGCGACTTGTTCTCCGAAGCCAGGGCGGCCGCGGTGACATGCACGATCATGAAGCCGGAATTCAGGCCCGGCTCGGGCGTGAGGAACGGCGGCAGGCGTGATACGGCGGTGTCGACCAGCACGGCGATGCGCCGTTCGGTGATCGCACCGATCTCGGCGATGGCCACGGCCAGTGCATCGGCGACCAGCGCCACGGGCTCCGCATGGAAGTTGCCGCCGGACACCATCTCGCCCTCGTCGGCGAAGACCAGGGGGTTGTCGGTGACGGCATTGGCCTCGCGCGCCAGCACCTGCGCGGCGTAGCGCATCTGGTCGAGGCATGCGCCCATGACCTGCGGCTGGCAGCGCAGGCTGTACGGGTCCTGCACGCGGTCGTCATCGTCCAGGTGGGAGCGGCGGATTTCGCTGCCCACCATCAATGCCCGGTAAGCGGCGGCGCAATCGATCTGCCCGGGCTGGCCGCGCACGGCGTGGATGCGGGGATCGAACGGCCCGTCGCTGCCGCGGGCGGCGTCCAGCGTGAGCGCGCCCGCAACCACGGCGGCCTCGAACAGCCGGTCGGTCGCCAGCAACGCATCGATCGCCAGGGCCGTGGAAACCTGCGTCCCATTGATCAGCGCCAGGCCTTCCTTGGCCGACAACTGGATCGGCCGGATACCGGCGCGTTCGAGCGCGTGGGCCGCGGGCACGCGCGCGCCCTGCCAGAAAACTTCGCCCTCGCCGATCAACGGCAGGCAAAGATGCGCCAGCGGGGCGAGATCGCCGGAAGCGCCGACCGAGCCCTGGCATGGGATGACGGGCGTCAGGCCCCGGTTGTGCAGGGCCAGCAGTGTGTCGATGACTTCTTCGCGGACGCCGGAATAGCCGCGTGCCAGGCTGGCGGCCTTGAGCAGCAGGACAAGGCGCACCACGGGCTCGGGCAACGGCTCGCCCACGCCGACGGCATGCGATCGCAGCAGCTTCAGCTGCAGCGTCGCCAGGTCGCCTTGCGCGATGCGGGTGGTGGCGAGCTTGCCGAAGCCCGTATTGACACCGTAGACGGGGGCTTCGCCCTCGGTCGCCTTGCGCACCAGACCGGCGCTCGCGCGCACGCGGGCACGGCAGGACGGGTCGATGTCGACCATGAGGCGCTCGCTGCCGCAAAGCCGCCGCAATTGAGCGAGCGTCAGCTGGCCGGGAACCAGGATCTCTTGTTCGGCCACGCTCATCCCAGCATCGGCAACTTGAGCTTGTTCTCGCGCGCGGAGGCGACCGCGATGTCGTAGCCGGCGTCGGCATGGCGCATCACGCCCGTGGCCGGGTCATTGAACAGCACGCGTTCGATTTTCCCGGCGGCTTCGGCCGTCCCATCGCACACGATCACCACCCCGGCGTGCTGCGAGTAGCCCATGCCCACGCCGCCGCCATGGTGCAGGCTGACCCAGGTCGCGCCGCCGGCGGTGTTGAGCAGGGCGTTGAGCAGGGGCCAGTCGCTCACGGCGTCGCTGCCGTCCTTCATGCTCTCGGTTTCGCGGTTGGGCGAAGCGACCGAGCCGCTGTCCAGGTGGTCGCGGCCGATCACGATGGGCGCCTTCAGCTCGCCGCGCCTGACCATCTCGTTGAAGGCCAGGCCTGCAAGATGCCGCTCGCCCAGGCCGATCCAGCAGATCCGCGCGGGCAAGCCCTGATAGCTGATGCGCTGCTGCGCCATGTCGAGCCACTGGTGCAGGGGCTTGTTCGCGGGGAACAGTTCCTTCATCCTGGCGTCGGTCTTGCGGATGTCTTCGGGATCCCCGGAAAGCGCCACCCAGCGGAAGGGCCCCACGCCGCGGCAGAACAGCGGGCGAATGTAGGCGGGCACGAAGCCGGGGTAATCGAAGGCGTCGGCCACGCCGAAATCCTTGGCCACCTGGCGCAGGTTGTTGCCGTAGTCGACGGTGGGAATACCCATCGCATGGAATTCCAGCATGGCCTTCACGTGCGCGGCGCACGATTCGCCGGCGGCCTGCGTCAGCCGGGCGTGCTGCGCCGGGTCTTTTTGCGCGGCCTGCCATTGCTGGACGCTCCACCCGGCGGGCAGGTAGCCATTGATGATGTCGTGCGCCGACGTCTGGTCGGTGACGAGGTCCGGCCGGGGGCCACCGGCCCTGGCGCGGCGGGCCAGCTCGGGCACGATCTCGGCCGCGTTGCCGCACAGGCCGACGGAAATCGCTTCCTTGCGCTGCGTATGCGCCTCGATCATCTCCAGCGCCTCGTCCAGGTCGCGGGCCTGCTTGTCGAGGTACTTGGTGCGCAGTCGGAAATCGATACGCGATTGCTGGCATTCGATGGTGAGAGAGCATGCACCCGCGAACGACGCCGCGAGCGGCTGGGCGCCGCCCATGCCCCCGAGCCCGGCGGTAAGAACCCAGCGGCCCGAGAGGTCGCCCGAGTAGTGCTGGCGCCCGGCTTCGACAAAAGTCTCGTAGGTGCCCTGCACGATGCCTTGCGTGCCGATGTAGATCCAGCTGCCGGCCGTCATCTGGCCGAACATCATCAGGCCCGCGCGGTCGAGTTCGTTGAAATGCTCCCAGGTGGCCCACTTGGGCACGAGGTTGGAATTGGCGATCAGCACCCGCGGCGCGCCGGTGTGGGTGCGAAATACGCCCACCGGTTTGCCCGACTGGACCAGCAGCGTCTCGTCGGGCCGGAGCTTGCGCAGGGAGTCCAGGATGGCATCGAAGCAGGGCCAGTTGCGCGCCGCCTTGCCGATACCGCCGTAGACCACGAGCTCATCGGGCTTCTCGGCGACGGCCGGGTCCAGGTTGTTCTGGATCATCCGGTAGGCCGCCTCGATCTGCCAGTTGGCGCAGGACAGCTGCGTGCCCTGCGGCGCCCGCACGGGCCGGGCTTTGCTATCCAGGAAAGGGGTTTGCGAGAGGTCGGACATGAACGGCTCCATCGATCCGCGGCATCCTAGTTGTCTATACAACTTGTGTCAACTGGGGTAAGCTCGCGCGATGGCAAAAAGCGAGCTTCCCGCCTACGAACAGGTCAAGGCATTCATCAAGCAGCGCATCGGCAGCGGGCAATGGCGCCCCGGCGACCCGGTGCCCAGCGAAGCGGCGCTGATGCAGCAGTTCGGCATCAGCAGGATGACCGTCAACCGCGCGCTGCGCGAGCTGGCCGGCGAGGGCCTGGTGACGCGGGTGCAGGGGTCGGGAACCCGCGTGGCCCAGCTGCATCGCATATCGTCCAAGCTCACGATCCGCGACATCCACGAAGAGGTGGCAGAGCGCGGCCATGTGCATACGGCCAGGGTACTGTTGGCAGTCCGCGAGAAGGCGGCGGCCGGGCTGGCGGATTCATTTGGCTTGCGAACGGGCGCGGTGGTATTCCACTCCGTCCTCATCCATATGGAAAACGGAGTGGCCATTCAGTACGAAGACCGCTACGTGAATCCCGCCGCCGCGCCCGCTTACCTGGAGACCGATTTCACCCAGACCTCACCGACGCTGCACCTGCTGCGCCACGCACCGCTGACCGAAGCGAGCTATTCGATCGAGGCCTGCCTGCCCACGCTCGAGGAAGCCAGGGAGCTGGGCATCAAGCGCGGCGAGCCCTGCCTGGCCATGATGCGTCGCACCGTGAGCGGCGCGCATGTCGCCAGCGTCGCGCGGCTGGTCTATCCGGGCACCCGGTACAGTTTCGCCGGGCAGTTCCAGGCATGAGCTGGTCAATGATGAGATTGCGCGACGCTGCGCCTGCGCCCTGGCGCAACGGCGGCGGGGTGACGCGGGAACTGCTGGCCTGGCCCGCGCCTGGCGACTGGAGGGTTCGCCTGTCGGTGGCCGAGGTGGAGCGCGACGGCCCGTTCTCGCCGTTTCCGGGGGTCCGGCGCTGGTTTGCCGTGCTGTCCGGCGGCGGCGTGCGGCTCACCGTGGATGGCAAGGCGACGGAGTTGACGCCCCGCGATGCGCCTTTCGAATTCGGCGGTGCCGCGCAAACGCGCTGCGAACTGTTGGCGGGAACGACACGCGATTTCAATTTGATGGCGCGCTCGGGCGCGGCGCGGATGCATCGGGTCAATCATTCGCATGCGGCGCAGTGCCGCGCGGCAAGCCTTGTCGCGGCCTATTCGCATGCCGGCAATGCCCGCGTCGGGTGTGCCGGCGAGACGCTGGAACTCCCGCCGCAAACGCTGGCTTGGCGCATACTGGAGACGGACGAACGGGTCGAGATCGCGGGCGGTGACGCGCTCTGGATGGAGATAGCACCATGACCGTGCAGCTGTGGACCGACTGCCGGGCGGCAACGATGAAAGCGGGTGCCGCCCAGCCTTACGGCCTGATCGACGACGCCGTCGTGGTGGTCGAAGGCGAACGCCTGGCCTGGATCGGCCCGGCAAGCCGGCTGCCCGGCGAGTGGCTGGAGCGCAGCGTCGCACAGCACCCTTGCGCGGGCGCCCTCATCACCCCCGGACTGATCGATTGCCACACCCACCTGGTCTTCGGCGGTGACCGCGCGCACGAGTTCGAGTTGCGATTGGGCGGCGCCAGTTACGAAGATATCGCCAGGGCGGGCGGCGGCATCGCCTCCACCGTTCGGGCCACCCGGTCCGCGAGCGAGGCCGACCTGGTGGCCCAGTCCGCGCCGCGCCTGCGTGCACTGGCCGGCGAAGGGGTGACAACGGTGGAGATCAAGTCCGGCTATGGCCTGTCGCTGGAGGACGAGGCCAGGTGCCTGCGGGCCGCGCGGGCGCTCGGACAGCGCGAGGCCGTCGAGGTTCGCACGACTTTCCTCGGAGCCCATGCCCTGCCGCCGGAGTTCAGCGGCCGGCCGGACGGGTATATCGACGAAGTGCTGCGCATGTTGCCGCTGCTGCATGCGCGGGGGCTGGTGGACGCCGTGGACGCCTTCTGCGAGCGCATCGCGTTTTCGACGACCCAGACCGAGCGGGTGTTCGAGGCGGCGCGCCGCCTTGGCCTGCCGGTCAAGCTGCACGCCGAACAGCTCAGCGACAGCGGGGGCGCCACGCTGGCCGCCGGCTATGGCGCGCTCAGCTGTGATCATCTCGAATGGCTGGGCGAGCAGGGCGCGCACGCGATGGCGCGGGCCGGCACCGTGGCGGTGCTGCTGCCCGGGGCCTTCTACTTCCTGCGCGAGACTCGCCTTCCGCCCGTGGCCCTGCTGCGGGAGAAGGGGATTCCGATGGCCGTGTCGACGGATTGCAACCCGGGCAGCTCGCCCTGCACCTCGTTATTGCTCATGCTGAATATGGCGTGCACGCTGTTCAGGCTCACGCCCGAGGAGGCGCTCGCGGGGGTGACGCGCAATGCCGCCAGGGCGTTGGGCCTGAAGGACCGCGGCACGCTCTCGGCCGGCCTTCGCGCCGACTTCGTGGTGTGGAACGTCCAGCGGCCCGCCGAGCTGGCCTACACCATGGGATTCAATCCGCGAGTCCAGACAATTTTCGCCGGACGCAAACGATGAACTTCACTCTCGAAAAAGGCACGGTCCCGCTGCTGGTCAGCATGCCCCACATCGGCACGGAGATCCCCGACGACCTGCGCCCCGCGTATGAGCCGCGCGCACTGGCGGTCGAGGACACCGACTGGCACCTGCATCGCCTCTACAACAGCCTGCCGGGCCTGGGCGCCAGCGTGCTGCGAGCAGGCTGCTCGCGCTATGTGATCGACCTGAACCGGCCGCCCGACGACACGCCGATGTATCCCGGCGCGGCCAACACCGAACTGTGCCCCACCCGCTTTTTCACCAGCGATCCGCTTTACCGGCCAGGCCATGAGCCGTCACCCCAGGAATGCGCGCGCCGCCGGGCGGCCTACTGGGATCCCTATCACCAGGCTTTGCGCCAGGAGCTCGATCGCATCAGGGGGCAGCATGGGTTTGTGCTTCTGTGGGATGCGCACAGCATCCGCTCGCGCATTCCCTGGCTGTTCGAAGGCGCGCTGCCCGACCTGAATATAGGCACTGCCGGCGGAGCCAGCGCCGACCCCGCGGTCGCGCAGGCCGTGTCCGTTGCCGCGTCGCGCCACCCCGTGACCCAGGTCGTCAACGGCCGCTTCAAGGGCGGCTACATCACCCGCCATTACGGTGACCCGAAGCGGCACATCCACGTGGTGCAGATGGAAATCTGCCAGCACCTGTACATGTGCGATGCGCCGTCCCACGACTATGACGAGGCGCGGGCGCAGCGTATCCAGCCGGTGCTCGGCGACATGCTGGCCGCCGCACTGGCGGCGTGCGAGGCGGTCCATGGCCGTTGACGGTGGCCGTTTCTACGCGCCCACGGCCTGGATCGGCGGCGGCTGGGCGCGGGATGTGCTGTTGACGGTGGGCCCGGATGGCTGCTGGAGCGCAATCCATCCCAATGCACCGGTGGCGCAACAACAGGGCGCGGCCCGCCTGGAGGGGCCGGTCCTGCCGGGCCTGGTGAACGGCCACAGCCACGCCTTCCAGCGCGCGATTGCGGGCCTCACCGAGCGCAGCCGCGGCGGCGAGGACGATTTCTGGAGCTGGCGCGACCGCATGTACAGCGCCGCGAATCGCGTGACGCCGGAGCAGCTCGAGGCGATCGCGGCATTTCTGTACGCGGAACTGCTGCGCGCCGGCTACACGCACGTCTGCGAGTTCCACTACCTGCACAACGACCCCCGGGGCGCGCCTTATGCCGATCCCGGCGAAATGGCCGGCGCGCTGGTGCGGGCTGCGCGGCGAGTGGGGATCGGCCTCACCCTGCTGCCTACCTTGTACATGCGCTCGGGATTCGATTCCCGGACCCTGCGCGAAGACCAGCGACGGTTTGCTTCGACGCCCGATTCCGTGCTGCGCATCGCCCACGATACCGTTCGCCAGGCGGGCGCGGGCTCGGTGACGGCGGGGGTCGCGCTGCACTCGCTGCGCGCGGTCGACGGTTCCGCGCTGCGCGAGGTGGCGCAGGCAGCGGGCGCGGGCATGCCCATCCACATCCATATTGCCGAACAGCGGCGTGAAGTCGAGGACTGTATTGCGCTGCATGGCCGCGGCCCGGTCGAATGGCTGTTCGATCAGGTGGAGGTGGACGCGCGCTGGAACCTGGTCCACGCCACCCATTGCACCGCCGCCGAGCGGGAGGGCTTGCGAAGCCGCCGTGCGTCCATCGTGCTGTGCCCGACCACCGAGGCCAACCTGGGTGACGGCATCTTCGACTTGCCCCACTGGCTGGGCCAGAGCGGCCGGTGGTCCATCGGCTCGGACAGCCACGTCGCTCGCAGCTGGCAGGAGGAGCTGCGGATGCTCGAATATTCGCAGCGCCTCGCGCTGCGTCAGCGCAATGTGGCTTCACGCGCGGCGCTGTGCGAAAGCGCGGCGACCGCGCTTTTCGAAGGCGCGCTCGAGGGCGGCAGTGCAGCGGCAGGGCTGGCCCTGGGCGGGCTCGCCCAAGGCCAGCGAGCCGATTTCGTGGTGGTGGATCCCGATTCAGCGTCACTGGCCGGTGTACCCGCCGACCATCTGCTGGACGCGCTCGTCTTCTCGAGTCCCGATGCCCGCTTCGCGCAGGTGTTCGTGGGTGGACGGCAGGTCCTTGCCGACGGCCAGGAGCGCGCGCTGCTGGAACCCATGCGCAACGCGATGCGAGCCCTCTGGGGCTGAGCCGGGAGGGGTGCCGATCAGGCCCTGAACTGGCTCGGCGGCTGCCCCATCGCCGCCTTGAACATGACTGTGAAGGCGCTGTCGCTCGCGTAACCGCTGGACGCCGCCACGTGGCTCACCGGCGCCCCGCGCGCCAGCATCGGCAGGGCATGCGCCAAAATCGCCTGCTGCCGCCATTGCTGGTAGCTCGTGCCCAGTTCCTCGCGAAAAAGCCGGGCGATCGTGCGCTCGCTGGCACCCACCTCCGCCGCCCAATCTGCGAGCGTGGCGCGATGCGCAGGAGCCTTCAGCACAGCCTCGCACAGCGCGCGCAGCCGCTTGTCGCCGGCCTGCGAGCGCGGCAACGGCACCCCAAGCGCCTGGATGTCGGCATGGGCGATCTCGTCGAGGGCCAGTTCGCCGAGCAATTCCTCGCGCGCCGGCGCCAGCTGCGCATCGAGTGCCTGCACCAGTTCGCGCAGCAATGGCGACACCACGATCACGCGGCACCCGCTCCAGCCGGGTGGCGTGGCCGAAGCATCGATGTACAGCGTGCGGAACTGCGCGTCTTCCAGCACATGAATGGCGTGCTGCGCGCCGGGCGCGATCCATACTGCCCGGGATAGCGGGATGATGTAGGTGATTTCGCCGCCATGTTCCTGCTGCGCGGCGACTTGCACGATCCCGCTGGCGCAATACGCCAGCTGCGACCAGGCGTGGCTGTGCGGTTCGAAGTGGGTGTCGGCCGGCAGGGCGCGCGCGCGCACGCGCACCGGGCGATCCAGGCTGGGCCGAAACGAATCGATGTCACTGACGGGCATGGTTTCGGGGACAGTGGAGCGCGGCATTGGCTGATTTTCGCAGAAACATGGCGTTCTGCCGCATACCGGAAGCGGGCCGCGCCACTACGATCGGCCCATGAGCACCGCCGCCGCGAACACCCTGCCGCCCGTGAGCTTGCGCCAGGATGCGGGCGTGATCTGCCTGGTCGGCCTGGCCCATACGATCAGCCACTACAGCCAGCTGTGGCTCGCTCCGCTGTTTCCCTGGCTGAAGGACGCTTTCAACGCCAGCTACACGGAGCTGGGGTTCCTGATAACCCTGTTCTTCGTCGTTTCCTGCGCCGTGCAGGCAGCCTCGGGTTTTCTCGTCGACCGGCATGGGCCGGGGCCCATCCTCTTCGGTGGCCTGGCGTTGCTGGGCGTGGCCGCATTCGGCTTCGCCATCAGTCCCAGCTATGGGGTCATGGCCTTCTTTTCCGTTGTCGCCGGCGTGGGCAACGGTGTCTTCCATCCCGTCGATTACACCTTGCTCAACCGCAAGGTCAGCTCGGCCCGGCTGGGGCATGCCTACAGCTTTCACGGGATCACCGGCAGCCTGGGCTGGGCCTTGGCGCCGGCCATGCTGGTGCCGCTGGCCGTCATTTTTTCCTGGCGCGTGGCCTTGATGGCAGCCGGCACACTGTCCTTCGCCGTCCTGGTGGTGCTGTGGCTCAACCGCGGCAGGCTGGAGCTGCCCATGAGCCCGCCGGCAAAGACGGATTCCGCCTCTGCCCAGCAGGGGGAGGGGAATTTCGATTTCCTGCGCATCCCGGCCGTGTGGATGTGCTTTGCCTTCTTCTTCTTCTACGCCGTCGTGCTCAGCGTGATCCAGGTCTTCGCGCCGGAAGCGGCGCGCCAGTTGCATGGCGTGCCGGTGACGCTGGCGGCCATGTGCCTCACGGTGTACATGGTGTGCAGTGCCGGCGGCATGGTGCTGGGCGGCTTTCTGGCGGCGGACCCGGCGCGCTGCGAGCGGGTGGTGGGCGCCGGCTTCGGCATCGCCGCGATGATCGCGCTGCTGATCGGCCTGGGACCGGTGCCCGCGTTGGCTGTCCCCGCCCTGTTCGGCGCCATGGGCTTCGCCAGCGGCAGCGCCGGACCATCGCGCGACATGCTGGTGAAGAAGTCGACGCCGGACAATTCGACCGGCCGTGTCTACGGCGTGGTTTATTCGGGGCTGGACATAGGGCAGGCGGTGGCACCGCTGATCTTCGGCGCCCTGATGGACCGGCAGAATTACCGCGGCGTCTGGATCGGGCTGGTCGTCATGCAGGGCGTGCTGATCACCAGCGCGTTCAATGTACGGCGCGTGCGCCGCGGCGCGCCGGCCACGGCCTGACGCCTGTCCCGCCGAAGGGGGTATCCTTCCGCCGCATGTACGCCGCCTATTTCGGCCTGAAGCACGAACCTTTCTCGATCGCGCCCGACCCCCGCTACCTTTTCATGAGCGAGCGGCATCGCGAGGCCCTGGCGCACCTGCTGTATGGGCTGGGCGCTGGCGGTGGCTTTGTCCTTTTGACGGGTGAGATCGGCACCGGCAAGACCACCGTATGCCGGCTGTTCCTGGAACAGATTCCGCCCAATTGCAACGTGGCCTACATCTTCAATCCCAAGCTCACCGTCACCGAACTGCTGCAGTCGATCTGCCATGAATTCCACGTCCGGGTGGCGCCGAAGGAAGCCTCCACCGTCAAGCATTACCTCGATCCGCTCACCGAATTCCTGCTCGATGCGCACGCGGTGGGGCGCAACAATGTCCTGATCATCGACGAAGCCCAGAACCTGTCTGCCGAGGTTCTGGAGCAGCTGCGGCTGCTGACCAACCTGGAAACCCGGGAACGCAAGCTGCTGCAGATCATCCTGATCGGCCAGCCCGAATTGCGCGGCATGCTGGCGCGGCCCGAACTCGAGCAACTGGCCCAGCGGGTCATCGCGCGGTACCACCTCGACGCGCTGACGCCGGCGGAGAGCGAGGAATACATCCGCCATCGCCTGGACGTCGCGGGACTGGAGCGGCCGCTGCCGTTCGAACGCAAGGCCGTGCAGCGCATCCATCGGCTGTCGCGTGGCGTGCCGCGGCGCATCAACCTCCTGTGCGACCGGTCGCTGCTGGGCGCCTTTGCGAATTCCCGGCCGGTCGTGGACCGCGCCACGGTGGACAAGGCGGCCGCCGAAGTGTTCGGTGCGGCGCCCATCCCGGCCGCGCGGCGCAGGACGGCGGCCGTGCTGGGCCTGGGTTTGGCCGCGGGTGCGGGGTTGTTCGCCGCCGCGAACCATGTCGCCCGAGACGTATCAGCGGGGCGTCCGCCGCCGCATGCTGCGGCACCGCAGCCC
>JACDFR010000026.1 GCA_013815685.1 Ramlibacter sp.
CGCGCGCTTCCGCTCGCCCGACACCGGCGCTGAGCTTGCTCCTACATCGTTTGCCTGTTATGGCTCATGCGCGGCCGATGCAACGAATCAAACAATCTTGTGACGGGGCGTCTGTGTCACGCACCTCAGGTAACAACTGCGATGAATTCGTACTCCATCGATACAAAACAAGGCGCGAAATGCATCGCGCTGTCATTGCTCGCGCTCTGGCTGACCGCTTGCGGCGGCGGCGGTGGCGGGGATTCGGGCACGGGCCCGCAGGCCAGCAACGGTGGCGATGCAGTCGCACCAACGCCCGCCCCCGAGCCGGAAACAATTCCCTCACCCGCGCCCGCGCCCTCGCCCGTTTCGGCGCCTCCACCGCCCCCCCCGCCTCCTGCGCCACCGGCCGCCGGTCCGGTGGCCGTGACCGGCATGTCGCAGCAAGCAGCGCCCAATGGCAGCTACTCGGTCACCTCCAGTTCGACGCCGACGGTGGTGATCACGCTTCCCGCGAACGAGAGCCTGCAAGCCGGTGACAAGGTGACGGTCACCGGGCAAAGCGCGGCCCGCTGGCGCCTCGCGCAGAACGCCGGCCAGTGGGTGGTGACGACCAGCCTGCCCGGCAACGTGGCGCCGGGCGCGACCTGGACCGAGCGCGTACCCGACGCGGCATCGCCCACCCTGAAATGGGCGGGCACGGCTTCCTCGGCCAGCGGCAACCGCATCGCGGCAATAGCCAACCCCGGCGGCATCTACCTTTCCGTGGACGCGGGTGCGAGCTGGACCCGCAGCACGGCGCCCTCGGGCAACTGGACCCAGGTGCTCATGTCGGCCGATGGCACCAGGCTCGCCGCAATCGCAGGCGGTGTGCTCCACACGTCGGGCGATTCCGGGCAGACCTGGGTGGCACGCACCGGCCCATTCTGGCAGGGCGTCCACGTGACGGACGATGGCCAGCGCGTGGTCGGCGCCGCCATGGGCGGGACGCTGCAGATTTCCAGCGATGGCGGCGCCACGTTCGCGCCGGTCGCGGGCATGGCCAACCGGGACTGGCGCACTGTCGCGGGCTCAAGCGACGGCACGCGCCTGGTCGCCGTCGCCTCGTTCTATGGCGGCGATCCGGCCAACCAGGGTGTCTATGTCTCCACCGACAGCGGCGCCACCTGGACACGCCGGCTGACCACCGGCAACTGGACGTTCGCCGCAGCCAGCGCCGACGGCATGCGCATGGCCGTGCTGGACCAGGGTGGCCACCCGTGGGTCAGCGACGACGGCGGCGCCACGTTCACGCAGCGCTTCGGCTACAGCATCTGGAGCGGGCTGGCCGTCTCGCGCGACGGCCGGGTCGTGGCGGCGCAAGAGCCGCGCGCCGACGCGTATGGCTACCACGGCTACAACTTCATCAGCAACGCGGGCGGCGCCGACCCCTGGGATTGGCACGGCGGCGCCGGCGCCATGGACCTCTGGTGGCGGGGTATCAGCCTGTCCCAGGACGGCAACTGGATCGTCGCCGTCGACAACGGCAACCCGACGGGCGGCGGCGGCAAGATCTTCACCACGACCGGCAACCGCACTTCGGGGGGCACCCTGGGCTCCATCAGCGGCGGCCAGAACCAAATGATCGAAGTCACCTACCAGGGCAACGGCCGCTTCACCGTCACCGGCCAGGCCGGCGGGCCCTTTGCGATTCGCTAGACGCTTCACGGGAGAGCACAGGCACCGGGCCGCGAGGGCCGGTGCTTTTTTGCGCCCTGTTGCCGTAACTTGCACTCGCGCTGGCCGGCTTGGGGGCCGGGCCACCGAAGAGTCCAGGAAATGCCCATGGCGCAGTCGGGTGCGCCCCGTCCTACACCAACAGCGGATCAATACCCCTGGTCTATTCCACCGCCAAGGCGATGCTGTGTGATGTTCGTACCCAGGAGAATGCCATGAGCACCCCCCGGTCCCCCATGGGAAGCGCCGACGAAGCGGAAGACCTGCCCGACGGCCGGATGCCTGCGACCCCCGACGAAGACGGCCCGCACGACGTGCCGGACGACAAGGTGATCGAGAAGACATTGCCCACGGTGCCAGTTTTCGGGAATGGCAGCGGTCCCCGCTGATACGGTTGAGCCCGCGCACCAATGCGGCTGCGCTACCGGCTTTGTCCTACAAACTTTCAGCGCCCCCGCACGTTGAGTATCAGGCCGGAATCGCCGGCTACACAAAAGGAACTCATCAAATGAACAAGACCCTGATCGCCATCGCCGCCGCACTGAGCCTCGGTTTCTCGGCCAGCAGCTTCGCCGCCGCCCCCGTTGGCGCGCCGATGACCGGCGCCTCGGCCGCCAAGCCTGCGGCCGGCAGCACCGCCACCGGCTCCACCGGCGCTTCCATGGGCAGCACTGCCGGCACCTCGGGCACCGCTGGTAGCACCAGCACCAGCACCGATACCAAGGCCACCGCCAAGGCCGACGTCAAGGCCATGCAAAAGCATGCCGATGGCGACTACAAAGCCGCCAAGGCCAAGTGCAAGCCCCTGAAGGGCGACGAGCAGAAGGCCTGCACGAAAGACGCCAAGGCCGCCCACGTGAAGGCGGAAGCCGACATCAAGCGCGCCAAGGCCGACATGAAGATGGCCAACAAGAAGTCCTGATCAGCTTCGCGCAACGGCCGTCCTTCGGACTCGCGAAGGACGGCCGTTCGGCTTTGGGTTCTGCAAGAAGGGACGCTCAATTCCTCAGTTGCAGCAACACCACCCATGAATTCCTGCTGAGGTTGGCGTTGCAGTCGCGCCCCTGAATGCAGTCATCAGCCCTGCCGATCCGGAAATAGGCGCTGCTCAAGGTTTTCTTGGCGTTCAACGTCATTTTTCGCAGCGTGACGGACTGGAAGACATTGCCGCCGATGGACTCGATCTTGGAGTCGCCGCTTTCATCCGAGCGCGTGACCAGCTCGCAATGCATCGGAAACGATGTGGGCTGCGGGCGGGCACGGCGCAGCGCCAGCTCGCTGAGGAGTGAAGTGTAGTCACGGATACCGCCCGACCGCTCTCGCGTGTAGCACATCAGATCGCCCGCCCTCGGCTTGGTGACGGCAATGTCGCAGGCGCGGAAGGCGTAAGCGGTCTGAGCGCTCTCCAGCTCAGCCGACGAAGCCAGCACGGCCTTGTCGACGTAATCGACGTGGCTGTCGGAGAACTCGAACTCATGCGAACCGAAGCCGCTCTTTTTCATCACGTAGCTGATGAAAGCGGCCGACCAGGGATGGTCCACCAGTGCGCTTCGCAAGAAAGCGCTGGCGGTGGCGGCAAGTTCCCGCTCATCCAGCCGTCCGGCCGAAAGCGCACCCGAGGCACCGTCGATGCGGCCCAGGAGCCCCTGCCGATCGATCCGGCTTTCTGTGGATGCACGGAACGTGAACGGCAGGTCCGGCTCGAGCGCCGCCCAGAACTGGGCCACCCGTTCCCAGGTGGGTGTGCTATCCCCCTCCGGGCGGTCGAATTCAGCTTCGTGAAAACCGATCCTGACGATGCCGCCGGCGCGGTTGATGAGTTGGCCCCCGAACAAGCGATGCTGCATCTGCGCTTGCGCTATCGCTTCGGCGGCGCGCACATCCCGCGCCGGCCTGGCCGAGGCGCCGGTGCAGCGCTGTTCAAGCTGGCGTGCCCGATCCATCGCGCCGGCTTCGTGGGAAAGCAGCGCGATCACCAGGGGCACCCACCATTTCACCTGCACATTCCACTCCTGCTTTTTGTTCGAGGCCGCCCATATCGTTCGACCGCCGCCCCTGATCGGCCAGCATATCATCCGGTGTCGCAACCTTGCGTGCGTGCCTGTGCACCAGCTCGATGGGCGTCGGCATGAGCCGAACTTAGCGGTCCGCGGCGCAGGCAACTACTCGGCTATGACAAACGCAGCCGCCGAGCAATCTGTTGCAGAGTTTCCTGCTGTGGTGGTTTCGTCCTACATAAGCTCAGCAGATGGCGACCTAAGATGAAATCTCATCAATAGCGGGTCACCATGGCTAACAGCAGTACCAGCCTCACCTCACCCGGCACCGTCCGGAAATTCTCATTGCCGTGGCAGCCGCAGCGCTCAGCGCCTGCGGCGGCGGTGGTTCCGGCAGCGAGGGCTCGCCGCCCGGCTCGGGCCTGAACAGCCAGGAAGTGCAAAGCGCCAAGGCCAGCAAGAGCCCCGGCCTGCTGGCGAGCGGCGCCGGCACCGTCAACATGGCGGGCGACGGCGACCAGCATGTGCGCGCGGTCGGCGCGTTGGCCGATGGGGGACACACCGTGGCCTGGCTGACCGAAGCCACGCCGGGCGGTGCGGCGTCCATGTCCCTGCAGCGATTCGATGCGGCCGGCGCCAAACTCGGCGCGCAGGTGGACATCGCGCTCGATGTCGATCCCACCAGTGTGGCACTGGCCGTGCACGGCGATGGCGGCGTGGCGGCGGCCTACCGCGCGACCCGGTCGCCGTCCCCGGCCGAGCCCTGGATCGTGAGCTCGGGCATTTATGTACGGCGCTTCGACGCCGGCGGTGCGCCCTTGGGCGGCGAAACCGAAGTGGTGTCCGTGGTCCAGAACCAGGCCGGCGCCCGCACGCTTTATTACGTCGCCGACCCCGCCATCGTGTCGTGGCAGGACGGCAGCTTCGTCATCGGCTGGGCTTCTATCCGCGAGGATTACACGGGCCGGGTCCCCGAATTCCAGACGCAGCGCTACGACGGCCAGGGCCAGCCTGTGGGCGCGCGGCTCAGCGTCGGCAGCGGCGATGCGAACACGTCCTTCAAGCTCACGGCGGTGCCGGCCGGCGGCTATCTGGTTTCCACGTTCAGGCGTGTGGCCGGCGAACTGCATGCCAGGTTCAGCCAGGTCGACCTCGGCCATACGATCGCGCTGCCTTACACGGCGGACGGCCTGCCCGCGCACTCGATCCTGCTGCCGCTGGCACGGGGCGGTTACGTGCTCCTGTCCGCGCAGGACGGTGCGGCCAGCAGCCAGCTCTTCGACGGCAACGGAAATGTGGCCGGTGCGGCCCGCGCGCTTGCATCGCTGCCCACCTTTGCCGGCGCCCTCGCCGACGGAGGCTTCGCCGCCTTCTGGGCAAGTGCCGGGACCGAGCAGGTGGTGGCCCAGCGATTCGACGGCACCGGCGCCGCAGTGGGCGAGCTGCTGCACATCGATACCGATGGCGCCGTGCCGCAAGCGGCCGGCACGCGCGACGGCGGCCTGGCGCTGGCCTGGTCGGCGGCCGGTCCGGGCGGCGACCTGGACGTCATGACACAGCGTTTCCTGCTGCCTGCACCATCCAGGTAATGCCGGCTCCGGGCCGGTGGCCGCGAACGCTGCTCAAGGCAGCGTCTTCAGCGCCCCGATGACGGCCAGGTGCACCGGATACACGAGGTAGAACGCCAGCTTCAAGCGCGGCGCCGAGACCGGCAGGCTGCGCACACCCCAGGCGATGGGCAGGCAGGCCAGTGTGCCCAGCATGGCGGGTGCGCCGCCGAACGAAGCGTTCAGCCATCCCGTGCACAGGAACATCAGGCCGGCCAGCAGCGCGGCATCGCCCTTGCGTTCGGCGCACCACAGGTAGAGCGTTGGCACCAGGAAGACACCCGCCAGCCCGAATTCGACCCATGAGGACGCGATCGCGGCGGCCATGCAGACGGCGACACGCAGCGCCACCGATGCCGGGCTGGCCAGGGTCCAGCACAGGACAGCCCCCAGTCCCAACGTCCCCAGCACATTCACCAGCGCCGGCTCGCCCCGGGCCCAGATCGACGGGAGCACGCTCACGGCGCACCACAGCGCGAGCCGTCCCGCGCTTCGCGCCGCGCGGGCTGCCCGGTCGCCGCCCCGCGCGAGGTTCGCTGCGAACACGAGCGCAAAAAGGGGAAACGCGATGCGGCCGAGCGCGAAGATCCAGGTGTGATGTCCATGGCCGAGCAGGTGGCGCCCGACGTGATCGAGGAACATGGACGCGAGGGCGATCCATTTGAGCGCCTCGAGCTGGCCGTCCCGAAAGCCAAGGGGCGCGGGGGAAGAGGGGGATGTACCCATCGCTTGCATGGTCCGCGGCGGCGATGCAGCCGGCCCAGTCTCCCCGCAGGCGATGCGCTCGAGCTACGCCGGGTCGGTACCCGCCGGGCTACCGTCGTAAGGCGTTTGCTGACTTCTCTGCTTTTCCTGATCGATCATCGTGGCGAGGGCGCTCTCGGCACCTTCGCCGCTTCGGGGCGTGGGCGTCACCGGTTCCACAGACTTGACTGTCTGGTCGCCAGCCTGCGGCGCGGATTCAGCCTGATAAGACCCTGAGTCTGATGTTGCTGCCATATGGCCGTTCGTGACTGGCCGAAAATCCGGCCTAGTGCGAGAGTAGCCGTTTCGAAGTCACCGCAGCGTAGGAGAATGCCGCGCAAGCATCGCAAGAACATCTGCACAACAGTCAGCGGGAGGCCCGGCGTATAGACCAGCTGCTGCCCCGCAGCACACGAATTCGGCGCGGTAAGGGCTCGAAAAAGCGGCATCTCAGCTGAAGGGACGGTGATAATGTCAAGCCCATGGACCGCGAATCACAACGCTTCGAGCGGATCCGCGAGCTGTGGCGCCAACGCCCGCCAGACAAGCGGTGCGTCATTGACATCATGCATTTCGAGGAACTGTTACTGGCGACTCAACCGGAGCTGCTCGACGGTGTGGACGCGAAGTACAAGTTCCTGATGAAGGTCTTGTGGGAAGACATTATCGACCATTCATGAGCTCATCGGTGTCGAAAGGCTAGCGGCGAACGCCAAGCAATTCGATCTCGAACTGTAGCGTTGCATTGGGCGGAATCAGGCCTGCGCCGGCACCGCGTTCGCCATAAGCGATGGCCGGCGGGCAGGTCAGGCGCGCCTTGCCACCGGGTTTCATCAACTGCACGCCCTCGGTCCAGCAAGGGATGACGCGGTTGAGCGGAAACTCGGCCGGCTGGCCGCGCTTGTGCGAGCTGTCGAATTCGCGGCCGTCCTGCAACGTGCCCCGGTAGTGGACGCTGACTGTGTCCGTGGCGACGGGGGACGCGCCCGATCCTTCCGCGAGCGGCTGGTAGACCAAACCGCTGCGGGTGGTGACAGGCGCTGGCGCCTGCGCCAGCGCGGCGTGAGAAAGAAAGGACAGCGCCGCAGCGCAAAGCAGGGTACGCAAGAGAACTCTCCTTGGTTGGGCGAACAGTGTGGCACAGCCCGCGCTGGTACAGTGGTCGCGCCGCGACAAGAAAGGAATGCTGTGGCCGACACTCTCTGGTGGACCCTGAGCACAGCCCTCATCGTGGTCGGCCTGGCAGGCATCGTGCTGCCGGCGCTGCCCGGCACACTTTTCGTTCTGGCAGGCATCGTTCTGGGCGCATGGATCGATGGGTTCGTGCGGGTCGGGTGGTTTGCCGTCGCAGCCGTCACGGTGCTCGCGGTAATCGCCTGGCTGATGGACTATGCCGCCGCCTTGCTGGGCGCCAAGCGCGTCGGCGCGAGCCGGCAGGCGGTGATCGGCGCGGCGCTGGGGACGGTCGCCGGCATCTTCATGGGTTTGGTGGGCGTCTTCTTCATGCCCCTGGTCGGCGCGGCCATCGGCGAGTACATCGCCCGCAAGGATCATTTGCGCGCCGCCAAGGTGGGCGTTGCCACCTGGCTGGGGCTGATGGCCGGAATGCTTGCCAAGGTGGTGCTGGCGTTCACCATGGTCGGCATCTACCTGGTCGCACTGCTGTTCTAGCGGCCCAGCGAACTCATCTTCACTGCGACGGTCTGCAGTGCCCCGGACGGCCTGGCCGCCGCTTGCCGGACCTTGTGCTCCGAGGATGAATTGCAAGCGGCCCGGCCGGCGGTGGACGTCTTGGCGCAAGCAGCCACCATCTCCGGCCCCATCTTTTCGGCCGTCACCGCAGGATAGCCAATGACCGCAGCCATCGCGATGAGCAAAAACCGGATGCGCCAGATGAAGGTGGGGGAAACCAATGAGTCAATCCTTGTTCGAGCACTTGCCCGGTTCGGTGTTTTGCGGTGCTTTCGCTTACCCGCCATTTCACCTGGGGACAAGACCCGTGGGCGTAGGCAGGGTCCGCAAGTTGGTAAACCCTGCGCAAAGAAGGGTGCAGCCGGCAAGCACATCGCCGCAGGGCGCAGTCGGCGCGCAATACAGAGATCAGGCCCGGCCTGAATCCGCCCCGCTGTCGATAGGGCCGGGTGCGCAATTCACGCCGCCGTGGCGCTGCGCCAAGTACTCGCGCACCGCCTTGGCTTCGTACCCCACCGCGCGAATCGCCTCCTCGAGGCCTTCGCAGGTCGTGTGCAGGCTGACAGCCCACTCGTCGAGTTGATCGGCCTGGATACGGCGGTTGTCGGGATTGCCTGGCGTGGTGGTGTCAATGTCCATGGTGATCGGCATCGGTTGGCGGCGATAGTACTCAGCGCGACAGCCGGCGCGCGTAGGAGAACACCTCATCCGGTGCCGCGCGGCCCGAACTTCGCCACCCCTTTCATCCACGCCGCCATCGTGTCCAGCAATTCCTCGCGCACCTGCTCGTCAGTGCGGCCCGATCGAACGAGTACGTGGAATGAGTGGTCCGCGCCCAGGGCCACATGCAGCGTCGCGCGGACCCCGAGCCTCGCGATGGTTTGCCCGATGAGCGCCAGGTCGGCCAGGGCGTCTCTCGTGCCTTGCAAAAAAAGCATCGGTTCGCGAACTCCCGCGAGGTGATTCGCGCGCTCTGTGCCGGGCTTGCCCGCCGGGTGGAGCGGGAAACCCAGGAAGACGAGACCGATCGCGTGGGCAAGCGGCTCTTCGGCCTGCGCCTGCGACGTCATGCGCCCCCCGTACGACTTGCCGCCCGCGAAAAGCGGCACTCCTGCACATTGCTTCGCGGCCACCTGAATCGCGGCGCGAACCGCGGCGTGCGCCATCCTCGGCGGGTCGGGCCGCCTGGTGCCCTGCTCCATGAAGGGGAACTGGAAGCGCAGACAGGCGATGCCGCGCTGGACCAGGCCGTCGGCAATCGCAGCCATGAAAGGGTGGCTCATGCCCGCCCCGGCGCCGTGGGCGAACACATAGCAGGCCCGCGGGCTGGCGGGCATGTCCAGCAGCGCCGAGACGGCCGCGCCGGAATCCAACGGAATGGTCAGGGCTGATTGCATGGACGAACAATAGACCACCAAGGTCGAAAGCAGGTGGCTCGGGCGCCGATCGGAAAAGCCGCTCGATCAGCGCGAAGCGGTGGGCTGCGCGTCGTTGAGCTCGTTCAACAGCTGGTTGCGCCGTTCGGCGTACCAGCGCAGCAGGCAGTCGCGGTCGCGGCACGTGGCCTCGCGCCGCCGCCATTCCTGGTCGTTGCGGCGCTTGAAAGCAGCGTCGTCGAGAGCAGCGCTTTTCGCGCGGGCGTGCAGCCGGCCCAGGTCTCGGTCGAGCCGAGCCAGCTCGGCGTCGCCGCAGATCAGTTTCTCCGGCACGGAGCGGGCCTTCGCGCAATCGAAACTCGGGCTGGCTCGCGTGGGCAGGCTCTCGCGCGACAAGGCTTCACGCGTTTCGGGAGCCGATGGCGTGGGCGCTTCCACACGGGCGACCTCGACCTTGCGCGGCGGTGGCTTGCCGGCCTGCGCATTCCCGGCTGCGCCGGCCTGCCTGGGCGCCTGAGGCGCGGGCGCCGCCGGTGGCGCCGCGGGAGCGCCCTGCGCCTGCATGACCGAGCGTTGCAGCGCAGCCAGCCCGGCCGCCGCGAAGCGCGACTTTTCATGGGTGTCACCGTACTTGGCCTGGTAAACCTGCAAGCTCTCGGTGTACAGGTCCTGCGCACGCCTGAGCAATTCGTCGCGGCTGGCCGTCGGTGGCGAGCCATGCAGCGCGAGACCCGAATAGTGCCGGCCCAGCTGGTATTTGGCATCGGCTGATTGGGGCGCGTCCGGGCCCGAGAGCTGATGGGCCAGCTGGCACGACATCATGAAAGCGACCTCGGCGTCGTGCGGCCGTCCTGCGGCGGCGGCCTCCTTGCCGAGGACGATGAAGGCGCCGACATCGGATGCGGTCTTGCCCGACAGGTTGGGCAACTGGTGGAACTGACCATCCCGCTTGCCTGCGGCCGCCACCGCGGGCCGCGCGGGACAGCCGGTGCGCTCTCGCGGCGCCGCCTGGGCGACCTGCGAAACCGGTGGAACCGGCGCCGCCGGCGCAGCGGCCGCAACCGGCGCAACCGGCTGCTGAACGGCGGGCGTGCCGGCCTGGGGTGGCGGTTCGCGCAACGGTTCGCGTGAAGACGGCCAGCCCAGTACGACCAAGGCGCCCGCCACGATACCGAACAAAAGTCCCGCCGCGAACACCGCCCACTGGCGCCAAGTGATGACCATTCCACACCATAGTGCAGCAGGCGCGGCGCAGGGGCCAGGCGTCACACTTTCGCGCAGATATCACCCCCTGGCGCCGCTTCCAGGCTTGCGGCGCCTATGATGGGCCATGGCGACTTCCGAGCGCGCTCCCGCAGACCTGTCCGGCATGGCACGGGATTTCGCCGTAGCTACGGCCGACGGCGCCACCGATGCCGGCCACAAGCCGTTGAGCGCGTTCCTGTCCCGGGTGCGCCAGGCGCTTGGAATGGACATCGCATTCATCTGCCGATTCGCCGAGGAGCGGCTGGTCTACCAGGTCGTCAGTGCGGCCGCCGATGGGCCTTCAGCGGTCGCGCCGGGCAATTCCGACCCGCTGGTGGACAGCTATTGCAAACGTATCATCGAGGGCCGGCTTCCCCGGTTCATCCCCGACTCGAACGCGCTGGACGAGACCCGTTCGCTGCCGATCACCCAGAGATTGGGCATCGGCGCCTACCTCAGCGTGCCCATCCTGCTACAGGACGGCCGGGTCTTCGGCACCATCTGCTGCTTCAGCCACGAACCCAAGCCGGAATTGAGCAGCGACGATGCCGACGCGCTTCAGGATGTAGCCAACGCCATCGCCGCCGGCGTTGATCGCAACGGGCAGCTGCGCGGCGATATCTGGATGGGTTGAACGCCGCCCGGACGGCGCCGGGGGTCATCCTTATCCCGGCCCCGGGGTTCCCAGGGTGAAATAGAAGCTGGCGCCCTCGCCCGGCTGCGCCGCGGCCCAGATCCGCCCGCCATGCTGCAAGAGGATTCTGTGGACCAGTGCCAGGCCGACGCCGGTCCCTTCGAACTCGCTGATTCCGTGCAGCCTCTGGAAGGCGCGAAACAGCCCGGATGCGTGCGCGGCGTCGAAGCCCGCGCCGCGGTCGGCGACCACGTAGACGTTTTCGCCCTCCACTTGCTCGCAGCCCACCCGGATCCAGGTCTGCGGCTTGCGGCCGGAAAATTTCCAGGCATTTCCCAGCAGGTTGGCCATCACCTGCGCCAGCAGCCGCGCAT
This sequence comes from Ramlibacter sp., assembly GCA_013815685.1. Lineage (GTDB taxonomy): Bacteria > Pseudomonadota > Gammaproteobacteria > Burkholderiales > Burkholderiaceae_C > Ramlibacter. The sequence continues at coordinate 11,365 of JACDFR010000026.1, forward strand.
CGCCGCGAACCCACAAGTGCTCCGGAATTTCGGTGGTCACCGGGCGCCCGGGTTCGCGCTCGCGCAGGTCCGCCAACGCCGACCGGGCGAGGGCGGCCAGATCGACCTCGGTGCTCTGGATGCTCATTCCCGACAACTGCGCCAACGAAAGCATCGCATCCGTCAGCTCGCTCATGCTCGCCACGCCTGCGCGGATGCGCCGAAGGTAATGGATGCCCTGCGCGCCGAGCTCGGCGCCGCACGAGGTCTCAAGCAAATGCGTGAAGCCGTCGATCGACGTGAGCGGCGATCGCAGGTCGTGGGCGATGGAGTACGAAAAAGCCTCCAGGTCGGCGTTGGCCGCTTCCAGCTGCGCCGTGCGCATGCGCACGCGCTCTTCCAGTTCGGCATTGAGGCTGGCGATCTCGTCCTGCGCCTGCTTGTGGCCGGTCACGTCCCTGCTGACCCCGCGATAGCCCGTGAAGCGCCCCTCGCTGTCGAACACGGGCGCGCCTGAAACCTGAACGTACAGCAGGCCGCCCCGGTGCGAGCGCAGCCGGAATTCGACATCCCGAAACGGCTCGCGCCTTTCCAGCTGGGCCCGGTGGGCTTCCCAGTCGTCGGTGTCCACGCCCGAAATTTCCCAGCGCTTCTTGCCCAGGGCGCTCGACCGTAGCGCCGGGCTGCCGGGCGTTTTGTCGCGGGCGCTGATGTCGGTGAACCGAAGCTCCTCGTCCTGCTCCCAGAACCAGTCGGCCGACAGTTCCGTGAGCGCGCGAAAGCGCGCCTCGCTGCGCCGCAGCTCCTCGGCTGCCCGCAGCTGCTCGGTCACGTCCATGGCCAGAACCACGCGCGCCGGCACGCCCTGAAAGAGGATCTCGTTGGAGAATGTCCTGACGAAGAAAACCTCGCCATTCTTCTTGCAATGGCGCCCGCTGTGCTCGCGCTTGCCTTCCAATGGCGATGCGAACACGACCTTGCGCCAGGCCTCGCGGTCCGGCTCGGGGCGCAGTTCCTCGATGGTCAGCTGCAGGAATTCCGCCTCGGTGTAGCCGTAATGCGCCCGTGCCGCCGCATTCACGGCCAGCATGCGCAGCGTGTGCGGATCGTAGACCAACAGCAGCAGCGGCTGCTCGACGAAGAGCGAGCGGTACTGCAGCTCCGAAGCCTTGAGCTGCTCGGCATGGCGCCGGCGCTGCAGCACGGTGCCCAGCGTTTCGGCGAGCAACTCCAATGCGCTTTCGTCCTCGGGTCCGAAATAGTACGGCTGCCGGGATACGACGGATATCACGCCGGCGCCGGCCGCTCCGATGCGCAGCACGGCCGCCATCAAGGAGGACCAGCGCACATCGGCGCGCGCCCGCACGTCGACCCGCTCGTCGGCCGCCCGGTCGTCGCATCGCACGGTCTGGTTGCGCCGAACCGCCAGCCCGGACAGGCTGGAATCCAGCGCCAGCCGCGCTCCCCGGTAGCTCTCGCTGATGCCGCTGGCCGAGCGCACCTGCAGGTGATCGTCCCGCAGCACCAGGAACGCGGCGCCGTCGGCGGCCAGCAGCTTGCGCGCCATCTCGGCGATGTGCGCCGTGAGCTGCTCCTCGCCGGCGTCGCTCAACGCCAGCTCGCGCTGGGCCTCGACGATCGCGCTAAGCCGGACGGCGTGCCGCTGCGCCTCGTGCCTGGTGCGGCGCACCTCGGTCAGGTCCCTGATGAAGGCAATGAACTTCGGCTGGCCATCGCCGTCCATGCGCGTGACGGTGAGCTCGATCGGAAACTCGGCGCCATCGCGCCGCAGGGCCGTCAGCTCCAGCTGAACCCGCGGGCGCGGCGCCTGGTGCGGGTCGCGATGGCGCGCGAGCCCCGCGCGGTGGCTCTCGCGCATCGCCGGGGGAATGATCTGCGCCAGTCCCCGGCCGATGACCTCTTCGCGCCGCCAGCCGAAGACCTGCTCGGCCGCCGGGTTGAACTCGGTGATCCGGTCCTCATGGTCGATCGTGATGAGCGCGTCGAGCGACGCCTGCACGATCAGGCGGGTGTGCTCCTGGCTTTCCCGAAGCTGCTGCTCGGTCCGGCGCAAGAGCGAGGCATCGTCTGGCGAAGATTCCATAGCTGCCTGCCCATCTAGGAGCGCTTGCGCATCAGGAGCTCTTCCACCACGGCACTGAGCATGCGCAGATTCACGGGTTTGGTCATATGGGCGTCGAACCCGGCCTCGAGGGCTTCGCGCTCGTCCGAATCCTGCCCCCAGCCGGTGGCTGCGATCAGCACCATCCGCCGGCCCCATTCCGTCTGCCGGATGTGGCGTGCCACCTCATGGCCGTTCAGGTCCGGCATGCCGATGTCGATGATGCCCGCATCCGGCTTCTGGCGCCGGCTCTCCTTTACCGCGTCGAGCCCGCCCTTGACCCGCACCGTGGTGAAGCCAGCGATTTCCAGCAGTTTGGCGATGCCCCAGCCGGCATCGACGTTGTCGTCGGCGATGAGGATCAGGCCGCGCTGCCTGGCCTGCGCGGGCGGTTGTTCGAGGACGGCTGGGGGGGGCGGCGGCGCAGCGGCCTGCGCGCGGCCGCGGGCGGCCGGCAAGGTCACCCGGAATTCGCTGCCCTGGCCCGGCCCCGCCGAAAACGCATCGATGCTCCCGCCGTGCATCTCGACGATGCTCCTGGAGAGCGCCAGGCCGATCCCCAGGCCGTGGCTGCGGTCGGCGACGGGCTGGGCCTGCGCGAACATCTCGAACATGTGCCCGATCTGGTCCGGGTCCATGCCGGCGCCGTTGTCCGACACGCTGACGACGGCCTCGTCACCCTCGAGCCGCGCCTGCAGCACGATGCTGCCGCCGGTCTGCGTGTACTTGATGGCGTTGGTCAGCAGGTTGGCGACGACCTGGCCCAGGCGCATCGGGTCGGCGTCGAGCTGCACCGGAAAAGACGGGAGATCGATCTTGAGGCTGTGCTCGGCGGATTCGAGCATCGGCCGGGTCGTCTCCAGCGCGGCCTCGATCACGCTGGAGAGCACCACGGTCTCTCGCTGCAGTTGCAGCCGGCCCAGCTTCAGCCGGGAAACATCGAGCAGGTCGTCCAGCAGCGACTTCATCGTTGCGGCCTGGCGCTTGACCACCTGCGCGGCTGCTTCCCGGTCGGCGATGGGCAGCTGCTGCGTCAGCATCAGAGCGGCGGCACTGTCGATGGAGGCGAGCGGGTTGCGAAGCTCGTGCGAGAGCACGGCGAGGAACCTGTCCTTGGTGGCGTCGGCCGCCTGCAATTCGGCACGGGCCTGCTCGTTCTCGACCAGCGCCCGCATCAGCTCGGCCTGGCTGCGCTCCAGCGCCGTCTGCGTTTCGCGCGCGGCGGTCTGGTCGCGCAGGATCTTGACGAAACCCACCGCCCGGCCCTGCTCGTCGCGCATCAGCATCATGGCCCCGCTCGCCCAGAACCAGCTTCGGTCCTTGCGCTGGTGGATGCGGTCGTCGGCGGCGCGGCCCTCGCGCAGCGCCGTTTCCATTTCCCGCCCGGGCGCGCCGGCGGCTCGGTCCTCCTCGGTGAAGATGATGTCGGCCGACCGGCCCACGGCTTCGGCCTCGGTGTAGCCCAGAAGCCGCTCGGCGCCCGCATTCCACACCGTCACCCAGCCTCGCAGATCGGTCGAGAAGATCGCGTACTCGCGGGCGTTCTCCACGATCATGCGCAGCCGCTCGTCGCTGCTGCGCAGCGCCTCGGCCGCCTGCTTGTGCCGGGTGATGTCGCGGGCGACGGCCGTGCCGCCCAGCAACTTGCCCTGCGCGTCCTTGATGGGCGATATGCTCAGCGCCACCAGCACCTCGGTGCCGTCCTTGCGGCGGCGCGCGATCTCCAGGTCGGTGACGGACCTGCCCGCGCGCAACTGGCTGAAGACCTGGCCAGGCATGCCGCCCTCGGCGCCGCCGGGGTCGAGCATGCCGATCGGCTGGCCGATGGCGTCCTGCGCGCCGTAGCCGAAGATGCGCTCGGCGCCGGCGTTCCAGCTCAGGATCGTCTGGTCCATCGCGAAGCTCAGGATGGCGTCGCTCGACGAGGCTACCACGGCCGACAGCCACTGGCGGACTTCCTCGGCCTGCTTGCGCTCGGTGATGTCGATGAAGGAGACCACCACGCCGACGATCCGGTCCTCGGTGGTGCGATAGGGCAGCAGCCGCGCGAGGTACCCATTGCCATCGGGCAGGCCCACCTCACGCTCGATCGGAGCCAGCCGGCGGAGAACACGTTGGGCATCACTGCTGAGTTCAGGATAGTCCAGGCGCGTCGACAGGTCGGCCAACGGCCGGCCGACATCCGTGTCGATCAGGTTGAACAGCGTCACCGCGGACGGGGTGAAGCGCATGATGCGCAGCTCGCGGTCGAGGAAAACCGTCGCAATCGCCGTCGCGTCCATCAGGTTTTGCAGGTCGCTGTTGGCATGGTCCAGCTCGTCGACCTTGCTCTTGAGCTCCTGGTTGACCGTCGTCAGCTCCACGTTGATCGACTGCAACTCCTCGCGGCTGGTCTCCAGTTCTTCGGTGGCCGGGCGCAGTTCCTCGTTCATCGCCTGCAGCTCTTCGTTGCCGGCCTTCAGTTCCTCGGTCGAGGCCTCGGCCTGCTCCACCGTGTCGCTCAGATGCGCCTTGAGCCGCTCCAGCTCGCGGTCCAGGTGGCGCGCCACGGGGTCGGTGTCCAGCCACTCGGCCGGCGCCGTCGTCAGGGGCGCTTCCGAGCCCTTGCCGCGCGCGTCGAACATCACCACAAAGAGCTCGCCACCGAGGCCCTTGGTGGCCGCTACGCGGATCGAGATCTCGACGCTTCGGCCGGCCAGTTCGACGGAACCGACCGTCACTTCGGCCTTGCCGTGGGTCTGCGCTGCCTGGTAGAGCGCGGCGCGCAACTCGATGCGCAGGCTGGGGTGCGCGGCTCTCAGCAGGTTCTTGCTCGGCTCGCCGCCACTGAACTGCAGGAACATGCCGGCGCTGGGCGACAGGTGCAGGATCTCGTGGTCCGTATCGACCAGCACCGATGGCGGAGCCAGTGTTTCGAGAAGCTTGAAGTGCACCTCGCTCCATGAGTTCACTCTCGCCTCGGCGGACTTGAGCGCGGTGGCATCGGTATCGCTCCTCGAGAAAGCCCGGCCGCCGGCCGCGACCGGACCGCTGCGCGCGCCGTGCGGAGCCTGCAGCGCGAGCGCCAGCGTGCCCTGGCCGGCGCCCGGGACCGGCAATGCCGGGCGCGGAACCGGGCGCTGCCGGAAAATCCGGTGCGCCTTGTCCACCACGGCGAACAGCAGCCCCACGTCCTCGGCCGATTCCGAAGTCCCCAGGAACAGGTACGCATGCGGCGACAGCGCGAAGTGGAAGACATGGAGCACGCGCCGCTGGGCCTCGCGGTTCAGGTAGATGAGCAGGTTGCGGCAGGAGACGACATCGAGCCGCGAAAAAGGCGAGTCCTTCAGCAGGTCGTGCTGGGCGAACAGCACCATCTCGCGCAGTTCGCGCCGAACCCGGTAGCCGCGATGCTCGCGCACGAAATAGCGCTGCAACCGCTCCTGCGACACGTCGGCCTCGATCGTGGCGGGGTAGATGCCCTCGCGGCCGGCCCTGATGGCGTCCTCGTCGAGGTCGGTCGCGAACACCTGGATCAGCGGCGGCGCTTCCATCCCCCGGGCCTTCTCGCACAGCAGCATGGCCAGGGAGTAGGCCTCCTCGCCCGTCGCACAGGCCGCAACCCAGACCCGCACCGTGCCGTTCGGCCCCTTGTTCCTGAACAACTCGTCCAGCTGGTGGCCCAGCGCGTCGAAGCAATGGGCATCGCGAAAGAAATTGGTGACGCTGATCAGCAGGTCCTGCAGCAAGGCGCCGGCTTCGCCGGGACGGGTGCGCAGCAAGGCCAGGTAGCCCGGGAGGTCCTGGATGCCGTTGACCTGCATGCGCCGCGCGACGCGCCGCACGACTGTCGCGCGCTTGTAGACGGTAAAGTCGCGGCCGGTGCGGGTGCGCAGCAAGGCCAGCACCCCGCGCAGCGCCTTTTCACCCGCGTCGCCCGCTTCGGCCGGCGCGGGCCCGGGTGACGGCTGCGGACCTTGCTCCGGCGGCAGCTTCAGCTTTTTTTCGAGGTCGAAATAGGCCAGCAGCCGCGGCGCGATTTCGGCTACCGGCAGCACCCAGTCGACCATGCCGCCGGCAATGGCCGAGCGCGGCATGCCGGGCTGCTCGGCTTCCTGCGGATCCTGCGCGACGGTGAGGCCACCCCGCTCCTTGATGCGCTTGATGCCGATGGCGCCGTCGCCGTCGGCGCCCGAAAGAACCACGGCGGCCGCGCGGGGGCCGTGCGTATCCGCAAGCGTCCGGAAGAACAGGTCGACCGCGACGTGGCGGCCGGGCGGCGACAGCGGGTCGTCCGCCAGGCCGAGGCAGCCGTTCACGGCGCGGATCGCCTTGCCCGGCGGAATCACGTAGACGCTGTTGGGCTGAACGCACTGGCTCTGCCCTGCCTGGATGACGGGCATGGAAGTGCAACGCTGCAGGATGCTCGCCAGCTCGCTCTCGTGCTCGGGCACCACCAGGTGCACCACCACCACGAAGGCCAGGCCCGAATCGGCGGGCATGGCCTGAAAGAATTTCTGCAAGGAAGGGATGGCGCCGGCGGAGCCGCCCAGCCCCACCATGGGCATGGTGTCGTAACCGCTGGCGGGCACCACATCGTCCATGAAGTCCGCCGCCGCCCCGGCGTGGTCGGGTGTCATATCGGTCACCTGCCTCAGAAGTGGATGACAATTATGCGCTGTCGATCCCGTTTTCCATGAGTTGGCCCAGCTTCTCGGCCTGGGCCTTCACCCGGTCGGCCTGGCGGCGCCCGATGGCGGCCTGGGCGGTATCGCCGGTGGCCTGCGCGACATGGGCCAGCCGGCGCAGCAGCATCTCGCGCTCCTTGAGCGCACGCACGCTCGCCCACAGGGCATGCTCGGCGGCGTCGGCCTGTGCCTTGTCCAGGCTGCGCGCGACATAGGCGTGGCCGGTGTGGCAGCGGTAGCGCAGCGGTCTGGTCTCCATCATCTCCCACAGGTCCCCGCCGCAGTCCGGGCAGGCCAGCGCGGAGAGCGTGCACACCGCAGTGAGGTTTTCCATTGGCCGTTCCCTTCGAATATGGCGTGTTCCCGCTCGCGATTGGATGCGGCCGGGTCACCTCCGGCTGCGGCAAGCCGCGTACCCGGCCCCGGACGGTGCACCGTAGCCGCTGTCCCACAGCACAGTACCGCGCGCTCCGACCCCGGCGGTGCGGGCGCGCCAGCACACTTCAGACCACCTTTTCAAAAGGAATGAACGACATGGCCTACAGCAGCATTCTCGGTGCGGACATGGCACCGGCACAACCCAGCGGACGCGGCGCCGACCTGCTGGGGCCCAGCGACAACTCGGACAGCGGCAGCGACGCCATCGGAACCGACGAGGCGCTCGCCGACAGCGACGCCGCCGGCACCGGCGAGCGCGGCTCGGTCATCGCGGGCGAGGCGCGCGAAGGCGCCGACATCCTGCCCGACCGTGTGGTCCGCCTCGACGACGGCGAGGGCTTTGCGGAAGCCGACCCCGATGCCGGGGAGTTCACCGACCTGGATGCGGGCGAAGGCGCCGACCCGTCCGGCGGCGAGGACACGCGCTGACCGCGCGGCTGCGCGCGGTCCTGCGCGGCACGCCGCTGCTTCCAGCCCGATTACGTGGCGCGGGTCAAGCCGGCGCGGCCGAAAGCGGCAGCGTCAGCGTGAACTGGCTGCCCATCCCGGCGCCGGCGCTGGCGGCCGACACGGTACCGGCGTGGTCTTCGGTGAGCCGGCGCACCAGCGCCAGCCCGACCCCCAGCCCACCCTGGCCGCCGGTGGTGCCGCCGGGCGCCCCCTGCACGAACATGTCGAACACATGCGGCAGGATCTCGGGCGCGATGCCGATGCCGTTGTCCTGCACTTCCACCACCGCATAGGCGATCTCGCGGCGCACGCGGATCGCGATGTTGCCTTTTTCGGGCGTGTAGCGCGCGGCGTTTCCGATCAGGTTGCACAGCACCTGCTTGAGCCGGGCGGCGTCGCCGTGGATCCACAGCTGCGCTTCGTGAAGGCGCACGGCCACCTCGTGCTCCTTGGCCTGGATCGCCGCTTCGGACATTTCCACTGCCTCGCTCACCAGCGTGTTGACCTCGACCGACGTTTTTTCCAGCTCCACCTTGCCCAGGGTGACACGCGTCGCGTCCATCAGGTCGTCGACCAGATGCGCCAGCTGGTCGACCTGCCGCGCCATGACGTCGCGGCGCCTGGCCAGCTCCTGCGGGGTGACGTCGGGCTTGCGGCGCAGCAGTTCCAGCGTCATGTGCAGCGTCCCCAGGGGGCTGCGCAACTCATGGGCCAGCGTCGACAGGAACTGGTTCTTGCGCTGGTCCGCCAGCTGAAGGTCCTGCTGGCGCTGGCGCAGCTCTTCCAGCGTGTACAGCATGTCGCGGTTCTGCTGCTCCAGCTCTTCCATGGGCGTCTGCGGCTCGCGCCGGGCCAGCTGGTCCACACGCGAGGCCACGTCGGCGCCGGAGAGCTTGGGCACGGTCTTCGGCAGGGTCATCGAGATGCTGACGCGAGTGCCGCCCGCGGCCGGGCATTCGACGGCGAAGTGGTCGGCCAGCCGACGGCTGCCGGGGATGCCGATGGTCTCGCGTCCCTTGGCATTGGGTCGGCCCGCGAGCACCGATGCCAGGTCGGCAATCCCGGGACCCTTGTCGACGATCTCGGCCGTGAGCTGCTGGCCGCGGGTCATGTCACGGCCATCGAAGAGGAAGGTCACCGTGCCCTCGCCGGCGTACTGGGCGGTATTGCGGGCGATCTCGGACACGGCGGTGATGAAGCGCGTGCGCTGCAGCTTGTCCAGGCCGAACAGCTCGCCGACCTGGCGCGTGCGGTCACGCAGCATCACCAGGTTCAGGCCCGACACGCGGATCGTGAGGATGCGAAGTGTCATCGCTTGCCTTTCGCCACCACGATCGTCGCGTCGTCGGTATCGCGCGCGAAATCCCGAAACAGCACCGAAGCGATCAGTCCCGGATGCCGCTGAAGCAGCCCGGGATAGCGCGACAGGTTCCACCGGGTGGACAAGCCGTCGCTGCTGAGGACGAGGACCGCGTTGTCGCTCCAGGCGCGCTCTTGCATGCGGAAATTGCGGGCGTTGTAGCCCACGATCCCCTCGACCGACAGCAGATGGTGGGTTTCGTCGCCCTGGTACAGCACGGCGGCGATGTTGCCGACCCCGGCGAACTGCAGCACCCCGGCTGCACCGTCGATCGCCGCCACGGCCATGACGGCACCCCGCGTCGACTTGAGTGCGGCATGGGCGCGGGCCAGGATATCGGCCGGGGAGTCGCCTTGCGCCGCGCCGCGGAAGATCGCCACCGCTTCGGCCGAGGCCAAGGCCGCCAGCGGGCCATGCCCCAACCCGTCGACCACGCACAGCCACTGCCGCCCGCCCGCGCCGGTATGGCTCCAGGCATCGCCGCACTCGATCTGGCCGCGCATGGGCGTCGAGCGGGCACCCAGTACAAGCGCGCCCTCGGGCACGGTGGGCACGGCCGAACCCGTGACGATGCGGCACAGCAGGGCCGAGCCCTGCGCTTCGACCGTGTACACGTCGAACAGGTCGCAATGGCGCATGACTGCGCCCAGGCCGATGCCCAGGCTCCCGCCGGTGGAATGCCCGTCGCGCGCCGAAGCCACGAAATTGGAGAAGCCCGGCCCGTGGTCGACGGCCACCATCTGCAGGCCCTTGATGCGCCATTCGGCGAAGGTGCTGACGGTAACGGCACCTTGCCTGCCGTATTTGACGAGGTTGGTCGATATCTCGGTAGCCACCAGCGCCGCCCGGCCCTGGTCGGCCTCGGACATGCCCAGGCCCACGGCCCGCTCGGCCACGACGCGCCGGACCTCGGCGACCTGGCTCTTCTCGCAGACGTCTATCGTCGTTTCCATTGGATGATGGTCACCTTGGTGCCCTGGCCGGCTTGGGACTCGATAATAAATTCATTGGCCAGCCGGCGCGCGCCGCCCAGGCCCAGGCCCATGCTCTTGGCGGTGGTAAAGCCGTCGGTCATGGCCCGCTCGATATCGGGGATGCCCGGCCCCTGGTCCTGAAACTCCAGTCTCAGTCCGGTGCGACCGTCGCGTTGCAATTCGGCGATGACCATCACGCCGCCGCCGCCGTGCACCAGCGCATTGCGCCCCAGCTCGCTGGCCGCCGTGACGAACTTGGTCCGCTCGACGGTGCTGAACTGCATGCGCGTCGCCCAGTCATGCACCATGCGGCGCGCGCGGCTGAGCTGCTCGGGGGACCGGAGTTCAACGGTTTCCGATTTCAGGAACGAGATGGCGCTGCCCCGGGCTCGTGAACCGAGTCGCGCAGGAGTTGCATGCCCTTGTCGACGTTCAGTGCCGTGCGCACGCCCTTGAGCCTCATGCCCAGCTCCACCAGCGTGATCGCCACGGCCGGACGCATGCCCACCAGCACGGTGACCGCATCCATCACGCCCGCGATGCCGGCGATGTGGGCCAGTGCGCGGCCGATGAACGAATCCACGATCTCCAGTGCCGAGATGTCGATCAGCACGCCGCGCGCGCGGGTGCGTGCCAGCTTCTCGGTCAGGTCGTCCTGCAAGGTCAGCGCCAGCTGGTCGTGCAGTTCGACCTGGATGGTCACCAGCAGGAAATCGCCCAGCTTGAGGATGGGGATCTGGTCCATGCTCAGCTGCCGGCCGGCCGGCTGCGCGTGGTGATCGACAACTCGCACCTGGCCAGGGCCAGCCGCAGCGCATCGGCCAGGGACGACTTGGTCGCCACGCCGCCGAGGTCCACCCCCAGGTGCACGATGGTCTGTGCGATTTGCGGGCGGATGCCGCTGATGATGCACTCGGCGCCCATCAGCCGCGCCGCCGCCACCGTCTTGAGCAGGTGCTGAGCCACCAGGGTGTCGACGGTGGGGACGCCGGTGATGTCGATGATGGCGATGGTGGCCTCGTTCTGGACGATGCCTTCGAGCAGGTTTTCCATCACGACCTGGGTCCGCTCGCTGTCGAGCGTGCCGATCAGGGGCACGGCGACGATACCGTCCCACAGCTTGATGACGGGCGTCGACAGGTCGAGCAGCTCCTGCTGCTGGCGCTCGATCACCGCCTCGCGGTCGCGCTGGAAGGCAGCGACCGTGATCAGGCCCAGCTTGTCCAGCAGGGTGGAGGCCATCCAGGTCTCCTCGCTCAGCCGCGTCGCATCCGAGGCGAAGGCCTTGCGCAAGGCGGCGAACAGCGGCTTCTTCAGCGAGAAGACGAAGGTCGCGGTTTCCATGGAGGAATACCCCGCTTGCGCCCGGCTCCTGGACAGGATCGACAGCGACGCCCGCACGTCGTCCCAGTTCGGACCGGCCAGCTCTTCGTCGTAGCTGGCCTGGACGGCCTTCGAAAGAAGGCCGAGGAAATTGCTCGAATGCGTTTGAACTTCGGATTCGTTGATCAGCTCGCGGCGATCGGTGTCGGCCAGCTGGACGGCGACCCAATCCCGCAGGATCGCCGCCTCGTTGTCGCGCAGCAATGCGCCCATACCCGTGTTTGTTGCCACGTTTGTCCTTGAGTCCAGGAGCCGCCGGCGACGGACAATCGGTGAACGACAGCGATTATGCCCGCGAAACCGCAGAGCTGCGGGCTCTTTACCGCGCCAATGTCGACGCGCCGAACAGGCTGGCGATGAATTCCACGGCCAGCTCTGCGGTGCGGTTTCGCACGTCCAGCGCCGGATTGATCTCCACCACGTCGAGGGACCCCAGCCGTCCGGTGTCGGCGATCATCTCCATGCACAGCTGCATCTCGCGGTAGGTGGGCCCGCCGCGCACGCCGGTGCCCACGCCCGGCGCGTCCACCGGGTCCAGGCAGTCCAGGTCGAAGCTCACATGCAGGTGCGTGTCATCGTCGATGTCGTGCAAGGCCTCGATCATGGTGTTGCGCATGCCGTGCTCGTCGATATGGCGCATGTCGAAGACCTGCAGGCCGAGCCGGCGGATCGCCTCCTTCTCGTCGGCATCGACGCTGCGGATGCCGATGAAGTCGATGTCTTCGGGCGCCAGCGCGGCCGGCAAGCCGCTCCAGCCGACCAGCGCCTTGGGGCCGTGGCCCAGCAGGCAGGACACCGGCATGCCGTGCAGGTTGCCCGACGGACTGATCGATTCGGTGTTGACGTCGGTGTGGGCGTCCAGCCAGATCACCCGCAAATGCTTGCGCGTGAACCGGCAATACCGGGCCACGGCGCTGATGGAGCCGATCGCCAGGCAATGGTCGCCGCCCATGAGCAAGGGCGTCTGGCCGGCGGCCAGCACCGCAGCGACGCGGTCGAACACCGAGCGGTTCCACGCCACCACCTCTTCGAGATGGCGCACACCGCCTTGGGGCGCGGCCCAGGGTGTCGGCGGACCCGCGAGATTGCCGTGGTCGATGACATCGAGCCGGTGCGCCCGCAAGGCCTCGAACAGCCCCGCCACGCGCAACGCATCGGGGCCCATGCCGGCGCCGCGGACACTGGCGCCCACGTCCGTGGGTGCGCCGATCAGTGAAACGGTCTTCATGCCTTATTGTGATTCGCGCACGCACTGGCGCGGGCGCTGTGCATTCATGATGCATCCGCCAGGGCGGCCAGGGCCTCGTCGAGCGCCTTGGCCGCGACGCCCGCGGGGCGGCAGGTTGGGCCGGTTCAGGTGAGGCCGGGAGCCGACGGCCAGCAGCAGGTTGGAGACCTGCGCGAGATGGACCATCTCCTCCACGCAGACTTGCATCAGCTCGCTGCGCCAGCGATTGACCGCCTCGAGCTGCTGCGTCGGCAGCCCTTCCGCCGTGCTCCGCTTGAGACTGAACGCGGCGTAGAGATAACTGCACAGGATGTTGTGCTCCAGCTCCGCCGCTTGGGCCAGCAGGTGAAAGACATGTTCCCTTGAATAAGCCGACATGTGACGAGCCTAACCGATGCGTGCGCCGGCGTGGGCGCGCACAACCCGGCCGTGCGACCCGTAACGCGTGCTGGGCGACAGCCTCGACAAGAGCCTGCGGCGGGGCCTCACCCTCAGCAACGGCGATCTCACGCCTTTCATCACCCGCCCGATCTGCGCCCTGCTGGCGGCCATTACCATCTTCACCATGCTGATGTACGTACCCGCCGTCAATCGCGCCGTCGTGGCGGCCCGCAGCCGCGGCTGGCTTTTCCTCAAAGCAATGGTGCGGCGATGAGCAGGCTCAAGTTCGCCCTGTGCAACGAGGTGCTGCAGCCGATGCCGTTCGAGGCGCAGTGCAAGACCGCGGCGGCGCTCGGCTATGACGGGCTGGAAGCGGCGCCCTTCACCCTGGCGGCCGATCCGATGGCGCTCGGCGACGCCCGGGCCGGCGAGTTCCGCGCGATCGCCCAGGACCACGGCTTGCGCATCTTCGGGTTGCACTGGCTGCTGGTGGCGCCGGCCGGCCTGTCGATCGTGAGCCCGGAGCAGGCGGTGCGCGACCGCACGGTGGGCGTGATGCGGCGGCTGGTCGAGCTGTGCGCCCTGATGGGCGGCGGCTACCTGGTGCACGGCTCGCCCAGGCAGCGCTCGGTGCCGACGGGCTCCACCCATGAGCAGGCGCTGGCACGGGCAACCGAATGCTTTGCGCAGGCCGCCGTGACGGCGCGCGACTTCGGCGTCACCTACTGCATCGAGCCGCTGTCGACCCGCGAGACCGATCTCGTCAACACCGTGGCCGAGGCCGCGGCCATCGTCGACGCCGTCGATTCACCGGGCCTGAAAACGATGATCGACTGCAGCGCGGCGGGCCAGGTGGAAGAAGAATCGATAGAGCTCCTCATGGCCCGCTGGATGCCGTCAGGCCATATCGCCCATGTGCAGGTGAACGACCCCAATCGCCGCGGCCCCGGTCAGGGCGACATGCGGTTCGCGGCCATCATCGAGACCGTCGCGCAGATGCAGGCCAGGGGACGGTACGAGGGCATCGTGGCCGTCGAGCCGTTCGATTATGTGCCCGACGGCCCGGGCTGCGCGGCGCATTCCATCGGCTACCTCAAGGGCCTCGTCGAAGGGCTGACGGCCCATGACTGAGACGCCGCGTTTCGCGGTCCGCGAGATCGAGCTGTACGAGCGGCCGGTCGTGCTGCGGCTGCCGTTCCGCTTCGGCGTGGTGACCCTGACACAGTGCCCTCAGGCGTTCGCGCGGGCCCGCATCGAATTCGCCGATGGCAGCGGCGCCTGGGGCGCCGCCGCCGAGATGATGGCGCCCAAGTGGTTCGACAAGAATCTGCAGCTGTCCAACGAGGACAACTTCGGCCAGCTGCGCGGCGTGCTGACGATGGCGCGCCGGGCGTACCTGGGCGACGCCTCGCCCGCCAGCGCGTTCGGCCATTTCGCACGCCATCACGAAAGCCACCTGCAAGCGGCGCAGGCCCGGGGATTCAATCCCTTGCTGGCGAGCTATGGACCGGCGCTGATCGACCGGGCGGTGCTCGACGCCCTGTGCCGCCACCGGCAGATGTCTTTCCATGCGGCGATGCAGGCCAACCTGCCGGGCGTGGGTGCGCTGCGGCCCGAGTTCGCAGGCTTCGACTTCGACACCTTCCTGCGGTCGCGTCAGCGCGCGGGCACGATCGAAGCCCGCCACACCGTGGGCCTGCTCGACGCCATCACCGACGCCGACCTGGTCGAGCGCGTCGCCGACGGCCTGCCGCAGACGCTGGAAGAAGTGATCCGCGTGTATGGCCACCGCTATTTCAAGCTCAAGGTGGGCGGGCAAACGGCGGCCGACCTGGCCCGGCTCGAGGCGATCGCCGGCGTGCTCGACCGTTCGGCCGATCCTTACTTCGTCTCGCTCGACGGCAACGAGCAGTACGCCGACGCCCACGGCGTGGCGGAGCTGGTGGATGGCATCCGGGCGCGCCCCGCGTTGTCACGCCTGTGGCAATCCATCCTCTTCATCGAGCAGCCGGTCGCCCGCAAGGCGGCGCTGGACATCGACCTGCGCACGGCCGAGCTGGGCAAGCCGGTGATCATCGACGAATCCGACGGCGAGCTCGGCACCTTCGCGCTCGCGCGCGACCGCGGCTACGAGGGCGTGTCGTCCAAGACCTGCAAGGGCCTGTACAAATCCATCCTCAATGCGGCGCGCTGCTCGCGCTGGAATACGCAGGAGGGCGAGGCACGCTACTTCATGTCCGCCGAGGACCTGACGACGCAGGCCGGCCTGTCGGTGCAGCAGGACCTGGCCCTGGCCAGCCTGCTGGGCATCACCCACGTCGAACGCAACGGCCACCACTACGTCGATGGCATGGCGGCGCAGGGCGAATCAGAGCAGCAGGCCTTCCTGGCGGCCCATCCCGATGTGTATGAGCGCAGCCACGGCGCAGTGCGGCTGAAGATCCAGCGTGGCCGGATCGCGCTGGCATCGCTCGATTGCACGGGCTATGCGAGCGCCGCGTTGCCCGATTTCAGCGCGATGGCGTCACTGCCCTGACAGCGTGAACGCAGGCTTGCGCTCGCCCACTTCAGCTCCCCGCATGTTCACGATCGCCTCGGCGCGCCACGGCCGCAGCGCCTCGCGCTGCTGGCCATCGAGCCAGCCCAGCTGGTCGAGTACGGCCACGGTGGCGGCGTACACGGCCACCATGTTGCCGTCGGCGATCTTGAGCGCGAAGGCTTCGCCGCGGCTGCGGCTTGCCACCGCCTGCACGCCATCGGCCCCGACCTTGGTGACCCAGTCGCCGCGGCCGGCTCGCATGAAGGCCAGGTCGCTGCGGGCGGTGCCCGACACCAGCTCGGGGTGCGCAGTCATCGCGTCGGCCAGCTGGGAAAAGCTGCCGCCGAACTCGGCGTCGGGCGATCCACAGGCCAGCCGCGCATAGCCGCGCGCCAGGTGGGCCAGCGGCATCGCGTAGTTGGGCGCCGAGCAGCCGTCGATGCCCATCTTCAGGTGTTGCGGGTCGAGCCCCACGGCCCGGGCCACATCGCGGCGCACCGCCTCCTGCAAGGGGTGCCCCGGTGCGACGTAGTCGGCCACCGGCCAGCCCTGCAGCACGCACATCGCGACGAAGCCGGCGTGCTTGCCGCTGCAATTGTGGTGGCGCTCGTCGTACTGGCCGGGGGCGGGCGCGGGAGCGACGCCGAGGTCGGCGAACATCGGCACATGGCAGCCGCACTGCAAGGTCTTGTACGAAACGCCCGCCTTGTCCAGCATGCCCTGCACCTGCTCCACATGCATCGGTTCGCCGCTGTGGCTGGCGCATAACATGGCGAGCTGCTCCTGGCTAAAGCCCAGCCGTTGCGGGCCGCCCGCTTCCATGAAAGGCAGCGCCTGCAGGGCCTTGAGCGTGGAACGGGTGAACGCCAGCCAGTGCGGATCGCCCGCCTGCGCAAGTACGCGGCCCTGGGTATCCGCCACGGCGACGGCGCCGAAGTGAAGGCATTCGGGCGTGCCGCCGCGCCGGGTTTCGATCAGGGGAACGAGGGAAGTCATGGAGGGGATTATCGGGCAGCGCTTTGCTTCACAATGCCCGCATGAAACAGCTGTGCTCTCCCTTGCAGGCCCGGATCGTGCAATGGCGGGTCGAGCCCGGCGCCACCGTGGCCGCGGGCGACGTCGTGGTGATCCTCGAAGCGATGAAGATGGAGCACGAACTGCGCGCGCCCGAGGACGGCCGCGTTCGCGAGCTGCTGTTCGCCGCCGGCGAACCGGTGAATGAAGGCGACCTGCTGCTGATTGCAGAGGCGGCGGCGCCGGGCACCGCCGCCGTTGCGAGCGCGGCAACCGTGACGCCCGCTGCGGACAACCTCGTTCGGGCCGACCTGCAGCGCGTGATCGATCGCCACGCGTTCACGCTCGATGCGAGCCGCCCCGAGGCCGTCGCCCGCCGCCACGCGCTGGGGCAGCGCACGGCGCGCGAGAACATCGCCGGCCTCTGCGACGGCGGCACCTTCATCGAATACGGCGCGCTGGCCGTGGCCGCGCAGCGCAGCCGCCGCAGCGAAGACGACCTTGTCCGCAACACGCCCGCCGATGGCATGGTGACGGGCATCGGCAACATCAACGGCGCCTGGTTCGGGCCGGCGCGAAGCCGCGCCGTGGTGATGGCTTACGACGCGACGGTGCTGGCCGGCACGCAGGGCATGCGCAACCACCAGAAGACCGACCGCCTGCTGGGGCTGGCGCTGAAGAACCGGTTGCCCGTGGTGCTGTTCGCCGAAGGCGGCGGCGGCCGGCCGGGCGACACCGACATGCCCATCGTGGCCGGCCTGCACGTGCCCACCTTCGCCGGCTTCGCGCGCCTGAACGGCGAGGTGCCGGTGGTCGGCATCGCCGGCGGGCGCTGCTTCGCGGGCAACGCGGCGCTGCTGGGCTGCAGCGACGTGATCATCGCCACGCGCAACAGCAACATCGGCATGGGCGGCCCGGCCATGGTCGAAGGCGGTGGCCTGGGCGTGTTCCGCCCCGAAGAGATCGGGCCGAGCGAAGTGCAGCATGCCAACGGCGTGATCGACGTGCTGGTGGAAGACGAAGCCGCCGCGGTGGCCGCGGCCAGGCACTGCCTGTCGTTCTTTCAAGGCGCGATCGACACGTTCCAGGCGCCGGATTCGCCGGCCTTGCGCGGGCTGGTGCCGGAGAACCGCCTGCGCGTGTACGACACGCGGGCCGTGATGGCCGGGCTGGCCGACACGGGCACGCTGTTCGGACTGCGCACCGGCTACGGCCAGGGTATTCACACGGCACTGGCCCGCATCGAGGGCCGCCCCGTCGGCATCATGGCCAGCAACCCGCAGCACCTGGGCGGCGCCATCGACCCCGACGCGGCCGAGAAAGCGACGCGTTTCATGCGGTTGTGCAATATGCACGGCTTGCCGCTGGTCAGCCTGGTCGACACGCCCGGCTTCATGGTCGGGCCCGAGACGGAACAGCGCGGCCAGGTGCGGCACGCCGGCGGCATGTTCGTCGCGGCCGCGCAGCTGCGCGTACCTTTTTTCAGCGTGGTGCTGCGCAAGGGCTACGGCCTGGGTGCGATGGCGATGGCGGCGGGCGGCTTCCATGCGCCCGACTTCACGGTGGCCTGGCCCACCGGCGAATTCGGCGCGATGGGCCTGGAGGGCGCGGTGAAGCTGGGCTTCAGGAAGGAGCTGGAAGCCGTGCCGGCCGGCCCGGAGCGCGACGCGCTGTACCAAAGGCTGGTGGCGCAGCAGTATGAGAGGGGGCAGGCAATGAACATGGCCGCCACCCTGGAGATCGACGCCGTGATCGACCCGGCGCAGACCCGCGCCTGGCTGGCGGGGGGGTTGGCGGCCGCCGGACGCTGATGCGTGCAAGTGCGGCGCTTCACTGTTTACATATCCGCTACAAGGCGCCAGCTACTACGAGGATGGGCAACTCTGGGGCGAGAACTCGAACCGCGGCGATGCCGCGCCCAGCACCCCGGTCTCGGCCGTGACCCCCCAAGCCTGCCGCAAATCTTGCGCAAGCGCTGCGATCAGCCTCGCTACATCTTCCGGCGCGGCGGCATGCAACCCTTCGGCAACGATCAGCACCTGCGCCGTGTCGCTTCGCACCGCCGAATATGCGCTCTGCCGATGGGCCCATCGCCGGGCGTGGGCGTTGCCGGCCGCGTCGGCGAAGATCACTTCCTCGCGTTGCGGGTTCTCTGTTTCGCCGGAAAACCCCAGGTAGCTCTCGTCGCCCCGCGCGTGCCGAACCTCCAGGCCATGCGCAATCCTGGAAACATCGAACACGGCCACCGGGACGGCGTAGGCCAGCGAGAGCGCATTGCACAGGTCGACCAGCGGGTGCAGGCGGGGCAGCGCGCCCTCTTTCCTGAAGCGGCGCAGCAGCGATTCGGATGCGCACCGGTACTGGGTGGGTTTGAGCCCCATTTTCGAGAACGCCCGCCGCCAGGCCTGGATCTCGGGCAACTCGCCTGCACCGCTCGCCGCCAGCCTGGCTTGCGCGACGGCGTTGAATCGGTCGATGGCGGCGTCCACGTGGGCATCGCTGGTGATGCCCTGCGCGAACAACACGCCGGGCACCAGTTCGGGGAAGTCGCGCCAGATCTCGGGGCTGTGGTGAAAGAGCATGCCCGCAGTCTGGCCGCTGCCGGGTCAAGCCGTCTTGAACGTTATTGCAGCCCCGCCCCGAGCGGCCTTTTGCCACGCCCCGGGTGTGAAGCCGAACTGGCGCATGAAGATGCGCGTCATGTGGCTCTGGTCGGCGAACCCGCTGACCGAAGCCGCCGTGGCCAAGGCCAATCCCTGATGGATCGATGCCCTGGCCCGTTCGGCCCTCAGCTGTATCAGCCAGGCGTGGGGCGTGAGGCCATACACCTTCTGGAACCGCCTGATCAGCTGGTACTTGCTCAGCCCGGCCATCGTGGCCAATTCGCCCAGCGACGGCACATCGACCGGGTCGTCCGCCAGCCGGTCGCGAATCCGGATAACGTCGGCACCGGCGTCGTGCGAGATGCCGCGGTTCGAATGCAGGTCCCGCAGCAGCGCGCAGGTCTGCACCAGCGATTCCTCGCAGGCCAGGCGATCCACTTCCGTGCAGCGGCTGCGGTTCCAGGCCTCGATGCAAGCCAGCAGCCGGGCGAGTGCACCGCCCAGGCGCGGATCGCGGATGACAGGCCGTGTGATCTCGGTCCCAGCGCAATCACCCCCCGCCATCGCCGCCAGCACGGCCGCATCGAAAAACACGATGCGCCACCGCCGCGAGGCCGCGCCCAAGGGGCGGCCGTCGTGGACTTCGCCCGGGTTCGTGGCGATCAGGTCGCCGGCGTAAGCCTCGACATCGCCCCGCCCGCTGGCCGAAAGCTGCGCGCCCTCGTCGATCATCCCCAGGCCGTAGGTCGCGTGCCAATGACGGCCGTAGTGGCGGGCACTGGCAATATGCGTGGCGTAGACACCCGCCCAGGGCGACGCAAGGACCTGCGAGCGATGGAGCGGGGCGCTGTGCATGCCCCAGCATACACAGTCAGAGCGTGGTGAGCCCGCCGTCCAGAACCAGTTCGCTGCCCACGGCGTAGGCCGACTCGTCCGAAGCGAGGTACACCGCCGCGCCGGCGATCTCCTCGGGGGTACCGAACCGACGGACCGGCACCTGGCCCACCAGCGAGTCGATGGACCGGTCGGAGCTCCTCGTCCCATTGGTCCAGCGGCTTGAAGACGCCGATGCCGGCATGGATGAAAGCGACATCGAGCCGGCCGAAGACTTCGGCCAGGGTATGGGCCAGCCGCTTCTGGTCCTGTACGTTGCCGGCGTCGACCTTCGTGAAGATGACTTCGGCGCCCAGCTCATGCCGGGCCTGGGCCAGGGTGTCGGCATTCAGGCCGGTCACCGCGGCCCGCGCGCCTTCGGCCAGGAGCCGGCGGGCCGTGGCCAGCCCGATGCCGCTGGTACCGCCGGTGATGAGCGCGCGCTTGCCTTGGAGTCTGTTCATGGAATCTTTCCTCGTGCTTTGGATAAAAACGCGAGTAGGCTTTGCGCGATCACAGCGACCGGCGAGTGGATCGCCGCCATGCAGGCAACTCATCGCCAGCCGGCCACGCGCTGTGCGTGCGATGCCATGCGGGGCAAGTTGAACCAGCAGTCGTAATCGCCGGCGCAATGCCGGTGCACGAAGCTGGTCAAGCCTTCGCCTTCCAGCGCAAGATGCTGCATCATCAGAACCTTCGCGAGGCCGGGGCGCTTGGCGGTATAGACGAACACCCGAGCGTCATGGCGAAAGCGCAGGCGAATGAAACCCGGCCCCATCTCGTAGTGGCTCACGCCGTCGCTGCCGCCGCCCCTGCCGTACACCTGCATGGCTTCTCTCCACAAACCCTATCCGATGGGACAATCCGGACGTATTGACCGACGCGTGCACAGCGACTGTGTACACGTCAACAGCACGGCAAGAACAGCGGTGTGTGGCAGGCGAGCTCGCGAAGCCGCACACCGCTGTTTATTGTCCGCCAGCCAGCGCCCGCACGCTGGTGTGGAATTGCAATTCCCCACCCAAAGTGCGACTCAGCCCTACGGTGGCCTGGTACTGGCTGGCCCGCACTTGCAGTGCCTGCCGCCGGCTGATCAGTTCGTTGCGGCGAGCGTCGAGCGTCGACCAACATGGGAGGCAAGCGGGCGGACCGCCTAGTCCTTCAGATCGGCCGGCACCTTGCCGCCGTTTTCTTCCAGCTTCCTCATCACCTGCTTGTGCAGCCAGATGTTCATGGTCGCGGAGTCGTTCTTGTCGCCGCTGTACTTCAACTCGTCCGCCAGTTCCTTGCGCTCCTGCAGGCTGCTGTCGAGACCGAGCAATTTCATCAGGTCGACGATGGAGGTGCGCCAGTTCAGCTTTTGCGAGTTCTGCGAAGCCATGCCGTCCAGCAGCTTCTCGACGTCCACGCGCTCCATGGCGGCAGCCGCCGCGGGTGCGGCCTGCGCAGCGCCAACGGTGCCCTGCTGGGCCGGCGCGCCTGGAACTGCGCCCGCACCCGCGGGCTGCGATGTCGCAGCGGTGCCCGCGGGAGCGGCTTGCGCCGCGGGCGGCTGGGCGGCCTGGGCCTGGGGGAAGATGCGGCCGAATATTTTTCCGAGGATGCTCATGAAATTTCCTTGACGAGAAGGGCAACTTTGCCTGGACCGATGCTGACGGCTTGGCGACCGCAGGGTTGTCGGACGATGGAGCGCCTCGTCCCGGCCGACGTCTTACGCCACGCGGGGCGGCCGTCGCCTAGCTCTTCAACCGGTACCCGGTCTTGAAAATCCAGGCCACGATGGCCAGGCAGATCGCCATGAAGAGCACGGTCATCGCCAGGCTGATGCCGACGCCGACGTCGGCCGTGCCATAGAAGCTCCAGCGGAAGCCGCTGATCAGGTAGACCACCGGATTGAACAAGGTCACCTTCTGCCACAGCGGCGGCAGCATGTCGATCGAATAGAAGCTGCCGCCCAGAAAGGCCAGCGGCGTGATGATCAGGGTGGGGACGAACTGCAGCTTCTCGAACCCGTCGGCCCAGATGCCGATGATGAAGCCCAGCAGGCTGAAGGTGATCGCGGTGAGCAGCAGGAAGGTAAGCATCCAGACCGGGTGCTGGATGCGCAGCGGCACGAACAGCGCCGCCGTGGCGAGGATGATCAGGCCCAGGATGACCGACTTGGTGGCCGCCGCGCCGACGTAACTCACCACGATATCGAGCGTGGAAACCGGCGCCGAGAGCAACTCGTAGATGGTGCCGGTGAACTTCGGAAAATAGATGCCGAACGACGCGTTGGACACGCTTTGCGTCAGTATGGAGAGCATCACCAGCCCCGGCACGATGAAGGCGCCATAGCTCACGCCTCCCGCCTCCGGGATGCGCGAGCCGATGGCGGCGCCGAACACCACGAAGTAGAGCGAGGTGGACACAACGGGGGAGACGATGCTTTGCAGCAGCGTGCGCCAGGTGCGCGCCATCTCGAACCGGTAGATCGCGCGGACAGCTTGCAGATTCATTGTTTTTCTTTCACGAGGCTCACGAAAATATCCTCCAGAGAACTCTGGCGGGTCTGCAGGTCCTTGAAGGCAATGCCCGCGCGGTCCAGCTCTTCCAGCAGCCCGGCGATGCCGGAATGCTCGCTGCGGGCGTCGTAGGTGTAAGTCAACTCGCCCCCGCTGTCCGCGAGCTCCAGCGGCAGCGCCGACAGCGTGGGCGGGATGGCCCGCAGCGGCTGCTGCAGCTGCAGCGTCAGCTGCTTTTTGCCCAGCTTTCGCATCAGCTCGACCTTGTCTTCGACAAGGATGATCCGGCCTTTGCTGATGACGCCGATGCGATCGGCCATCACCTCGGCCTCATCGATGTAATGGGTGGTGAGGATGATGGTGACGCCGGTGTCGCGCAGCGACCGCACCAGTTCCCACATGCCCTGGCGCAGCTGCACGTCGACGCCGGCGGTGGGCTCGTCCAGGAACAGTACCTGCGGCTCGTGCGACAAGGCCTTGGCGATCATCAGGCGGCGCTTCATCCCCCCCGACAAGGTCATGATCTTGCTGTCTTTCTTGTCCCACAGCGACAGGTCGCGCAGCACCTGCTCGATGTGGGCGGGGTTCGCCGGCTTTCCGAACAGGCCGCGGCTGAACGACACGGCGTTCCACACCGTCTCAAAGGAATCGGTGGCGATCTCCTGCGGCACCAGCCCGATCAGCGAGCGGGCCGCGCGGTAGTCGGACGCGATGTCGTGCCCGTCCACGGTAACGCGGCCCGTCGATGCATTGACGATGCCGCAGATGATGCTGATCAGCGTGGTCTTGCCGGCGCCGTTGGGGCCAAGCAGCGCGAATATCTCGCCGCGGCGGATCTCCAGGTCGATACCGCCCAGGGCCTTGAAGCCGGATGCGTAGGTCTTGGACAGGCCCGAGATGGAGATGATCGCTTGCTGCATGCGCGCGACGATACCCGATCCGACCTGCCAGATTGGCGCATGCTGAATTCCTCTCGCTCAATCCCAATAACAAGATCCCCGCCATCCTCGACCCCGCAGGGCCCTGGACCATGGGCGGCAACGACACCATCGCCGACATCAATACCTTTCCGTGGGTGCGCAACCTGGTTGGCTTCTATGGCGCGGGCGACCTCGTGGGCTTCGCGGACTTCGCCCACGTCAAGCGGGCTCTCGATGCTTTTGCCGCTCGCCCCGCCGTGATTCGCGGCCTCGACACTCCTCGAAAGGCCTAGCCCGGCGGCACCAGCTGACGCCGGGCATCGCTTTTGTCCGACAGGACGGAATTCACGGGCTGAAGCAACATCCTGATGCACAAGGAACATTTTCGGCGCGAAAGGATGAAGGTCGTGACATGTGACACATCTCCCCGCAAAGGCCCTTCCCACGGCCTGCGGCGCCACTGCGTGCGCTTCTTGCTCATCCTGGTCGCGGCCGCCGGCGTCCCGGCCGCAGCCACCGACTACGCCAGCGATGGCGAAGCCCTGCGCGCCGAAGTGACGCGGCTGCGCGCGGAAAACGAGCAGTTGCGCCTGTCTCCCGCAGCGCTTGCCGCGGAGGTGGAATTCGCGGTGCGGGCCGAGGACGCCGACAAGGCCAAGGCGGCCCTGAAACGCCTGACCGACCGGTATCCGCTCAGCGCCGAGGCTGCATCGGCGGGCAAGCGCGTGGACGCCCTGCTGGCGCGCCAACGCGCCAGCCAGGACGAGACCCGGCGGTTTGCGGCACTGGGCTTCAAGGCCCTGCAGGTCAGGCCCTCCTTCGGCCACGGCGACATGACGATGGGGCTCACGGCGACGGGCGTTGTCAGGCGCTGGACTTTCGACATGCACGGGGACGGATGGCGCTTCCTCGACGCCGAGAAGGGCAGAAAGTACCTCACGGCCACTGTGCAGGTGAGTTCCAAGAACAAGGACCCGCAACTGTTCGGCATCGCCGCCTACGTGGCCGACGGCGCCAAGCTCACCCATGTCGGCGCGGCGCGTTACCGCTTCATCCGCTGGCGCGACTACGGCGCATTCCTGGGCAACCATGCCGACTTCCGCAACGACTTCAGCCACAACTCGCGGATTCCCTTTTCGATCGGCGTGTCGGTGTCCGACGAGGAACTCAAGCGCCGCCCGGTGTACCTGGTCGCCACGCGTGAGGGTTGCCACCGCCGGCTTTACGAGCGCTTCGGGCAGCCGCCGATCCAGTACGTTCCCGTCACCTGCGAAAGCCTCAAGCCGACCCTGAGCGTCGCGGATTTCAAGAATGGGTCGCTCGCGATCCTCAAGCGGCTGGACTGAGTTCTCCGAAGATGCACCGGAAGCCACGTTGCGTGTCCATGTATTCGCGCATCCGGTGGATGCGGCCGTCCCGGGTCTCGATGACGAAGCAATAGTCGTTGTCGTAGTGCCTGCCATTCGCAAGCGTGGCCTGCAACCGGTGTTCCAGCACCGCCGTCGATCCTTCGGCGACCAGGCCGGTGAAGGTCAATTCCACATTGCTGACAAACAGGGTCTGGAACTCGTGGGCCATGAAGTGGGCGATGGTCTTGCGGTCCAGCAAATGCCCGGTGTGGCCCAGCGCCTTGGCTGTGGCGTTGCCGGGGGGCGCAATCCATACGGCATCTTCGGTGAAGGCAGCGGCAATCTGCTCGGGATCTCGCGAGGCGAAGGCCTTCCACGCGTTCTTGACGATCTGTTGGGTGTCGGGCGTATCCATGGCAGCTCCAGTAAGAGTTGAAGTGCCATGGTCGCCCGGGGCCTGGCCCGCGTCTGGCCGTTTTCGGACCTGTTCATCCGCTGCTCAGTGCAGCAGCGCCACTGCCGCCGAGAAAGTCAGGAACGCCGCTGCGGTCGTCAGCAGGATGATCCGCGCGATGCGCCCCGTATCCGCGCCGAACCGCTCGGCCAGCAAGGCCACATTGCTCGCCGACGGCAGCGCCGCCACCAGCACCATCACCGTCAACGCGAATCGGCTCAGTGGCAGCCCCAGCGCGATCGCGGCGCTGCCCGCGCCCCACACCAGCGCCGGGTGGACCAGCAGCTTGACCAGCGCCACCGGCACGAAGTCGCGCCACGGCATCGGGTCGTGCTCCTCCAGCGCGGCGATATACTGCGAGCGCGCCAGTACGGCGCCGATCGTGAACAGCGCCACCGGCGAGGCTGAATCCGCCAGCAGGCCGATGGTCTGCCCCACCGGTTTGATCGGCTCCCACTGCAAGGCCGAGGAGGCTCCGCCCAGCACGATGGCCCAGGGCATCGGATTGATGGCGACGCCCTTCAGCGCGTTGTTCGCCGCCTTGCGCGCACCATGTTCATCCGCGCCATCCAGCCGCGACAGCGCGATGCACAGCGAGCTGGTGATCAGCAGGTCGACCAGGATAGTGAGAATGGCCGGACCCGCGGCCTGCGCGCCCAGCAGGGCTACCAGCAGCGGCACGCCCATGAACCCGGTGTTCGGGAACGCGGCGACCAGGGCGCCGAACGACGCATCGTTCCACCCGATGCGCGAGTTGCGGCTGGAGTAGACCACGAAAATCACGGTGGCCAGGGCGCACAGCAGATAGACCGAAGCGGCGGCGGCGTCCAGCAGCTGGGCGATGGGCGTGCTCGACCCGAACCGGTACAGCATGCACGGCAGCGCGAAGTACAGCACGAAGCTGTTGAGCCCGCCGATCGCCTCCAGCGGCAGCATCCGCCGCCGCGCGGCGACATAGCCGCACAGCACCAGCGCGAAGAACGGAAACGTGATGAGGAGGATGTCAAGCACCGGCGTATTTTCCGCGCAACCGGCAGGGACAGCATGTCAGGGGCCTGACTGCCCGCGCCGGTATGATCCCCCGCTTCCCCCGCAGTACAGCCCAGCCTCCCTTCACCGATGTCCGCCGGCCTCAATCCCGCACAGCAAGAAGCCGTGAACTACATGCACGGGCCGTGCCTGGTGCTGGCCGGCGCCGGCTCGGGCAAGACGCGCGTCATCACCCACAAGATCGCGCGGCTGATACAGGCGGGCCTGGACGCCAGGCGCATCGCCGCCATCACCTTCACCAACAAGGCCGCCGCCGAGATGCGCGAACGCGCCAGGAGCCTGATCGGCCGGCAGGCGAAAGATGTGCTGGTCTGCACTTTTCATGCGCTGGGTGTGCGCATGCTGCGCCAGGACGGCGCGGCGCTGGGCCTCAAGCCCCAGTTCTCGATCCTGGACAGCGACGACGTGACCAGCATCCTGAAGGACGCCGGCGGCAGCACCGACATGGCGACGGCGCGCCAGTGGCAGTGGGCCATCAGCCTGTGGAAGAACATGGGCCTGACCGCGGCCCAGGCCGAAGCCCAGGCCAGGGACGACAACGAGAAGGTCACGGCCCGAATCATGGCGCGCTACGAGGAGCGCCTGTCGGCCTACCAGAGCGTGGACTTCGACGACCTGATCGGCCTGCCGCTCAAGCTGCTGCTGCAGCACCCCGAGGTGCGCGAGAAGTGGCAGGCGCAGCTGGGCCACGTGCTGGTGGACGAGTACCAGGACACCAACGCCACGCAATACGAGGTGCTGAAGCTCCTGGTGGGCGAGCGCGGGCGCCTCACGGCCGTGGGCGACGACGACCAGTCGATCTATGGCTGGCGCGGCGCGACGCTGGACAACCTGAAGCGCCTGCCGCTGGATTTTCCGCAGCTGAAGGTGGTGAAGCTGGAACAGAACTACCGCTCCACCAGCGCCATCCTGCGCGCGGCCAACAACGTGATCGGGCCCAACCCCAAGCTGTATCCCAAGACCCTGTTCTCGCAGCTTGGGGAAGGCGAGCCGGTGCGTATCGTCGACGCCGACAACGAAGAGCACGAGGCCGAGCGGACAGTCGCGCGCATCCAGTCCACCCGGGCGAACGGATTGGCCCAGGAATGGAAAGAATTCGCCGTGCTGTACCGCGCCAACCACCAGGCCCGGATCTTCGAGAAAGCGCTGCGCAAGGCGCAGATACCGTATAAGGTATCGGGCGGCCAGAGCTTCTTCGACCGGGCCGAGATCAAGGACCTGTGCGCCTGGTTTCGCCTCTGGATCAACAACGACGACGACCCGGCGTTCCTGCGCGCGGTGACCACGCCCAAACGCGGGATCGGCCACACCACCTTGCAGAACCTGGGCGCTTTCGCCAGCAGGTACAAGCTGAGCCTGTTCGAGGCGCTGTTTTCCTCGTCGCTCGGCTCCGTCCTGCCCGCCAAGGCCGTGGACAGCCTGCACGAGTTCGGCCGCTATGTGAACGACCTGGAGTTCCGCGCCCGCCACACGATCGGCGCGGAGGATGCGAAGGCGTTCATGCTCGAATGGCTCAAGGACATCGACTACGAGAAACACTTGTACGACGGCGAGGACAGCGAGAAGCTCGCGGCCAGCCGCTGGACCAACGTGCTGGATTTCTGCGACTGGATGAGCCAGCGCGCCGGGGGCGAGATCGATGACCTGAGCGGCGCTGGACCGCTCCAAGCCGCGAACGCCCCCTCGGGGGGCAGCGCAGCGCAGCGTAGCGTGGGGGCCATTTCTCGCGGCGCTGGACCGCTCCAAGCCGCGAACGCCCCCTCGGGGGGCAGCGCAGCGCAGCGCAGCGTGGGGGCCATTTCTCGCGGCGCTGGACCGCTCCAAGCCGCGAACGCCCCCTCGGGGGGCAGCGCAGCGCAGCGCAGCGTGGGGGCCATTTCTGCCGGCGTGAGCTTGGCCACTGAAAAGAAAAGCCTGCTGGAAGTGGCGCAGACCATCGCCCTGCTGTCCACCATCAGCGAGCGCGAGCAGGACCAGAACGTGGTGACGCTCTCCACGCTGCACGCGGCCAAGGGCCTGGAGTGGCCGCACGTGATGCTGGTGGGCGTGACCGAGGGCCTGCTGCCATTCAAACTGGGCGACGAAGACAACCCCACCGGCCGCGCCGACGGGCCCATGTCCGAAGGACTGGTGCAGCGCCTGCAGGAGGAGCGCCGGCTGATGTACGTGGGCATCACCCGCGCCCAGCGCTCGCTGGCGGTGAGCTGGACCAAGAAACGCAAGAAGGGCCGCGAGATGATCGCCGCGCAGCCCAGCCGCTTCATCGCCGAGATGGCGCTGGAGACGGCGACCACCAAGGAAGACCCGCGCGAAAAGCTCAAGGCCTTGCGGGCGGAATTCGCCAAGAAGGCCATCGACAGCGCCGCCGCTGCTGCGGCTGCGGGCGCGCCATGAAGCGAAACAGCGCCGTGGCGCTGCTGTGCGCGATGCTGGCGGCGGCGTCGGCCGGCGCGCAGGGCACGCCCCCGGCAGGCGAGCCCACGGGCTGCCCAAGGGCCATGGAAGTGACCCAGGCGCATCTGCTGGGTTTCTGGCGCGCCGACTTCGGGGGCCGGGCGCCCGGCGCGACGCTGCTGCTGGAGAAGCACCCGGAGTACGCGCTGAGCGTGAGCGGCGCCATCAACCGCGGCGGCGAGCGGGGCCAGCTGACCGGCGATGTGGAAGACGGCGAGTTCAGCCTGGAAGAATCCACCAACGGCATCAACATCGCCGCCACCTGGATCGGCGATGTCGTCGAAGGCTCCTGCGGCCGGGAGATTCGCGGCAGCTGGAAGGCCGAAGGCGACTCGCGGGAGTTCCAGTTCGTACTGCGCAAGCAGTGACGGGATGACAGCCACTGTCCTGTCCCGTTAGTTCGCCGATGCCCGATGGTGGTGCAGGGGAGGCATTTCAGGCGGCTGCCTGGGCACGGCCGGCGGCCGGGGTGGCTGTTCTCCGGTCACGCTCGCGGGCGCCTGGGTCGGCACTCGGGCGCTGCTGCGTCAACGGCATGGTTGAAACGCAGCTGGTGCGGGCGACCGCGAATGGACCTGCGCCCAGCCACCCCGACCACCGGCCTCCAGGGGAGGCTGCCGCGCTCGGGCAAAAATCCTCTTTCTCCCCCGTCCGTCCGGATCGAAGCCCGTGGCGCGCCAACCTATCCGTTCAAGGCCGGTGGTCGGGGTGGGTCGGGCGCAGGGCCATTCGCGGTTGGCGTACAGCCGGCTCGCCCATCACGGCGTTGACGCAGTGACGTGGGCGAGCCGACCCGCTCGACCGCGAGCGTGCCCGGAGAACGACCCACCCCGGCCGCCGGCCGTGCCAACCGCGGTGGCGCAAAAATCACCCGCTCACGCCGGCGGCGAATTAACGGGACAGAACACAGCTAGAGCGCCATCTCGTATTCCACCGTGATCGGTGCGTGGTCCGAAAACTTTTCGGTCTTGTAGATCGCTTCGCTGCGCGCCAGCTTCGCCAGCGCCGGCGTCGCCAGGTGGTAGTCGAGCCGCCAGCCCACGTTGTTCATATAGGCCTGGCCCCGGTTGCTCCACCATGTGTAGCACGCGTCGGTGGTGTCCGGCTTGAGCCGGCGGTACACGTCCACCAGCCCGGTTTCATCCAGCAGCTTTGTCATCCAGGCCCGCTCCTCGGGCAGGAAGCCGCTGTTCTTCTTGTTGCTGCGCCAGTTCTTCAGGTCCTGCTCCCGGTGCGCGATGTTGACGTCGCCGCAGAGGATGAACTCGCGCTGCGTCTTCAGGCGCGCCAGGTAGGGATCGAACTCGTCCAGGAAACGGAACTTGGCCTGCTGCCGCTCTTCGCCCGAAGAGCCGCTCGGAAAATAGCAGCTGATGATCGACAGCTTGCGCGCCGGGGTGTCGAAGCGCAGTTCCGCGTAGCGTCCTTCGGCGTCGAACTCGGCAGAACCATAGCCCACGATGACGTCGCTGGGCGCGTGCCGGGCGTAGACGGCCACGCCCGAATACCCTTTCTTCGCGGCGAAGTGGAAATATCCCTTGAGGCCCGCCATCTCCTCGAACCGGCCCTGCACATCGCCCGCCTGGGCCTTGACCTCCTGCAGGCAAATACAATCGGGCCGGGTCTTGGCGACCCAGGCTTCCACGCCCTTGCTGGCGGCGGAACGGATGCCGTTCAGGTTGAGGCTGGTCAGTTTGAACAAGGAATTTCCCATGGTGGCAGGTAGCGGGCACGATCAGCTGGCGCTGGATTTCGTGCAATTTTCTGTGGATGCCGGCGTGCTGCGCTTTGGCCGGTTCAAGACCAAGGCGGGCCGCCTTTCCCCTTATTTTTTCAATGCCGGCCTGTTCGACGATGGCGCCAAGCTCGGACGGCTGGCGCAATTCTATGCACAGCGCATCGTGTCCTCGGGCGTCTCGTTCGACATGATTTTCGGCCCGGCCTACAAGGGGATTCCCCTGGCCGCCGCGGTCGCGATCGAACTGGCGCGCCTGGGCCGCAACGTGCCCTACGCCTACAACCGCAAGGAGGCCAAGGACCACGGCGAGGGCGGCATGCTGGTCGGCGCTCCCGTCAAGGGGAAGGTGCTGATCGTGGACGACGTCATGTCCGCCGGCACGGCCGCGCGCGAGTCGATCGCCATCATCCAGGCCGCGGGCGCCACGCCGCATGCGGTGGCGATTGCCCTGGACCGGCAGGAGATGGCGACGGAGGACGGCGTGGACGTGAAGCACAGCGCCGTGCAGTATGTCCAGGGTAGCCTGGGACTGCAGGTTTGCGCGATTGCGCGGCTGGCCGATTTGCTCCAGTATCTGCAAGAGTACAGTGGCGCTGGTTTTGCCGGCTACCACGAGCAAGTATTTGCCTATCGGCAGCGCTACGGCGTCGAATAAGGGATGAATCGTGTCAGGCTGGGTGGAGCGTGCCGTCGTTGGGGGTCTGTTGTCCGCAGGCGTGCTCGCGCAGGCCTGGGGGCAAGGCATCTACACCTGCGTTGATTCCAGGGGACGCCGGCTCACGGCCGATCGGCCCATCGCCGACTGCATGGACCGTGAGCAGACCGAGCTCAGCCCCGGCGGACTCGTCAAGCGCAAGATCGGTCCGCAGCTGACGGCCCAGGAACGCGCGGCCGAAGACGAAAAGGCGCGCAAGGCCGGACAAGAGCAACTGCGGCTGGCCGAGGAAAAAAAGCGCGACCGGGCGCTGCTCGCACGGTATCCCGACAAGGCGGCGCACGACAAGGAGCGTGCGGCGGCGACGGCGCAGGCGGATGAAGTGCTGGCCGCCGCGCACAAGCGCAATGCCGAACTGGCGGCCGAGCGCAAGCGGCTCGATGTGGAGCTGGAGTTCTTCAAGAACGATCCGTCCAGGGCGCCGGCCAGGCTGAAACGCCAGATCGAGGAAAACACCCAGAACATTCAGGCGCAGCAGCGATTCGTTACGGGGCACGAGGAAGACAAGGGCCGGATCGCCGCCCGTTTCGACGAAGAGCTGGGCCGGCTCAGGCAGCTATGGGCCGAACAGGGCAGCCCCGGCGCGGGCGTGGTGCCCGCGGCGCAGAAGCGTTAGCCGGGTTTCGTCAGGCCGCGGCCAGCTTGCGCCGCAGGACCTCGTTCACCTGGGCCGGATTGGCCTTCCCCTTGCTGGCCTTCATGGCCTGCCCCACCAGGGCGTTGAAGGCCTTTTCCTTACCGGCCTTGAACTGCGCGACATTGTCCGCATTGGCGGCGAGCACCTCGTCGATGATCTTTTCCAGGGCGCCGGCGTCGCTCATTTGCCGCAGGCCCAGGGCCTCGATGACCGCATCGACCTCGGTGCCCTCGCCGCCCCACAGCGCGTCGAATACCTGCCTGGCCGCGTTGTTGGAAATCGTGCCGTCCGAGACGCGCTGCAGGAGCGCCCCCAGCTTGGCCGGGCCGACCGCCGCGTTCTCGATGGCGATTTCGCCGGCATTGATGCGCCGGGACAGCTCGCCCATGATCCAGTTGCTGGCGAGCTTGGGCCGGCCGCTGGCCCGGGCCGCAGCCTCGAAGTAGGCGGCCATCGCCTTGCTCTGGGTCAGCGTGGTGGCGTCGTACTCCGGCAGCCCGTAGTCCTGGACGAAGCGCGCGGCCATCACCCGGGGCAGCTCCGCCATATCCGAGCGCACCTGCTCCACCCATTGGGGCGCGATGACCAGCGGCGGCAGGTCGGGGTCGGGAAAATAGCGGTAGTCGGCCGCGTCTTCCTTGGTGCGCATCGCGCGGGTTTCGCCGGTGCCGGGATCGAACAGCACTGTAGCCTGCTGGATGGCACGGCCGTCCTCGATCTCGTCGATCTGCCAGCGGATCTCGTAGTCCATGGCCTGCTGCATGAACTTGAAGCTGTTCAGGTTCTTGATCTCGCGGCGCGTGCCCAGCGGCCCCCCGGGCTTGCGCACCGAGACGTTGGCGTCGCAGCGGAAGCTGCCTTCCTGCATGTTGCCGTCGCAGATGCCGATCCAGGTGACGATCTTGTGCAGTTCCCTGGCATAGGCCACGGCTTCGGCCGAAGAGCGCATGTCGGGCTCGGTCACGATCTCCAGCAGCGGGGTGCCGGCGCGGTTCAGGTCGATGCCGGACTGGCCCACGAAGTCTTCGTGCAGCGACTTGCCCGCGTCTTCCTCCAGGTGCGCGCGCACCAGACGGACGGACTTCTTCTCGTCGCCGAGGTAGAACTCCACGACGCCGCCCTGTACCACCGGTATTTCGTACTGGCTGATCTGGTAGCCCTTGGGCAGGTCGGGGTAGAAATAGTTCTTGCGCGCAAAGATGCTGCGCGGGGCGATGCGGGCGTTCACCGCCAGGCCGAACTCGATGGCCCGCTGCACCGCACCCTTGTTCATGACCGGCAGGGTGCCGGGCAGCGCCAGGTCCACGGGGCTGGCCTGCGTGTTGGGCTCCGCGCCGAAGGCCGTTGGCGCGCGGCTGAAGATTTTCGATTGTGTGGAGAGCTGGGTATGGGTTTCGAAGCCAATCACGACTTCCCAGCCTTGAATGAGTTGAGACGTCATTTCAAAAGCCTTCTGGCGAGCGAAGGTGGAAGTCGGTGGCCTGCTGGAAGCGGTGCGCCGCGTTGAGCATCTGCGCTTCCTTGCAGTAGTCACCGATCAATTGCAGGCCGACCGGCATGCCACCCGCGCCGAAGCCGCAGGGGACGCTCATGCCCGGCAAGCCCGCCAGCGACGCCGGCAACGTGAAGATGTCCGCCAGGTAATCGGCCAGCGGGTCGTTGCCGTGTTCGCCCAGCTTCCAGGCCACCGTCGGCGCGACGGGCCCGGCAATCAGGTCGCATTGCCCGAATGCCTGCTGGAAGTCGTCGGCGATCATGCGCCGGATCTTCTGCGCCTGCAGGTAGTAGGCATCGTAGTAGCCGTGCGAGAGCACGTAGGTGCCGATCATGATGCGGCGCTTGACCTCGTCGCCGAAGCCCTCGGCGCGGGTCTTCTTGTACATGTCCAGCAGGTCGGCATACCGGCCGGCCCGGTGCCCGAACTTCACGCCGTCGAAGCGCGACAGGTTGGACGAGGCTTCGGCCGGCGCGATGATGTAGTAGACCGGGATGGACAACTCGGTACGAGGCAGCGAGATGTCGACCAGCTTGGCGCCCAGCTTCTGGTACGCCGCCAGTGCGGCTTCGATGGCGGTGCGCACGTCGGGCGCCAGGCCTTCGCCGAAAAACTCCCTGGGCACGCCGATGCGCAGGCCCTCGATCGGATCGCCCAGCGAACGCGCGAAATCCTCGCCCGGCACATCCAGCGATGTCGAATCGCGGTCGGGATCGGGCCCGCACACGGCGGACAGCAGCAAGGCGCAATCCTCGGCGCTGCGGGCCATCGGGCCGGCCTGGTCCAGGCTGGAGGCAAAGGCCACCATGCCGTAGCGCGAGGCGCGGCCATAGGTGGGCTTGATGCCCGTGATGCCGCAAAACGAGGCGGGCTGCCGGATCGACCCGCCTGTGTCGGTGCCGGTGGCCGCGGGCGCCAGGCGCGCAGCAACGGCCACAGCGCTGCCACCGGAAGAGCCTCCCGGGATGCGCGAGCGATCCCAGGGGTTGCGTGCCGGCTGGAACGCCGAATTCTCGTTGGACGAGCCCATCGCGAATTCATCGCAGTTCAGCTTGCCGAGCGACACCGCGCCGGCATCGGCCAGGCGGGTGACCACGGTGGCATCGAACGGCGATCGGTAGCCTTGCAGCATCTTGGATCCCGCGGTGGTGGGAAAGTCCCGCGTCACGAAGATGTCCTTGTGCGCGATGGGCACGCCCAGCAACGGCGCCGCGTCGCCTTGGGCGATGCGCCGGTCGGCCTCGCCCGCCTGGGCCAGCGTCACATCTTCATCGCTGGCCAGGTAGGCGCCCAGGCTTTCGTGCGCCCGGGCGCGAGCCAGGAAATGCCTGGCCACCTCGACGGCCGACACGTCCTTCGCGCGCAGGCTTTGCGCAAGCTGCGCCACCGTCATTTCGTGCAGCCGGCTCATTCAATCACCCTGGGCACCAGGAACAGCCCGCGTTCGACGGCCGGGGCGCTGCGCTGGTTCTCGTCCCGCCGGTTCGGCTCGCCGGCCACGTCTTCACGCAGGCGCAAAGGCACCTCCTGGACGACGTCCGCCGGATGCGCGAGCGGCAGGATGCCGGTGGTGTCCACGGCCCTCATTTTTTCGACCAGGCCGAAGAAGCCGTTGATCTGGGTCAGCATGCGCTCGCTATCGGCATTGCCTAGCTCCAGTCGAGCCAGGTGGGCGATGCGGGCGATGTCTTGGGAAGTCAGGGGCATAAGAAAAAAAGCGTGGCGGAAACAGCTGTAAAACCGAAATTTCGGCCGTTTACGGATCAGTTACTCACAGGGGATCGGGTATTATCCCGCCTTTGGTGTGACACTCTGCGCGGCGCGGTATCGGCATCAAAGAGCGGCTTTCCAACCAACAAACATGATTGACACGGCGATGGCAGCGGGGTGTGCCTGCCCTGCCTGCGAGAGGACTTCCTGATGTTCGGATCTTTCCGTCGGTACTTTTCGACCGACCTGGCAATTGACCTGGGCACCGCCAACACCCTGATCTTCGTGCGGGACAAGGGCATCGTGCTGGACGAACCTTCGGTCGTGGCCATCCGCCACGAGGGCGGCCCCCAGGGCAAGAAGACCATTCAGGCCGTGGGCCACGAAGCCAAGGCCATGCTGGGCAAGGTGCCCGGCAACATCGAAGCCATCCGCCCCATGAAGGACGGCGTGATCGCCGACTTCACCGTCACCGAGCAGATGCTCAAGCAGTTCATCAAGATGGTCCATCCACGCTCGATGATGAGGCCCAGCCCCCGCATCATCATCTGCGTGCCCTGCGGTTCCACCCAGGTGGAGCGCCGCGCCATCCGCGAATCGGCGCTCGGCGCCGGCGCCAGCGAGGTGTACCTGATCGAGGAGCCGATGGCCGCGGCCATCGGTGCCGGCCTGCCCGTGTCCGAGGCATCCGGCTCCATGGTGGTGGACATCGGCGGCGGCACCACCGAAGTGGGCGTGATCTCGCTGGGGGGCATGGTCTACAAAGGCAGCGTGCGCGTGGGCGGCGACAAGTTCGACGAAGCCATCATCAGCTACATCCGCCGCAACTACGGCATGCTGATCGGCGAGCCGACGGCCGAAGCCATCAAGAAGAGCATCGGCTCGGCGTTTCCCGGCAGCGAAGTCAAGGAGATGGAAGTCAAGGGCCGCAACCTCTCCGAAGGCGTGCCTCGTTCCTTCACCATCTCTTCCAACGAAATCCTGGAAGCGCTGACCGACCCGCTGAACAACATCGTCTCGGCGGTCAAGAACGCCCTGGAGCAGACGCCGCCCGAACTGGGCGCCGACATCGCGGAGCGCGGGATGATGCTCACCGGCGGCGGCGCGTTGCTGCGCGACCTGGACCGGCTGCTCGCCGAGGAAACCGGCCTGCCCGTGCTGGTCGCCGAAGACCCGCTGACCTGCGTCGTGCGCGGCTGCGGCATCGCGCTGGAGCGGATGGAGCGCCTGGGCTCGATCTTCACCAGCGAATAGCGGCCAGGCCCTCACCTTTTGCCGAAAGACAGCGATGCCACTCGGTACGCTGGACAGAACTCCCCCGCCCTTCTTCAAGCAGGGCCCCTCCGCCCTCTCCAAGCTCATGGTGTTCAGCGCTGTCGCGCTGTTCCTCATGGTGGCCGACACGCGCTTTCACATCGCCAGGCCGCTGCGCGCCGTCGTCGCCACCGTGCTCTACCCGATCCAGTGGGTGGCCATGCGCCCGGTGCTGGCGGCCCGCTATGGCGCCGGCTATTTCGAATCGCTGCGCGGTGCGCAGGCGTCGGAGGAAGCGGCCCGCCGCAAGCTGGTCCTGCAATCCGAGCGCGCCAACCAGGTCGAGCAACTGGCCCTCGAGAACGAGCGGCTGCGCAAGCTGCTGGACCTTCGCGCCCGCATTTTCACCTCCGGCGTGGCGGCCGAGGTGCTGTATGACGCGGCCGACCCTTATTCGCGCAAGATCATCATCGACAAGGGCGTGGCGCAGGGTGTGGCGGCCGGCTCGCCGGTCATCGACGAGTCCGGTGTGCTGGGCCAGGTCACCCGCGTCTACCCGCTGATGAGCGAGGTGACGCTGGTGATCGACCGCGAGCAGGCCATTCCCGTCCTGAATACCCGCACCGGCGCGCGCAGCGTCGCCTACGGCGACCCGGCGGCCCACAGCGGTTCGCTGGAACTGCGCTTCATGGCCGCCAACGCGGATGTCCAGACCGGCGACCTGCTCACCACCAGCGGGGTGGACGGCGTCTACCCGCCCGGCCTGCCCGTGGCCAAGGTGCAGAAGGTCGAACGCCGTGCCGACGCGGGATTCGCCCGCATCGCCTGCTCGCCCGAAGCCCGGGTGGAGGGTGCCCGCCACGTGATGGTCCTGGCCCCGGTAACGGCCCTGGCGCTGCCGCGGCCCGCCGCCGAAGACCCGGCCGCGCCGGCAAAAAAAGGGGGGCGGAAATGAGCGTCGACGGGCCGCCCCTAGACGCGAAGGCCCCCTCGGGGGGCAGCGCAGCAGCTTTGCTGCAAGCGTGGGGGCTATTTCCATGATCATGCGTCCGGGCCAGCAGCTCCTGCTGCCGGCCAATCCGCTCTTCATCTGGGGCAGCTTGCTGCTGGCCCTGGTGGTCAACATGCTTCCGCTGGGCCGCACGCCCTGGATGCCCGACTTGCTGGCCCTGGTGCTGGTGTTCTGGAGCGTGCACCAGCCGCTGCGCGTGGGCATCGGGTCGGCCTTCTTCTTCGGAATCGCCATGGACGTGCACCAGGCGGCCCTGCTGGGCCAGCATGCACTGGCCTATACCACCCTGAGCTACTTCGCCATCACCATCCATCGCCGGCTCTTGTGGTTCAGCGTGCCTTCCCAGGCGGTGCAGGTGTTGCCGCTGTTCGCCGCGGCACACGCGATCGAGCTGGCGATCCGGATGCTGGCCGGAGGAATCTTTCCCGGCTTTTCCGTGCTGCTCGCCCCCGTGATCGAATGCCTGCTTTGGCCGGTTGTCAGCGTCATCCTGCTGGCACCGCAGCGCAGAGCCCCCGATCCGGACGAGAATCGCCCGTTATGAACACTAGGCGAACGGCCGCAGCGCAGGGCCGCCCCAAGCAAGGCCAGCCCCCTCGGGGGGCAGCGAACCACACGAAGTGGGGAGCGTGGGGGCACACATGACAGAGCTGCGAAACGTCGAAGCGGACCTCTCGCTGTTTCGCATGCGGATCCTGATCGCCAGCATCGTCGTGGTGCTGGCCTTCGTGCTGCTGGCCAGCCGGCTGTTCTACCTGCAGGTGGTACGCCACAGCGAGCTGCAGGAACAGGCGGAGAGCAATCGCACCGCCATCGTTCCGGTGGTGCCCAACCGCGGCCTCATCCTCGATCGCAACGGCATTGTCCTGGCCACCAATTTCTCGGCCTATACGCTCGAGATCATGCCGGCGCGCATCACCGGCGGCCTGGACAAGACCATCGACGAGCTGGCGCAGGTGATCGATATCCAGCCGCGCGACAAGCGGCGCTTTCGAAAGCTGCTGGAAGAATCGAAGAATTTGGAGTCGCTGCCGATCCGCACCAAGCTCACCGACGAGGAAGTCGCGCGCTTCACGGCCCAGCGGTTCCGGTTTCCCGGTGTGGACATCAAGGCCCGGCTGTTCCGCAGCTATCCCTGGGGCGACCTGGGCAGCCATGCGATCGGCTACATCGGACGGATCAACCAGGCCGAGAAAAAGGTGATCGAGGACTGGCCCGAGCAGGACCAGGGCAACTACCGCGGCACCGAATACATCGGCAAGCTGGGGATCGAGCAAAGCTACGAGAAGGAGCTGCACGGCATCACCGGCGTGGAACAGGTGGAAACTTCCGCCGGCGGGCGCGCGGTGAGGCGGCTCGCGAGCAGCCCCGCCACACCCGGCAACACCGTCATGCTGGCCATCGACATCAAGCTGCAAAAACTGGTCGAGGACATGTACGGCGAGCGGCGCGGCGCGCTGGTGGCGCTGGACCCGAAGACCGGCGAGGTGCTGGCGTTCGTGAGCAAGCCCACGTTCGATCCCAACCTGTTCGTCGACGGCATCGACAGCGAGAACTGGCAGATGCTCAACGAATCGATCGACAGGCCGCTGCTCAATCGCGCGATGCGCGGGACCTACCCGCCGGGCTCCACCTACAAGCCTTTCATGGCGATGGGCGCCTTGCAGACGGGCAAGCGCTCGGCGACGCAGGTGATCCACGACGGCGGCTCATGGAGCTACGGAGGCCACGTGTTCCGCAGCCACGGCGACCATGGCCTGGGCGCGGTGGACATGCACACCAGCATCGTGAAGTCGAGCAATGTCTACTACTACATGCTGGCCAACGACATGGGCGTGGACACCATGCACGATTTCATGAAGCCGCTGGGATTCGGGCAATACACCGGCATCGACATCCAGGGCGAGCTGCGCGGCATCCTGCCCAGCACCGAATGGAAGCGCAACTACTACAAGCGCCCCGAGCAGAAGAAATGGTTCGGCGGCGAAACGATCTCGCTGGGCATCGGCCAGGGCTACAACAGCTTCACCATGCTGCAACTGGCGCAGGCGACCGCGACGCTGGTCAACAACGGCGTCAAGCACAAGCCGCGACTGGCTGTCGCCACGCAGGACGCCGTCAGCCGGGCGATCGTGCCGATCCCGGCGCAAGCGCCGGAGAACCTGGGCTACAAGCCGGAGCATGTGGCCATCGTGCGCAAGGCCATGGTGGGCGTGACGCAGCAGGGAACCTCGGCGCGCGTTTTCACGGGCGCGGGCTACCTGTCCGGCGGCAAGACCGGCACGGCCCAGGCGGTGAGCATCGGGCAGAAAGAAAAGTACAACGCCGGCAAAATGGAAGAGCACCAGCGCGACCACGCGCTGTACATCGCCTTCGCTCCCGCCGACGACCCGAAGATCGCCATTGCCGCCATCGTCGAGAACGCTGGCTTCGGCGCGGCTTCCG
The DNA here is from genome assembly GCA_013815685.1 of Ramlibacter sp. GTDB lineage: Bacteria > Pseudomonadota > Gammaproteobacteria > Burkholderiales > Burkholderiaceae_C > Ramlibacter. The sequence continues at coordinate 51,113 of JACDFR010000026.1, forward strand.
CGGCGCCGATCACGCGCCGCGTGTTCGACTACTGGCTGCTGGGCCAGTACCCGAGCGAGGAGGACCTTGAAGCGGTCAAGAAGGGCCAGGCCGGTGCGCCCATTGGCAAGCCGCGCAGCGCTGCCGAAGTGGCGTGGCCGCCGGGTGCCGCCACGGCGCCGCTGCCCGGCCTGGCTGCCTCGGCAGCGGCAGCC